>JAHEFF010000020.1:35268-56592 GCA_024640315.1 Woeseiaceae bacterium
AATGAACGACCACGACATCTCCAAATGAACGCACCGCCTCCTGTGACAACCTGTCGTCATATACTTCAGATGGATTACCGTGGAGTGGCGCAATCCATTCATGAATAATGTCTTTTCCCATTGGCTGCCGGCTGAATCCCGGCCAGCCAACGAAGTCCTCGTCCCAAAGCGCCCGGTAATTCACAATATCGTTGGTCCTGACGTGTACCCAACAGGACTCTTCCAGCGCCCAAACCGCTTTTTTTGTCCTCATCAAGCGCTTGAGATCAAGCGGGAGCGGCAAGAATGACCAGGAGCAATGTTGTTGATTTTGCGCATGATGCGTCTCCAGTAGAACGATCACAGTTGGCATCGAGCCCGGCCGCGAGAAGAAAACCCCGAAAAAGCCCCGCTGATCAGCAGACCTCACTTTTTGCTCAACAGGCGCTACAATACGCGCCTTGGGTTCCAATTCGTTTGAGCAAATATCCGTGAAACTACGAATCTCTTTGATTTCGCTGGTCTTTTTCCTGTGCAGCCTGTCCACGGCCAATGCGCAGAATATGCCAGCGCCACAACCACCCATCATTGGCGCCAAAAGTTACCTGCTGATTGACGGTAAAACCGGTGCCGAGCTCGCATCTCTAAAGGCCGACGAGCGGCTGGCGCCAGCCAGTCTTACCAAGTTGATGACGGCCTACGCCATATTCCGCGCGCTGGACGAAGGCCAGATTGCACTGGACGATATGGTCACGGTAAGTGAAAAAGCCTGGCGCACCCAGGGTTCACGGATGTTCATCGAGGTCGGCAGCCGCGTAAAGGTCGAAGACCTGATTCTTGGCATGGTTGTCCAGTCCGGCAACGACGCCAGCGTCGCGCTCGCCGAACACACGGCGGGTACCGAATCGGTTTTCGCACAGGTAATGAATCAGTACGCCGAGCAGCTCGGCATGACAGCAAGCAACTTCAAGAACGCCACCGGACTGCCGGACGACGAGCATTACTCGACGGCACGTGACATGGCCACACTCGCTCGCGCCATTATCAACGAATTTCCACAGTACTATGCCTGGTACTCGGTCAAAGATTTCGAGTACAACGACATCAAACAGCCGAATCGCAATTCGCTGTTGTGGCGGGATCCGAGCGTCGACGGCATGAAGACCGGTTTCACGGACGATGCCGGATATTGCCTGGTGTCGGCCGCTAAAAGAGACGACATGCGAATCATCTCGGTCGTGCTTGGCACCTCGAGTGCCAAAGCCAGAACGGATGGCAGTGCGGCGTTGCTTAACTACGGCTTCCGATTCTTTGAAACACGGCTCCTGTATCGGGCCGGAGAAACCGTTGCCGAAGCACGCATCTGGAAGGCCGAAAAAGAACTGACACCGCTGGGCCTGCCTGATGACCTTTATGTCACGATTCCGCGAGGCACCTTCGATGAGGTCGAATCGATTCTCAACATGCCGGCAACCATTGTGGCACCTGTCGCCGAGGGTCAACCACTTGCAGAGCTGCAGGTCAGCCTGAACGGCGATGCATTGATCAATATGCCGCTGCGTGCGCTGGAGGCGAATCCCGACGGCTCTCTCTGGCAACAGACCCGTGACGGAGTCAAGCTCTGGTTCGAGTAAATGAGTGACACCAAAGACGAAACGCTTTTAGAATTTCCGTGTGAGTTTCCGATCAAGATGATGGGCCGCGATGTCGAAGGCTTTCGCGCGACGGCGATCGCGCTGATTGAAAGTCACACCGGGACCATTTCTGAGGATGCAATCACCACATCGGCCAGCAGCAAGGGCAACTTTGTTTCGGTGACGGTGACGATCACTGCGGAAAGCCAGGAACAACTGGACAACATTTACCGCGCGCTCACCAGTCACGAAGATATTCTGGTTGCCCTGTGATCGTCGTTCGTTCGTTGGGGCGGCAGGATTATGAGCCGCTTTGGCGCAGCATGCAGGAATTCACCAACACGCGGTCTGCGACCACGCCGGACGAAATCTGGTTCACCGAACATCCTCCCGTTTTCACCCTGGGGCTGAATGCCAGCCCCGAACACCTGCTTGCACCAGGCAATATTCCGGTTGTGCAGGTCGATCGCGGCGGACAGGTGACCTACCACGGCCCGGGCCAGTTGATGATCTACCCGTTAATCGATCTCAAACGCGCCGGGCTGGGTGTTCGGGACCTGGTCACCGGGCTCGAACAATGCATCGTCGATCTCGTCGCGGAGTTCGGCGTTAAAGCACTGGCGCGAAAGGACGCGCCAGGTGTCTATGTTCAGCAGCAGAAGATTGCGAGCGTAGGACTTCGCATTCGTCGCGGTGCCAGCTTTCACGGAATGGCACTCAACATCGACGTTGACCTGGAACCATTTTCGCGAATTAATCCGTGCGGATTCAGTGATCTCGAGGTGACCAACCTGAGAAGCCTCGGTATCGAAAATGAACGTGACGAGATTCAGTCAATTGTGCAAGGGAACCTGCTGCGTCACCTGCGTCTGCAGCGCGAGAAGATCGTCAGCGACTATTGAGGTCGGCGAGACGTTCCGGCGTGCCCACATCCTCCCAGGCACCCTCGAAAACACGACCGCTTATGCGGCCGTCGTCAGCGGCCTGGCGCAACATCGGTACAACGGAAAAGCGTCCGCCCGGTGCTTCCGCAAAGAACTCTGGCCGGTACCTCGCGACACCGCTAAATGTCAAAAGTCGTTCGTCACCGTTTCTGACTTTGCCGTCAACAAGATCGAAATCTCCTCTCGATTTGTGGGCCGGCCTCGGAACGAGCATTAGTTGCACTAACGCATCATCGGGCATTTCATCGGTCGGCAAGCGCATATCAGTATAAATATCCGCATTCACAACCCAGAAAGCTTCGCTGCCAAGAACGGGCAACGCGCGACAAATTCCACCGCCGGTTTCCAGTACGTTGTCGTACTCCGGGCTGTAAACAACATTGACGCCGAATTTCTTGCCGGTTCCTACGTGATTGACAATTTGTTCGCCCAGCCAGCCCAGGTTGATCACCACTGTTTGCACGTTGGCATTGGCCAGCATTGAGAGGTGCCGGTCGAGCAGTTTTTCACCGCGGACTTCAACCAACGCCTTGGGCACGGTGTCGGTCACCGGACGTAACCGCTCTCCCCTGCCGGCAGCAAGAATCATCGCAGTCATCGGCCGGACTCTTCGAGCGCGGGGAGAACACGTTCGGCTATCAGACTTCCAAGGAACGCCAATTCGTCATATTGCGGCGCGATGTCGATGATATAGCTAAGGGTTCTCGGCACATCTTGCAGATAACCGCTCTTGCCATCGCGATGCAGCAAGCGCGCAAAAATTCCGGCGGCTTTCAAATGTCTTTGCGCACCCATCAGATCAAAAGCTCTTATAAACTGGTCCGCGCGCAGGCCGTTTTTATGCCCGTTCGGTAATCGATCGAAAAAGTACATTACGTGCCGATTGATTTCGCCGGCCGACCGTTTCACGTAGCAGTCTTTTAACAGCGATACGAGATCATAAGTCAGCGGACCTTCCACAGCGTCCTGAAAATCCAGAATGCCCGGGTCGTTTTCCCCGGCGACCATGAGATTGCGGGAGTGGTAGTCGCGATGCACGAACACTTTATGCTGCTCGAGCGCGTTGCTCACGAGTGCATTACAACAGTCGGCCCACCCTGCTTTTTCCGCTCCTGAAAATTGAATACCAAGGTGGGTTTCACACAACCAGTCATGAAACAGGGAAAGCTCGAATCGAAGCAACTTTTCGTCATAAGGCGGCAACTTGCCCTGGTACTGCACCCCGTTTGCCTGAATCTTGAGCAGCGCATCGAGGGCACCGGCATACAATTTGTCGGCAGAACCCGTGCCTGTCGCGATTTCGTCGAGGTATTGCACCGACCCAAGGTCGCTCAACAGCAGGAAACCCCGGTCGACGTCCGCCTCAAGGATACGCGGGCTGTTCAGCCCCATTTGCTCGAGAAATCCTGCGATTTCGACAAACGAGTGACAGTCTTCCTGTGGTGGCGGCGCGTCCATCACGATGCAGGTGGCATCGCCATGCACCCGGAAATATCGCCTGAAGCTCGCGTCGCCGGAAGCTGGAGTCGGCTCCGCATTGGCAAATCCGTCGAACTGCCGAACCCAGGTCGTCAGTTGGTCTAGCCTTTCATCGGAGTTCATATGCCTGGCAGGAACCTCTTATTCCCGTAACGCGTTGAAGGGTGCTGCGAACTATGCGAAGGTAACAAATTGCAATAACTGATAACATCTTTTCTTCGTAACATCCTGTCCCGAATAGCTTTTAACGAAGTTCACGGCAAATCTTGTTAAGACTCTCCATTCTCATTACCGGCTTAACCCTGTTGCTGGCGCTGACGCCCGCCGACGCACAAGAGCGCGTGCAGTGCCCGGCACCCATTCCGCCTGGTTCGGAGAGCGGATCCTTGCTGACGCGCTTCGGTACCGGGGATCCCAATGTCATCGAATTTCAGGCCGGTGAGGTCGATGCTAGTTTCGGCAAGGATCCGTCGGCGTCGTTGTCGGGCGGTGTCTTGCTTCGTCGTGGCGACAGGCTGGCAGGTGCAGACGACGCCTCGTACGATCCTCTCTCTCAGGCACTTATGCTCAGCGGCAATGTTCGCTATGAAGACCCCGGCTCGGCGATCAGCAGCAACTCGGCCGAGTTTGCTTATTTAACGGGACGCATTCGCTTCGAAGGCGCGGAGTTTCTTCTTGGCGAACGAAACGCCCGCGGATCCGCCGGCGTTCTAGAAATAAACCAGGAAGGTCGTTTGCAACTGGCTGACGTTGGCTATACGACCTGCCCTGTCGAGTCCGAAGACTGGATCATCCTGGCCGACAGCATCGAGCTGAATTCCACAACCGGCGTCGGTACAGCGAGGGACCTGAAACTCCGATTCAAGGGGGTGCCGATCCTGTGGGCGCCCTACATGTCGTTTCCGATCACGGACGCGAGAAAATCGGGCATCCTGACACCCGAGATCGGCAGTACCGGGCGAAGCGGCAACGAGCTGAGTATTCCGTACTACTGGAATATCGCGCCAAATTACGACGCAACCTTCACGCCCCGCCTGTTAACAGCACGTGGCCTGCAAATGGGCGCCGAAGGGCGTTACCTTTTCGAGCGAAGCGAAGGCACGGCTATCGTCGAGTACCTGCCTGACGACAGCCAATACAACAGCAATCGCCACCTGGTCTCCTTCGACCACCAGACCCTGTTTGACAATGGCTGGCGCAACGTCATCGATTTTGCCGAGGTATCGGACAACCAGTACTTCGAAGATCTGGGCGGATCGCTGAGCATCTCGAGTATCACCCACCTGAACCGCAGCCTCCTGGTGGACTACTACGGAGAGAACTGGTCGATGATCGGCCTGTTCCAGGACTACCAGACGATCGACGAAGCCATTGCACCCATTGATGAGCCCTATCAGCGCCTGCCACAGATCCGGGCGTCAGGATTCTGGCCTGGCGGCGCGCTCGGGCTTGATTACGGGATTAACGGTGAAATCGTCAATTTCAATCGCGATATTGGTGTAACCGGATGGCGACTGAACGTCGTGCCGGGAGTCGAGTTGCCGGTGGTGAAACCGGGCTGGTTCTTCGTGCCATCCGTCAAACTTGACCACACTCAGTACGATCTCGAAAACAGGCTCCCCGGCGAAGATCTCGAGCCGAGCCGAACACTGCCTGTCGCCAGCGTGGACATGGGCCTGCATTTTGAACGATTAATGAGCGGCGCAGAAGGCAGGATTCAAACCATTGAGCCGCGACTCCTCTACGTCCATGTGCCGTTCGAGGAACAGGATCAATTGCCGGTCTTTGACACGATTCTTCCGGACCTGAACCTGGTCCAGCTTTACCGGGAAAACCGCTTTCTCGGTGTGGATCGCATCGCTGATACCGACCAGCTAAGCGTGGGCATTACGTCGCGAATTATGGAGACCGGTTCCGGGCGAGAGCTGATGTCAGTGACCGTTGGCCAGGCACTCTACCTTAGCGAACAGAGTGTCACCCTGCCCGGCCAGGCGATGGCAACGGCCGATTCGTCCGACTACATTGCCGAGCTCAGGTTCCTGATCTATGACAATCTTAATTTTGATGTCGGGCACCAATGGAGCCAAACCGGCACTACGCGATCGGAAGCCCGCTTGCAGTATCGACCCGCAAGTAACAAGATTCTCAATGTCGCCTATCGTTACAGGCGGGACTCCCTCGAACAGGGAGACATCTCATGGTCGTGGCCCCTTGCCCAAAGCTGGAATTTCGTTGGCAGGTTTAACTTCTCGATTCGCGACAGCCAGGCGTTGGAACAGTTTTACGGCCTCGAGTATGAAAGTTGCTGCTGGGGTCTTCGGCTGGTCGGCCGCCGGCATATTTCCACGCGCGACGGAACTCAGGACTCATCCATCGGTCTGCAACTGGTATTGAAGGGCATGACCAGCGTCGGCACCGCTGCTGACAGGCTCCTCGAACGCGGAATTCTTGGTTATTCGAGCGACCTGAACTAATATCACCGGTCCGGCGTTACTTGCGCATCGCACTATCTTTTTTTATGAATAAATTCAAATACTTACCAGTATCCGTTGCGCTGATCCTGCTGACAACGGCGCCATTGGCCGAGGAGCTGTCGGAAACCGGCGTATTCGTCGACGGCGTCGCGGCCATTGTCAATGAAGGCGTCGTTCTGAAGAGCGAGCTCAACCGGCAGCAGGATCTCATCATCATGCGAGCCACGGAACAGGGAATGCAGCTGCCCCCCGCGCACATTCTCCGTGAGCAGGTTCTTGAACGGCTGATCAACGAAGAAATCCAGATGCAGCGCGCATCGCGAATCGGGATTCAGATTTCTGACCAGATGTTGAACACAGCAATCGCCCAAATTGCCGAAAACGCGGGATTCAAATTCGAAGACATGCCGACAATTCTTGCTCAGGATAACGTCGAATACGCTGAGTATCGCCGCGATATGAGAAAACAAATGATTCTCGAGCAATTGAAACGCATCGACGTCGTCAATCGCATTTCGGTAACACCACGTGAAATCGAACAGTGCGTTGCAGACCTCGAAGACAACGCGGTCGTAAATTCCAACTTCAATCTGTCGCACATACTGATCTCTGTACCCGCTTCTGCGACCAACGATCAGTTTGCCGAGGCGGAAGCGGAAGCGAACGACGTTTACGAACAGCTGATTGCCGGCGCTGATTTCAATGCACTGGCGATTCGCCATTCCGACGGTGAAACAGCGCTGCAGGGTGGCAGTCTCGGCTGGCGGCCCGGCGATCAATTACCAACGCTTTTCTTCGACATCGTCGGCGAAATGCTGGCTGGTGACGTGTCTGAGCCGATCAGGGCCGTGAGCGGCTACCACATCGTCAAAGTCAACGAAATACAAGGCGTCAATCAGAAAAGCGAAGTTGAACAAACACGTATTCGTCATATTCTCGTAACGCCCGATCAGATCATCGACGAGGAGACCGCCAAGCAGCGTCTCGAGGATGCTCTCGAGCGCATTGGGGGCGGCGAGGATTTTGGTGAGGTTGCGAAACTCCTGTCCGACGATCCCGGCTCGGCGAACAACGGCGGCGAGATGGGCTGGACGAATCCTGGTGAATTCGTGCCGGAATTCGAAGAAATCGCCAACAACGCGGAAATCGGTGTCATATCCGAACCCTTCCGCAGTCGTTTTGGCTGGCACATTCTCGAGGTATTGGAACGTCGCATCTATGACAACACTGAAGACCTGAAGGAAAGCAACTGTGTTCAACGTGTCCGCAATGGCAAAATGAACAGCGAAACTGAACTCTGGACGCGGCGCATTCGTGACGAAGCCTTCGTCGAAACGCGCATCTAAACCACTGGTTGTCACCGCCGGCGAGCCTGCAGGCATTGGGCCGGAGCTGTGCCTCGCCCTCGCTCGGTCCCCGTGGGCCGAAGACATCGTTGTCGTTGCCGACCCGGATATGCTCGCGGAGCGAGCGACCTTGCTTGGTCAGTCGGTTTCGATCCGTAATTATGCTGCCGGCACATCTGTCGAGGCTGGCGAGTTGCTGGTCCTGCCGCATTCGCTCGCGCACAAAGCCGTTTGTGGCCGGCTCGATCCTGCCAACGCGCAAAGCCTGCTCGACGGACTTGAGCGTGCAGTGGAAGGTTGCCTGAGCGGCGAGTTTTCGGCGCTCGTTACCGCGCCATTGCAAAAAAGCGTCATCAACGATGCCGGTATCCGTTTCACAGGTCATACAGAATTTCTTGCCGAACTGACCCAATCAGCGACACCCGTCATGTTGCTTGTTGCGGAAGAACTGCGTGTCGCGCTGGCGACGACACATATGCCGCTTAGTCGTGTCCCCACTGCACTGACGACCAGCGGGATCGTCCAGGTGCTGGACATATTGCATCACGACCTGCAAACGAAATTTGGTATCAGGTCGCCGAAAATCATTGTGTGCGGTTTGAATCCGCATGCGGGTGAAGGCGGACACCTCGGCACCGAAGACCAGGAAATCATTGCCCCGGCGATCGACGCCTGCGCAGCGAAGGGTATGGACGTTGCAGGACCGCTACCGGCTGACACCGCTTTCACGCCAGCAGCCGGCAAGTGCGATGCCGTATTGGCGATGTACCACGATCAGGGCCTGCCCGTCATCAAGTACGCAGGCTTTGGCAGTGCCGTGAACGTAACCCTCGGCCTGCCAATCATTCGCACATCCGTCGATCACGGCACCGCGCTCGACCTGGCGGGACTCGGAACAGCGGACCCGGGAAGCATGCTGGCGGCAGTTGGCCTGGCTGCCAAGCTGGCTGCCCGGTGACTCATCGGGCCAGGAAGCGTTTCGGTCAGCATTTCCTGACGTCACCGGAAACGATCGAGCAAATTGTCGCTGCCGTAGCACCGCGTGACGGCGAGATTATCGTCGAAATAGGCCCCGGCCAGGCCGCTATTACCGAACCACTTTCTTATCTCGCCACGACATTGCATGCGATCGAGTTCGATCGTGATCTCGTTTCCGGTCTCCGCTCGCGATTCAGGACGCGTGAGAACGTCGTCATCCATGAGGGCGACGCGCTCACTTTCGATTTCGCCAGCCTTGGCGAAAAAATTCGTGTCGTCGGCAACCTGCCATACAACATTTCAACGCCACTTCTCTTTCATCTGTTGAATTTCAGGGATCACATAGAAGATGCCCACTTCATGCTGCAAAAAGAAGTCGTGGACCGCATGGGCGCCGAGCCGGGCACCAGGAATTTCGGCCGCCTGACCGTGATGCTGGGGTGCCGAATGCAAGTAGTGCCTCTGTTCGACGTGCCTCCTGAGGCATTTTCGCCACCGCCAAAAGTCATATCGTCGGTCGTTCGCATGCGTCCGCTGCCAGCAGGCCGATTCGACATTCGTGACGAGGGTGTGCTGGAAGCGGCTGTAAAACTCGCGTTCTCGAAGCGACGCAAAACCCTGCGCAACGCATTGCAGGGAATGGCGGAAGCCTCAGATATCGAGGCAATCGGTCTTGACCCCGCCTCACGACCGGAGCAAGTCGCTATCGCAGAATGGGTCGCCCTCGCTAATCATCTTGTAGAGAGAAGCGCTGTTTAAGCATTTCATGATTGTGCCGGGAGCGGGTGCTCGAAGAACACAGTGAGCCAGTGACAACTTACCCGCCGGCCTGTCGAGCTGTGCCAACGCCAAGGTTCGGGCAGCCCGACCTGGCCCGCCAAAAACAATTTATGTATCAAAGGGTTGCGTCCAGCATGCCCCAAAACATCGTTGCAGCTCTCGCCAAGGGCGGCGGCGATTGCGATCGAGTCGCGCCTCGTTTTACAGCTGCACAACGCGACGCAGCCGTGAACCGATTAAGCAGCAGTGAATGAATTAATCAGGGGTTCCCTGGGGTAGAATACGCGCGTCACAGGCACGGGCAGACAGGCAGGCAAAATGGAAGAACTCAAATACGAAATCAGAATCCAGGTTGCCACGCAATACGTCGACCACCAGTCCGAACCTGACATCGACCGCTACGTATTTGCGTACACAATAACGATTGAAAACCTCAGCAGTGTGCCAGCGCAGTTGCTCGGCCGGCACTGGCTGATTACAGATGCGAACGGCAAGGTGCAGGAAGTCTCGGGCGATGGCGTCGTCGGGCAACAACCCAAACTGAATCCTGGCGAGACTTATCGTTACTCGAGCGGCGCAGTGCTGGAAACACCGGTGGGCGCGATGCAGGGCAGCTACCGAATGCAGGCGGATAACGGCTTCGATTTCGATGCACCGATTCCCCCTTTCACGCTTGCTGTGCCTGGAATGCTGCATTAGTCGGGGGAATTTCGCTTGACTCAGTACGCGATTGGCGACGTGCAAGGCTGCTACGATCCGTTGCGCCGCCTGCTGGACAAAATCTCTTTTGATCCTGAAAAAGACAGGCTCTGGCTGACCGGCGATCTCGTCAACCGCGGGCCCAAGTCCCGGCGCACACTTCGGTTCGTCAAGAGTCTCGGCAAGTCTGCCATCACCGTACTTGGCAATCACGATCTGCATCTGCTGGCGCTGGCAAACGACGTCAAATTTTCCAATGCCCGGTTCGATTCTCTGTGGAAAATTCTCGGCCAGGACGATTGCGACGACCTGCTGCACTGGCTGCGTATGCAACCGCTGGCACATTACAGCAAAAAGCTTAATACGATCATGGTGCATGCGGGCATCCCGCCGCAATGGACGGTGAAGAAAACGCTCAAACGAGCTAAAGAAGTGGAGAATGCGCTCAGGTCTGAAGACTACGTCAGCTTTCTCCGGAAAATGTACGGCAATAAGCCTGATCTTTGGTCCGGCCGGCTCACCGGAGCGAAGCGGCATCGTTTTATCGTCAACGCGCTCACCCGTATGAGAATGATCAGCCACGACAAGCGAATTGACTTCAGTCATAGCGGACCGCCGGGAAAGGCAGGCAAAGGCCTGGTCCCGTGGTTTGAAATACCGGATGCCAAATGGCGTGGCACGCGCGTGGTATTCGGCCACTGGAGCGCCCTTGGGCTGATCGTCAATGACCAGTTGATCGCCGTTGATACCGGTTGCGTCTGGGGCCGTCAGCTCACTGCCGTGCGCCTCAACAAAAAACCGAAGGTTGTCGATGTCCAATGCCCGCGCTGATCGGGGTAAACTCTGTGCAATGGCTGACAACGACACAATAAGGGCCGACAACGCACCGAATCCGGTTGGTGCCTATCCTCACGCCAAACGGGTCGGTGACCTGCTGTTCCTGTCCGGAATTGGCCCGCGTGATGCCGGGGGCGGTATCCCCGGTGTCAAACTCGACGACAACGGCGCTGTATCCGTCTATGACATTGAGGCGCAGTGCCACGCGGTCTTTGCCAACGTCAGGACGGTCCTCGAGGCTGCCGGTGCCAGCTGGTCCGATCTGGTCGATATCACGGTTTTCCTGACCAATATCGATGCGGACTTCAGCACGTACAACCGCATTTACGCAGAGTATTTTTCGGCAGATGGTCCGTGCCGCACCACCGTCGAGGTGAACCGACTGCCGACGCCTATCGCTATTGAGTTGAAATGTATAGCGAGAATTGGCAACCAATGAGGAGGTACTGGTGAAGTCACTGACGGCGTTCAATTTCAAACAGTGGATTGACGATCACCGGGACCAGCTCAAACCTCCCGTCTGCAATCAGCAGGTATTCGAGGAAAACGATTTTATCGTCATGGTTGTCGGCGGCCCGAACTCGCGATCGGACTATCACTTCGACGAAGGCCCCGAGTTTTTCTACCAGCTCGAAGGCGACATGCTGCTCAAAACAATGCAGGATGGGGTACGCGTCGATATTCCGATTCGCGAGGGCGACATCCTGTTGTTGCCGCCCCGTGTACCGCACTCACCACAGCGGTTTGAGAATACAGTCGGACTCGTCGTCGAGCGAAAACGACTTCCTGACGAACTCGACGGCTTCCTGTGGTTTTGCGAGAACTGCGGTCACAAGTTGTACGAAGAATATCTGTACATTGATGACATCGTCGGTCAGCTGCCTCCGATCTTCGAGCGTTTTTATAACTCGGTGGAAAACCGCAGCTGCGATCAGTGCGGCACCGTGATGCCGACCAGGGAAAAGCCTGCCAATTGAAGGTCGACATTCACACACACATCCTTCCGGAGAATTGGCCGGATCTCAAAGACCGATACGGCTATGGTGGTTTCGCTCAACTTGAGCATCATGGTCCCGGCTGCGCGAGGATGATGCTTGACGGAAAACTCTTTCGCGAGGTCGAGTCGGATTGCTGGGATCCTGCCGTGCGTCTCTCGGACTGCGATCAGTGTGACGTGACCGTCCAGGTCCTGTCGACCGTGCCGGTTATGTTCAGCTATTGGGCGAGGCCGGCGGATACCGCGGATCTCGGCAAACTTCTGAATGACCATATCGCAGGCATCGTCGACGAACACCCCAAGCGTTTTGTCGGCCTCGGCACACTGCCCATGCAGGACGCGGACCTGTCGATCAGGGAACTGGAGCGATGCCAGCAGTCGCTCGGCATGGCAGGCGTTCAGATCGGTACGCATGTGAATGGCTGGAACCTGGATGACCCGAGAATCTTCCCGGTGCTCGAGGCTGCCGCTGACCTCGGTGCCGCTGTATTCGTTCACCCGTGGCAGATGCTGGGCAGAGAGCGCATGGGTCTTTACTGGCTGCCGTGGCTGGTTGGCATGCCGTCCGAAACCGCACTGTCGATTTGCACTATGATTTTTGGCGGCGTCTTCGAGAAACTGCCCGGGCTCAGGGTCGCGTTTGCCCATGGCGGCGGCGCGTTTCCGGGCATCATCGGCAGACTGGAGCACGGTTTCAATGTGCGCCCGGATATTGTCGCGACCGCCAACGACCGCAATCCGCGCGATTATATTGGCCGTTTTTTCGTGGATTCCCTGGTCCACGATCCGTCGATGCTCAGGTATATGATCGACTTGATGGGCTCCAACCGCATCGCGTTGGGAAGCGACTATCCATTCCCGCTGGGAGAACATCACCCGGGCAAGATGATCGAGGAAATGCAATTGGATGACAAAACACGTGCCGACCTGCTTGCGGATGCAGCACTCGAATGGCTTGATCGAACCCGGCAGGACTTCGAATGACGGGTTTCGCGGCGACCCGGCGATTCGCGCAATCCCTGGACGCGGCCGACGAGCTGGCCGGATTTCGGGACCAGTTTAATTTCCCGCAGGACCGCAGCGGACGTCGAAACGTGTATGTCTGCGGCAATTCGCTCGGACTGCAGCCGAAACTCGCCGCGCAGTATGTTGTTGACGTCATGTCGGACTGGGCGCGGCTCGGTGTCGAAGGGCACTTCAAGGCAGATCGACCCTGGCTTCAATATCATCGCCTTGCAGCGGATGGCTTCGCATCGATGACGGGCGCGGGGACAGCGGAGGTGGTCGCAATGAACACGCTGACCGTCAACCTGCACGTTTTGATGGCCAGCTTTTACAAACCGCAGGGCAAGAAGAACAAGATCGTTATTGAGTCGACCGCGTTTCCATCGGACTACTACGCCGTGACCTCGCAAATTCAGCTCCATGGGCTGGATCCGGCGAAGTGCCTCGTCGAATGGCAGCCGCGCGACGACGAACTGCTCTACAACGAGGATCTGCAGGAAATCCTGCACAACCAGGGCGACGAGATCGCCCTCCTCCTGTTACCCGGCGTGCAGTACTACACCGGTCAGGTCCTGGACATGGCTGCGATTTGCAGGCTCGCCAAAGAAGCGGACTGTAACATCGGTCTGGACCTCGCACATGCGGTCGGCAACGTGAAGCTGGATTTGCATGAATGGGGACCCGATTTCGCCGCGTGGTGCACTTACAAGTACCTGAACAGTGGACCCGGCGCGGTGGCCGGCGCATTTGTTCACGCCCGCCACCTCGATGGCGATGGCACTGAGCAGCTGACCGGTTGGTGGGGAAACGAAGAGTCGACGCGCTTTGAGATGACGCGCAAGTTCCGTCCGGCCCCCGGCGCCGAGCGCTGGCAGTTGAGCAACCCGCCGATTCTTGCGCTGGCCCCGGTACTGGCGTCGCTCGAAGTCTTCAAAGAGGCAGGATTCGATGCACTTCGGGCAAAGTCCCTGAAGCAAACCGAATACCTGAAGTACCTGCTCGACGACGGATTTGCGGGACAGGTGGACACGATTACGCCGATGGACGCGCGCGGGTGTCAGCTATCACTGGTCATCACGGATAGCAGTGTTGATGCAAGAGGCGTATTCAAGTCACTGGGGGAACGGCATGTGACAGGCGACTGGCGTGAACCCAACGTCATTCGCGTCGCTCCGGTCCCGCTATACAACAGTTACGAGGACATCTACGAGCTTTCAGTAAGAATGAAGGCGGCCATTGGAGCGAATGAACAGAAGTAACGTCACTATATTGGGCGCCGGATTGTGTGGCTCCTTGCTGGCGATCATTCTTGCGCGCCGCGGCATTGAAGTCACCATGCTCGAACGGGCTCCCGATCCGCGCGAAGTATTAGCCGTCGGTGGCCGCTCGATCAATCTTGCGATGGCTGCGCGAGGCATCCGCGGCCTGAAACACGCAGGAGTTTTCGACAAAGTCGAACCCCTGCTGGTACCGATGAAAGGCCGGCGCATTCACAATCTCGATGGCACAACAGAGTTCCATCGCTACGGGCAGGACGAGACCGAGGTTATCTATTCTGTCTCGCGAGCCGATCTGAATCGAATTCTCGTTGAGGCTGCCGGGGCCGAACCCGGCGTTAACATCAGGTTCAACCAGGAGGCGGTATCCTACGATCCCGAAGAATCGAGCCTGAGCGTCCGCAACCTCGAAAACGGCAGCGACTACGATGTTCGCGCAACGCCGCTGATCGCATCCGACGGTGCCGGATCAGTCGTCCGCCGCGCCTTTGCAGATACCGACATCATTGGTGGTACCGAAGACCTGCTTCAGCACCGCTACAAGGAGCTGGTCATTCCGGGTAACCCCGATGGCGGCTTCCGGATGGATAAGAACGCTCTGCATATCTGGCCTCGCGGTGGCTTCATGCTGATCGCGCTGCCCAATCCGGCCGGCGATTTCACATTGACGTTATTTCTGCCTGTCGAAGGCAAGTTCAGTTTTGCCTCACTGGATACCGACAATAAGGTGGAGTCCTTCTTCGACGAACATTTTCCGGATGCTGCACCGCTGATCGATGATCTTATCGGCACGTGGAATCGAAATCCGGCCGGTGTGCTCGGCACTGTCCGGAGTAAACACTGGCATGACGCCGGGAAAGTTCTGCTAATAGGTGATGCGGCGCACGCGGTGGTTCCGTTCCATGGCCAGGGAATGAACCTCACATTCGAGGACTGCGTTGTCCTGGATCAGGTGCTGGAGAATTTTGCTGCAGACTGGGCGGCAATATTCGAAATCTTCGAAAACGAACAGATCAAGAATGCGAATGCCATCGCCGACATGGCGCTCGAGAACTACGTGGAAATGCGCGACACCGTACGCGAACCGAAGCACCTCCTTAGACGGGACCTCGCATTCGCTTTGGAAAAACGCCTGCCCAATCGTTTCATCCCGCGATATTCGATGATCATGTTTCACGCCGAGATCCCGTATGCGGTTGCACAGAGCCGCGGCATATTACAGCAGACACTGCTGGAGGAACTGACAGAGTGCGCCGAATCGATGGACGATGTCGACCTTGATGCGGCGGTGGACCTGGTAGTATCGCGGCTTGCGCCGGTTCACTGACCGAGGGTCGAACGACCTCAGCGGCGAATCCTCTCCAGCGTCTCAACATCGAAACCGATCTCTCTTTCGTCACCGGCCGGGTATTCCTCGACGGCAACGACATCCCACTCACTCATGTCCAGCTCGGGGAACAAGGTATCCCCGTTAATCTCGGTCTGTACGCGCGTGAGGTAGATGCGATCGACCATAGGCAGGAACTGCCGATAGATTTCTCCGCCGCCAATAATCATCACTTCGTCGGCATTCCCGGCAGATGCCAGCGCGGCATCAATGGTTGAGACAACGTCACAGCCCTCGGCATCGAAATCCTGCTGACGCGTCAATACGATGCTGCGGCGGCCCGGCAACGCGCGCCCGATGGACTCAAAAGTAGCGCGGCCCATGATCATGGGCTTGCCCATCGTGATCTTCTTGAATCTCCGCAGATCTTCCGGCAAGTACCACGGCAACCCGCCGTCAGCGCCGATGACGTTGTTCGCCGCTGCGGCAACGATAATTGAAATCTTCATGAGTCGAACGACCTCAATATTGTCTCAGGTGAATGCGAGACGAGCCACGAAGCGCCAGGAAAGCGCAGTCTATAAGCCATAAATGAGCATTTCGCGCCGAATCGTAATGCCGAATTGCGTCGCCTGAGCATTATTAGACTGCGACGGCGGCTTTGATGTGCGGGTGAGACTCGTAATTGAGAATTTCGAAATCTTCAAACTGGTAATCAAAGATACTCGGCGGCCGCCGTTTGATTGCAAGGCGCGGTGGCGCCAGTGGTTCTCGCGACAGTTGTTCTTCGGCCTGCTCGAGATGATTCAGGTAAAGATGGCAGTCGCCTCCGGTCCAGACGAAATCGCCGACTTTGAGATCCGATTGTTGCGCCATCATGTGCGTGAGCAGCGCGTACGAGGCAATGTTGAAAGGGACTCCGAGGAAAACGTCGGCACTACGTTGATACAGCTGGCACGACAACCTTCCATCGGCCACATAGAACTGAAACAGGCAATGGCACGGCGGTAAGGCCATGCCTGGCAGCTCCCCCACGTTCCACGCACAGACGAGGATTCTGCGGGAATCCGGATCTTCTTTGAGTCGCGTGACGACATCTTCTATCTGGTCGATCGTCTTACCCGCCGCGTCCTTCCACTTTCGCCACTGAACACCGTAAACGGGACCGAGATCGCCATTTTCATCGGCCCATTCGTTCCAGATCGAGACCCCGTTCTCCTGCAGGTATCGAATATTCGAATCGCCGCTCAGAAACCAGAGCAACTCGTGAATGATCGACCTGAGGTGCAGCTTCTTGGTCGTGACCATCGGGAACCCCTTGCTCAGGTCGAAACGCATCTGGTGGCCGAAGACGCTGAGTGTCCCCGTTCCCGTCCTGTCTTCTTTGCGAGCGCCGTTGTCACGAATGTGACGCATCATTTCTAAATACTGTTGCATGTCAGGCCTTGAGTTCCTCAACTTGTTTTGTGCGGTTCGCCAGGAATAAGAGCATGATGCCGACGATGATCATTGGCGTCGAGAGTATTTGTCCCATGGTGACCCAACCCAGCAACAGGTAGTCGAGGCCCTCGTCCGGCACCCGGTAAAATTCAATGAAAAACCGAAAAATGCCGTACCAGAGCAGGAACATCCCGGATACCGCCATGTGCGGGCGCGGTCGGGCGGAGTAGATCCAGAGAATCAGGAACAGCACCAGCCCTTCCAGTGCGGCCTCATATAATTGTGACGGATGCAACGCCTGGCCGTTGACATTAAAGCTCCACGGTACCGTCGTTTCCTTGCCCCACAACTCGCCGTTGATGAAGTTGCCGATGCGGCCTGTGCCAAGCCCGATTGGTACCAAAGGTGCAACAAAATCCGTTACTTGCCACATTCCAAGGCTCAGTCGCCTGCCGAACATCCACATCGCGAACATGACCCCGACGAGGCCACCGTGAAATGACATTCCGCCCTGGGTAATCTTGAAAACATACAGCGGATCGTCGAGCCAGATCTCCCAGCCATACACCAGGCAATAGCCCAGACGCCCGCCGACAATGACACCGAGCATGGCATAGAAAATCAGGTCATCGACGTGATCGGGCCTGATCGGTGACCATTCTTCCCTGGCGCGCCGGCTGGCGAGAAACCAGGCAGCGACGAAGCCAATGACGTACATCAGTCCGTACCAGCGAACGGCAAGCGGCCCTATGGCAAAAATGATGGGATCGATTTCAGGGTAATTCAGCATGGAGGCCAAGTTTACACGATTACGGGTGCGGCCCAATTGATGCGTTATAGTGCCGGAATGAACCAGCCGAACCGACTCGCCAACGAGACAAGCCCCTACCTTCTGCAACACGCGGACAACCCCGTCCACTGGTATCCATGGGGTGACGAAGCGCTGCGCCTCGCCCGGGAACTGGACAAGCCGATCCTCTTATCCGTCGGCTACTCGGCCTGCCACTGGTGCCATGTCATGGCACACGAATCTTTCGAGGATGACGCCACGGCGGAGCTGATGAATGAGCTGTTCATCAACGTCAAGGTCGATCGCGAGGAGCGACCCGACATCGACCGGATCTACCAAACAGCACATCAGCTCCTGACTCACAGGCCAGGTGGCTGGCCTCTGACAATGTTTATCGACCCGGAGGACCAGCGGCCTTTCTTCGGCGGAACCTATTTCCCGAACGAAGCCCGCCACGGGCTGCCATCATTCCGTGAGCTCCTGACGCGTGCGGCAGTTTTCTTCAAGGAAAAACGCCAGGAAGTCAAAACCCAGGGCGCTCAACTTGCTGATGTTTTCACCCGTCTCGATCCGGCGCCCGGCGACCACAACCTGACCGGTGAGCCACTGGACTCCGCACGGCAGAAAATAGCGCAAGCATTTGACCGCGAGTATGGCGGCATAGGTAACGCACCGAAATTCCCGCACCCGACTACGCTGGACCGGCTGCTGCGCCACTGGCGCATCGGCGCACACGGCGCCGAACCTGACGTTGAAGCCTTGTTCATGGTCTCGCTGACACTTGCACGGATGGCGGAAGGTGGCATCTACGATCAGCTGGGCGGTGGCTTCTGCCGCTATTCCGTGGATCGTTACTGGCAGATTCCGCATTTTGAAAAGATGCTCTACGACAACGGCCCGCTACTCGCAATATACGCACAAGCTGCGCTGGCGACGGGAGAGTCGTTGTTCGCGAGAGTGGCGAATGAGACCGCCGACTGGATGCTGGCTGACATGGAGGCGCCTTCCGGCGGTTTTTACTCAACGCGCGACGCAGATTCCGAAGGTGAAGAGGGCCTTTACTATGTATGGACGCCGGACCAGGTAAAAGCCCTGCTTGCCGACGACCAGTACGAATTTTTCGCCCGCTACCTTGGCCTGAATGCAGACCCGAACTTCGAAGGAAGCTGGCACCTAACCGTTCGCGAACCGATCGCGGCAATTGCGCAAGACGCCGGAAAATCAGAATCCGACATCACCGGCTTGATCGACGACGCTCGCGCGATACTCCTTGCGACAAGATCGAAACGCATCGCACCGGCCCGCGACGAAAAACAACTGACATCCTGGAATGCGCTGGCAATCCGTGGATTTGCAATCGCGGGCAATGCACTGGAACGATCCGACCTGGTCGATTCGGCCGCAAAAGCCACTGAATTCATCCAGGCAAACCTGTTGCAGGATGGCCGCTTGCTTGCCAGCTACAAAGACGGCGATGCCCGTTTCCCGGCATATCTCGACGATCATGCGTTCCTGCTCGATGCCCTCCTCGAGCTTTTACAGGCACGCTGGAACACTCATTACCTGAATTTTGCGATCGATCTCGCTGAGTTGCTGCTCGATCACTTCTATGATGAGCAGGACGGTGGTTTCTTCTTTACGGCGGACGACCACGAGAAACTGATGCATCGACCGAAGCCGCTTGCAGATGAGGCGACGCCGTCTGGTGGCGGCGTTGCTGCGTTCGCGTTGCAACGCCTCGGATTACTGCTCGGCGAGACGCGCTATCTCGATGCCGCTGAAAAAACCATGCAAAACGCCTGGGCAGCGATGGCGGAATACCCGCACGGCCACGTCACTATGATTACCGCGCTGGAAGAATACCTGCACCATCCGGAGATAATCATTATTCGTGGTGACAGTGAGGAGATCGGCAACTGGCGATCGAGTGCCGCCAAACTGTACGCGCCGCGGCGACTCGTCTTTGCAATACCTTCGACTGAAGAGGACCTGCCGGGCGCACTGGCTGAGCGGAAACCGCAGGGCGCCGGGGCGATTGCCTACCGATGTGTCGGCACACATTGCGACCTACCGATGACGAGCTGGGAAGCACTCGCGGTTACACTTCGTGAATCAATGGGAGGAGCACAAAATGAAAAATAGTACTTCCAGAAGAGAATTCCTGGCCCTGAGCGCGGCCGTTGCGTCGACAGCGGCGGCCTGCGGCCGTGTTGAAGAAACGGGGGTGACGATGAACAGAGAATTGACCGATCTATCCGCAACCGCAGCCATCGCTGCAATGCAGGATGGGAGCCTCACATCGGAGGCGTACGCGAGTGCACTTCTGCAGCGCTGCCGGCAAGCGAATGACCTGAATGCCTGGATTACGCTTGATCCGGATCGTGTCATGGAAGCGGCGCGGGCAGCCGACCAGCTCAGGGAGTCCGGCGCAGCGCCGGGGGCATTACACGGGTTACCCATTCCCGTGAAAGACAGCGTCAACACAAAGGACTATCGGACGACCGGCGGCACACGGGCGCTCGAAAATTTTATCCCTGCTGACGACGCGGAATTGGTAAAGCGACTGAAGACAGCCGGCGCGATCGTCATGGGTAAAACGAATATCCACGAATTGTCGTTTGGCTGGACCAGCAACAACTACGCGTTTGGCGCCGTGCACAATCCTTACGATACGACGCGAATACCGGGCGGTAGTAGCGGCGGAACGGCAGCGGCGATCGCCTCTGGCATGGCGCCGCTGGGCATCGCGGAAGACACCCAGGGATCGGTTCGTGTACCGGCGGCGCTCTGCGGCATTTACGGCTACCGCCCGACCCTGAATCGTTATCCGAATCAAGGAGTCGTGCCGATCACCCCGTTGTTCGACCAGGTCGGGCCGCACGCACGGCATATGGTCGATATCGCGTTGTTCGATCACGTGATCACGGGCGAACCCATGGTGGCTGCACCACTGCCACTTGAGGGTCTGCGCCTCGGAATTGCAATGGACTACTACTTCGATTCGCTTGACGCAGAAGTCGACCGGATTACTCAGGAAGCATTTCGGAAACTCGAGGCGGCCGGAGTGGAACTCGTTGAGGCCAACGTTCCCGATCTCGACCGTTTGATGTCGCTGACTCATGGGCCGGTCCAGCTCTATCACGTGCTGCCAATGCTTACACGCTACCTCGAAGAATACGAAACCGGCCTGACATTCGAGCAATTGTTTGCACAGGTTAGTGAAGACATCGAGGCGACGTTCAGGCAATTTGTTCTGCCCGGCGGCGATGACACGCCAACAGAAGCAGACTTTACCGCGGCCCGTGACGAACATCTTCCGGCGCTCAGGCAAATCATGA
>JAHEFF010000004.1:0-62939 GCA_024640315.1 Woeseiaceae bacterium
TCGTATTTCTCCTGCTCGCAATCGGCTTTCCCCTGGTCATGGTCTTTTCCTGGGCTTACGAGATCACTCCCGAGGGCCTGAGGAAGGAAGAAGACGTTGAACGCAACGAGTCAATCACGGCGGACACAGCACGCAAACTCAATACGGCTGTCATAGTTCTTTTGTTGTTATCGCTAGGCGGCATGGTTGCTGATCGACTGATTCCCGAGGACAGCGCGACGATTGACACAGTGGCCGCAGAGGCGCCCGAACCTGTGGGGCCGGCGGAACAGTCAATTGCTGTCTTGCCCTTCGTCAACATGAGTGCCGACCAGGAGAACGAATATTTTTCCGACGGCCTGTCTGAAGAGCTTCTCAACCTGCTCGCGAAGATTCCGGAACTACAGGTTGCCGCGCGAACGTCGGCCTTCAGCTTCAAAGGCGCCGACGTCAGCATTCCGGAAATCGCGAATAAACTAAATGTTGCCCATGTGCTCGAGGGAAGCGTCAGGAAATCCGGCGATGATATTCGAATTACTGCGCAACTAATTAAAGCATCCGACGGCTATCACCTCTGGTCAGAAACCTGGGACCGCAAATTGACCGACGTCTTTGCAATTCAGGACGAAATCGCGGCTGCAGTAGTCAACGTTCTGAAAGTTACGCTACTCGGCGAAACGCCGCATTCCCGCGTGACCGATCCACGCGCTTATGAACTGTATCTGCGAGCAAAGACAGTCGACAATGCAAGAACCAGAGAAGCCTATGAAGAAGGCATTCGGCTCTTGAATGAGGCGCTTGCGATCGATCCCGAATACGCGGAGGCATGGGTGGAGCTCAGCACGCTGATTACTAATCAGACCGGGTCAGGTTATCTGGACTGGGACGACGGATTTGGCCGAGCGAAGAGCGCCGCCAGTCGCGCACTTGAAATCGATCCCGAGAATGCTCGAGCTATGGCGAATATTGGCTGGATCGCAATGTACAGGGATCGCGATTACGCCGAGGCCGTGCGGCTGATCAGCGCGGCACGCAGGCTCGAGCCTGGTAACGCGAGCGTGCTGAATGCCTATGCCGTTCTTAACGGTAACTTTGGCCGGACTCAAACAGCAAGATCTATCTACCTCGAGGCGCTGAGCATTGATCCGCTCGCAATGTCGGTCCTGGCAAACACGGCCGCAGTCAACTTCGCCCTTCAGCGCTTCGATGACATGGAAGAAATGATTGTGCGCATGCGAGAAATAGGTGCCGACTCGCTCTATGCGGATATCTACGAAGGCTGGCGCGCCTACGGCATGGGAAACGCCGAGCTTGCGCTTGATTTATGGCGCGGTATCGATGACCTTAACTCTGTGTGGGCACAGGCATTTCCGCTATACGATCTCGGGCAGGATGAAGAGGTTTTGAAGGCAATCGAAACGCTTAAGAACGCCGGCAGTCGGTCTGTTCAGGTCGCCAGTATTTACGCCTATATGGGTGATGCGGACAACGCATTTGCATGGCTCGAGCGGGGCTACGAGGACGGAGATGACGACCTGGTCGAAATACGGCAATTCACGGCATTCGAGCCTGTGGAAGATGATCCGCGCTGGGAGCTCATGCTGGATAAGATCGGCATATCGGATGCCAATGCGAACCGAATTGGCCTGTAATCGGCACCGCTTTAAGGAATAAAAAAAGCCCCGCAATGCGGGGCTTTTTCATAACAGTTCACATTAGGCTAGCCGCCGAAGTAGAACCTGCCGTTGATGCCATAGGCTGATGAATCATCACCCCAGTCGGCGGTCAAACCAATGTCCACGTTTTCCGTGACGCCGTACAACAGACCAACACCGAAACCGGTGTCGTCGCCGTCACCGAGATCAACGTAGTTGATTCCGGCATTCAGCTCGATGGCTTCTGAAGCCTGGTAACGCAGGCCTACACCGAGTCCGTAGCCGTTTTCGTCCTGACTACCTAAGCCGCTCGCGCCAACGTCTACATATTCGTAGGAGAGTCCTGCGACGAAATCAATTTGTTCTGACAGCGGTGCGTGCCAGCCGATGCCGGCGCTCAAACTATCAACATCGACCGTAATGCCCTGCTCCTCGAATTCGCCCATCCCGTAACTGCCAAATATGAAGAAACTTTCGTTGAGTTCGAAGGAACCACTCAGGCCGAAACCATCGCCATCGACATCGATAAAGCCGTCATCCAGGTTAAGGCGTTCGTATCCAACGCTAAAATAGTTGTAATCAAAACCCTGCGCGCTTGCCGAAGCGGAAAACGCGAGTAGTGCTGTAAACAATATAGAACGCATCATGTCGTTCTCCTTCAATTGCCCAGGAAATAGCTGATAAATACCAGCAATCTGCGCAGGTTAGATCGTTTCACAGGTTAGGTAGTGCGGTGGGTCACAGATTGGGCTTTTACGCACCTATTGTTAAATAGCGGGGCGCGAATTTGTGCGCCAGGTTCCGTTTTTCAACACATTTGTTGCCGGAAAACCACGTGCCTGTCTGGATACTTTTTTTGCTTTGCGCATAGGAAAGGCCCGCAGAGCGGGCCTTTCCAGTTGCTCAATAAATAATCAGTGGCGAAAGGGTCTAATTGAAATAGAGACGGCCATTGATGCTCCAGATTGAGAACTCGTCATCCCATGCACCGCTGACACCAACAGCGAATGCATCTGACAGGTTAAAAAGAAAGCCTGCATCGAGAGTGGTCTCGTTGCCGCTGTCCAAATCGGCATAAGTCAGGCCGCCGAAAAGTTCGACCCACTGGTTGGCACCCACTCTCACGCCAGCGCGAAGACCCAGGCCGTCGTTGTCAACAGAACCACCACCAGGCAATCCGATCTTGGTTGTCTGATAAAAACCCTGCACGACAACATCCATCAATTTGGAAATCGGCATATTTATTCCGCCACCCGCTTTCCAGCCACTGGCATCCAGGCTTGAACCAACATCGGTGCCCTTGTAGCCACCGAAAATATGCAGGTTGTTGGAAACAGCCAACGAAGCGCCTATACCCAGCCCGTCGCCATCGGTATTCTGGTTGTCGTATTCGGCATTGCTGTACGAGAGCTCGATGAAGCTGTAATCGAATCCCTTGCCCTGCCCCAGGGCAATTCCTGACAACGAAAGCAGCAGAACAACGAATAATGAACGCGCCATGACGTTCTCCCCTGATGTTTGCCCCAACAAAGTGCCGCGGCGAGCGCCGAATCGCCTGCGACTGGGCTCATTTGAGCACAGGCCTACTTACCGATGCAAAACTCCGAGAAGATCCGGCCAAGCAAATCATCACTTGAAAACTCTCCGGTAATCGCACCGAGACACTCCTGGGACAGGCGCAGTTCCTCCGCCAACAACTCACCTGCTCGGGTTTCCTTGAGCGCTTTGCAACCACGGGCAAAATGTTCGTGAGCATCGTGCAAAGCATCAACGTGCCTTTTTCGCGCGGTGAAAGCGCCCTCACCCAGGTCGCGATAGCCCGCGATGTCGCGAATGGTATTTCTGAGCGCACCGATGCCGGCGCCTGTTTTCGCCGAAACATTAAGAACCAGCGGTTCCTTTGTAACCACACCGGGCTCGTCACCACTCTGATCAATCTTGTTTCTTAAGACCAGGACCGGGATGTTTTCCGGTATGGCCTCGTCTGCCATGGCCGGCGAGGTCTCGGACGCATCCTGCATCCAGAGGACAGCGTCTGCTGTGGCCAGCGCTTTTCTTGCCCGGCGTATTCCCTCTGCTTCGATTGCGTCCGGATCTTCACGTAAACCCGCTGTATCGATTAGCTCCACGGTGAGGCCATCTATGTCGATTTGTTCACGCAAAATATCTCGCGTGGTTCCCGCTATCTCGGTGACGATCGCGGCATCCTGCCCACTGAGGAGATTAAGAAGACTCGACTTGCCGGCATTTGGTTTTCCAATAATGACGACCTGCAGACCGTCACGCAAAAGTCTTCCTGCTTCGGTTTTTGTTTGCAGCTGTTCGAATGCCTGCTCACAATTATCTATTCTCTCGACAAGCGCTGCGTCGGAAAGAAAATCAATTTCCTCTTCCGGAAAATCAATGGCCGCCTCGACATGTAGACGTAAGCGAATCAAGCGCTCCATAAGTGCATCGACTGCTGCTGAAAATGCACCGGACAGCGATCGATGAGCGGCTCTTGCCGCCTGCGCTGTGCCACTGTCAATAAGGTCAGCGACGGCCTCGGCCTGCACCAGGTCGAGCTTGCCGTTCATGAATGCTCGCTGTGAAAACTCGCCAGGCTCTGCCCGCCTGGCTCCCAGCCTGATGGCGGATTCGACGAGCATTGCCATGACAAGGGGCCCGCCGTGACCCTGCAGCTCCAGTACGGACTCTCCCGTAAAAGAAGCGGGCCCGGGAAACCACAAAGCGATACCGGAATCGATGGCTACGCCATCTGCGTCGAAAAACTCACCATGGGTTGCGTATCGTGGTGCTGGTAACGCCGCCAGCATGTGGCCCGCTATTTGTTCGGCGTCAGGACCGGACAAGCGAACAATTCCAACGCCGCCTTTGCCGGGTGGAGTCGCAGCGGCAACGATTGTGTCGTTAATATAATCCGGCGCATTTTTCATGCGGGCACCCAATCAGGTGAATCAGGGCGTCTGTTTTTCCTTGTTTTTCTTTTTACCTTTCCGCGCAGCCGCCTCTTCATGCACCACTTTGTTGATGTACCACTGCTGGGCTATCGACAACAGCGTGTTCGTCACCCAGTAAAGCACGAGCCCGGACGGGAAGAACGCAAAGAACACCGTAAACATGATCGGCATGATCTGCATGACTTTCGCCTGCACCGGATCGCCAGGGGTTGGATTCAGCTTCTGCTGGAACAGCATTGCCGCGCCCATAATAATTGGCAGGATGAAGTAGGGATCTTTTGACGACAGGTCAGTGATCCAGAGCACGAACGGTGCTTGCCGCATTTCAACGCTTTCGAGGAGTGCCCAGTAAAACGCAAGGAAGAACGGCATCTGAATCAGGATTGGCAGGCAGCCCGCTGCAGGATTCACCTTCTCCCGTTTATAGAGCTCCATCATCGCCTGGCTCAGGGCTTGCCGGTCATCCTTATAACGATCCTGCAGCGACTTCATGCGCGGCTGAATCTCACGCATCTTCGCCATCGACCGACCGCTGGCTTCGGTCAGTTTGTAAAACGCAACCTTGATCAGAACGGTGACAGAAATAATCGCCACGCCCCAGTTGCCGACGAAGGAATAGACGAAGCTCAATAACCAGAACAGCGGTTGCGAAATAATGGTCAACCAACCGTAGTCGACGGTCAGCTTGAGGCTTTCAGCAATCTCTTCGAGTTGTGCCTGCAACTTCGGACCGACAAACGCGGTGGTCTCAAAAGTGTGTTGACTGCCGGGGCTGACAATAATCGATGGTGTGCCAATGAGGCTCGCCAATGACCTGTCACCTCGCGCAGACACGTTATAAACGTACTGTTCGTTTTGCGGTGGAACCACGGCGCTGAGAAAATGATGCTGTATGGATCCGATCCATCCATTCGCTGCTGTAACGCTATAGGCGCCATCTGACAACAGGTCGTCTCGTTGCATCTTTTCAGACTTCTCGCCATCATAAATGACCGGTCCGTCGAAAGAATATGAGTCGACATCGAACATCGTCCGCTCTGCCTCGCGCGAGCGCCTGAGAATTTGAGCATAGCTGGCACCGCGCCAGTTAGCGTTGCTGTCGTTGATGAGCTGTTGGGAGATGTCGATCCGGTAGCTGCCGCGCGTAAAGCGGAGGGTCTTTTCGACGCTAACGCCCTGCCCATCTGTCCAGGTCAGGGGTACGATCAGTTCGTCGCTATTGCCTAGAATATATTCAGTTGCCTCGGCCGAATAACGGGCGGTGTGATTCGCCTTCGGTCCATCACCTGCCGAGTTGAGACCGGTTTGAATCATCCCGAGCTCTGCGGTGCCTGGACTCAGCAATTCGATGAGAACGTCCGGCTGGTCTTTGTGCACCGGGTATTTCAGCAGCGAGGCTCGCTGTAAGGTGCCACCAATAGTGCTGATATCAATGTCCAGCACATCCGTCTGCACGTGAATAATGGGCGCCAGGTCTGCGGGCGCATCGGCCGCCGCAAGGTCACTGGACGGTGTGGCGTCAGCGAGCTGCGGGGTCCCGGATGACTCCGCCGGCAATACTGGCAGCCCCGGCGCATCGGCGAGCGGGGCAGCCAGCTGTTCGGAGTTGGTAGTTGCCTGCGTGGCCGGGACCGGCGCGTGGTCCTGAACCCACGCCTGGTAAGTCAGCCACAACAAGAGGCCGAATGTCGACCAGATGATCAGCCGTTGATTGTCCATCTATTCCTGTCTCGCAGTTTTTGCGTTCGCTGACTGGCATTGCTGCCAATGATTTTTCAGGCTGTCGAACAGTGCCTTGTTGGTTGCTGCGGCCGCGGCCGGTTGATTCAGAACGACAATATCAATGCCGCCAAGCAGAGCCCGGTGGTGGCGAAATGATTCCCTGGTAATACGCTTCAATCGATTGCGCCCGGTTGAAAGACGACAGTTCTTCTTGCCAATCGCAAGACCCAATCGAGGCTCGGTCGTGCCATTTGGCCGATAAAGAACAGTAAACATTTTATCGCGGCTGCGCCCGGCCCTGGTGAACACGCGACTGAAGGATAACTTGTCGGCCAAGCGATCCCGGCGCCTGAAGCGGCTGTCGGTCGCGGCGCCGGCTGTTGCTTTTCTTTCCGTGAGCCTGAATGACCGGAGATGACACCCGATTACGGTGTCAGCTTCGCCCGACCTTTGGCGCGACGACGCTTTAATACTAAACGACCGGCCTTTGAGGCCATTCGTGCTCTGAATCCGTGAGTGCGGGCCCGCTTCAGAGTGCTGGGCTGAAATGTTCGTTTCATTTGGGTGCCACCTGGCTTTAAACTGGTTGCGCGTTGTTAATGCGACGGTATTTGTCTTGGTGGGCGAGCTGCCCACCCCAAAGAAGGCCGGCAAGGGTACGCGGGGGGCCCATTTCTGTCAATAGAATAAGGCCTTATAAGCGGTATCCGAACTGCGTCGAATTTCAGCGGTGGTGGGCTTTTTCGCCCTGTTTTTCGTGTCTGGCAGAACGTGGGCTTCCGGTATAGACTGCCCGGTCTCACCAGTTCGTAACAACGACAACGATAAGCGCAGTAATCCGGGGACACTCCTTGCAGCCCGAAATGACAGTATGGAATCGCTGTATTCGCGACCTCCAGGCCGAACTGCCCGAGCAGCAGTTCAATACCTGGATTCGTCCTTTGCACGCGGTCGAAGACGGCCCTGTTCTGAAGCTCCTGGCGCCGAACCGTTTTGTCGTTGACTGGCTCAACCAGCATTACCTGGGCCGTATCGAGGAATTGCTGGACGGTGCCGGCAGCGGCAGTCAGGTGGTCCTCGAAGTCGGCTCTCGACAGGCTGCAACCACGCCGTCGATTACTCCCGTTCGCCCGGACCCGCCATCGAGTGAAGCGCCGGTCGTGTCGCGTCTCAATAGCGATTTTACGTTCGCGAATTTCGTCGAGGGCAAGAGCAACCAGCTCGCCAAGGCAGCGGCCTCGCAGGTTGGTGAAAACCCGGGCAAGTCTTATAACCCGCTTTGTATCTACGGCGGTGTCGGGCTTGGTAAGACCCACCTGATGCAGGCAATTGGCAACGCCATGCTAAAGAACCGTCCTGGAGCGAGGGTTAGTTATATTCACTCGGAGCGTTTTGTCGGCGATATGGTGAAGGGCCTGCAACACAACACGATTTCGGAGTTCAAGAGATCTTATCGCTCGCTTGATGCTTTGCTGATTGATGACATCCAGTTTTTTGCCGGAAAAGAACGCTCTCAGGAGGAGTTCTTTCACACATTCAATGCGTTGCTCGAGGGGCATAAACAGATTGTGCTGACGTGCGACCGGTATCCGAAAGAGGTTAACGGGCTTGAAGAACGGCTAAAGTCCCGTATGGGGTGGGGTCTCACTGTGGCCATTGAGCCACCAGAACTGGAAACTTCTGTCGCGATCCTGATGAGCAAGGCCGCTATGGAGGGCACCCTGTTACCTGAGGAGGTCGCCTTTTTTATTGCCAAACGCATTCGCTCAAATGTCCGTGAACTCGAAGGTGCGCTGCGGCGTGTCATCGCGAATTCTAAGTTTACGGGCCGTCCGATCAGTCTCGATTTTGCTAAAGAGGCGTTACGTGATTTGCTGGCGTTGCAGGATCGGCTGGTCTCGATAGAAAATATTCAAAAAACGGTGGCTGACTATTTCAAGCTTCGCGTCGCGGATTTGCTGTCAAAGCGCAGAACCCGTTCAATTGCCAGGCCACGTCAGGTTGCGATGGCGTTGGCAAAAGAACTGACCAATCACAGTTTGCCGGAAATTGGTGATGCTTTCGGTGGTAGAGACCACACAACGGTGTTGCATGCCTGCCGGAGGATCGCCGCGCTTCGTGAAACGGACAAGCGCCTGGATGATGATTTTGTAAACCTGTTGAGAACATTGACAGGATGATGTGGATAAGCGGTGGATAATAGTGACTGTGATTGTTATCCACAGGTAGTACACAGGGTGTATGTTAGAAATACCGTATTTTAGGGTGTTTGGTTTTGAACGTAAATTATTGATTTTAGTGATGTTTTTTGTGTTATCCACAGGACTTCACTGCCTTAATAATAATAATAAACTATATATTTCCAAGATTTATTAACACTATTGACAGGTGGAATTGATGAAGTTAACCGCTGGACGCGAAGCGCTTTTGAAACCGTTACAAGCTGTAATTGGCGTCGTAGAGCGTCGCCAGACAATGCCAATCTTGGCAAATGTGTTGTTGGTTGCAAAGGACGGTGAGGTATCCGTAACGGCAACGGACCTTGAGGTAGAGTTGGTGGCAAACGCGGATGTCCAGGTCGATAGCCCGGGGGAAGTCACAGTTCCAGGTCGAAAACTTCTGGACATTTGCAGGGCGTTACCAGAGGACGCGCAACTAAAAATTAGCCTCAGTGGCGAAAAACTGAGCATCAAGTCAGGAAGAAGCAAGTTTTCATTAACGACGCTGCCGGCCGCAGAATTTCCGACGATAGAGGATATTAGTTCTGGCAAGAGTGTCTCCGTATCGCAGGCGGTTTTAGCGCGGCTGCTCGAGAAAACGCATTTTTCTATGGCGCAGCAAGATGTGCGGTATTACCTGAACGGCTTGTTGTTGGAGACCGGCGGGAATGTTTTGCGTGCAGTGGCTACAGACGGGCATCGGCTGGCATTGTGCGAGGTGCAGGTCGAAGGCGGGGATGCACCGGAACAGCAGGTGATTGTGCCGCGGAAAGGCGTTCTGGAGCTGCAAAGGTTGATGAGCGGGGAGGGAAATCTCGCGATTGAACTCGGAACAAACCATATCCGGATTCAGCTCGACGGGATCCGATTTACGTCGAAGTTGATCGATGGGCGGTTTCCGGAATATCAGAGGGTGATTCCGCAAGATAACAGTAACGCGTTAAGCGCTGATCGCGGGCTGTTCAGGAGCGCGCTGCAAAGAACGGCGATTTTGTCGAACGAAAAATACCGTGGTATCAGGTTGATTATTCGAGATAACAACATGGTGCTGCAGGCGCACAACCCGGAGCAGGAGGAAGCCGAGGAAGAGCTCGGTATTCAGTATGCCGGTGAAGAGATCGAGATCGGCTTCAATGTGAATTACCTGCTGGACGCCCTCGGAGCTATCGAATCTGACGAAGTGACCCTGGCAGTGGTAGATGGGAATTCAAGTTGCCTGCTGCGTGAACCAGGCAAAGATGACTGTAAGTACGTCGTCATGCCCATGCGCCTGTAGGGTCCCAAGTATCGTTTGCCACTTCTAAGCCTTAAATGTACCGATTTCCGGTGCCTCGAGTCAGCCGCGCTCGAATTCAGCAGCGGCAATAATCTTATTTACGGGGCTAACGCCTCCGGGAAGACCAGCATCCTGGAGGCGCTGGCGTACCTGGGACGGGGGCGCTCGTTTCGTGGCGCCGGTACGAGAGAACTCATTCGGCACGGGGCGGACGAGTTTGTTGTGATTGGCAAGGTGCACAATGGCACCAGGGAAGTTGCGTTAGGCGTCAGGAACAGCCGGAGCGGTCTCGAGGTCCATGCCGATGGGGAGAAGCGTAGCTCGGCTGCAGCGCTTGCGGAGGCGCTGCCGCTACAGGTGATTGATCCCGACGTTCACGAACTGGTTGCGGGGGGGCCGGAAAGCCGCCGGCGGTACATCGACTGGATGGCGTTCCACGTGGAACATGGGTATCTGGACGAATGGCGGCGGTTCCGCAGGGCGTTGAAGCAGCGGAACGCCGCGCTGCGCAGCGGTGCAAACCGGAGGAGCCTGTCTGGTTGGAATCATGAGTTAGCGGAGCTGGGCGGTCTTGTTGACCTCGCACGGCGTCGTATGCTGGAGATTAGCCGGCCCACGATTGAAGAATTTGGTGAGGTTTTACTGGGTAGTCCCCTGGGGATTGAATATCAACAGGGGTGGTCTGGGGATAAAAGTCTTGAGGAGGCGCTGGCCGAGGCGGTTGAGCGGGACCTCCAGCTCGGCAGTACCCAGGCGGGTCCGCAGCGGGCCGACCTGCGGTTGGTTTACGACGAACGGCAGGCACGAAAACTGGTTTCGCGGGGGCAGCAGAAGTTGCTCGCATGCGCGCTTATCCTGGCGGCGACAGAAGTCGTGCAAACCCATCTTGAAAGACCGTTGTTGTTGCTTCTCGACGATCCTGCAGCAGAACTGGACAGGGAATCTGTCGGGCGGTTGATGGGTTGTGTGGAGGGGCTGGGATGCCAGGTGATTGCTACCACGCTTGATCGGCAACAGCCACTTTTCTCCTCTTCGCCGACCCTGTTCCACGTGGAACAGGGTCAGGTCGAAAGGGCAACCTGAGTCGACCCGGCCCCGGTCCGCAGCAGGGCAAAAAAGGCGTCAAAAAGGCTCTTTTCAAATGGTTTCGAGGACCCTTTGAATGACGGTAAATGGTACAATGCGCCGGTTATTTCCACAGGACATCTGATGACCGCTGACATCGAATATACTTCCAGTAATATCAAGGTCTTAAAGGGCCTTGAGGCTGTTCGAAAACGACCGGGAATGTACATCGGAGATACCGATGACGGCACCGGTTTGCACCACATGGTTTTTGAGGTCGTTGATAACTCAATCGACGAGGCGCTTGCGGGCCATTGCAGTGTTATTACGGTAACCATCCATGCCGATGAATCCGTCACGATCTCCGACGACGGCCGTGGCGTTCCGGTCGATATGCACCCGGAAGAGGGCCGCTCGGCGGCTGAGGTCATCATGACGGTCTTGCATGCCGGCGGTAAGTTTGATGACAACTCCTACAAGGTATCCGGTGGCCTGCACGGGGTTGGTGTTTCAGTGGTCAACGCGCTATCCGAGCACCTGGTGCTGACCGTCCATCGCGACGGCGAGATTTACCAGCAGGAATATCGCTACGGCGAGCCGGAGGCGCCGCTCGCCGTGATCGGCAAGACCGAGAAAACCGGCACCACGCTGCGCTTCAAGCCCAGCGCAGAGACCTTTACCAATATCGAATATCACTACGATATCCTGGCCCGGCGCTTAAGGGAGCTGTCTTTTCTCAATTCCGGCGTACGCATAGAGCTCACGGATGAGCGGGACGAGCGAAAGGATGTATTCGAATATGAGGGCGGTATCAGGGCCTTCGTCGAGCACCTCAACAAGAACAAAACGTCGGTGCACAACACGATCGTCTACTTTCAGGATGAAAAGGACGATGTCGTCGTGGAGGCCGCGCTGCAGTGGAACGACGGCTACCAGGAAAACATGTATTGCTATACAAACAACATCCCGCAGCGGGATGGTGGTACGCACCTTGCCGGATTCAGGAGCGCCCTTACGCGGACGCTCAACAGCTATCTCGAAAAAGAAATGTCGGGTCGCAAGGACAAGTTCACCCCGTCCGGGGACGATGCCCGTGAAGGCCTGACGGCGGTATTGTCCGTCAAGGTGCCTGATCCGAAATTTTCGTCCCAGACCAAGGATAAACTGGTTTCATCTGAAATTAAGGGCATCGTCGAATCCGCTATGGCGGCCAAACTCGAGGACTTTCTGCTTGAGAAACCGCAGGAAGCCAAGGCCATTATTTCCAAGATTGTGGACGCTGCGCGCGCCAGGGAGGCCGCAAGAAAAGCTCGGGAGATGACCCGCCGCAAAGGCGCGCTCGACATTGCCGGCCTGCCCGGCAAGCTGGCCGATTGCCAGGAAAAGGACCCGGCCCTCTCCGAGCTGTTCCTTGTGGAGGGCGACTCAGCAGGAGGCTCGGCCAAGCAAGGCAGAGACCGGCGCACCCAGGCTATCCTGCCCCTGAAGGGCAAAATTCTGAATGTGGAAAAGGCGCGCTTCGACAAGATGCTGTCTTCAGTCGAAGTTGGCACGTTAATCACGGCGCTTGGCACGGGTATAGGCAGAGACGACTTCGACGTCGACAAACTCAGGTACCACCGGATCATCATCATGACGGACGCCGACGTCGACGGTTCCCATATCCGCACGTTGCTACTGACGTTCTTCTATCGGCAGATGCCGGCGTTGATCGAGCGCGGACATATCTACATTGCACAGCCGCCACTGTACAAGATCAAGAAGGGCAAACAGGAGGTGTATGTCAAAGATGACGCCGAGCTGAACACCTATCTTTTGAACGCCGCGCTTGAGGACGCCGCACTGTATGTCAACGCAGAAGCGCCGCCACTATCCGGCGCCGCGCTGGAAGCCCTGGTTAAAGAACACATGACCGTGGAGGGCATCACGGCGCGGCTGGCGAATCGCTATGACCCCGCAGTGCTCAAAGCCCTGACCACATGCGTTGAAGTCACAGACGACATGTCGGACGACCTGGACGCGCTCGAGGCGTGGACGGCGACATTATCCGCGCTTCTGCCGAAAATCGATGGCGACCGCGCAGCGGACGGTAACGGCGGATCCTATAGCGCCGAGCTCGACAGGGGAGATGGAGAGGGCGAGGGAGTGAGAATCGCCATTCGCAAGGTGCATCACGGACTTGGCCAGACGCGTTATCTCCCACGCGAATTCTTCGATACCAATGAGTACAAGCACATTATGGCGCTCGCCGGAAAACTCAAAGACTTCCTCGGCGAAGATGCATTCATCCAACGTGGTGAAAAGCGCCAGCCAGTTGAATCCTTTCCAGAGGCGGTAGAGTGGCTCATGAATGAGGCGAGGCGGGGACAATCGATTCAGCGTTACAAGGGTCTTGGAGAAATGAACCCGGACCAACTGTGGGACACCACGGTCAACCCCGAAACGCGCCGCCTTATGCAGGTAAAGATCGACGATGCAGTCAAAGCGGACGAAATCTTCACCACTCTCATGGGTGATCATGTCGAGCCACGCAGAGAGTTCATTGAAAAAAACGCCCTGACGGTGTCGAACCTCGATATCTAGATCAGCACCCCGGCCAACTCCCAAACCGTCCGCAAAAGCATAACCCGGATTCCTGCCGGCTATTGCCGGTACGGAGCGGGCGTGTGTGGACCTTCAAAAAAAGCGCATATCCCATAGACAAGTCAGTGTCACTGGGCTGATTGGCCGTCGCTGTTGCTTGACCGGATCAAATGACCACTTGACAACTCAGTTGTCAAAGTGCATTTTGACAACTGAGTTGTCATATGAGGTGGTCGGGGTGACTGACAAATACGAAATTACCTGGCTTATCCGGCGTCTTTTTCGATCTATGGCGCAGCGATCGAATGAAAGCCTGGCGGACTGGGACATAAACGCAACAGATCGTGCGGTCATGGAGTTTTTGTATCCGGATCTCTCACTCTCCGTTCCTGAAATTGCGGAACGCTACGATGTATCAAGGCAACACGTCCAGGTAACGGTAAATCGGCTTGTTGAAAAAAAACTGCTCGTCATCGCCAACAACCCGCGGCACAAACGGTCCTCGCTTGTTCACCTGACGCCACGCGGCAACTCAACATTCAAAAAAATATTGCTGCGCGACAAACAGCTGGTGAACAGGCTGTTCAATGAAATTCCTCTGAACAATATCCACATCACCAAAAGGACGCTGGAGAAACTCTATGAGCGTCTCAGTAAAGGAGAAATCTGATGAACGAAAAATTATTGCAGCACCGGCCACCCCGCATCGCGATATTCTTCCTGCTGCTCGCGACAGTGCTGCACTGGTTCACACCGTTAGGTAGTCAACCGTTTTTTCCATCTTCAATTCTTGCGGCCACGATCGGTCTCAGCGGCTTCCTGGTGATGATGTGGGCGTGGTGGCAATTCAAGGAACAGGAAGTCGCTATCTGTCCAACGGAAAAAACAATGCGCCTGATTACCGATGGCGTTTACCGCTATACCCGAAACCCGATGTACCTTGGTGTGACCATGATGCTTGTTGCCGTTGCGGTCGAGGTTGGAACCATTCCGTTTTTCGCGGCTGCCGCAGGCTTCTTTCTGGTTATTCAGATTGTCTTCTGCCCTTACGAAGAAGCGAAGCTGTCTCGCGCGTTCGGCGCAGAGTACCGGCATTATGTCGGCCAGGTCAGACGATGGTTATAACTCAGGAAACGGTCTTTTCCCGGTCGACGTAACCGATGCTGATTTCACGCATTTTCGCCTCGACCCAATCCTGCACAATCAGGTTGGTTTCCTTCGGTGGCCGGTCGCCTGGCGACACAGGCGGGCCGATACAAAAACGAATAAGACCCGGCTCCTTCTTGAGACCACGACGTGGCCACAGGTCACCGGCATTGTGCGCCACAGGGACAATCGGGCATTGCGCTTCCCGAGCCAGCGCCGCGCCACTCACGCCGTAGCGTTTGGTTTGCCCCAAAGGCACGCGTGTTCCTTCCGGAAAAATCGTCACCCAAATTCCCTCCGCCAACCGTTCTTTCCCTTGTGTGATGACCTGGCTGACTGCTGTATGCCCGGCACCACGGTTAATAGCGATCGGCTTCATGGCTGCCAGCCCCCAACCGAAAAACGGAATCCATTTCAATTCCCGTTTCAGAACCCAGGTTTGCGGCGGAAAGATAGCCAACTGCGCGTATGTCTCGAACACGGTGGAGTGCTTGATCATGATGACGCTGGCGACATCGGGTATGTTCTCGCGTCCCTCGACAACGTACTCGAGCCCGCACAGGTACTTGCCGACAGTCAGCATGCTCTGGCCCCACCCCCTGGCGATCGAAAAGCGCACAGAAAACGGCAGGAAGAACAACAGAAATATTGTGAGCGCAGCCACACATACACTGAGGAAAAAATAGATCTGAAACAGTAGTGAGCGAAACCAGACCATCAACGTCTCCGCCGTTCCTCGATCAGGGCGTCGGCGGCCTCCCGAAGGTTCGCATAAGTTTCAACCGAATCCCCCGTACGACGCAGTGCCTCCGCGGTTTTCTGACCGTTGCCTGTCAAGACCAGTATCGGACGCGCGCCCACCGCGATAGCAGCTTCAATGTCCCGCAACGAGTCGCCGACTACGGGCACACCACCAAGCGGCACGCCGTACTGCCGCGACAGATCCAGGAGCAGCCCGGGAGCCGGCTTGCGGCACTCGCAACCGTCGTCCGGATGATGCGGGCAAAAAACAATCTTGCCGATGTCGCCACCAGCCTCGCGGACCATGCGTTGCATCTTCCGGTGAATACCCTCGAGCGCGGGACCATCGATCAATTTCCGGCCTATGCCCGACTGGTTGCTTGCAATCGCGACCTCGAATCCAGCCGAAGACAATGCAGCAATCGCTTCAAGGCTGCCCTCCAGCGGAATCCACTCGTCCGGCGATTTGATGAATTCGTCTGAATCCCGATTTATGACACCATCACGATCCAGGATGATCAGCCCGCCGGCCACCACTCAATCCTGTGCCGGCGTGAGACGGGACACATCAGCCACATTCAGAAAAAGGCCACGCAGTTCGGCCAGCAGTGCCAGTCGATTATTTTTCAATGTCGCGTTCTCTACCATTACCATCACATCGTCGAAGAAAGAATCCACGGGCGCGCGCAATTCAGCCAGTCGCCGCAGTGCATCCGAATAGGCTCTTGTCTCAATCAATGGAGCGACGTCGTTCCTGGCCGATTGCATGGCGTGATACAGCACAAGCTCGGCATCATCCTGCAACAAGGCGGCGTCGACGGCTGCATTTTCATCAGTGTAGTCGGCCTGCCGAAGAATATTAGCCGTGCGTTTGTTCGCGGCAGCCAGGCTAACTGCCTGTTCCAGTCCAACAAAAACCACAACGGCGCGCAGGCGCTCCTGAAAATCCGCAAGAGACGCAGGTCGTCGGCTGCGCACCGATTCAAACATGTCCGCTGTTACACCATGCTTCCCATCGACGACATAACTCTTCAGTCTTTCAATGATGAAATCGTACAGTGCATCACGTGTTGCGCCATGATCCGCTCCCGACGCCGGCTGCTGCACGACGGCCGCTACCACCGCCTCGAAAAATCTGATATCCAGATTTCCCTCGATGAGAATTCGAATCACCCCCAACGCGGCGCGCCGGAGACCGAAAGGATCCCGATTGCCGGTAGGCTTCTTGCCGAGAACAAATATGCCGGCCAGGGTGTCAAGCTTGTCGGCAACCGCAAGAATCCGGCCCTCGATCGATCCTGGCAGATCGTCGCCTGCGAAGCGCGGCAAATACTGTTCGCCGATAGCCTCAGCCACGGCCGCGGTCTCTCCCGCTGCCCTGGCATAATAGGCACCCATGGTTCCCTGCAACTCCGGAAACTCACCGACCATACCCGTCAACAGATCGCACTTGGCAAGTACAGCGGCCCGGGTCACCGCTTCAGTGTCGCCGCCAACTTGCTCGGCGAGCAGCGTGCCAAGCGCGGCAACACGCATGCTCTTATCATGCAATGTACCCAGCCCCTTTTGATAAACGACCTGCTTTAGCGCTTCAGTTCTATCGGCAATGGCCGTTTGTTGATCGGACTTCCAGAAAAAGGCTGCATCCGCGAGGCGTGGTCGAATGACGCGTTCATTGCCGTCCCGCACTCGCTCCGGATCAGTACTCTCAAGGTTGGCCAAGGTAATAAAGACCGGCAGTAATCCCCCGTCTTTGTCAGCAACCGGAAAATAGCGCTGATGATTGGTCAGAGTCGCAACAATCACCTCACGTGGCAGCGACAGGAACTCTTTGTCGAATGACCCGGTTACCGATACCGGCCATTCGGTTAACGCGGTCACCTCGTCGATTAACGCATCATCGCCTACAGCCTTTCCGCCAGCCTTTTTGGCCGCCTCTTTCACAAGGCCGGCAACTTTGTCGCGACGCGCCGAAAAATCCGCAATCACGTAACCTGATGACTCAAGGATCGAGGCGTAGTTGGCTGGAGCATCTATTTCAATCTCGCCTCTCGTGTGAAAACGGTGACCGCGAGTCTTGTTCGAAGCGGCGATACCAAGTACCGAACCCGGCATAACCGATTTCCCGTGCAACATGATGAGCCAATGAACCGGGCGGACGAACTCCTCCTCATGAGCGCCCCAGCGCATGCGTCGCGGAATGGGCAGAGCGTCGAGCGCTTGCTGGATGATCACCGGAAGCAGGCTTGCAGCGTCCTGACCACGTTCGATAGCCCGATGCGATAACCATTCGCCGGCGTCAGTTTCTTCGCGGCCCAGGCTTGCGACGTCAACGCCGCACTTCTTCGCGAACGCCATAGCGGCCTTCGTGGCCCGGCCCTCGGCGTCAAAGGCGATGGAAACGGGCGGGCCTTTCTGCAAAACCTCTCGATCTTCCTGGCTCGATTCCAGCGCCGAAATCATGACGGCAAGACGTCGCGGGCTTGCATAGGCTTTGACCGCGCCGTGTCCGAGACGGGCTTTTTCGAGCCCGTCCTGAATTCCGGACGCGAACGAGTCCATTAGTTTCCTGAGCGCTTTCGGAGGTAATTCCTCTGTGCCTATCTCAACGAGAAAATCTTCGGCGCCATTCATTTCGCAATCGCCTTGCTGACCGATTCGACCATCGGAAAACCGAGCGCTTCACGGCTTGCGTAGTAAGCTTCGGCGACGCCGCGCGCCATGGTGCGAACACGCAAGATAAATCTCTGTCGCTCGCTGACCGATATCGCCTGACGGGCATCAAGCAGGTTAAAGGTATGGGAGGCGGCCAGCATCTGCTCGTAAGCCGGTAATGGCAGGCCGGCCTCAATCAGTCGCAAATTCTCCATTTCTGCCTGGTCGAACGCAGCGAAAAGTGCAGTCACGTCGGCTTCTTCGAAGTTGTACCGCGACTGCTCTACTTCGTTCTGGTGATACACATCCCGATACGTAATCCGGCCCAGCGGGCCGTCCGTCCAGGTAATATCGAAAATACTTTCGACATCCTGTAAATACATAGCCAGGCGCTCAAGGCCATAAGTGATTTCACCCGTGACCGGCCGACACTCGAGCCCGCCGACCTGCTGGAAATAGGTGAACTGCGTTATTTCCATACCATTGAGCCAGACTTCCCAGCCGAGACCCCAGGCACCGAGCGTGGGGGACTCCCAGTTGTCCTCAACAAAACGAACATCGTGTACCAGCGGGTCGATACCGATAGCGCGAAGCGAGTCGAGATACATTTCCTGGATATCATCCGGCGACGGCTTGATCACCACCTGGTACTGGTAGTAATGCTGCAGCCGGAACGGGTTGTCCCCGTAGCGGCCATCGGTCGGACGACGGGATGGCTGCACGTAGGCCGCGCTCCAGGGCTCCGGGCCGACAGCACGCAGGAACGTTGCAGGATGGAACGTGCCGGCACCCATTGGCATGTCATAGGGCTGCGCAATGACGCAGCCACGCTCGGCCCAGAATTGCTGCAGCGCCAGGATCAGGTCCTGGAAGGTCTGCTGATTCGGGGTTTTTTCCTTGGCCATCAGTGAAATCGCGTTACCGAGAACCTGTCTCGTTATTCGGAAGGGTGATCGGAAGCCGCGCAGTATAACCGCATCAATCCGGACCAGTCGCCATTTTTTGAAGTCGGATCCAGCCCCGGAAGCGGATGGCCGGATCAAAAGCCCCAAACCAGTGCAGCCAAAATCAGAATGCACTATAGTGGTGCACATTATTTTGACTACGCACCAAGCCGGTGCAGAAGAGCCTGTGGGTAAACCTGAAAAGGTTATAAAAATCAGAGAGATATCGCATCTCTCGACTTGGCACAGTTCATGCACTTTACCAATACAACAAGGGCGCCCCGGGGACTGGCTGAGCAGCCGGATTTCTCGGGCCGTCTTTTTAATTTTTGCAACCCAGACTGGAGGAAACCGAAATGAGTGGTGCTGATGTGATCGGCCTGATCAAGGAAAAAAACGCCAAATTCGTCGACTTTCGATTCACGGATACCAAAGGCAAGGAGCAGCATGTCACCGTACCCGCACGAATCGTGGATGAGGATCTGTTTGAAGAGGGCAAGATGTTTGATGGGTCGTCCATCGCCGGATGGAAAGGGATTAACGAGTCTGACATGATCCTGATGCCGGATCCTGATTCGGCGGTCGTGGATATCTTCTCGGAGGACACGACGATCAATCTGCGTTGCAATGTCGTCGAACCGGCGACCATGCAGGGATACGACCGGTGTCCGCGGTCGCTGGCCGATCGAGCCGAAGCCTACCTGAGATCGACCGGTGTGGCAGACCAGGCATTCTTCGGGCCGGAAAACGAGTTCTTCGTCTTTGACGACGTTCGCTGGGACGACTCGATGCAGGGTGCATTCTACTCGATTGACTCCAGTGAAGGCGCATGGAACACCAGTCGCAGCTATGAAGACAGCAATACCGGCCATCGTCCGACCGTCAAAGGGGGTTATTTCCCGGTACCGCCAGTTGATTCGCTGCACGACATTCGCTCGGCGATGTGCCTGGCGCTCGAGGAAATGGGCGTTGAGACCGAAGTCCATCACCATGAAGTGGCAACAGCGGGCCAGTGCGAAATAGGTGCCCTGTTCAACACCCTGGTACGCAAGGCCGACGAGGTACAGATCCTTAAATACGTGGTTCACAACGTCGCTCACGGCTACGGCAAGACGGCGACTTTCATGCCGAAGCCGCTGGTGAATGACAACGGTAACGGCATGCATGTGCATATGTCGCTGTTTAAAGATGGCGAGAACCTTTTCTCCGGCGACGGCTACGGCGGCCTGTCGGATATGGCCCTCTATTACATCGGTGGAGTCATCAAGCACGCGAAAGCATTGAACGCGTTTACGAATCCGGCAACCAACAGCTACAAACGACTGGTTCCGGGCTTCGAAGCACCCACCATTCTTGCCTACTCTGCGCGTAATCGATCTGCATCGATCCGCATTCCCTACATCGCCAATCCGAAGGGTCGCAGAATTGAAGTGAGGTTCCCGGATTCTATGGCGAATCCATACCTGGCGTTTTCTGCACTGATGCTGGCCGGACTCGATGGCATTCAAAACAAGCTTCATCCAGGTGACGCGATGGACAAGGATCTCTACGACCTTCCCCCGGAAGAGGAAAAGAACCTGAAACTGGTGGCGTTTTCTCTCGACGAAGCACTGGAAGCTCTCAACGAAGATCGTGCATTCCTGAAAGCAGGCGACGTTTTCAGCGACGATCTGATTGATGCTTACATCGAACTCAAGGAAGAAAATGTCTCGCGTCTTCGCATGACCACGCATCCGGTTGAATTCGATATGTATTACAGCCTTTAAGGCCACCGATGCCCGGATGTGCGCAAATCGGCTGGCTGGGGGGCCGCAAGGGCCGATTCAGGGTGAAAAAATGTGAACCGGGCGGCACTTTGCTGCCCGGTCACTGGTCAAACAGAAAGCAGCACTGATATGCTAAACCGATGCTTATGCGTACACTTATTGCAATCACCGCGGTTCTCATCGCCAGCGCCGTCATGGCGCAGACATACCGTTGGGTGGACGAAGACGGCGTGGTGCATTTTTCAGACCGCCCGGTGGAAGGCGCTGAGCAGATTTTTCTGCCACAACAGAGCCAGCCAAGCCGGCGGGTGTTTGCACCTCAGGCCCCCGCGGCTGGGCCGCGTGAGGAAGCAAGCGAGCCTGTCGCAGCGTTCAAATACGACGCACTGGAAATTGTGGCGCCCGCCCCGGAAGAAACGCTGTGGAACATAGAAGGCGTTCTGAACGTATCACTTCGGGTGACACCGGCGCTGCGCCAGGGCGACAAGATTCGCGTGTACTTCGACGGCAAAGAGCAAATAGTGACTGGCACCAGCTTCCAGATCGAGGAGGTCTATCGCGGTGTGCACAACATCCAGGCGGAGATCATCGACTCAACGGGTCGACTGATGACACGAAGCCTGCCGAACCGTTTTTACGTGCAGCAGAATTCCATCGCCCGCTAGAGCCAGGCGAGCCGGACCCACCCACAAAAGAAACGAAGGGCGGCGGAGAGCCACCCGGGCCCGAATACGTCTTTGACAACCTGACTACCGCTGTCGTCATCGTCGATAGCAGTCTCCTGATTCAGACCATCAATCCGGCCGCAGAAAACCTGCTCGGCATTAGCCAGGCCCGTGCCAGGCATCAGTCGTTGCTGCAACTTCTGGGCGACGACGACGAAATGCGGGACATCCTGATGCGGGTACTGTCGACCGGCGCCGCTTATGCGAATGAGATGCGCTTGCCGCGCACTGAAATTCATTCCGGCGAGCGCCTGATTGACTGTCGCGTCTCGATGCTACAACGCCCCGGTTGTAATGATGCGTTGCTTGTCGAAATGGCCGATGTCACGCGACGCTCGAAGATCAGCCGGGAAAATGCGCTTCTCATTCAGCACGGCGCCGGACGACAGATGATCCGGCAGCTTGCGCATGAAATCAAAAATCCCCTGGGCGGTCTGCGCGGCGCAGCGCAGTTGCTTGAGCGGCAACTCGATAGTGCTGAGCTGAAGGAATATACGGAAGTCATTATCAGCGAGGCTGATCGACTTGCGGCGCTGGTTGATACGTTGTTGGGTCCCGGCGGACCACCGAACAAACAGCCAGTGAATATTCACGAACTTCTTGAATACGTCATGCGGCTGGTAGAACCGGAGCTCGGCGCGCGCATCCGCACCCGGCGCGATTATGATCCGGGCTTGCCGGACATCGAACTCGACCGTGATCTCATGGTGCAGGCGTTTCTGAACCTTGTGCAAAACGCAATAACGGCTCTCGATGGGCAGGGGCATATTACCTTGCGCAGCCGCGCCCTTATGAATTTCACGATTGGCGACGTTCGCTATCCTGTGGTGGCCAGCATTGAAGTTGAGGATGACGGCCCCGGAATTCCCCCGGGGCTGCAAGACTCGGTCTTTTATCCACTGGTTACGAGCCGACCGGACGGGACCGGCCTTGGACTGCCAACGGCACAGGAGCTCATCAGCAGGCATGGCGGGCTGATCGAGTTTGAAAGCCGTCCAGGCAAAACCATCTTCCAGGTGCGCATACCGCTCGATACCGGAGAGGCGAAAGGTGGATAAACCACTTCGCGTTTGGGTTGTTGATGATGACCAGTCGGTCCGCTGGGTGCTGGAAAAGGCTCTGCGCCAGGCCGATATGGATACCCGGAGTTTTGAACGTGGCGAACTTCTGCTTGAAGCGCTGGAATCAGATGAGCCGGATGTCCTTATCACCGATGTGCGCATGCCGGGAATGGATGGCCTGACGCTGCTGGATCGGCTCAGCAGGCAGTCGCCGGATCTGCCGGTTATCGTCGTCACCGCGCACTCCGATCTGGAAAACGCTGTTGCTGCCTATCAGGGTGGTGCGTTCGAGTACCTGCCGAAACCTTTTGATGTTGACGAGGCCGTAGAGCTGGTCGAAAAGGCGGCGCGGCACAGCGGCTACGCCGTATCTGACAAACCGGGGCGGGGCGATGGCATTCCGTCGTTGATCGGGCAGGCGCCGGCCATGCAGGAGGTCTTCCGTTCGATCGGGCGCCTTGCGCGCTCGAGTATGACGGTTCTCATCACTGGTGAATCGGGGACCGGGAAAGAACTTGTCGCGCGGGCACTGCACCAGCATAGCCCGCGCGCGAAAAAGCCATTTGTCGCACTGAACACCTCGGCCATTGCCGCGGAGCTGCTCGAATCCGAGTTGTTCGGCCATGAACGAGGGGCGTTTACCGGCGCGGAGTCGCGCCGCATCGGCCGCTTCGAGCAGGCAGACGGAGGTACGCTCTTCCTGGATGAGATAGGCGATATGTCGCCGGCGCTGCAAACGAGGTTGCTGCGCGTCCTCGCGGAAAGCGAGTTTTATCGTGTCGGTGGGCAGACATCCATTACCGTCGATGTGCGAGTCATCGCCGCCACGAACCAGGATCTTGCCAAGGCGGTGAGTGAAGGGAGATTTCGCGAGGACCTTTATCATCGCCTCAATGTGATGCGCATCAACACGCCGCCACTCCGTCAACGACGCGAGGATATTCCGCTTCTGTTTAATCATTACCTTGCCGACGCGGGCCAGGAACTCGGCGCACCGGCAAAAAGCGTAAACAGCGAAGCAATGGATATGCTGCAGAGTTATGCATGGCCTGGCAATGTACGACAGCTCGTCAACGCTACGAGACGACTGACCGTCACAGCGCCGGGCGGTGTCATCACCGCGCTTGATGTACCCGAGGATCTGGGTGGAACGGCAAACGCAAGAGGCGCCCAGGAAGAATGGACACAGAGCCTTGGTCACTGGGCAGAGAAGGCGCTCGCACACCACCCCCGGAAGCCACTCGTCGAATCCGCGTTACCCGAGTTTGAGAAAACGCTCATCCGGATCGCGTTGAACAAGGCAAAGGGCCACCGTCAGGAGGCCGCCAGGCTGCTCGGCTGGGGGCGCAATACCCTGACGCGGAAAATTCGCGCTCTTGACCTCGATTAGATTTTAAGTGCGCCAACCAGTTCGGATGTACTGCCTAACTCATGCCGTGCGAGATAATCGGCAAGGCCGGCATTGATCCTGGTGCAGACCAGGGGGTCGTAGAAAAGCGCGGTACCGATACCGATGGCCGTTGCACCAGCGATGATGAATTCAATTGCATCGGTGGCGTTCGTGATACCTCCCTGCCCGATGATTGGAATGTTCCTGGGTCCGGCTATTTCGTATACCTGTTGTACTTTCAACAAAGCAATCGGCTTGATGGCGGGACCCGACAAACCACCTCGCACGTTGCCGATGACCGGCCTTCGTGTTTCAGCATCGATCGCCATCCCCATCACCGTGTTGATTACAGCAAGTGCATCCGCGCCAGCTTCAATACACCTGTGCGCATTTTTCTGGATGTCGGTCTGGTTGGGCGAGAGCTTGGCGATGATTGGTTTGCTGGTCTGGCTTCGACAGGCCTCCACAACTCTTGCCGACATATCCGGATCGTTGCCGAACGAGACGCCGCCCTCTTTAATGTTCGGGCACGAGATATTGATCTCGATCGCATCGATGCGGGAATCATCGAAACGCCTGGTCACGGCCGCGTAGTCCTCTATCGTTGAGCCGCAGACATTCGCGATAAATCGGGTTTCAGTGAAGTCGAGACCCGGAAGGATTTCGTCGACCACTTTGTCGACGCCCGGATTCTGCAGGCCGATAGCGTTCAGCATACCCATCGGCGTTTCGTAGACGCGGTGAGGTGCATTGCCGAGCCGCGGTTCGTGCGTGGTGCCCTTCAATACAATGGCACCGACATCACGGTTGGAAAAACCTTCGACGCGCGTGTACTCCTCGCCAAAGCCAACACATCCGGATAGCAGGATAATGGGGGAGTCGAGCTTCAGTCCGCAAAAGTCTGTATGAAGGGGGTCTGATTTGGAATTCAAAGCTGGAGCCATGGTTCGATATTCTTGCCGCGCGCGATCTTACACATCTATTGATGCAAAATGCAGGTTGTCATGTTCAGCCTGATACTTTTTGAGCCGGAGATCCCACCGAACACCGGCAACATCATACGCCTTTGTGCCAATACCGGCACAAAGCTGAACCTTGTTGAGCCCCTCGGTTTTGAACTCGATGAACCACGCCTGAAACGGGCCGGGCTTGATTACCGCGAGTTTGCGGATGTACAGGTGCACGCGACGCTCGATGTGTGTCTGGAGAAGCTTGGCAACCCTCGAGTTTTCGCGTTGAGTACTCGCGGCGGCACGAGCTACGCGGCTCCTGAGTTCAGGGATGGCGACGCTTTTCTCTTTGGCCCCGAAACAAGGGGATTGCCGCAGGGGGTAATCGATTCCTTGCCGCCAGGGCAATGCCTGAGGTTGCCGATGCGCGGCGGCAGCCGGAGCCTGAATCTGTCGAACTGCGCCGCTGTTGTGGTTTACGAAGCGTGGCGCCAGGCAGGCTTCGAAGGCGGGGCCTGAAGCAGAAATGTGAAAGCAACGGCAGAATTAGAAGCGTTACCAGCGAAGCGATAGCTGGCGTATTGAACCCGCCACGAGCGCAGGCAGCTCGCAGCTCCAATAATGATATGCCAGGCGCAGCAGGTTTCACTCGGGTTTCAGGGCACGGCCCATTAACGCGCTAACCGCATCCCGTGGCGAGACGTCTTCATAAAGAATCCGGTAGATTTCGCTGCAAATCGGCATCACCACATTCCTTTCTTCCGCGACCTGCCTGACCGCTTTGGCGGCCAGCACACCTTCGACGACTTGTTGAATTTCTTCCTGCGCCTCGGCGACCGTCTTACCGCTCGCCAGCAGCAGGCCCATGCGCCGGTTTCTTGACTGGTCGTCGGTGCAAGTCAGCACGAGGTCGCCCATGCCGGCAAGCCCCGTGAAGGTGTCCTGCCTGGCGCCGAGCGCGACGCCGAGTCGGGTCATCTCGACAAGGCCACGATTGATCAATGCAATGCGGGTGTTGGCACCAAAACCGAGACCGTCAGACAGACCGGCGCCAATAGCGAGGACGTTCTTTACGGCACCACCTACCTCGACGCCGATCATGTCCTCCGAGGTATAAGCGCGGAATTTGTCGCTGGACAAAGCGGTTGCCAATTCGCCGGCGAAGTCCGGGTCATTCGCGGCAATGGTCATAGCGGTGGGTAAACCCTCGCCGACTTCCGAGGCAAATGTAGGCCCGGACAGAACCGCAACCGGGCGGTCACCGCCAAGAACCTCCATTGCAACCTGGTGCGGCAATTTGCCGGTCGATAACTCGAAGCCCTTGGTTGCCCATGAAACGCGAGTGTCGTCCTCGAGAAGTGGTGCAATTTTCGTCAGGGTTTCACGCAGTCCGTGACTCGGCACGGAAATGAGAACATCCCTGGCGCCCTTCAGGCACAGTGCAAGGTCCGGTTCAACGCGCAGGTTGTCCGGAAATTCGATGCCCGGCAAGTAACGATTGTTCACGCGTTGCGTGGACATGTCGCTGAGTTGCGAGCGATCCCTGCCCCATAACCTCACCTCTCGCCCGCTTCGGGCAAACTGCAATGCCAGCGCCGTTCCCCAGGAACCAGCGCCAAGAACCGCAATCGGTGACTTTTCGGACGACATGTTGGCTCTTAGTGTGTGCTCCCGTCGCCGTTACCGGGTGCAGATTCCGCGTTCGCTTCCGCTTCCGCCTTTGCCTGGGCCATACCCTGAGCAAAAAGCGCATCAAAATTGATCGGTTGCAGAACAAACTCGGGAAAACCGCCCTTCGAAACCATGCTGGCGATCGACTCGCGGGCATAGGGGTAAAGGATGTTCGGGCAAAAGCTGCCGACAATCGCCTTGAACTCATCGCCGCTGTAACCCGAGACATGAAACAAACCTGCCTGGTGAAGCTCAATGAGAAAAACGGTCTTATCGTCTTCTTTCGCCTCGACGGTAATGGTCAGCACTACTTCGTGATTGTTTTCCGAACCCGCCGTATGAGAACTGCGAAGATTCAGGTCAGTTTTCGGTGACCAGTCGGTTCGTGAGAAAACCTGGGGTGTGTTGGGCGACTCGAATGAAAAATCCTTGATGTAGATTTTCTGAATTGCCAGTTGTTTGTCAGTTGCTTGTTCGTTTTCTGCCATTGTCGTGATCCTGCTATGAATTAATTCTGTTATGTGTCGTCGCTGAGACCGAGCATTTTGTCGAGTTCGCCACTTTTGTCCAGCGCGTACAATTCGTCGAAACCGCCAATCGGCTGCTCGTCGATTAATATTTGTGGAACAGTCCAGCGACCGCTGAGCGCTTCCATTTCTTTCCTGAGCTCATAGTTGCCGCCTACAGGAACTTCCTTCCACTCAAGGCCCTTCTTCTGCAGAAGCATACGCGCAGCAACGCAATATGGGCACTGATCCGAGCCGTACAACGTGATTCTGGTTTTATCCGTCATGGGCTGAGAGCTCCATAAGGAGCACAGGTCGTCCTATTTCTTGCTTTTGCTTTTGCTCTTGGTCTTCTTTGCTGCGACCAGCGGCAGGTTTGCCTGGGTCCACGCTGTGAGACCGCCTTTAAGACCGTAAACGCTTTCGAAACCGGCTTTTCGCAACGTGTTGGCGGCACGACTGCTCGTCATCCCGGCATCGCAAACGGTGAGGATCGGTTTCGAGCCAAGTTTCTTAAGTTTCTCGGATTCGGCGTCGAGCTCGTCCATGGGAATGTTCTTTGCATTGACAATATGCCCGCGGGCAAACGCCTCGGCATTTCGCAGGTCGATCACAACAGCGTCCGCGTTAATCAATGCCACTGCGTCCTGTGGCTCCACGTTCGTAATGCCGAGCGACTTGCGGCGGAGCTCGGTGAAGATCAGCAGGAAGAAGCTGAACACCAGGGCGCCCACCAGAAGCGCGTGATTAGAGGTAAATTCTAGATACGTATTCATCTTTCAATTCAGCGGCATCGATATGGCTGCCGCGGCCAAACCACCAGTATACCAGCGTGAACACATCGCTGGTGCAATGATAAGCAATACAATTACACTCCCCTCATGAAGGCAAAGCTCCAGCTGTCCGTTTTCCTGCTAGCCGCCTGCGCATGGACCTATGCGCAGGACTCTGAGCTGACCCAGATCAAGGAGCGTGAGCTTGAGCAGGTTCGCGAGAAGATCAGCGACCTCAAATCGAGCATGGACCGGCAGGCTGCCGAGCGCGATCGAATTTCCGGAGACCTACAGGCCGCCGAAGTGCTGATAGCGGAGCAGCGCAGTCACCTGAAGGACCTGGAGCGGCAGCGCGACTTTAGCGAAAAGAAGAAGGCGGAGCTGGAGGAAAAGCTCGCAAACCGCAAGGCCGAGCTCAACGCTGAAAGCGAGCAGCTTGCGGCGCAGGTGGTGGCCGCCTACACGAGCGGCGAGCAGGAACGCATTAAGTTGCTTCTCAACCAGCACGACCCGGCAACCCTCGGCCGGGTCCTCACCTATTATCGCTATATGAGCGAGTTTCGCGGCAATAACATCGAAACGGTCAACGGCCACATTGCGGAACTGGCCGATCTCCAGGAACAGGCCGCCCGTGAGGAGGCCCGGCTGGCGGGCCTGGCACGGGCTCGCACAGCGGAGCTGACAGAGCTCAACGCAGCCCAGGAAAACCGGCAGGCGCTTCTTGTTTCGCTGAAATCGCGGATAGCCGATGAAGGATCCGAGATCGAGCGGCTTGCGGCCGAGGAGCAGGATCTCGCCAGGCTCATCGCCGAACTGACCAGCATCCTGTCGGACTATCCCATTACCTCGGAAGAGCCATTCAGCAAATATAAAGGCCGGCTTACCTGGCCGGTTGCCGGAAACCTGTTGCACGATTTCGGCCAACCACGATCGAGCAGCAGCGTGAAATGGAACGGCGTCGTGCTCGCAGCACCGCGTGGTCGCGAAGTGCGTTCCATTTATCATGGGCGGGTTGTCTTCGCAGACTGGCTGGCGGGCATGGGTTTGCTGGTCATAGTCGATCATGGTGAAGGATTCATGTCGTTATACGGCTATAACGAAACCACGCTAAAGAGCGCCGGCGACTGGGTCGCGCCCGGAGATGTCATTGCGACTGTCGGCGACAGCGGGGGTCAGCAACAGACTGGTCTGTACTTCGAAGTGCGTCAGGGCACCAGGCCGTTGAATCCCCGGACCTGGGTGGTCCGGCAACCGAAGACAGGTTGATTGCCGGTTCCAGGCGTTGCTACGAGCGGCTTCGATGGCGAATGTGCTATCGTCTGGAAGGCTTTTCCGATGAGAGGCGGATTGGCAGCGATGGAGCGTCCATGTCACTGAAAACAAGAGGAATTCTGGTCCTCGTTATCGGCAGCATTCTGGGTGTCAGCTTGTCTGTGGGTGGCGGTATGCTCGCTAATCGCGCCAAATCGCCTGTTCATGAGCTGACCTGGGAGCAGGCCCACCTGCTGACCGAGGTAATGGACCGCGTCAAACGAGATTACGTCGATCCGATCGACGATGCCGAGCTCCTGGAAAATGCGATTCGCGGCATGGTTGCGGACCTCGATCGGCATTCGGCCTTTCTCGATGCGGAGGAATACCAGGACATTCGCGTTAGCACGACCGGCAGGTACTCCGGGGTCGGACTGGAAGTCAGCAATTCGGACGATCGTATTCTCGTCATTGCACCGATCGATGGCACTCCGGCGCAACGTGCTGGTGTGGAAGCCGGCGACGAGATCATCGAGATCGATGAAATGTCGGTTCAGGACGACGGGCTGGACGACACGATTGACAGGCTGCGCGGCAAGGCAGGCACGTCGGTGTCAATCAAGGTCAGACGGCCGGACTACGACGACCCGCTTACTTTTAAACTGACCCGGCAAAAGATCCGGGTGGCGAGCGTCCGGCACGAGGTCCTCGACCAGTCAATCGGCTACTTGCGCCTCAGTCAGTTCGTCGACTCAACCTCCGATGAGGCCAGCCGGGCGATCGATGAAATGATGGCGGAGGCACAGGAGCTGAGCGGCGGGATGTTAACCGGGCTGATCCTGGATTTGCGCAACAACCCGGGCGGTATGCTCGATTCGGCCGTCGATATATCCGATCTCTTTCTGGACGACGGTGTCATTGTTTCCGCGCAGGGCCGGACGCCCGAGTCCAGGTTCACGCGGCTGGCCCGCCGGGGCGACATCCTTGATGGTGCAAGCATTGCTGTGCTGGTAAATGCCGGCTCTGCCTCTGCATCCGAAATAGTCGCTGGAGCCCTGCAGGACCATAATCGGGCAACCATCATTGGCACGCGCACCTTCGGCAAAGGCCTTGTACAAACGGTCATGCCGCTTTCCAGGGGGCGCGCTATCAAGCTTACGACATCGCACTATTACACGCCGTCCGGTGATTCCATCAACGGCATCGGCGTATCCCCGGACGTCTACGTCGAGAGCGGCCGCGGCTACCCCAATCAAAGCCTGAACGGTCGTTTGGATCGGGAAAACGACGCTCAGCTCATCGAGGCACTGGAGCTCATTCGCAATGGGCATGTTATGCATTCACGAGCGGCAGATTAAGACACCCTTTGGTTGGCTGGTCGCGCTGGCGATCTTTTTTGTAAACCCGGCGTACGCCGATTCCCTGCGACCGCGAATTGCAATCATCATTGACGACCTGGGCTATGAACGCGCCGCTGGCGAACGGGCAATCGAGTTGCCGGGGCCGCTTGCCTACGCGGTGTTGCCTGGCACGCCACAAGCGATCCACCTGGCGGACGCGGCGCATGCGGCTGGTAAGGAAGTGCTTCTGCATTTACCGCTTCAGGCGCAGGAACACGTCGAGCCGGCGGAGCCCGGCAGTTTGCTGCTGGACATGAGCCGCAAACAATTTGCAGCGGCATTCGCCGCGGACCTGCAATCAGTGCCACACATGATTGGCGTCAATACGCACCGTGGCAGCCTGCTTACCCGGCATCCTGGCCACATGCGCTGGTTGATGGATGAGATCGTCCTGCGGGGCAACCTGTTTTTTATCGACAGCTACACGACGGCGCAGAGCGTTGCGCTCAGTATTGCTCGTGAAAACAGCGTGCCGTCTGTGAAGCGGGATGTGTTTCTGGACCCGGACCGGTATCCGGAAACCGTTGAGCGGGAGTTTGCGAGACTAAAAAAAATTGCACGACGGCAGGGTTTCGCCGTCGGCATTGGTCACCCTTATCCGGCGACACTTGACTACCTTGAACTCACACTGCCGGAACTCGTCAGCGAAGGATACGATCTCATCCGGATCAGCGACCTGATCGCAACCGAGGATCCGCCACGGCGCGGGACGTTGCGGTTTTCAGGGGAGTAGTTCCATGCGTTTTTATGATGAATATATTTTGCCGCACATGATAAATCTCGCTTGTTCGACCAGGCCAACGCGCAAACAGCGCGCCAAGATTGTTCCGCAGGCCAGCGGCGAGGTTCTTGAAATCGGCTTTGGCAGCGGTTTGAACATCCCCTACTACGACACCACCCGGGTCCAAAAAATCTGGGGCCTCGAGCCTTCTGCCGGTATGCGCAAGAAGGCCCGCCCCGCTGTCGATGCTTCTGCGCTGGACATCGAATTCATCGATTTGCCTGGAGAGGAGATTCCGCTGGACGATGACAGCGTCGACACGGTACTGGTCACTTATTCTCTATGTACGATTCCCGACGCGGTTGCAGCGCTCGAAGGCATGCGCCGCGTTTTGCGTCCGGGCGGGCAATTGCTGTATTGCGAACATGGCAAGGCGCCCGACGAAAATGTGCATCGCTGGCAGGAAAGACTCAACCCGGCCTGGCGCCGTTTTGCAGGCGGCTGCAACATGCACAGGGACATCCCGGCACTGCTCGAAGCCGGTGGATTCAGTATTAAGTCAGATGAACGAATGTATATCCCGGGTGCGAAGGTGCTTTGTTACAACTATTGGGGATCTGCCGTGGCAGCAGATTGAACAAGCTGTAACAATTCCCCTCTAATACCCTGTAAGTGTAAATCTTTGGATCAAATGAACGCCGTCAAGCAAATTTCTCCCGGGCTGAGCCGGACTCTATTCCTGCTGCTTGCCCTAATCCCCGCGAGCGCGTTTTCGCAGGACGCAGCGACCCCGGCGAAAGACGGCGTCGCATGCACGATGCAGTACGACCCGGTTTGTGGCGTCGACGGCAGAACTTACAGTAACGACTGCATGGCCGGCGCCGCCGGTGCGGAGATCGCCAGTCGCGGGGCGTGCTTGCAAGATGAAGCCGATGCAAACCGGCCCGAGCTCACTACCGCTTGTCCCGAAATCTATGAGCCCGTCTGTGGCGCTGATGGCGCCACCTACGCCAACGAGTGTTTCGCCGCTGAAGCAGGATTGGAGGAGGTGACGCCCGGCGCCTGTGCCACAGATGTCGAATCCTGCCCGGATGATTTCGAGCCGGTGTGCGGCATCGACGGGAACACTTACAGCAACGTCTGTTTTGCCAGCGCGTCCGGAGTTGATATAGCGAGCCTGGGTGCCTGTCTCGGAACGGGTTGCCCTGCTGATTACGACCCTGTGTGTGGCGTCAATGCGAGAACCTATCGTAATCGTTGCGAAGCCGAAGCGGAGCGAATTCCCGTTCAGCGTGCCGGGGTTTGCGATGTCGACAATTGCCCCAATGTATTCATTCCGGTTTGCGGGCCGGACGGCAAGACTTACGGCAACGCCTGTGAGGCACAGGCGGCGGGAGTGGACCTGGTCACCGAAGGTGCCTGCAACGCGCGTCCGTGTCCCAAGATGTATGTGCCGGTTTGTGGCGCTGATGACCTGACCTATGGCAATGCGTGCCTGGCGGAGCGCAATAGCGCCCGAATTATGCATGCAGGCCTATGCGAGGCGCAGGGACGCAACTGCCCGCGCATATATCAACCGGTTTGCGGCCTTAATGGCGTTACCTACGAAAACGATTGTCAGCTCGAAAATGCCGGCGAAACGATGGCCTACGCTGGCCAGTGTGTGGGTCAGTAGCAAGAACGCCTGGTGATTACCAGGCTGCCTCGAGCCTGCCATCACCGGAATCGCGGTAAGGCATCCAGACCAGCGCGACGACGGGGATGTGAACGTCTGTTGCCTTTGCTTTCACCTGGATTTCGCTGAGTTCCTCGGCCTGTGCGTCGTAAGCATCCTCGAGGGCGTCGATTTCTTTTTCCAGTGACAGGTTGAGCGCCGCGAGGTCGGCGCGGACTTTGGCTGCGGTCTGTTGTGCCCGCGCGATGTCACCAGCTTCTTTGCTGGCGCCCGAGGCGCTGCGGATGGCGGTGCCTATTTTGCTTGCCGATGTGCTCGAGAGTCGCTTTCTGCCGAGGACGGCCCCAAGGATGGCGGTGCCGAAGGAGACGGCGCTGTCGAGTTTCTTTTTCGTGGACTGTTGTTTCTCGCGCTGAATTGCCTGCTCGGCACGCAGCAACCTGTTCTCGAGCGTCGTTGCTTTGCTGGCATATTTTTTGCGCAACTTTGCAACTGCCTGGTCACGATTTTCATTTGCGAGCTGCTGCAGGCGAATGCGAAATTCTCCTTCGGTCTCACCGACTTCCGATGTGAGTCGATATTTGGCGCTGCGGTAGAGTGTGATGATCTCGTTTAGCCGGACCCAACGCTTGAACTCTCTGCTCCATTTCACGTAATTCTTGACTTTCATTGCGGCGGACGGGCATTCGGCGTAAGTCGCGGTGCGCTCCCCGTTTTCTGCGAGCTCGTCCATCGTCAGGTTCAGCGTTTCGGCAGCATCCCAGTCGACAGCGACCGGTCCGTCTTCGAATTCAACCGTGAACAGTTTTGCCCGGGATTCGTTGACTTTGTACCTGGCGTTGGCGAACGCTAAATCTGCGGCCGCGATCAGGCGCGGGTAGTACTGGATGTTCTCGCCCCTTGCCGGGACATAAAGCGCCCCAATTCCCGGTGGCAGCAAAGGCGCGTCGCCGCCACTGATCGCGGGTTTGTCTCCGGCCACGCTGGCTTCGCCTGTGGAGGCTTCCTTCCTGCCCGACATCAATAAGCGGATCTGGTCGCGCGTCAACGGACCGGCAAGGTAAGACATCACCCAGCGGGTGTTAAAAATGACGGCGTCGTCTTCATGAACGTTGTGTAGCAGAAACCGGCGTTTACCAAGGCCGGCAAGCGTTTGTTGCATCTGCTGACGATTAAATTTACCCCCATGCGCGGCACCCTCGAGACCCTCCATTACCCGCGCTTTATCACGCTCGGTTTGCAGGCGGCCGATAAACCACGTGCCGGTATTTGAAAGTCCCTTGTAGTCGAGGTCTACAGGGTTTTGTGTAGCGAGTACGAGGCCGAGACCGTAGGCGCGGGCCTGCTTCAAGAGCGTTAGCAGCAGTCGTTTCGTCGGTGGATTGGCCGTCGGCGGCATGTAGCCGAAGATTTCATCCATGTACAGAATGGCGCGCAGGCTCGACGTGCCTTGCTGCGCTCTCATCCAGCCGATCAGCTCATTGAGGAGCATGGCCACAAAGAACATGCGTTCATTGTCGTCGAGGTGCGCGATCGACATGACCGAGATCCGTGGCTTGCCTGCGTCGGTGTAGAGAAGGCTGGCAGCGTCAAGTGCCGGGCCTTCCATCCAGACGCCAAAGCCTGGTGCCGCGAGCAGGTTGTTCAGTCGCATCGCCAGGCCGAAGCGGTCTTTGGATGGATAAAATGATTCAATGTCCATAACGCCGATCTTTGAGATGGGCGGCGTCTGGATCGCGCCGATCAATGCAGCGATGTCGAGGCTGCGACCTTCCTGCCAGACATGATCGAGAATTTGCGAGATGAGAATGTGTTCGCGGCTCGAAATCGGATCTGCATTGATGCCCAGTAATGACAGGATGCTTGTCGCTGTCGCCTGAACGCGCTCGCGGTAAAGATCGCCGTCATTGAGCACAGCGGCTGGTGGGGCCGAAAAAGACTGCAGAACAGAAACGGGCTGACCCGCGTTGCTTCCGGGCGTGTAAATCGAGACCTCGGTTTTGCTGCGAAGGGTTCTGATGCGTTGGCCATCCTGACCCCAGTCGGCGAGACCCTTCTTCCATAAGGCGGCCTGCCCGCTGGCATATTCGTCAGGCGTCTGGCCTTTGTCACTTGCGGCTCTTGCATTGACCCAGGGCCTGAAGCTTTCGGCTTTGAAATCGGGAAAGGTCAGCATCAGGTTGCCGAGATCGCCTTTCGGGTCGATCGCGATGACCGGGATATTGTCCATCGCCGCTTCTTCAAGAATGCTGATACCGAGCCCGGTTTTGCCGGACCCGGTCATGCCGATGATTACCGCATGCGTCGTGAGATCTTTTGCATCGTAGAGCACAAGGTCATCCGTGACCTTGTCGCCGTCAGTATCGTAGCGTTTGCCGAGATAAAACGCCCCGAGTTTTTCGTAATCAATCACGGCGTTAATTTATGCAGACTTTGCAGATGCGACGCGGTACATCCAGAAACAGACTGCCGCGATGACCACCAGGCCGACATCGCCACCAAACTGCATGGATTCGCCAAGCGCCAATACGTCAGGATCGCCTGATTTCACGATCGGAATTGCCATCAGGATGCCGACCAGCGCCTCACCGGTGATCAGTCCGGCGGCAAACAACATGCCGTGACGCATGCTCTTCTCTCCATCTTCGCCGCGCTTTGCGTGAACTCTGGAAGCAAAGTGAGCGATGAGGCCACCGACCAGGATCGCAGACGACAATTCCAGCGGCAGGTAAATGCCGACGGCGACCGCAAGCACCGGGGCGCGGAACGAAGATCCCTTTGACTTAAGGATTTCGTCGGTGATGATGACCAGGATACCGACAATCCCCCCGATGAAAGCCATGGTCCACGGCAGTCCACCGTGGAATACGCCCTGTGCCACCGAGGCCATCAGGGTTGCCTGTGGAGCGGACAGTGGGTTCGGATGTTCAGCCGTCGGTACACCAATGCCGTAGGCCTGCAGGAGTAAATTCAGGATGGGTGCCATCACGAAAACGGCGGATAGAACGCCGACGCCCTGCATCACCTGCTGTTTCCAGGGGGTGGCGCCAAGGATGTGACCCGCTTTGAGATCCTGCATGTTGTCGCCGGCGATTGCGGCGGCACAGCAGACGACGCCGCCGATCATGATGGCCGCTGAAGGGCCGACCGCAGAATCGCCGCCCATCATCGCAAGCAGGATGAGCGAGGCGAATAAGATCGTCGCGATGGTGATACCGGATATCGGGTTGTTCGATGAACCGACAAGACCCGCCATGTAGCCGGCGACCGAGGAAAACAGGAATCCGGCGATGACCATAATGATGGTCATCGAGAGGCTGATGCCGTAGCTGTTCACGATCGTCTGGTAAAGGATGAAGATTGGAATAACGAACACCGCGACACCAATCAACACATAATTCATCGGTATGTCCTGCTCGGCGTGGTTGGTCGTTGCGGACGGGCCGGCCTTGTACTGCGCCATGCCGCTTTTGATTCCGTCAACGAGCGAGCCGCGCATGGAAATCAACGCCCAGACGCCACCGACAACCATTGCTCCGACACCCAGGTAGCGAATCTGCTGGCTCCAGATTGCGCCGGAAAGATCTTCCGCGCCGACCCCGGCAGCAAACATGGCTGCAAGCTCCGGGCTGCTGTCCAGGAAGAACGTGGAAAAAACCGGGATACCCACGTACCAGGAAATGGCTCCGCCGGCGAAAACGAGCACAGAGATGTTCAGACCAACAATAAAGCCAACGCTGATCAGCGCCGGCGACAGGTTAATGCCCAGGTAGCCGATAGTTGAGCCGCCGAAATAGCGAGCGGCCTGAGCGGTACCGGTGAGAAGTTTCAAGCCTGTTGAGGCAAATTTTATGACCGCACCAGCTATTGCAGCCATGGCCAGGAATTTCACACCGGAGGCCGGGTCGTCGCCAACCTTCAGAACCTCAGCGGTTGCCACGCCTTCCGGATAGGCTAAATTTTGTTCGACGATGAGCGAGCGGCGCAACGGAATCGTAAACATTACGCCGAGCAGACCACCGAGTCCGGCGATAGCGCTCACCCACCAGTAATCAAACACATCCCAATAGCCGAGAATAATCAGTGCCGGGATAGTGAAGATCACGCCTGCAGCAAGAGATTCACCCGCAGAAGCTGCCGTTTGCACGATGTTGTTTTCCAGAATATTCGAGGTTTTGAACATTCTGAGTATGGCCATCGATATGACGGCGGCCGGAATCGATGCGGATACGGTCAAACCCGCAAACAGGCCGAGGTACGCGTTGGCGCCTGCAAGCACGGCTGACAGGATGATGCCAAGCAGGATCGCCTTGACCGTAAGTTGCGGTAACACGGGCGGTGAATTCATGAGCCTCTCCGGTTCTTATTTTATTGTTGTCGCCGCATAAGGTTCTCTGCGTTCATGCAGCGCAGTAAGGGCATTCTAGCCAAATGCCGCCATCATGCCTATCCGGCACGGATTCAGCAGCGCCCGGCCGTTATGGTACCTTTGCTGATACCTGACCCTCGCGACTCGCCTGGCTCACCAACACTAACAATAAGCAGGCAGTGGTAAGGGGTGTACACCTTTCCAAACACGGTCGTTCCGGAGAGCACGTAAATGACTTATATCGTTGTCGTTGTCGCTTATGTACTGATTCTACTGGGCATCAGCATCTACAAGAGCCGCACCGTTAAATCGGATGAAGACTTCATGGTTGCCGGCCGGAATGTGCCTGTTTATATGCTGGTCGCGACGCTGGTTTGTACCTGGATTGGATCAGGCAGTCTTTTTGGCACTGCGGGACTGACTTTTCGTACCGGCGTATCCGAGCTCTGGTTCTCATCCGGCGCCTGGGTCGGCATCCTGGTTGTTTACATGATCGCGGCCCGCGTGCGCCGCATTGCACAATACACGCTGACCGATCTGCTGGAAAAACGCTACAGCCAGCTTGCCAAGGTGCTAGGCACGATTACCATTATCATTGCCTACATGGTCATCGCCGGTTACCAGTTCAAAGGTGGCGGCCGTTTCATTGCAATACTTTCTGACGGGGCCATTACACCGGAAGCCGGCATGATCATTGCTGCGTTGCTGATTGTTGGCTTCACCGTTCTTGCGGGCATGGTGTCGATTGTCTCGATTGACATTTTTAATGGCGTCATCATGCTCCTGGCCATGATTGTCACGCTGCCATTTGCTATCGCTGGTCACGGTGGTCTGGATGCCGTCATCACGACTATTCAGCAAAATCAACCGAGCCACCTTTCTGCTATGGGCGGCCACGATTTCATCTGGGTCGTCGGAATCGCACTGCCTACTTTTCTGTTGCTCATGAGTGAAAGCAGCATGTATCAAAAGTTTTCCTCGGCGGATAGTGCGGAGAATGCGAAGAAGGCTGTGTTGGGTATGTTTGTTGGTGTAGTCGTCGTTGAAACGCTGATGATGGCGATCGCATTGGTCGGTTTCGCCATCTACGCTGACGACCCGAGGTTTTTCATGGCGGATGGCAGCGTCGACCGGGCAATGGCCGAGGAGATTATTCTTCGTATCGGATTCGAGCAACTGCCTGTCGTTATTGGTTCTTTGTTGCTCGCCGCGGGCGCTGCAATAGTTATTTCGACCGGCAACACATTCCTGATGGTGACGTCTACGAATGTTACCCGGGACATTTTCCAGGCCTTTTTCTATAAAGATGCGTCGTCATCTCAAATCGTATGGATACAACGGGCGTGCATCGTCGGTATCGGTTTGCTCGCCTACCTGATGATGAGCCAGTTCGAAACGATCCTTGAAATGGCGTTGATCTCGTACACGATGATCGGCGCGTCGCTGGCGCCACCGTTGCTGGCTGCGTTCTTTTGGAAACGGGTCACGCGCGCGGGTGGCGTTGCGTCGATTGCATCGGGCATGCTGACGGTCATCGTAATTGCCACGCTCAACTCGATCTATAAGGACAGCGCCGAGGGGCTTCAGCTTCTCGGTATCTCGTTCCCGATGGACACGGACTACATTGCCATACCAGCGGTCATCGTGTCGGTATCTACACTGGTTGTTGTCAGCCTGCTAACGCCCAAACCGCTGGACAGTGACTGGCAGGAGTTTATGGTCGGCGGCGAACCGGCGGTGCCGCCGAAGCCCTGACAGGAAGCTACTCAGCCTCGGCTTCTTGTGCCGAATCTTTTTCCCGGATGGCGAAGATCCTGGACATCAGGATTCCCAGCTCAAACAGCAAGTAAACGGGCACGGCCAGGAGCGTCTGGCTGATGACGTCAGGCGGCGTAAGAAACATGCCGACGACGAAGGCGCCCAGGAAAACATAAGGCCGCGCTTTGGACAGCTTCCTGGGCGTTGTGAGCCCGGTCCAGACGACGAGAACGGTTGCGATGGGCACCTCAAACGCCAGGCCAAACGCAAAAATAATTGTGGTGATGAAGTCCAGGTATTTCGCTATGTCTGTTTGAACTTCGACGCCTACGGGGGCAATGCCGGTGAAGAATTTGAAGATCAACGGAAATACGAGGTAGTAGGCGAAGGCAACACCTAGATAAAAAAGGACGATGCTGGAACCGAGCAAAGGCATCGCAAAGTGTTTTTCTTTCTTGTAAAGACCGGGCGCGACAAATGCCCAGACCTGGTAAAGAACCACCGGCATTGCTGCAAACAGCGCGACATAAGCGGTGAGTTTGAACGGTGTTAGCAGTGGCGAGGCAACTTCTGTCGCGATCATCTTGCCGCCTGGCAATACAGCCATCAACGGTTCTGATGCGATCGCAAATATGTCGGCGGACCATGGCAACAGGGCGACAAAGAACACAGCAACCGTGGCGACGATTTTCAGCAGGCGGTTCCGCAATTCGATCAGGTGAGAAAGGAGTGTGCCCTCCGCGAGATCTTCCTCGGTCGCTTTGGTTTCTTCTGCCTCGGTCACGACGCCTCTTTCTTTTCGTCCGGTTCGTCGGCAACGACGGCATGCTTGGCTGCTTTCTCTACAGCTTCGCGTTCCGCGTCAGAAGCTTCGCGATCTGCCTGTTCATCATCGATAGCATCGCCGACACCGGTGCCGGGATCCTCTTCGCCATGTGCTGGTGAATATTCATCGTCGTCACGAGGTAACGCGACGTCTTCCGTTGCCGATGCCTCCGCAGCGGGTTTTTGTGACGGTTCGCGGAACGACGGTGGTGGCTTGATGGTGGGCGGCTTGTTGAGGTCGAGTTCTTCCTCAAGCTGCCGTTTCATGACGCGCGTCATACGTCGCGCCTGCCCGAGCCAGCCACCAATCTGAGTGGCAATGCGCGGCAAACGTTCCGGTCCCAATACGATAAGACCGATAATCATCAAGAGGACCAGCTCCTGGCCACCTATACCGAACATGGTGCGCTACCAGTCTAGCCGTGTTTGTCTTTGGCGGGTTCTTCGCTCGGCGTACTGTCAAAATTTGCATCTTCTGACTGGTTGCCGAGTTGTTCCGTGGGTTCCTTGTCAGCCTCGTTCATTGCAGAACGAAAGCCCTTGACGGCATCGCCGACGTCGGTGCCGATTGTCTTCAGCTTTTTGGTGCCAAAAATGGCAATGACGATTACCAGAACGATTAAAAGCTGCCAGATACTGACATTGGACAACATGTCTTCAATCTCCCGGGGCGCTGCCCCTCTCAATTCTCTCAATACCCCTCAAGCGGGGCCGAATTATGTTCATGATACCCGTGCGGAAGCAACAAAACCGAACGAAGATCACGCCTCCAGCCAGAAGGTCACAGGCCCGTCATTGATCAGCGCGACTTTCATATCGGCGCCAAATATGCCCGTTTCCACTGCGGGCAGACTTTCCGCGCATTTGGCGACAAATTGCCCGAAATACGCCCGTCCTTTGTCCGGCGGCGCTGCCCTGGTGAAACTGGGCCGCATCCCCTTCCCGGTATCTGCGGCCAGCGTGAACTGGGGCACCACCAGCAGTTCAAGCCCCTCATCCAGGAGGCTCTTGTTCATGCGGTCCTGGTCATCCGGGAACACCCGGTAACCGAGCACCCGCTCCGCCATCCGGGACACAGTTGCGACGCTGTCATCCGGTTGTACTGCAAGCAGGACCAACAAGCCACGCCCGATTTGCCCGGTGACTTCACTATTCACAGTGACACTGGCTTCACTGACTCTTTGGATCAGGGATATCAATTCCCGGTTTCCTGCTGCTGCCGCGGGCGGACATCATACCGGGCATTGGCCTGGCGGCAAGCGTCAGCCAATCTGGCCATTTGTGGGCATTTTGGTGCTCGCAATGCTCTGTATGGTCCGTGGCAGGCTTGCTTGGCGGCAGGTTCGCCAACGATCCGTCAACGCGGGGACGGAGATCGGGGCAGGATCGGGCCAGGGACGGCCAAATCCACCCTGTCCGTACCACGGATGGAGAGCCCCGGTTGAAGAATCGGGGCTTTTTTCTTTCAAAAGTAGATTGATATCACCACTATCGGTCGATTTTGTGATCCATAAGAACTTTCCGATCCCACTAACGATAAAAATATTAATTGGTGGGACAATATATATCACCCACCGATTCTTTTAGCGCCCCTGTGGAATATTTTCTCCCCAACAAAGCAGTTTGCAGACGACGACGACGCCACTACACTGGTCGGCCTTCCACTCGAACTCAATACGCAGGGAATTTCGACGCATGAAAAGAAGACAGTTTGTTACCGGGGTGGCTGCCGCGGCAGGTGTTGCGGCTTGCAGCCAGGAGTCAGTCGAGTGTGCCGGCGGGGGCAGCACCGCACAGCAGACTTTTGAGTGGAATCTCGTGACCTCCTGGCCACCGGGGCTGCCCGGCCTCGGGATTGGTGTCGAAAACCTCGCGAGCCGGATTGAAAAAGCCTCAAATGGTCGTCTGAAGATCAAGATATTTGCTGGCGGCGAGCTCGTTCCGGCGCTCGAGGTGCTGGATGCCGTCAGTCGTGGCACCGTGCAGATGGGGCATGACTCTGCGTATTACCATCGGGGCAAAGTGCCGGCGGCGCAGTATTTCACCACAGTGCCATTCGGGCAGACGGTGCATGAGATCAACGCCTGGCTTTATTACGGTGGCGGGCTGGAGCTGTGGCGCGAGCTTTACCAACCGTTCAATGTCATTCCGTTTCCCGCCGGCAACACCGGTGTGCAAATGGCTGGCTGGTTCAACAAGGAAATTAACTCGGTTGATGACCTCAAAGGGCTGAAAATGCGGATTCCCGGGGTGGGCGGCGAAGTCATGCAACGCGCCGGGGCGTCACAAATCACGGTGCCGGCATCTGAAATATTTACGGCTTTACAGACTGGCGCTATCGACGCTGCGGAATGGGTAGGGCCCTACAATGACATCGCGCTGGGTCTGCACAAGGCTGCACGCTACTACTACTACCCGGGCTGGCACGAGATGGGACCGATGCTTCAATGTACGATCAACCTGGACGCGTGGAATTCGCTACCGGCAGACTTACAGGAGATCGTCAGCAATGTTTGCCAGGCGATTAACGTCGACATGATGGCTGAATACACCTGGGGCAATGCCGTTGCGCTCGAGCAGATCAGGGCGAATCCGAATGTCGAGTTGCGCCCACTACCCGATGACGTTCTGAGGTTGCTGAAAAAATTGAGCGAGGAAGTCATCTCTGACATGGCGGCAAAAGATGAATGGGCCGCACGCATCAAGGCGTCGTTCGATGAGTTTCAGAGAATCGTCATTCCGAGTCAGCGAATCGGCGAACTCGCCTATATGAATGCGAGAGAGCTGTAAAACGATGTCAACAACAGGGGAACGGCGTGGCTGCTAATTCAAGACCATTTCGATTCTACGACAATCGTCAGAAATACCTGGCCTTCGTCAACACCTGCGATGAAAAGTGGAAAGTTGCCGAACGAGCAGCGCAGGAGCTGCAGTACATACAGCCAACCCCGCCGGCTTTTCGCCTGTTCGACGCAGGCATGGGTGACGGTACGCTCCTCGCACACCTGATGCGTGCAATGCATCGACGTTACCCGACGATTCCTTTTTACGTGGTTGCCAAAGAGATCAGCCTGGAGGACATTCGGCTGTCTCTGGAAAAGATGCCTGACCGGTTTGTCGAGCATCCCGCGAGCGTCATCATTCTGACCAATCTCTACTATGCCGAATCACCGTGGCTCATGCCGAAGAGTGTCGAGAAAGCGGCGGCCCTGAACTGGCTGGAAGTCTCGCTCGAAGGCACGACGGCGCACGGGTTCGGCGAACAGCTTCGTGCGATGGATGCAGAGCTCGTCGACGGCTGGCAGGTAACGGCAAGCCCGAAGACCGGAAATCCGTTATATGTGCGCCCGACCGTCATGGTGATCTATCGTGAAGACCAGCGGTTCTTGTTGGACGATGTCATTCCGCGGCGTGGACAGGCCGGTGCAGGCAATTATGATTTGTCGATCATCTCGCAGCCGTGGCGTGCACGGATGAGCGCGGAATTCAAAGTGGAAAAGGTACTCTCACCGCTCGTGCAAAGCCTGGCGCCCGGCGGGCGTGCTGTAACGTTTCAGTCTGCGGGCAACGACCCGGGCCTCGAGCTGGTGCGGGAACTATGGCCGGACGAAGACCCGTTCAAGGTTGATCGGCACGAGCTTGTCAGGTTCCTGAAAAAGAGCCTCGGCAATAATGCGCGGCACTACAATTTCAACAACGGCCCGGACGAAAAAGCACTGTTGCGCTACAGCATGCATACTCTGCCAGAGGAAATTGGCGAATCGATTGGCACATCTACACTGTTTGCTGCGTGGAATGCGGCGATCTACGTGTCACAAATCGAAGACGATCGACTCGAACCGATTGTTTCATCCGGCGCATACCTGGAAGCGACAGCCAGGATTCTGCACAAGAATAATGGCCTTTGGTTTAACGATGAAACATTTACCGTCTCGAGGAAACGTCGTTAGCGTCGCTACTGGCCGTAAAGCCTGTCTGGCAGCCAGGTGACCAGGTCGGGGAATATCGCCAGGATTACGAGCGCTGCAATCTGGATGCCGACGAAGGGCATCACGCCCCGATAAATCTGACCTGTCGTGACTTCCGGCGGTGCGACGCCACGAAGATAGAACAAAGCGAAGCCGAAGGGAGGCGTCAGGAACGACGTTTGCAGGTTTATCGCAATCATTATGCCGAGCCAGACAGGGTCCAGTCCCATCGATAACAGCACCGGCCCGACGATTGGCACGACGACAAACGTGATCTCGATGAAGTCGAGTACAAAGCCCAGCAGGAACATGACCAGCATTACAACCAGCACTGCGCCAATCATACCACCCGGCAACGACTCCAAAATGACCTGCACACCGTCGTCGCCACCATAACCACGAAACACCAGCGAAAACACGGAGGCGCCAATCAGGATCATGAATACCATGCTGCTGATGCGCAGCGTGCCACGCATGATTTCCCGCAACCGGTCCATGGTCAGTTCGCGTCGTTGTAATGCGATCAACATGGCGCCCATCGCACCAACGCCGGCCGCTTCCGTCGGCGTTGCAACACCCCCGAGAATCGAACCCAGCACCGCAAATATGAGGATCAGTGGTGGCGCCAGGGCGCTAATCACACGCCCGATCGAAACGCGCACTTCACCAGCCGAGGAATGCGCCGGCATGGTCTCGGGCCTGAAAATCGCGGTGAAAACGAGGTAAACAACGTACAGCAACACGAGCAACAGGCCTGGTATCAAAGCACCGGCAAAGAGGTCACCCACAGAAACGGTTTCCGGAGAAAAAATACCCTGCGACAGCTGCGCCTGCTGGTATGCGGACGACATCACATCGCCAAGCATCACCAGGATGATGGACGGCGGAATAATCTGGCCAAGTGTGCCGGACGCACAAATAGTGCCGGTCGCAATTTCAGGTGAATAGCCGCGCTTCAGCATCGTCGGCAACGAGAGCAGGCCCATTGTGACGACCGTGGCGCCGACAATGCCGGTGCTGGCTGCCAGCAACATGCCAACGAGCGTGACCGAAATGCCAAGGCCACCGCGAAGCGAGCCGAACAACGCGCTTAGCGTCTCGAGCAGGTCTTCGGCAATTCTCGCACGCTCGAGGGTTATGCCCATGAATACGAACAGAGGCACCGCGATCAGTGTTTCGTTCGTCATGATGCCGAATACCCGGCTCGGTAAACCGGACAGGAATGCCGACTCGAAACCGCCCCCGATGACGCCGCCAAGCGCAAAGATCAAAGCGGTACCACCGAGCGAGAACGCCACCGGGAACCCGGCGAGAAGCAGCAGCACAACGGCCAGGAAAAGAAATAGCGCCACCCACTCCATGATCAGCGACCTCGGATCGCGGCAACTGAGCGCAGCGCCATCGACAAGCCCTGCAGCAGAACGGCGACCGGCATGACCAGCAAGGCGGACTTTAACAATGGCACAGACGGATAAGGCAGCCCACCGGACTCGCGTGACACTTCGCTGATATTCCAGGCAGCTGCTACGTAATCAAAACTCTCGAAGATAAAGAAAATTCCGAGAGGGTAAATAAAGAAGATCACACCCAGCAAATCAACCCACGCACGCTGTTTCTGGCTCATGGTGCGGTAAAAAATATCGACCCTCACGTGCTCGTCGCGCTGTAACGTATAGGCGACGCCCAGCATAAAAACGGCCGCGTGCATCCATGTCAGCGATTCCTGCAACCAGATCAGCCCGGAATCAAACGCGTAGCGCATGACGACAATGACGAAGCTCACGATTACCATGGCCAGCGTCAGCCAGGCGGCAGCGCGTCCGGTGACAATGCTGATCCGGTCGATCGCCGAACAGACACCGGCAGCCTGGCCCGCCATCAATGTCGCCAGAACGTCGGTGTGATGAGGACAAGCAGGGTGAATATCTCAAGTCGGCCGAGCAACATGCCGATAATGGCAATCCACTTCGCCGTGTCGGTCAGGGTCATAAATCCGGCGGCGACTTCCCCGAGGCCCGGACCCAGGTTGTTGATCGTTGCCGCGACGGCGGAGAATGCGGTGACCTGGTCGAGGCCGGTCGACATCATTGCAAGCAACATGACGCCGAATACCACGATATAGACCGAAAAGAATCCCCACACGGCGTCGACCACCCGAAACGGCACGGCTGACGATCCGAGCTTGACCGGAATCTCTGCACTCGGATGCACCAGCCGGACAATTTCCCGTGCGCCCTGTTTCGCGATCAGCAGCCAGCGAATCACCTTAATGCCGCCAGCGGTTGATCCGGCACAGCCGCCGACGAAACTCGCAAATATCAGGAGCACTGGCAAGGCGCCCGGCCACGCCGCATAGTTCGCCGTCGTGAAACCCGTGGTGGTTGCGATAGAAACCGATTGAAAGAGACCATTGATGACTGTGTCGTTCCAGTCTGTGTAAGTCCCGAGCAAAGACAAGGACATAATCACAATGGCTGACAGCATCAGCAAGACGAAGATATAGGCGCGAAATTCGGGATCCTGCCGATAGTGGCTGATGGAAATGTTTCGCCAGGCGAAAAAATGCAGCGAGAAGTTAATTCCGGCGAGAACCATAAAGATGATGGCGACTATGTCGATCGCTGTACTGCCGAAATACCCAATCGAAAGGTCATGAGTCGAAAAGCCGCCAATCGCGACAGTAGAAAATGCGTGGCAGAGCGCATCGAAAATAGTCATCCCCGCCAGCAGGTAGCCCGCCATGCACAGAACCGTAAAAGCGAGGTAGACATACCACAGGGCCTTCGCAGTCTCGGTGATGCGCGGCGTTAGCTTGGTGTCCTTGACCGGCCCCGGCGTTTCGGCGCGCATGAGCTGCATGCCACCGACGCCCAGCATCGGCAGTACGGCGACGGCCAGCACGATGATGCCCATGCCGCCGAACCACTGTAGTTGTTGCCGGTAATAGAGAATCGATGGCGGCAGAAAATCCAGACCGGTCAACACAGTTGCACCTGTCGTCGTCAGGCCGGACATCGATTCGAACACTGCATCCGTGAACGTCATCGATGGCATGTCGGCAAGAAATAGCGGCAATGCCCCTGCGGTTCCCAGCACAGTCCAGAATGACGCGACAACAAGGAAACCATCCCGAAGCCGCAAATCTTTACGTTTGTGACGTACCGGGAACCAGACAATTGACCCGCTCACGACAATGAGACCGAAGCTTTCAACAAACGGCAGCCACGATTGATCGTTAAAAACGATGCTGACAATGACGGGCGGAAGCATCGTCAGGCTGAACATCATCAGCAGCAGACCAAGGATCCGTTGTGCGACAGTCCAGTTCATCGTTTGGTCATCACCTGGTTGCTGTCAGCCTCGGGCCTTCAGACGAAGGAAACGTCGACCTGAAAGAGATTCTCGATCTTATCGATCTTGCGGCGATCCGTCATAAACAAAATGACGTGATCGTCGGTCTCAATGACGGTGTCATGGTGAGCCATGATGACTTCGTCACCGCGCACGATTGCCACGATACCGGTTCCCTTGGGTAAGTTGAGGTCCTCGATCTTCCGCCCGACGACTGCTGATTCTCCGGCCGCCCCGTGCGCCACGGCTTCAATCGCTTCCGCCGCGCCGCGGCGAAGCGAATGAACCTTCACCACGTCACCGCGGCGAACGTGTGCTAGCAGGGAGCCAATAGTTACCTGCTGTGGGGAAATGGCGATATCAATCGAGCCGGCTTCCACCAGCTCGGCGTAGGAGGGTCGGTTAATCAGTGCCATTACTTTGTGTGCGCCAAGACGTTTTGCCAGCATTGCCGACAGGATGTTGGCTTCTTCGGCGTTGGTCAACGCGCAGAAGACATCGACATTGTCGATATTTTCCTCGAGCAACAGCTCCTCATCGGCGGCGTCGCCGACCAGCACAATCGCCTTGTTGAGTTGCTCGGATATGACCCGTGCGCGTTCCGGGTTTCGTTCAATAATCTTGACCTGGTTCGTCTGTTCCAGCGCCAATGCCAACCGCACGCCAATGTTGCCGCCCCCTGCAATAACCACCCGTCGAACAGGATCCTCCAGTTTGCGCATTTCGCTCATAAAGACCCTGACATCCTGACGCGCAGCAATGAAAAAGACCTCGTCTCCTTCATGAATAATCGTATCTCCTTCAGGCTGTAGCGACTTGCCGTCCCGATAGATTGCGGCGATGCGACCTTCTGTATTGGGTATGTGGTCTTTCAATGCGGCAATTTTTTGCCCGACAAGCGATCCGCGGTGATCTGCAACGGCGCCAACAAGGCGCACTCTGCCGTTTGCGAAGTCCAGCACCTGCAGCGCGCCGGGATACAGAATTAGCTGTTCGATGAATTCACAAACCAGCTGTTCGGGGCTAATGCGAACGTCCACCGGGATTGCGCCCTGCGTGAACAGCTTGCGCGCGTTCATATATTCAGCCGAGCGAATTCGCGCGATTTTAGTTGGCGTGTGATAGAGCGTATATGCTACCTGGCAGGCAATCATGTTGGTCTCGTCTGCGTCAGTCAGCGCAACAATGATGTCTGCGTCGTCGGCACCGGCGCGCTCGAGCACGTCCGGATAGGCCGCATGGCCAACAACGGTTCGTATATCGAGGCGATCCTGCAGCTCTCGCAGAACCTCGGGACGCATGTCGACAACGGTGACTTCATTGGCCTCTTCGCGAGACAGGTGATATGCCGCGGATGAGCCGACCTGGCCGGCGCCGAGAATCAGTATTTTCATTTTTTGTACACGGCCTTGTGTGTGCTCGCTATGTTACATGAGATCGAGATTGGCATAAGCAAGCACCAGGATTTTTGTGCCCACGGACTCAAAATTGACCTCAACCTGTGCGTGCGAGCCCTGCCCGCTGCAGTTCAAAATCACGCCATCACCGAATTTGGCGTGCCGGACCCGCTGGCCAAGCCGGATACCAAGTTCAGCACCGGGCCGAATCCCGCCGGCGGAACGGCTGCCATGACGGCCGGAGTTGTGAACCGGCCGACTGACCTGCACGCGCGGCCGGACTTCCTCGAGGTGTTCGGCCGGAATCTCCGCAATAAACCGGGACGGCTGCGAAAAGCTGTCCGTGCCATGTAGCCGGCGCTGCTCCGCGTGAGTGATGTAAAGCGTTTCTTTGGCCCGCGTGATGCCAACGTAGCAAAGCCGCCGCTCTTCTTCGAGCCCCTGCGGGTCTGCAATCGATCGCTGGTGGGGAAAAAGACCATCTTCCATGCCGCAAAGGAAGACAAGTGGAAATTCGAGGCCCTTTGCTGAATGCATGGTCATGAGTTGTACGCAGTCCTCCCAGGCGTCCGCCTGTCCTTCGCCGGCCTCCAGCGCCGCGTGTGACAGAAAGGCGTCGAGCGCTGACATGTCCTCTGCCGGGTCTGGCTGAAACCCCTTGGCTGCGCTGACCAGTTCCTCGAGGTTTTCGATCCTGGTTTCGCCGCGCTCGCCTTTTTCCTTGCGGAAGAATTCGATAAGGCCGCTGGCATGAATAACATGATCAACCTGGTCATGCAGTTCAAGATCTGCTGTCGCCTTCGCCAGGCGTTCGATCAGGTTCAGAAAGACAACCACCGCGGTTGACGCGCGGCCACTGAGCTCGCCACTGGCGACAGCGCCCGCAGCGCGCCACATGGAACAACTGTTCGCGCGCGCATAGCTACGCATAGCTTCAACGGTACGTGCGCCGATTCCGCGAGTAGGCCGGTTTACGACGCGTTCAAAAGAACTGTCATCGTCACGATGAGAAATAAGCCGCAGGTACGCCAGCGCGTCCTTGATTTCCTGGCGTTCGAAGAATCGCAGACCGCCATAAACCCGGTAAGGCATGCGTGCATTGATCAGCGCTTCTTCGAGGACTCGCGATTGCGCGTTGGATCGGTACAAGACTGCGGCCTCGGCGCGCGGGTTTCCTTTTTCGCTCCAGTCTTTCAGCCGGCCGACGATGAAGTCCGCCTCATCACGCTCGTTGTAGGCGGAATAGACACGTATAACCTCGCCGTCCGCACCTTCGGTCCAGAGGTTCTTGCCAAGGCGAGAGTCATTGTTGGCAATCACGGCGTTCGCCGCATTGAGGATCGTTGCCGTAGACCGGTAATTCTGCTCAAGCTTGACCACGGCCGCACCGGGAAAATCTCTCTGGAATCGATGAATATGCTCTACCCGGGCACCGCGCCAGCGATATATGGACTGGTCGTCGTCTCCTACGACGAACGGTATGCCCCCCTTCCCGGTGAGCAGGCGCAGCCACGCGTATTGGATGGCATTTGTATCCTGAAATTCGTCAACCAGCAGGTGACGAAACCGACGCTGGTAATATGCCAGCAGTTCGGCGTTGTCGCGTAACACTTCATGAGCCCGCAGCAGGAGTTCGGCGAAATCGACCAAACCGCCACGGTCACAGATTTCCTGGTATTGCCGGTACAGCTCAATTTGCTGGCGTCGGCCGGGGTCGTTATCGTCATCAAGATGCTGCGGCCGCAATCCTTCGTCTTTCTGGCCGTTGATGAAATACTGAATTTCACGGGCTGCCCAGCGATCGTCATCCAGCTCGAGGCCCTTGATCAGGCGCTTGATGATGCGCAGCTGATCGTCAGAATCGATGATCTGAAAGTTTTGCGGCAGCCCCGCTTCCTGCCAGTGCCTGCGTAGCAAGCGATGAGCGAGGCCGTGAAATGTGCCGATCCACAGGTGATTGACCGGCATTTCGAGCAGCGCCTCGATTCGTCCACGCATTTCCGCCGCGGCCTTGTTGGTGAAGGTGACGGCCATAAGGCTTTGTGGCGACAAGCCTTCGACATCGATCAGCCAGGCGATGCGGTGCGTTAGCACCCGCGTCTTGCCGCTCCCCGCACCCGCAATGACGAGCAGGGGTTCTTCCGGGGCGGTTACAGCCTCACGCTGCGCCTCGTTTAGCGAACCAAGAATCGGGGTGACGTCCATTGACTACTTTGCGTGAAGGGCTCTCAAGGGGGCGCAGTCTAGCAAAGAATGAGTCGGTCGTAGCGACCTGAAAGCGAGCGGTTCCGTGTCTTATGGAGACCAGCGGACGGCGAGAATCGCCTGTCCGCGATTGTATGCAAGCCGTGCATCGTTCGAATCAACGTCGCGGTAGCGATACTCACCGACAAGATCGAACGTGTCCGTCATACGAAATGAGGCGATGAAGCTGCCTACGATTCGCTCCATGGTCTTGCGACCCGCAGTCGGCTCGTGATACGCGAATGCGTTTTCGAACTTGTAATTGAAGTAGTAGCCGGTCGCTTCCAGCGTGAAGCGACTGCCAAGCCTCATGTTGATCCGGGCTCCATACTCATCCCGAACATAGTTGTTGTATCCAACATGTTGATCTGTACGGTCCGTTCGTGAGTAGCTAATGCCAAACCACATGGATTGTGTGATTCGCTGGCGCGCCTCGAGGCTGAGCACGAGATAGTCGTAACGTACCGGGTTATTACCAAGTGGTTGCGAGCCATCCAGTTCAAACGAGGGCCGATCACCATAGCGTCGTGTGTAATAGTCTGCATTGATTCGCAATAGCGACGTTGACGTGAGGCGGATGTGCGAATTCAAACCCATAAGCCAGTACTCGTGATCGTACTCGGGTACTACGACGACATCTTTGTAGTTCCACAGCTGCCCTTTAGCGCGAAAGCCGAATGAATACCTGCCCAGTGTTTTCCGCCCCCAGAACTCTGGTCCGTATCGCAGGTAGGACATACGATCCGATATGTCGATACCATTGATGTCACGATTGTTACCGTTGTCCGGATCGTAATAATTCTCTTCGTGCTGGGCGATCTTGAACGCACTGTAAACACGCGTTTCGTTGTCGTCCTCGCGCTTGCGATATTCACTGCCGAAAGCGACTTCCTGCAAGTACTCATCCGCATTGTCCAGTGCTTTGTCCTGGTAGAAACGCCCGCCGAATCGATAAGAGCCAAAGAAGCCTTCGTTCTCCAGCGCGTTGACCTGGTATCTGGCACTCAGGCTGAACGGAATATAAACACCGGACTGAACTTCGGGTACAACGATGACCGGCAGGTTGGGATCTGACAAATCGAGATACGGCTCTGCCGGTGAGCGGAAGGCATTGTCATCGAAGCCGACGCCCGAGCGCACCCGGAGATCCAGGTTTGTGTACTGTCGCTCGCGTTGCACGACCACTGCCCGTTCCATAATGGGCGCTTCCTCGGCAACCTCATCTTCGATTTGGCTGATCGCGCGACGTGCCAGCCGCGCGATGTCTTTACTTTCATCCTGGTTGGCTGCGCGCCGCAGCCAGTCCAAAGCCTGTTCGTGGTTGCCCAGCCTGTATTCACTCAATCCGAGGTTATAGTGAGAAACAGCCGCGAGAGGAGCGTAAGTGGATGCCTTGAGCAGCGCATCCCGCGCCCGCTCATATTGCTGGGCTTTGTAGTTGGCAACGCCGATGTTGTAGTGCAGGAGCGGCGTGTCCATTCCGGCTTCGATCGCCTCGTTATAGCGTAACAGCGCCGCATAGTAGAGATCGTCACGAAAAAGGCGATTGCCGTCGGCAAACAGCTCACTGGCGGTGGCTCCCCAGGCGACGTGCGCCATGGTGATGATCAGCAGAGCGGCGGCAGTTTGCCTCAGCTTTTCCATTGATGCCTTGATCTTCTTTTCTCCTGCGGGAACGCCGGCTCGCGCCTAAGCGTATTTCCCATAGAATTTTGCCTGATTATGGAAAACTCGCACTATCTACGTGTCAACAATGTGACGTGGTGCAAAAAAAATCCCCCCGAGCGCGCACTGCGGGGGGAGATTCCCTGATATCGAGGCACCAGCCTGTGCCTGTATCCGGCGATACTGGTGGCGCCGGGACTATACGTCGTCCTCGGGCTCCATTTCGTCCTCTTCGTCTTCCTCGTCTTCCTCTTCAGGCTCATCGGTATCCCGGTCTTCGCCCTCGTCGAAGTCACTCTCGTCTTCAAAGTGCTCTTCATCCTCGTCAGACTCGAAGTCTTCATCGTGCTCGAAGTCGTCTTCCATTTCGTCATCCGAGTCCTCGTCGTCAAAGTCACGATCATCGGACTCGTCGTCTTCTTCGTCACGAACGTCATCATTTTCGTCAGACTCGTTCTCTTCCTCATCGCGCGCTTCGTCGCCTTCCCGCTCGTCTTCGTCAGACTCACCTTCAGACTCCTGGTCTTCGGACTCACCGCCAACCCCGTCCGCTTCGGCTTCAGGACCCAGCATTTCCATAACTCTGCCGTCCAGTTCAGCGACGCTGTCGAGGACTTCCATGGTGACGTCCAGGTCGTCCATATCGTCCGCCCGGGCTGCCGCCGGGAATAGCGCGAAACAGGTAAGAACCATGCTCGCGAAAATCATTTTCAATGCTTTCATTGTCCTAACTCCGTTTTATACTTCGGTTGAACCGAAGCTCCCTTAAATTATCGATACCTTGAGGCGAAACGTCTTGTCATCGTCCTCGTGCCGCAAGGTAGCCAGTATCTCGCCGCCGACCGGCGATGTTGCGATCAATGTGAGTGGCAGGATGTTCCGGCCTTCATCCAGGCTGGTCATCCAGGTGATTTCCCGCTGTCCCGCGAAGCCTTCGACTTCGACACCTTCCGGTAACAGGACCGTCATCGTGGCGTTTTCAAGCGCAACTGCCGAGGCAAACACGAGATTGAGAGTTCGTGGCTGTTCGAGCGTCATCGTTACCGACGGTATGCTGGGCTCGGTGATGTCCGGCGTTGCAAGAAACACGCTGCTGACAATCCAGAGGGCCGTTGCAGCCGCGACAGCACCGCCAAACCCCGTCATTATCCACCTGCTGCGCTGACGTTTCGTGCCTTCGTGCGCCGCCCTTGCAATCGACCTGTCAAAAAATGCTGCATCCATAGTTGGCATGGTCGATTCTCCGTAATCTCGCAGCATGTCCCGCAGTTTGAGTGCCTCGACGACGAGGGCCTCACAGGAAGCGCAGCTGGTTACGTGCGTCTCCACTGCGAGTCTTTCTGTTTCGGCGAGTTCGCCGTCCAGAAAGTCGTCGACTTGTTCAGCAATCAGTTTGCAGGTCATGATTTCCATCCTCTTCAGTGTTTTACACGCTCAGGCACCGTGTTCGGTTCCATCGGCAGAGAGAATTTCCCGCAGTCTGGCTCTGGCACGGTGTAAGCGGGACTTGAGTGTGCCGACCGGCGTGCCCGTAATCTCCTGAATCTCAAGGAGTTTATAGCCTTCAGAGTCGTGCAGCAGGACCACCAGGCGATGTTCTTCGCTCAACGCCGCAAGAGCAGCATCAAGTTGCATTATGTTATCCAGGCGTTCGGCGTCGACGACCGGATCCAGCTTGCCGGGCAGCTCCTCAAGGCTCTTGCCGGGCAGGTGTTCCTCGCTAACGGCAACCAGTCGCTGCCGCGCATAGCGGCGCCGATTGTCGATGAAGTGGTTGTACAAAACCCTGCAAAGCCAGGACCCGGGCTCCTCGAGCTGATGAAGCTCGTTCATGCGTGGAAAAATTTTGGTGAGCACGTCCTGGAACAGGTCCTCGGCTTCATGCTTGTTGCCAGCAAGGCGAAAGGACAGACGGTACAGCCGTTCCAGATGCGGCTTTATAAGCACGTCAAAGCTGGCTTGCTGATGTCTGTCGACCGGACTCATGTCGCCCGAGTGTAGTCACAGGCCGCCGATGCACAAGTGCGGGGCCCTGAAAATGAGAACCAGAGAGCTAAAGGCCGATGCGAATAATGAAGTAGTGATCGACCAAAAGGGCCGCAAACAGCAGCATCAGGTAGGTAATCGAAAACCGAAACACACGCATCGGAAGTTCTTTGTCGATATCGGTCTGCATGCGTATTGCGTAGTACAGAAAGACACCGCCGAGGCCGATAGCGGACACGAGATAAATCAGACCACTCATTCCCGTGAGATAGGGAACGATCGTGACCAGAACCAGCAGCACCGTATAGAGGAATATGTGCTTGCGGGTAAACTGCTCGCCGTGGGTGACAGGCAGCATTGGAATTCCTACTCGCTCGTAGTCATCCTTTTTGGCGATGGCCAGCGCCCAAAAATGCGGCGGTGTCCAGGTGAAGATGATGAGGAACAGCAATAGTGCATCACTGTGAATTTCGCCCGTTACCGCGGTCCATCCAAGTACCGGCGGCGCTGCTCCGGCCGCGCCTCCGATCACGATATTTTGCGGCGTGGCTCTTTTCAGGAACACTGTGTAAATGATGGCGTAGCCAATCAGCGAGCTGAATGTAAGTATGGCCGTGAGGGGGTTGACGATAAACCACAGCATCAGCATCGCAAGGAGACAAAGAACGAATGCAAAGGTGAGGGCCTGAAAGTCGGATAGCCTTCCCTGGGCCAGTGGACGGTTGTGGGTTCTCGACATCAGGACATCAATGCGCGAATCGAGGACGTGGTTGATCACGGCTGCGGATGACGCGGCGAGCCCGATACCTAATGATCCCACCACCAGTGGCACGAGGCCTGGCCAGCCTGGCACGGCGAGGACGATGCCGACGATCGCCGTGAACACGATCAACATGACAACCTTTGGCTTGGTCAGCTCATAGAAGTCGCGCCACATGACGCTATGTTGCATGGTTCTTGCGGTCAAAATGTCAGCCTATGCGGGACAATTTCAGCAAATGCTTCAAATCCTCCACCATATCCCGCGGATCAAGGTCCGGTGGAAAGTACATAACGAGGTTAGCCAGAGGATCGATCAGGTAGATGCCGCCCGGCACCAGGTCTTCCGGTCTCTTATCGTCCAGCAGTGCTCCCAGCTCCTTATCTCTTATGGTTTTGAGGCCCGGGTGCTCCCCTTCCAGAAACACTGTATCGGGCGATGAATCCCCATGCAAGAAGACCCGGACGACCCGCTCCATTTCCTTACCCAGCATAAGGCGGGTCTGGCGTTGCCTGTAGAGTGCCTCACGGCAGTTTTTCTCGCACGGTGCGTCATTGGCGTAGACCATCAGCCATACGTCGTCAGCCATCGGCACAATTGGCGATGAGGGCAGCGCGTCCCCCAGGTTGACCAGGGGCTCCAGCAGTGCGCCGGAATTTGAGCTGCTTTCCGGGGTAAATCGCCCCGTGTTGTACATCCAGGTTGCCAGGATCAGCGGCCCGAAAAAAACCAGCGCGATGATGGCAACCTGTGTGCGACCGCTGCTAGGTTTTTGACCGGCCACTGCCCAACCTCTTTCGCATGTGCCAGCCGACGAGCAGAACAACCGCCGCGGCCATCGAGAACCATTGAAATGCGTAACTGTAGTGCGTCATCGGGCCACTGATGTCCGGTTCCCAGTTTCTGACGAAGCCGTTCCCCGCATCCGGGCTGAGTAGCAGGACAACCGGCAGGAGGTCATCGCCCAGCTCGGCAGCGATTTCATCCAGTGTCGGGTACAGGGCCGTTCGTGGCCAGTCTCCGTGCACCGCGAAAGCCTCGCCAGGTCGAATGGCGACCCGCGGTAAATGGCCGACCAATCCCTGTACGGTCATGTATTCCTCGTTGACAGTCATATCCGGTGCATCCTCGCCCACGCCTGATTTCGCAACCCAGCCGCGATTCACGAGTAACAGGGGGTCGTTTCTCGACGGCCGGAACGGGGTGATGACGTAGTAGCCGATACGCCCGTTCCTGGGGATATTGTCGATCAGGATCTGCCGGTCGGCCAGGAACTGGCCAAATACCTCAATGCGATCGAATCCCTTCAGCGTGCCGTAGTCAGAGGGCTGTGCATACGGCGCATCGGCCTGGAACTGATCCATGAGGGCCTCTTTTGCGCCGGCGCGATCGAGCTGCCAAAGACCCAGCGAGATGAAAACGCCGACGAACGCCAGGCCCGCAACAGGCGGGACAAGACGCAGGAACAACTCATTTTTCAACAGGTCTTCGATCACGATATACTCACGCGCCCGATTGAGTCTCGAGCAGCATAATGAAATTGATACTCATAGCCATCTTACTCGCCATTGTCACCAGCCTGGCATCAGGTCTCTGGTTCCTGGCGAAGGACGATCAGGGTTCGACCCGCGTCCTGACGGCATTGAAAATCCGTGTTGGCCTTTCGGCGATTCTTATCGGCTTCCTGATTTTCGGCTACTTTCAGGGTTGGATTTCACCCGCAGCATCCTGACCGCCGGGATCGTGGAATGCACAGGTGAACGTGCATGAGCATGTCGAGCCGCAACTTCAACGAAGTATCGCACTGCACGGAGCGGCTGAATTACATCCAGTAGACAAGAACCCAGAGTCCCACCCAGGCTACGTCTACGAAGTGCCCAATCCGCCTGGACGTAATAAAATTGCGAGCCTGCCGATTGCGGATTGATCTTTAGCGCTTCCCCTAAAATGAGTGCTATTACATCCAGTAAACAAAGACGTAGAGACCTACCCAGACCACATCGACGAAGTGCCAATACCACGCAGTCGCCTCGAACGCGAAGTGACGATCAGCGGTGAAATGGCCTTTCATGACTCGCAGCCAGATGATGGTCAGCATAATGGCGCCGATGGTGACATGCATGCCGTGGAATCCAGTCAACATGAAAAACGTCGAACCGTAAATCCCGGACGACAGCGTAAGGTTCATGTGCTGATAGGCCTCGATATATTCCTCAGCCTGGAGGAAGACGAAAATAAAGCCCAGGATAAACGTCGCTGCCAGGAACACCTTCAGCAGATTACGCTGGCCATGAATGAGCGCATGGTGCGCGATGGTCACCGTGACACTACTGGTCAGAAGAATCGCCGTATTAATGAGCGGCAGGCCGAATGGACCCATTACTTCGAATTCACCACCAAGATTGCCGGGCCCATTGGTCGGCCACGTGCTTTCGAAATCTCCCCAAATCAGGAGATTGGTAAAGAAGTTGTTACTCTCTCCGCCAAGCCAGGGCACAGCCATGTTTCGCGCATAAAACAGTGCGCCGAAGAATGCCGAGAAAAACATGACTTCGGAGAAAATGAACCAGAACATGCCCATTCGAAAAGACATGTCGACCTGGGCATTGTAACGACCACCCTCGCTTTCGCCGATCACCTGACCGAACCAGCCGATAAGCATGAAAATGACGATGGCTACACCGGTCATCATTATCCAGAAACCGGCATCGGCACCGTTTAGCCAAACCGAAACGCCAATCATGAGAAATAACAAGCCCGCCGAGCCAACGATGGGCCAGTGGCTTTCGTGAGGTACGTAATAGTGGTCTTCTGCGTGGTCCATGGTGAGATCCGAATTTATTGCTTGCTGTGTCCGGGATGCGCCATCTCGACTGAATTATCCGTGAGCCTGGCCGTATCAAAGAAAGTATAGGAAAGTGTGATTGTGTCGATGTATTCCGGCAGGTCCGAGTCAACGACGAATCGAACCGGCATCATCTTCTCTTCACCAGGCATGAATTCCTGGTTTGAAAAACAAAAGCAGTCGAGCTTTTTGAAATAGGCAGCGGCTTGTTGCGGTGCGACACTCGGCACTGCCTGGGCGATCTTGTGCTTGTCTGTAAGGTTTGTCGCGATGAAGTACGCTTCGTACAGTCCGCCGGGATGTACGGTCATACCATCCAGCTCGGAATGAAACTCCCACGGAGCGTACTGGTTGACCGTGGTGACAAATTCCAGGCTGATTTCACGGGACTCATCGGCCGTCGTTGAAATGTTCGTCACTGCCTCGGCGTTCGTTTTTCCGCCGAATCCGGTGATCTCACAGAAGACGTCGTAAATCGGCACCAACAGGAAACCAAAGCCGAACATGCCGACAGCGAGTGCCAGCAGACGAAGCGTCAGGGCCTTTGTGCTGATGGGTTCAGGTTGTCGGTTGTCGCTCATAATGGTTCAGGACCTGATGACGCCCAGCAGGATAAAGCCGAAAAAAAAGGTCAGGGCAATTGCCACCATAATGAGCGTGGTCCTGCGAATACCTTTTTTTCGTTCCATGTCGTCCATCGTTACGAAAATGCAGCGTCCGACGAAATCTTCGGTGGCGTTGCAAACGTGTGATATGGCGCGGGCGACGGTACGGTCCATTCGAGCCCCCTCGGATTGTCCCAAACGGCTTGCGACGCAACCTCACCTTTCTTGCGAGCGCATTGATACACAACATAGACGAACAGCAGCTGTGATAAGCCGAAGCCGATTGCACCGACGCTGGCAATTGAATTGAAGTCCGTAAATTGTGTTGAGTAGTCGGGAATTCTTCGCGGCATGCCGGCCAGACCCAGGAAGTGCATCGGGAAAAACGTGACATTGACGAATATGGTCGACAGCCAGAAATGCAGCTTGCCGAGGCTTTCGTTATAGAAATGACCGGTCCATTTCGGCATCCAGTAATAAACCGCTGCCATCAGGGCAAAAATCGACCCCGGCACCAGCACGTAATGGAAATGCGCCACAACGAAATACGAGTCGTGATACTGGATATCAGCCGGCGCTATCGCGAGCATCAGGCCGGAAAACCCACCGATGGTGAACAGGAAGAGGAAGCCGAGCGAGAACAGCATGGGCGTTTCGAACGTCATCGAGCCACGCCACATAGTCGCCATCCAGTTGAATACTTTCACACCGGTCGGCACCGCGATGAGCATCGTAGCAAACATGAAAAACATCTGGCCCGTCAGCGGCATGCCGACGGTGAACATGTGGTGCGCCCAGACGATGAAAGAAAGAAACGCGATGCTTGATGCTGCGTAGACCATCGAGTCGTGGCCGAAAAGCGGTTTCCGCGAAAACGTCGGAATAATTTCGGAGACGACACCAAAAGCCGGCAGGATCATGATGTAGACCTCGGGGTGACCGAAGAACCAGAATATATGCTGGAACATCACGGGATCCCCGCCACCGGCGGCGAGGAAGAAGCTGGTGCCGAAAAACTGGTCCGTCAACAGCATAGTCACGGCGCCAGCCAGTACGGGCATCACCGCGATCAGCAGGTAGGCCGTGATCAGCCAGGTCCAGACGAACATCGGCATTTTGAGGAGCGACATATCCGGCGCTCGCATGTTGATGATCGTCACAATGACATTGATCGCACCCATGATCGACGACAGACCCATCAGGTGGACCGAGAAGATCAGGAACGGAAATGCATCGCCGGTTTGTAGCACGAGCGGTGGGTACATCGTCCAGCCGCTGGCAGGTGCGCCGCCCGGCATGAACAGCGTGGAAGCCAGGATGCCGAATGCGACCGGCAGGATCCAGAATGACCAGTTATTCATGCGCGGCAGCGCCATATCGGGCGCGCCAATCATCAACGGAATCATCCAGTTCGCGAGACCGACAAAGGCGGGCATCACCGCACCGAATACCATGATCAGTGCATGCATCGTCGTCATCTGGTTGAAGAACGCCGGGTCGACGAACTGCAGGCCAGGTGTGAACAGCTCCGAGCGAATGATCAGCGCCATCGAACCGCCGACGAAAAACATAACGAGACTAAGCAGCAGGTACATCGTGCCGATGTCCTTGTGATTCGTCGCATAAAGCCATCGGCGCCAGCCCTTTGTCGGGCCGTGGTCGTCGTGTTCAATATGGTCCGCGTGTGCGTCTGTTATTGCGCCGCTCATTTCTGTTCTCCGCTGGTGGCAGCAAGCGAAGTAGCGCCACCCTTTTCATTTTCGAGCCAGGCCTGGAATTCGGCGGGCTCCAGTACTTCAACCACAATCGGCATATAGCCGTGATCCATGCCGCAAAGTTCTGCGCACTGTCCGCGGAAGGTGCCGGTCTGCTCAGCCTTGAACCAGGTCTCGTTCATATATCCGGGGATGGCGTCTTTCTTTATAGCGAGGTCGGGAACCCACCAGGCATGCACGACGTCATTTGACGTCAGGAGCAGGCGCACTTTGGCGCCCTGCGGAATAACCAGCGGATTGTCGACATCCAACAGGTAGTTGTCGACAGTGCTCGGGTCAATACCCGATCCACGGCGCCTTGCCGCTGCGCTGTTTCGTGCGAGGGTGCTGTAATACGCTACGTCTTCACCCTGGTAGGTGTAGTGCCACTTCCACTGATAGCCCGTGGCCACAATGGTCAGATCGGGGTCGCGTGTATCTTCAAGCTTGATCATGAGCTCCGCGGAAGGTACCGCCATGATGAGTAGAATCACCACCGGGATAACCGTCCAGATGACCTCTGCAGTCATGCTGTGTGAAAAAGTCGCCGGCACGGCGCCTTTCGACTTACGGTGCGCAAACAGCGAATAGATCATCGCGCCAAATACGACGACGGCGATGGCGACACACCACCAGAAGATAATCATGTGTATTTGATGGGTTTCGGCGCTGAGCTCGGTAATACCCTTCGGCATATTGATGGCCCAGTCAGCAAGCGCATTGCTGGAGGCGGCGAGCAGCAGCACACCCGTACACAGTTTTCGAATCATTGGAAATTCACCTGGCGGCTGTTCATTGCCGCAATCCACCATTTTCTAATTTGCAGCCTCAGACCTTCAATATGTAATCCACGCAACACGGTTAATAGCTCGTTCCAGTCAGTTTAGACTGAATCTAAACGAGTAAGCAGGGGGTATCAACTCAGAGTAGGTGCGGACCGGTCAAAAAAGCACGCGCAGTGTACTCAAAGGAATTGCCGCATGCAACAATGGGCCATTAATGTGCCGGCAGAAAAGATGTATTAAAACAATGTGTTATAGACCCTGTTTTGAGCGGGTAAACAAGATTTTCGCATTGCGCAATTCATTCTTCGCGAAGCCGCCGGATGGATCCGGGATCGACATGAAACTCACCGACCGGTGAACGCGGGCCGGAGCCCCAGGCATGGCCGTAGACGATTTCAACGTCTACCGTCACGCCGCCATCTCCGCCTGTTCGGAGCAGATTGTCCTGCATAGCGCGAAATCGCCTTTTGCCTGTCAGCGTCCGGCGGCGCTCCGTGAGGCAGTTTCTGGCGCCGCACGCCGACAAATCGCGAAACAGCGAAGTCGTGTCCCGGTACGCGACGGCCAGCCTGTCGACATCCAGCACCGGATCCGTCAATCCCGCCCTCACCAGCGAGTCTCCGACGTCGTGCATGTCCGCAAACTTGTGAATGTGATCCGAGCCGTCGGCGAGCTCCCAGGCGTGTCTGAGTGATGCGAGGCTGTCCGGTCCAAGCGTGGCAAATGTAAATACGCCGCCCTTCTTCAACGCTCGCGCAACCTCGGAGAAGCAGGCGGTCAGGTCACCGATCCACGGCAACAGCATATTCGCAACGATGAGATCGATGCTGCCCGTCCGCAAGGGCAGTTTTGACGCGTCGGCCTGCACTTCCCGAGTCTTCGCAAACATCGTTCGTCCGGCTTTGGCGCGCGTGAGCATGGGCCCACAAATATCCAGGCTGATGACCCTCGCCTTGCGGAACGACTTCGCGAGCTGCCTGCTACCTGACCCGGTCGCGGAACCCAGGTCCAGGATATGCTCCGGCTTGATCAGCAGCGGTGCGAGCCGCTCCTGCAGCCCTTCGAAACTTCTGCGATGAACGAAGTCCGCCTCGTCGAAGCGTGCTGCCGCGAAGTCGAATCGTCTTCGCACGTCGCGTGCCTTCAGTTCTGATGAATCGCCACTCATGTCGCGCAGTATACGTTTTTGCAGGCACTGGCCGGATTTGCCAGATGTTGTCGTTGAGCTGTCGGTGGAAGCTTGATACATGCTGACGCTGAAGCCCGGGGGTCTTTTTGGCAGTATCTGCGTTTTATGCGGGTTGCCTGCCAGTGGCACACGCATTTGCAGGCTTTGCGTCAAAGTGCTGCCGTGGAACGATCGTTTTTGTGATCGTTGCGGTCAACCGGTGACCCTTGCGCTGGCCATCGGGATCAACTGTGCTGCATGCCAGCAACGCCTGCCGAACTTCAGTCGGGCACGCGCACCATTTCATTACGCGTTTCCCGTCGATACCGCGCTCAAAAAAATGAAATTCCGACGGCAATTGACCCTGGCGCCGGCATTCGCGGAATTCCTGCTACCCGTCTTGCGCACTGACTTCAAAGAATGCGACGCACTGATTCCTGTGCCACTGCATCGATGGCGTCACGTTACCCGAGGTTTCAACCAGGCCCACGAACTGTGCCGCCCCCTGGGGAGGGCAACGAAGCTGCCGATTATTCAGCCGGCCATGCGGATCAGGGCAACCCGCTCGCAGTCAGGCCTGACTGCAGTTGAAAGGAGCAGAAATCTGAAAAACGCATTCGTTGTT
>JAHEFF010000004.1:63039-75558 GCA_024640315.1 Woeseiaceae bacterium
GCGGCAAACGCCATGGGTACCGCCCAGCCAAATGCCGCGCCGAGAATAAACTGAGGTATGGAAATAAATCTCTTAATGAACGGATAGATTATCGTCAGGCCGGCGCCGATAACGGCAAGAACCTGGGCTGGCCGGTTCAGCATGGCAGCGAGACCGACCGCAATCAGGGAAAGAGCAACAAACAAGGTTAGCGCTTCAGCCGGGGCGACGGCACCGGAAGCTATAGGGCGTGTACGTGTTCGTTCAACATACGGATCGATATTGCGATCGGCAAAATCATTGAGCACACAGCCTGCCGAACGCATGACAATTACGCCAACCATGAAGACCGTGAAAACTCCGGCATCGGGGTGGCCTTCTCCAGCAATCCACAGCGCCCAAAGCGTAGGCCACAAAAGCAGCCAGACACCAATTGGTTTGTCGAGTCGCATCAGCTCTACATAGTTTCTGAGCTGCGTAACCAACCCGGGCGCGATGCGGAACGATTGTGTTTTCTTAACGGGCGTATTCACCGTCGTTAATTTGCTCGCCAGTGGACCGGCAATGAGTCTACCGTATTTGCAGACATCTATACCTTCCCGTAATGGTGGGCGTGCCCCAACCATCTCGAGACAATATGGTATTCCGACTTCGCGTGGCTCAGGTGAATCACTTCCGCCGCTTTTTGCACGGCCGGCATCAGGTCTGCGTCGCGAACCAGATTTGCGATCCGGTAGTCGGGAAGCCCCGTTTGTTTTGTGCCCAGCAACTCACCCGGCCCTCGTAACTCGAGGTCACGTTGTGCGACAACGAAGCCATCATTGGTTTCCCGAAGTACACCAAGGCGGCTCTTGGCGAGCTGGCCCAGAGGTTGCTTGTAAAGCATGACGCAGTGGCTTTGCTCCGCACCGCGCCCGACCCGACCACGCAGCTGGTGTAATTGCGATAGTCCCATGCGTTCTGAGTTTTCGATGATCATCAGGCTGGCGTTCGGCACATCCACGCCGACCTCGATGACCGTGGTTGCAACAAGCACATCGATTTCGCCACACTTGAATGCGCGCATGACCTTGTCACGCGCCGAATTCTTCATCCTGCCATGCACCATGCCGACGCGTAGCGAAGCGAGCGACTCGGTGAGCATCTGGTAGCTTGCCTCGGCAGCCTGGTAGTCGAGTACCTCGGACTCGTCGATTAGCGGACATACCCAGTAGGCCTGTTGTCCGTCTGAACACGCATCACGAACTCGCCCAATCACTTCTGCGCGACGCGTATCAGGCAAGGCGATGGTCGTGACGGGCTGACGCCCGGGCGGCAGTTCATCGATGATCGATGTATCGAGATCTGCATAAGCCGCCATCGCCAGGGTTCGCGGAATAGGCGTAGCTGTCATGACGAGCTGATGCGGATGGACTTTCCCGCTTGCGCCCTTGTCCCGCAATGCGACCCGCTGATGCACACCGAAACGATGCTGTTCGTCGATCACTACCAGCGCGAGGTTCGAGAATTCGACGCCCTCCTGAAACAGCGCATGAGTTCCAATCACGATGTTCGCCTGACCGCTGCTGATGGCTTCAAGCGATGTCTGCCGCTGCGACTTTTTCTGACTGCCCGATAGCCAGGCTAGTTCGATGCCGAGGTCCTTGAACCAGCCACAGAAGCTGCTCCAGTGCTGTTCGGCCAACAATTCAGTTGGTGCCATGACGGCTGCCTGCACCCCGCCAGCTACCGCCTGCGCACACGCAGCGGCTGCAACCACAGTTTTGCCGGAACCGACGTCGCCCTGGATAAGGCGCATCATGGGGTGTGGTTCCTGCAGGTCTGCCCCGATTTCTGCAATAACGCGGTTTTGGGCCCCGGTCAGTGTATAGGGCAGGCTGTCGATAAACCTCCGCTGCAATGCCGAGCCGGCTTCCAATGGCTGTGCACCTTCCTGGTTGGCGAGATTCCTGAGGTGCCTCAAGCTCATGTAGTGAGCAAGCAACTCTTCGAACGACAGCCTCATCTGGCACGGATGTCGGCCGGTTTCGATGCTGGCGAGGTCAGTGTCGGGCGGCGGCGAATGCAAATACTGAAGCGCCGCGCTCAACGTTGGCAGGTCCAGTTCGTTGAGGACCTCCGCCGGCAGCAACTCGGCCGGCGGTGCCTTTTTCATTATCGTAAGGGCTTGAGCCACGAGGTTTCGCAGCCTGCCTTGCTGTACACCCTCCGTCATTGGATAAACCGGTGTCAATGCGTCAGTAACCACGGGTTGCTGGTCCTTTCGCAGGACGCGGTATTCCGGATGTACCATTTCCAGGCCGACCGGTCCGGGGCGAACATCGCCGAAACAACTTACACTGACCCCATTCGTGAACTGCGCTTCCTGTTGCCGTGAGAAATAGAAGAATCGCAGTGTCATCTGGCCGCTGCCGTCGCTAATCCTGACCAGCAAACTGCGTCGGCCACGATAAACTGTTTCCGCCAGCAGCACTTCACCGCTGACCAGGCAGCGCATACCGGGCTTTACGGAACCTATGCGATGCAGGGTCGTCCGGTCTTCATATCGAAGCGGCAGCAAAAACAGCAGGTCGCCGACTCGATGCAGGTCGAGTCGTGACAGTGTTTTCGCAAGTGCCGGTCCGACGCCTTTCAGCACCGTCAAGGGAGATGAAAGACCGGGTGCGTTTTCGTCCACCCTGCGCCGGGCTACAGAGCGAGTATGGCCTCAGCTTCAATGTCGACACCTTTTGGTAGCGACCTGACGCCGAGTGCTGCGCGGGCAGGATATGGCTCGGTGAAATATTCCGCCATGACGCTATTGACGACGGCAAAATTATCGAGATCTGTCAGGTAGATGGTCATTTTTACAACCTGGTCGAGATTTCCCCCGGCCGCCTCTGCCACCGCTTTCAGATTCTGGAAAACCCGATGAGCTCTTGCAGCGAAATCTCCATCAATCACTTCCATCGAGGCCGGGTCGAGCGGAATCTGCCCTGACATAAACACGAGGTTGCCGCTTTGGATTGCTTGTGAATATGTGCCGATTGCCGATGGCGCATCGTCTGTGTGTATTCTTTTCTTGCTCAACTTTGTTCTCCGTTCTCTGGTTTTTGTTCAGGCGCTGTCGCGGCTCACGCTTTTTACGTTTGGCATCTTGCGAACATTCCGCATGATATGTGCAAGATGTGTCCGATCTTTTACCTGCAGCAGGAACGTCATCGCGGACGTGTCCTGGTGCCGGTTGGTGACTGATACTTCCTCGATGTTCGAATGTGAATCTGCAATCACAGCGGCGACCTCCGCAAGCACGCCGGTCTTGTTGACCGTATCGACATGAATCTGGCTGGCGAAGTCACGATCGATACTTTCTTCCCAACTAACAGTCAGCCATTTCTTCGGTTGTTTGCGGAAGTTAATCAGGTTGCCACAGGCATTGCGATGAATGACCACACCACGGCCGGCGCTCAGGTAACCCATTACGTTATCGCCAGGAATCGGGTAGCAACACTTCGCGTAGCTGACCACCATGCCTTCCGTACCCGCAATCACCAGGCTTGCCGACTGCGGATCATCGCCTTCGTGTTTTTGGCCCATCAGGAAGCGTGCTGTGAGCGGAGCCAAACGTTCGCCCAGGCCCAGCTGGGCATAGAGTTCATTGGCGTCTTCCAGTCCAAGCTCATCCAGAGTCTCGCGCAGCCGGACCTTGCCGATCTTCCTGAGTGACGAGCCCAGGTCTTTGAGCGATCTGTCGAGCAAACGCCTGCCCAGATCTACGGAGTCTGTGGCGCGCATGTTCTTCATGTACTGGCGGATTGCCGACCTGGCCTTTGCTGTCGTGACGAACGAAACCCAGTTCGGGTTCGGTTTCGCGCCACGCGCGGTGATGATTTCAACGGTCTGGCTGTTGTGCAGCGGTGTCCTTAGCGGCACCAGGGTGCGATCGACCTTGCCGGCAACGCAACGATCGCCCACGTCGGTGTGCACCGCGTACGCGAAGTCGACAACCGTTGCACCCTTCGGTAACGGCATGATGTCGCCTTTCGGCGTGAACACGTAAATCTTGTCCGGAAAAAGATCAACCTTGACGCTCTCGAGAAACTCCTCGGAAGTGCCGGTCTGCTGAATCTCATCAAGCCGCGCCAGCCAGTCACGGGCACGGCGCTGCGGAGTGGCTGTGGTCTTGTCAATGGCTTTGTATTGCCAGTGGGCGGCGACACCTGCTTCGGCCACTCTGTCCATGTTCGTCGTTCTGATCTGTACTTCCAGCGGCATTCCTTTGGGTCCGAACAGGGTCGTGTGCAATGACTGGTAACCATTGACCCTGGGGATCGCGATGTAATCCTTAAAGCGTCCCGGCATCGGCTTGTAAAGGCCATGCACGATACCGAGCAGTCGGTAGCAGGTATTAACGTCGTTGACGACGATGCGAAAACCATAGACATCTGCGACGTCGTTCAGCAGGCGTTTCTTGCCGGCCATCTTCTTGTAAATGCTGTACAGGTGTTTTTCCCGACCGCGCACTTCTCCCTCGATGCCCTCCTCTTCCATCGCCTTCATGATGCGCTCCGATATGCGCTTGACGATCTGCCGCTGGCTTCCCTTACTTTTTCTAAGTGCGTTTTGCAGCACCGCGTACCGATAGGGGTGCAGGTACCGGAATCCCAAATCCTCCAGCGCGACTTTCATGTGATTTATGCCAAGCCGGTTAGCGATCGGAGCATAAATTTCGAGCGTCTCGCGAGCGATGCGCGCCCGCTTTTCGCGCGGCATCGCGCCGAGCGTTTCCATGTTGTGCATTCTGTCGGCAAGCTTGACGAGGATGACGCGAATGTCTTCAATCATTGCGAGCATCATTTTGCGGAAACTTTCGGCCTGAGCTTCGGCGCGGCTGGTAAATTCCATCTGGTCCAGTTTGCTGACGCCGTCCACCAGCGTCGCGACTTCGGCGCCAAATTCCTCTTCCAGTGTCGAAATCGAAACCTCCGTATCTTCGACAACATCGTGAAGAATCGCCGCAACGATGGTTTGTGAATCAAGATGCATATCGGCAAGGGTCTGCGCGACCGCTACCGGGTGAGAAATGTAGGGCTCGCCGGAAAGCCGGGTTTGCCCCTGGTGGGCGATGGCGCCGAACTCGTAGGCCCTTGTCACCGTCTCGATGAATTCAGGCGGCAGGTAGGTCTCCAGCGTCTCTACAAGGTGCCGAATGTCCTTGCTACGTCTTGGCGACGTGCCAGGAAGTCTTGACAGAAGTGCGGCGGCGTAATCCATATCTCATGATATCCCAATACGGCCACAGGCCAGCGGACAGCTGGCTAATTGGGGAGGTGTCGTGACGGGCTCGACAGCCCTGCAGGGCACCGAATAGCACCCGGTGTGGCTTAGTCGCCTATGGAGATTCCGCGCATCGGCATGATTTCGTCGGAATTCTCGGGCGGCATAAATTCTTCTGGCATCGGCTGGTCAATTTCTTCCAGGATCGCCGGCGTAATGTGACCCTCGGCAATTTCCCGCAAGGCAATCACGGTGGGCTTGTCGTTTTCCAGCTCGACCATGGCATCGGCGCCATGCGCTACGCGACGAGCGCGTTTGGCGGCAACCAGCACCATCTCAAAAATATTTTCAATGTTCTGCAGACAATCCTCGACCGTAATCCTGGCCATGAAATCCTTACTCCAAAGTCGGCCCTGAGGGCCTTTCTAAAACACAAGACCCACCAGTTTATCCCAATTTTGGCAAGCTAGACCAGTATATTTTTAATGCTTTGCTTGAGTTTCGGGTTGCTGACGCGGTTATTCTGGCCGGCGCCCGCAATCACAGCCTCGAGCTCGGTGACGGCACGATCAAGATCGTCGTTAATAATGACGTAGTCGAATTCATCCCAATGCGACATGTCGCCAAGCGCATCCCGAAGCCGCCTGGCGATGACCTCAGCGGAATCTGTGCGGCGACCGCGAAGTCGTCGCTCAAGCTCAGTACGTGACGGCGGCAGGATAAAGATCGTGACGCAACCCGGCATTGATTGCCGCACCTGCCGTGCACCTTGCCAGTCGATTTCCAGGATAACGTGATCGCCATTGGCAAGATGTTCTTCTACCTGTGAGCGACTGGTTCCGTAGGAATTGTCGAAGACCAAGGCAGACTCCAGCAGCTCGCCATTTTGTTTTAGGGCGTCGAATTCGTCGGCCGTTACGAAAAAATAGTCGCGTCCATTCTCCTCGGTGACGCGTTGCTTTCGCGTCGTAAACGAAATTGAAAACTTCAACGCTGGATTGCGTTCAACCAGCGCTTTGACCAGGGTGGTTTTGCCCGCACCTGATGGTGCGGCGATGACGAATAATGATGCGGCCGAATCCATGTGACTTACTCGATATTCTGAATTTGCTCGCGCATCTGCTCGATCAATACCTTGAGATCGACGGCCGCCTTGGTGGTTTCCGTGTCGGCAGATTTTGAACCGAGGGTATTCGCTTCGCGGTTCAGTTCCTGCATCAGGAAATCCAGCCGCCGTCCAACGGGTTCGGGGCTGGCGAGGGCGGAGCGGACTTCACTAACGTGACTCTCGAGCCGGTCGAGCTCTTCGTCCACGTCGAGCTTTTGCGCGATCAGTGCCAGTTCTGTCTCAAGTCGCGCCGGATCAGCCTCGACATCCAGCTTGTCGATTCTTTCTTGTTGCTTTGCCCGGACAGCCGCGAGGACCTCAGGCATGCGCTGGCGAACACGCGCGGCAATCTCCAGGGTCTCCGTGAGCCGCGATTCAATCATCTGCCCTAGTCGCTCGCCCTCGTTTCCACGCATCGAGGCCAGCGATTCGAGCGCAACATTGATCACCGCGACAGCCTCGGCAAGCAGGGGCTCCGTATCGATTTCGGGCTCGGCTACAACTCCGGGCCAGCGTAATATGTCGATCGGGTCGAGTGCGCGGGTTTCGGGAATCAGTGCTGAAATTTCGCCGACTCTGGAGGCGATCTGCTGCACCAGGTCCTTATTCAGCAAAAGATCGGTATTTTCTGCCGAACCCCTGCGAAGGTGAATCGAGCATTCGACCTTGCCTCGCTTCAGTGCCTCGCTGATTTTTCCACGTAGTTCGACTTCCTTCGGCCTGAGTTCCTCGGGCAGCCGAAACTGCACATCGAGGAATCGGTGGTTTACGGTCCGCAACTCGCAGGTCAGTGTCCCGAAGGACGTCTCCGCTGCCTCCCGGGCAAAGCCGGTCATACTGTTCAACATGAATATTCCCCGGGCAGCTTTTTTGAGTTCTGCCGCTATAACTGTGCGCCGATCACAGACAAGAGACGAAAGTCTCGCAATAATTGCTGCCGAATCCGCCAAAAAGATCGCCTGCAGTCTTACAGGTTTTGCTTATTCGGTCATTTATTTTAAGCTGGCGGGCCGACGCCGGCCACCCGTAAAGGTCCGCAAACCCACCACATGAAAATCGAATATGCGAAAGTCTCCGCGCTTGGAGACCGTCAGGACAATCAGGACCGCGCTGCGGTGGTCGTCGCCGAAGATGCCGCCATCATGCTGGTTTTCGACGGTATGGGCGGTCATGCTGATGGCGCGGCTGCCGCCGAGATCGGTATGAAGGTGGTACAGGACCTGTTCACATCGGCGACCCTGCCCATATTCGATCCGCAGGGTTTTCTGTACATGGCGCTGTCTCAGGCTCACGATGAAGTCGTCGGTTTAGGCAAAGATCACGCGGTGGACTTTCGGCCGCGGGCGACCTGCGCAGTTTGCCTGATTCAGGAAGGTGGCACGTGGTGGGCGCACATTGGTGATAGCAGGATCTATCAAATGCGCCAGGGTCGGGTCATTACCCGCTCGCGTGATCACAGCCACGTCGAGGTGCTGATCCAGGAAGGCGCAATTACCGAGGAAGAGGCGCTTGATCACCCCATGAGAAATTTCGTCGAGTGTTGCATTGGTGGTGACGCGCCGGTGCCGGATATGAGCATCACTCGCAAGATGAATCTGGAGCAAGGCGATGTGTTACTGGCCTGCTCGGATGGTTTATGGTCAGGCATGAACGATGCCGAGATTGCCGAGATTTCGACGCGCACGACAATGAGTCTTGCGGACAATCTGAAGGCACTGAGCATGAAGGCGCTGACCATGAATGCCCCGTACAGTGATAATACGACAGGTACTGCGCTGCTCTGGCTCGGCGATTAAGGGTACTCTTCACTCTCACGCGCTCTGACCGAGGAGATACCCATGCGACCGAGTGGCCGCGCACCGGATCAATTGAGAACGGTGCAATTTATAACTGACTATACAAAGCACGCCGAAGGCAGCGTTCTCGCCGTGTTTGGTGACACTCGCGTGCTTTGCACCGCCAGCGTCGAGAACCGAGTGCCTATCTGGTTACGCGGTGGCGGCAAGGGCTGGGTTACCGGCGAGTACGGCATGCTTCCCGGTGCCACGCACTCGCGATCCGGGAGGGAAGCGGCGCGGGGCAAACAATCAGGACGTACCCAGGAAATCCAGCGTTTGATCGGCAGGTCTTTGCGGGCCGCTACTGATATGTCTGCGCTGGGTGAAAAAACAGTGACGCTCGATTGCGATGTGTTGCAGGCTGACGGGGGTACGCGAACGGCTGCGATAAGTGGCGCGTTTGTAGCGATGCAGATAGCGATGAATCGTCTTTGTCGACGCAGGCAGCTCAAGAAGAATCCATTGCACGGGCAGATCGCTGCTGTATCCGTCGGAATATTCAACGGCACGCCCGTGCTCGATCTTGATTACGATGAGGACTCCCAGGCCGAGACGGATATGAATATCGTCATGAATGATGCCGGGAGATTTGTTGAGGTACAGGGGACCGCAGAGGGGCACGCGTTCGATCGCGGCGAGTTCGATGCGCTGCTTTTTCTTGCAGCGAAGGGAATTGATGAAATTCTCGCGGCACAAATTGCCGCGATTGACGGAGCGGATTGACCTGAATGGTATTGGCCGGGATTGACAGGATCGTTCTGGCGAGCGGCAATGCGGGAAAGATTCGTGAGATTGCTGACATATTTGCCGGGTTGGACGTGGAAATTGTTGCGCAGTCGGATTTTGGCATCGAGTCGCCTGAGGAAACCGGCACCACGTTTGTTGAAAACGCACTTCTTAAGGCTCGATTTGCCGCAAATCAGTCAGGTCTGCCCGCTATGGCTGACGATTCCGGAATTGTAGTGGACGCACTGGATGGACGTCCGGGCGTGTACTCCGCGCGTTATGCCGGTGAGGGTGCCAGCGACGAAGACAACCTGGAATTGTTGCTACAGCAAATGCAGGACGTCCCCGATGACAGGCGTGGCGGTGGATTTCACTGTGCGGCGGTGCTTGTATTTCCCGCAAACCAACATGAGCCGATCGTCGTCGAGGCGGTGTGGCGGGGCACGATATTGCGCGAGCGACGGGGTTCCGGCGGTTTCGGTTATGACCCGGTGTTTCTCGACACCGTTTCGCAAAAAACGGGGGCCGAGATGAGTCGCGAGGAAAAGAATGCCGTAAGCCATCGCGGCAAGGCCTTCCGGGCGCTCTGTGATGTGTTACAGGAGCCCGGTCGGCGCCGCTGATGGACCGTCCGCTTCCGCCGCTTTCGCTTTACCTGCATCTGCCATGGTGCGTTCGGAAGTGTCCGTATTGTGACTTCAACTCACACAAGGCCGGCGATGATGCGCCGTTTGGCAGATACGTGGCTGCGCTGGTCAGTGATTTGCAGGCGGAGTCGGCAAAAGCAGGCGCCCGGGCCGTGGAAAGCGTCTTTCTGGGCGGTGGGACACCCAGCCTGTTCAGTCCTGCACAGATCAAGACCATTCTCGACGAATGCCAACGGCGACTCTCGCTGGATGATGACTGCGAAATCACCATGGAGGCCAACCCGGGAACCGTCGAGCATGACAGTCTGCCTGCTTATCGCGATGCCGGCATAAACCGGTTGTCCATAGGTGCGCAGAGCTTTGATCAGGATAGTCTCAGGTCGCTTGGCCGGATACATGGCCCGGAGGAAATCGGTAAGACCTTCGAGGAAGCACAAAGCGCAGGCTTCAACAGCATCAATGTTGACCTGATGTTCGCACTGCCGGGACAGGATATCGCCGGGGCCGCCCGCGACATCGAAAAGCTCCTCGAGCTGTCTCCGCCGCATGTTTCCTGGTATCAGCTGACGCTCGAGCCCAACACCGTATTCTTCAGCAAGCCGCCAGATGACATGCCGGACGATGACCTGGCCTGGGCCATACAGGAGCACGGACATCGCCTTCTGTCGGCTGCAGGCTACGAACAGTATGAAATTTCCGCGTTTGCCAGGAGCGGCCACCGCTGTCGCCACAATCTCAATTACTGGCAATTCGGCGATTACCTGGCGGTCGGCGCCGGTGCACACGGCAAGCTGACGAATTCAGCCGGCGTAACGCACCGCTACAGAAAACCCGCTAATCCGCTTCAGTATATGGAGCAGGCAGAACGCGGGCAGATCGATTCAAAACCAGGCCGCATCGATTCCGCTGACCTCGGCTTCGAATTCATGCTGAATGTGCTGAGGTTGTCGGATGGTTTTTCCGCTGAATTGCTCTGGCAACGAACCGGCCTGGCTATGGCGGCGCTCGGCGACCCGCTCAACGAGTTAATCGCAGATGGCTTGCTGGAGGAAATATCGGTTGGCAGGTGGCGGCCGTCAGCCAGGGGATTTCGATTCCTGAACGACCTTCAGGCGCGGTTTTTACCCTGAAAGGCCTCTGCCGATGGCAAACTGCAGGTCAATTCTGCGCCCGATTCGGGACCGGGCGAGCGGAGCGCTTATGCACAAGGACCATTGTATGCCTGTTTTTTCGGGGCGATAAGGGCCGAAACTCAGCCGGGTCATCCGAAAGGTACTGTAACATGTTGAAAATACTATAATTATTAAATTGGACAGAAAATAGACATTCTAAGAACTACTCTTTAAAAATCCCCACTTAGCGCACTCACTCAATTTTTGCTCACAGAGTTATCCACAGGTTTTGTGGATAAATCAGCGGCGCCTGACGAGCTGACTTGCGGAGGGTCGTTCTACGCTATATCCTACGCGCCCTTTTTCAAGCGCTTGCTCCGTAAGGAAGACCTTAAATGAAAGCCGAAATCCATCCCGATTACAGCGATATCAATGTAACCTGTAGTTGCGGCAACGAATTCAAAACCCGAAGCACACTCGGTGAGGACCTCACAATCGAGGTCTGCTCGGCATGTCATCCTTTCTATACTGGCAAGCAGAAAATTGTCGATACCGGTGGCCGGGTCGACAAATTCCGCCGCAAGTACGGTCTCGGCTAGCGCAATCGTCTGCGCTGCCAAGAGGCACTTTTTAGGCCTTAGCCAATTGCTCGTATTTCCGGCTTCCGGCACCATGTTGTGTCGCAGGCCGACGCTTCGTCGTGTCTTGCGCCAGGCGAATTAGTGAGATCACTGCCGCATTTTCTTAACGCAATGCGGTATACGATATGAGCCGGTGATCTGCCGGCAAAGGTTTAGGGAAACGATGAGCAAAGATGTTTACATACTAACCAGTCCAGACGGAAAGTCGATGGAACTCCCGATTCGCAAGGGGACCACCGGACCGGACGTCATCGAAATTGGCCGCCTTTTCGCTGAACAGGGTGTCTTCACCTACGATCCCGGGTTTGTATCGACTGGTAGCTGTGACAGTGACATCACATTCATCGACGGCAAGGAAGGCGTTCTCATGTACCGGGGTTACCCGGTAGAACAGCTCGCCAAGCATTCGAACTTTATTGAAGTTGCGTATCTCCTTTTGTACGGAGAGCTGCCGACAGCGGATGAACTGAAAGCATTCGATACGTCGATTCGCACACACACAATGCTGAACGAGGGCATGCTGCGTTTCTTCAACGGATTCCGTTACGACGCTCACCCGATGGCTGTTCTTTCGGCTGTCGTCGGCTCCATGTCGGCTTACTACCACGACACAATGGATATCCACAATCCGGACGCTCGTGAGGTATTCACGCACAGGATCATTGCGAAATTGCCGACTATTGCCGCTGCCGCCCACAAGCTGACAGCGGGGCAGCCGTTCATTTATCCACGGAATGATCTGAACTATGCGGAGAACCTGTTACACATGTTGTTCGCAGTGCCTGCGGAAGATTATGAAATTAATCAGATCGCAGCAGAAGCACTCGACCTGCTGTTCATTCTGCATGCCGATCATGAGCAAAACTGTTCAACATCGACGGTGAGAATGGCTGGCAGCTCCGGCGCCAACCCTTACTCAGCCATTGCAGCGGGAATCTCGGCACTTTGGGGGCCGGCTCACGGTGGCGCGAACGAAGCCGTTCTGCGCATGCTGGAACAAATAGGCAGCGCAAAAAATATTCCGAAGTTCGTGGCGAAAGCCAAAGACAAGGATGACCCGTTCCGCCTGATGGGATTCGGCCACCGTGTTTACAAGAACTTCGATCCGCGAGCTACGATTATTCGTGAGATGTGCCATAAGGTGCTGAAGCAAATGGGTCGCACCGACTCACCCCTGTTCGAGCTTGCTCTCAAACTCGAGGAGTTCGCACT
>JAHEFF010000004.1:75658-90487 GCA_024640315.1 Woeseiaceae bacterium
TCTGACCCCTTATCTATTCCCCCGTCGATTCCGATTCAAGCAATTTCAAAACGGCGGAGTGATCGGCGCGTTTCATCGGCCTTCCGTCGACAGGGCTGATTGGCGCCTGCCGCATACCGTCTACAGGGAAGACGGTCGCCTCAATTGACAGGTCGTCATGCAGAAATCGGTAGCCAGCAAAGGTCTTGGCTAAATCCCTACGGCTTTTCAGGCGACGTTCGTAAGCCTTGTATGGGAGACGGTTTTCATCGAGCGTCAACGCGATTAGCTCGGGCGTGTCGGAGAACACATGGAGATTGACAGGCGCGTTCGTAGCGGCCGTGCCGTTCAGAACCGGGCCAACGAGGCGGGGATCAAATGGAGAAAGTATTTCCATCGCCGACAATGCAGCGCGGCGCAGAGTCTGCAAAAGATTAAAGTGAGATTCCCTGCCAAAAATCTTCAGGTGATCAGTAACGGCGTCCTGGATTTCGCTGTTGCCCGGCAACGAGCCGCGTCCGGACAGGCCCAGTCTGTCGGCAGCCTTTCTTTTCGCAAGGCCAAAGTCCTGAATGCCCTGTTCAACGATGATGCGTGCCGCTTCCTGAGCGAGCATCTGACGTGCACGATCATTCACCGATACGGTTCTCTTGCCCATGGTCCCTTCTCAGCAATCAGAAAAGATCTTCGCTCTCATTCGACGTATTAAAGATGTCCGGCACGACGTCGTCAGTTTCGCACTCTGGTACAAATTCCTCCCGGAAATGTTCGAACATGACATCTTCAGGTGGATGCGAGGCACTTGCCGGGCAGCCAGTGGTCTTCGAAATTCGCACGGTAACGATGCCCTCAGGCATATCCATGCGGTGATTCGGAACGCCTTTAAAAGCAATCCGCATAAATTCGATCCAGATCGGCAGAGCAGTGCGCGAACCCTCCTCACGTGGTCCCAGCGCGGAATCGTCGTCGTAACCAACCCATACGACACCGACCATGTCTGCGTTGAACCCGGCAAACCACGCATCGCGCCGGTCATTTGATGTTCCTGTCTTGCCGGAGAGGTCGGTTCGACCGAGCACCCTGGCGCGTACGCCGGTGCCGCGGCGAACAACGTCGCGCATCGCGTCCTGAATGAGAAATGCATTTTGCGGGCTGATAATTCTTTTGGCGAGCTTGACGCCTTCAAACAACTCGGGAGCAATCTTTGCGTCAGGCTGATAGGTTTCGCCAAGAATCGCCATCTGTTCCAGTGAAACAGAACCGTCGCTGAACGCCTCGTCATAAATAACCTCGGGTTCACCTGTTGCAGCGAATTCATCATACTCTTCGCTGTCGCCTGCCGGCTGCTCATCGATTCCGATGACCTTGTCTGACTGAGCAAAGTGGATCGGAAACTGCGGCTCGGCCTGAACCGGGCGCGCATCGCCCGGTTCGCACTTCGGACAAACCACGAACGGCTCGGCGCGATAGAGGGATTCGCCAGTCGGGCCGATGATGGCGTCAATAACGTAAGGTTTAACTGCGTATCCACCGTTGGCAAAGGTTGCATAGGCTTGAGCCATGTCGAGTGGTGACGCGTTACCGCCGCCAAGCGCCAAAGAACCGTTCCTCGGCAGCGCCGCATCGTTAAAGCCGAACGGTGACAGATGATTTACGGCGTTGCGTATGCCGGTGTTGTTCAGCAACAGCCGCACCGATGCGAGGTTCATAGAGCGCACCATGGCCTCACGCACACGCTGCTCGCCATAGAAACGGCCACTATAATTAACAGGACGCCAGAGTTGTTCCAGCTCCGATGAATTGATGACCACCGGTGCATCGAGAACGATCGTCGCCAGGGTGTTGCCCGCCTCGAGAGCCGCAGAGTATATGAATGGTTTGAACGATGAGCCGGGCTGACGGGCTGACTGGTTGGCGCGATTGAATTTGCTAAGCGAAAAATCAAGGCCACCGACAAGGCTCGTTATTGCACCGTCCAGTGGATCAACAGATACGAGCGCCGATTGCGCAGTTGGCAGTTGCGCGAGCGCCCAGCCGCCAACGGTAATTGGCATGACGTAGATAATATTGCCGACGGCGAGGACATCTTCGACGCTCTGTGGCGCCGGCCCACGAGTTTCCCTGTCTATGTACGGTCGCGCCCAGGAAATACCATGCCACGCGATGGACGATGGAATTCCTTCCTGCAGCATGATGTCGGCGCTGTTGTCCGCATTCAGGGCCGTGACAATGGCAACCTTGAGATCGGCCGGATTGCTGTAGTCCTGAAGCTGGCGCCGAAGTTCCTCCGGCCAGTCCGCATACGGCAGAAGCAGCACTTCCGGCTCAAGTTCGACAGAATCGATCGGGCCGCGATATCCGCGACGGCGGGTAAATTCCAGCAGGCCGTTCTTTACGGCGTAATTGCCTGCTGACTGCAGTCTCGAATCGAGCGTCGTAATGACGCTGTAGCCCGCTGAGTAAGTGGCCTGTTCGCCATAACGGGTGATCATTTCGCGGCGCACCATCTCGGCAACATAGGGCGCGGACAGCTCGTTCTTCGTGCCATGCAACCTCGATTCGAGCGGGTATGCCATGGCAACTTCGAGTTGCTGGTCATCGATGTAGCCGAGGTCATTCATCCGGTTCAGCACGTAACGTCGCCGCATGCCGGAATTAGCGGGACTGCGGACCGGGTTGTATTCTGACGGGGCCGGCAAAACGCCGGCCAGCGTCGCCGCCTCTGCAATGTTGATGTCCTGAAGAGACTTGCCGAAATATACCTGCGCCGCGGCAGCAACGCCGTATGCTCGCTGGCCGAAAAACATCTTGTTGAGGAAGAGCGCCATGATCTCTTCCTTGGTAAAGGTTTGCTCAATTTGCCAGGCGAGGAATGCTTCGCGGAGTTTGCGGGTAAAGAGCTGTTCACGGGTCAGGAAGTAATCCCTGGCGAGCTGCTGGGTAATCGTGCTGCCGCCGCCCGATATTTCGCCACTTTTTATAAGGAGCATCAGCGCCCGGAGAATGCCCTGGTAGTCGATACCGGGATGCTCGAAGAACCGACCGTCTTCAGCCGAAACAAAGGCGTCGACCACATATGGCGGTAATTCGTCATATGTGACCAGGATTCGCCGTCTCTCTCCCACCTCTTCTATAAGGCGCCCGTCCCGGCTGAAAATCCTCAGCGGGATCTGCAGCGGGATTTCCCGGATGGTTTCGGCTTTGGGCAGGCTCGGCGAGACATAGAAATACGCCCCGATGACCGTTGCAGCTGCCACCACCGTTCCTGTGACGCCCAGCCCCGCCAGCAGCATCAGCCAGCGCAATTTGCGCCGCTTACCGCGGGGTGAACGGTTAGTTTGTCTGTTTGTGCTTCTTTCTTGCATGGTTGCGCGTGTTTCAGGGCAAACCGGTCAATAAAGAGAGGGAAAGTGCGTCGAGCCCAGTCTTATATTCGGTTCGCACCATCAAAAAGTTCGCTATTTGGAATGCTGCCCTACCAATATGGCAATCCTGTGGCACGAGAGTTCGCCAGAAATCCTCCAGGCCAGGGCGGATGATAGCCATCCTTGGACCAGCGCCGCAATGAAAACCGACCCCGGTCACACGCCCGGAATTAATTTTCCGGGAGAACTGTGCGTGCCGACCAGTTCACGGAATGGGTCCGGCCGCCTGAGTAACATAAGGATGGCTTGGAAGGCTCAGAAATTGGATGTGACGGGATCGTGAACAAAGTCACGTTTTATTTAACATTTTATTGATATATAGTTAAATCGTTTTGCTGAGGCAGATCTGAAATGTGCTTCGCAACTCACCGACTTAGAAGGAAAAATACGTGTTTTTTGGAAAAAAATCACAGCCTCTGTTGGGCCTCGATATCACTACCTCCTCGGTCAAACTGATCGAGATTTCCCAGAGTGGAAAACGGTACCGGGTTGAGTCCTATTCAGCAGAGCCCACACCGCCGAGTTCGATCAACGAAAAGGCGATTGTGGATGCGAAGGCCGTTGGTGAGGCAATCCGTCGTGCGGTCAAGCGGGCCGGTGCGAAAGCGACCGATGTTGCCATTGCAATCAGTGGTGATGCGGCAATTACGAAGGTAATCCAGATGCCGTCGAGTCTTTCCGAAAGGGACCTCGAGGGGCAGGTGGAAATCCAGGCCGACCAGTACATACCGTTCCCGATGGAAGAAGTCAGTTTTGACTACGAAATTGTTGGACCGAATGAAAACGATCCCGAGCTGATGGACGTGTTGCTGGTTGCCACACGTACCGAGAATGTCGAGCAGCGCCAGTCCGCAGTGCAGGCTGCCGGACTTAGCGCACAAGTTGTCGATGTCGAGGCATTTGCTCTCGAGAATGCGTGCCAGCTCTTGAGCCACCAGATTCCCGATAGCGGCAACGATCAGTCGGTTGCGATCGTCGATATCGGCGCCAGCAGCACGACATTTAGCGTCTTGCACGACCTCAAAGTCATTTACACACGAGATTTCGCATTTGGCGGTCAGCAGCTGACCGAGGAAATCATGCGGACTTACGGTCTTTCGATGGAAGATGCCGGACGTGCGAAGAAACAGGGTGGCTTGCCGAGTAACTACCAGCCGGAGGTCCTCGAACCGTTTGTTGACGACATGACACAACAGGTCAGTCGATCGTTGCAGTTCTACCTGGCGTCCGGTGGTGGCAGAGAACAACCTGACATGATCCTGGTTTGCGGTGGCTGCGCCAATATTCCAGGTATCGCAGACGTGATCTCCAGCCGTGTCGGCATACCGACAGAAGTGGGTGATCCGCTCGGGCAAATGAAGATCTCATCCAAGGCCAAGTCACAAGGCGTCCACAAAGACGCGACGGCACTGCTGACTGCCTGCGGACTTGCATTGAGGAGCTTCGACTAATATGCCACGCATTAATCTACTCCCCTGGCGCGAGGAAGAGCGCAAGAAACGCCAACAGGATTTCATGATTGCCCTGGCGGGCTCTGTTATTGCTGCCGCTGCAGTAGTCGGGCTCACCTGGTTCGGTTTTGTGCAAGCCATCGACACCCAGAACGCCAGAAACCAGCGACTTGAGACCGAAATCGCGGAACTTGAACGAAGCATCGCGGAAATCGACGGCCTCGAGTCCCAGAAAGAACGCCTGCTCGCGCGAATGGAAATTATTGAGCAGCTTCAGCGCAGCCGTCCTGAAATTGTTCACCTGTTCGATGAAATTTCAAGGCAAATGCCGGAAGGCGTCTACCTGAACGGAATGAAGCAAACGGGACTGTCCATCGAACTGAAGGGCGTCGCGCAGTCAAGCACACGTGTATCAGCTCTGATGCGGCAAGCCGATCAGTCCGAGTGGCTGACCGACCCCAGCGTGACGAAGGTCGAAACCACAGAATCCGGTCCCGCGCGGCAAGCGGAGTTCGTCGTCAACCTGAGACAGGTGAGTGCGGACAGCGACATGGAGGGTGGACAATGAATTTCGTCGACGAAATGAAGAGTCTTGACGCCAATGACATTGGCCGCTGGCCGTTTGTATTTCGTGCCGGCGTTATCGGCGTCGTGTTTACCGTTGTCGTTGGCATGGGAATTTACTTCACGATTGTTGAAGACAAGGCGCCTGCCCTGCAGCGCGTTCAGGACGAAGAAATTACTTTGCGCGATGTCTTCGAGAACAAGCAGCGCAAAGCGGCAAATTACGACGCATACAAAGCGCAGCTCGCACAAATGGAACAGTCCTTTGGCACGATGCTCAGGCAGCTTCCCGGCGAAACAGAAATTCCGAGTCTGATCGTCGATATATCCCAGACGGGGTTGGCAGCGGGACTGCAGGAAAAATTATTCCAGCCGCAGCCGGAAGTACCGAAAGATTTTTACGCGGAAAAACCGATCACGATCAGCCTTTCGGGTGGCTACCACGAAATCGCGAATTTTGTCAGCGGCATTGCCGCGTTGCCGCGTATTGTCACGCTGCATGACATCAACATTTCGCCGGACGACCCGGACAACTATGACAGCCTGACCTTGCAGGTCACGGCAAAGACTTATCGCTACCTTGAAGAGGAGTCTGACTAGCAATGAAGGCTTTCTTCTCAAAAAACCTGGTAATCATTCTCGTGACTGGATTGGCGCTTGGCGCCTGCGGCAGCGATATGGATGACCTGGATCAATACATTAACGAAATCAAAGCGCGACCCGGTGGCCGCATTGAACCATTGCCGGAAATTACGCCTTACGAAGTGTTCGCTTATGCCGCCGATCGGGAAGGGCTGCGCTCTCCGTTCGTTCCGGATTCACCACAGGTAAGCGGTGGACCGGGAGATGGTGGCACGCGACCGGATCCGGAACGCAGTCGTGAATTTTTGGAAAGCTTTCCGCTTGACACCCTGCGCATGGTCGGAACGCTACAACTCGGAGACACCAGCTATGGATTGGTGCAGACATCGGACGGTCTTATTCACCGCGTTGTTCCGGGTAATTATATGGGGCAGAACGATGGTCGTATCGTAGCGATCAAGGATTCTGAGATTGAACTGGTTGAAATTATTTCTGACGGGATCGGTGGGTATCTGGAACGAGATGCCGCCGTTGCTCTGGCGGACTGATGCCTGAATGGAACTGGGAGTATTTGGAATGACGCTCAATATCAAGACGACGATCGGCTCTTCATACCGACGTTGGGGCATGCAAATGGCTGCGGCAATGCTTGCACTTTGCGCTTTGAACGCAAATGCGCAGGAAAGCAATCGCCTGCAGGACATTCAGGTTCAAAGCCTGCCGGGACAACGGGTCGAGCTTAAGCTGATCCTGAGTGGCCCGGCCCCAGACCCCCTCGCCTTTACAATCGAAGACCCTGCCCGAATTGCGATCGATCTGCCAGAGACGACTCTCGGACTGTCTTCCCGGCGCCGTGACGTAAACCTCGGGCCGCTCGATACGGTTTTGACGGCCGAAGCAAATGGCCGCACGCGTGTCGTACTGAATCTCGATTCGATGGTTGCATACGATACTCGCAAGAGCGGCAACACGATTTTCGTAACCCTGGGCTCCGACGGCAGCGGCGATACAGGGACAACGCAATTTAGTGGCAGCCAGGGCCCTGCAACAACTTCGCCAACATTTGCATCAAGTGGCGCACGCCAGATCAACAGTGTCGATTTTCGTCGCACGCGTGACGGCGGCGGTCGTATCCTCGTCAATCTGAGTGATCCGTCGACGCCTGTCGACATTCGCCAGGAAGGCGGACGCGTCGTTGCGATTTTCAAGGACACCACATTGCCAGCGGAGCTGATGCGCCGCCTCGACGTGATGGATTTTGCAACACCGGTAACGACCGTAGACACGCTGCGAACGAATCTTGACACCCGTATTGTGGTAACAGCGGAAGGCAAGTACGAACAGCTCGCGTACCAGTCAGATAACGAATTTACGATCGAAATTAACCCGTCCGTAGTAGAAGACGAGCAGGGCTCATCGCTGTTCTCCGAGACAAAGGAATATGAAGGTCAGCGTCTGACGCTGAATTTCCAGGACATTGAGACGCGCGCCGTACTGCAGCTTCTCGCAGAAACATCGGGCCGGAACATCGTCGTTTCAGATACCGTGCAGGGTAACGTTACTCTGCGCCTCAGGAACGTTCCCTGGGACCAGGCACTCGACATTGTTATGACGACGAAAGGTCTCGACATGCGCGAGAACGGCAATGTCATCATCGTAGCGCCGGCAGAAGAAATTGCCGCGCGTGAGACCGCCGATCTTGAAGCACGCCAGGCAATCCTGGAACTCGAACCGCTTTACTCCGAATTCCTGCAGGTTAACTACGCCAAGGCTTCAGATCTTGCAGGCCTGATCGGTGGTGGTGATGCAGGCGGCGTGGCCAACAGCTTGTTGTCAGAACGTGGCAGCGTAGGAATTGACGACCGTACCAATACGTTGCTGGTTCAGGACACCGCAGAGCGCCTGCAGGATATTCGCAGGTTGGTGCGGACACTCGATATTCCGATTCGCCAGGTGCTGATCGAATCAAGAATCGTTGTCGTCAATGACGACTTCAGCCGTGATCTTGGCGTACGTTTTGGTGTAACCGGAGTCACCGACAACTCGAGCGATGGACTGATTTCAGTCACCGGTACGGGCGAAGGTAGTGACATCATCGTGGGCTCTGCGCTCGATAACCTGGCAAACTCGGGCACACCATTCCCGGTTACTGCCCCCGGTATCGGCGATCGTTACAACGTTAACGTACCGATCCAGAATCCCGCCGGCCGGCTTGCACTCGCCGTACTCGACTCGGACTACATCGTCGACCTCGAGCTGACCGCACTGCAGGCAGAAGGTCGGGGCGAGATCGTGTCGACTCCACGCGTCATTACAGCGAACCAGAAGGAAGCGCGGATCGAACAGGGCGTCGAGATTGCCTACCAGGAATCTGCATCGTCAGGAGCAACGACAACACAGTTCAAGAAAGCTGTGCTGGCGCTGACAGTGACGCCGCAAATTACACCCGACGACAACATCATCATGGACCTGCTGGTCAGCAAGGATAATGTTGGTGAGCTGACACCTAGCGCCACCGGCGGCCTCGTACCGAGTATCGATACACGTTCGGTAGAAACGCAGGTTCTGGTCCGCGACGGGCAAACCGTTGTCCTTGGTGGAATTTATGAAACCGAGCGCCGCGAGACAATAAGCAAAGTGCCTTTCTTAGGCGACATTCCGGGGGTTGGTGCTCTGTTCAGGTCGAAATCGGATGTTTCGAACAAGGCAGAGCTGTTGATTTTTGTAACGCCGAGGATCCTCACAGAGGGTTCCAGTATTTACTAGCCGTCGACGCTTCCGGAGCGGCCAAGAGCAAGGAATTGGGCAAATGAACAAACTTAAATATCTCGCGTTTTTGATTGCAGCGCTGGTTTTGGCGGCCTGCGGCGAGAACACACTGTCAGGTGGAACTGGCGCCGGTCCCGGTCCGGGCGGTGCTGCAGTTGCTGGCGTCACCGTTCTGGCGAGCAGCCCGTCGCTGCCATCGGATAGCGGTCAAACGCTGACAATTCAGGCTATCGTGCGCGACACCAATAACGTCGCAATGGACGGCGTTACCGTCATTATGTCTTCGGACTCCGGAACCTTGACGGTGACCAACCCGGTCACCGACCAGAGCGGAATCGTAACTGCCTTATTGAATGGCGGCGGCGATCCGACACCGAGGTCGATCACCGTTAGCGCAGATGCCCAGGGGGTCACCGGATCTGTTGCGGTTGACGTCACCGGCACAGATATCTCAATTACCGGTCCAAGTTCTCTGCCGCAGGGCGGTACCGAATTTTATACGGTCGTTTTGCTTGATGCAGCGGGCAATGGCATTGGTGGGGCTACAGTCGATGTCTCGTCCGCCAACGGCAATACATTGGCCGCAGCATCACTGACGACTGACGCCAGCGGACAGGCTCGGGTCCAGGTGACCGCAACGGCACCCGGAGCAGATACACTCACGGCAACTGCGCTGGGTATTTCCGCAACGACGGGGGTCGATGTCTCAAGCGACAGCTTCGTTCTGACGGCGCCGGTTGCGGGTGACCGGATCATTCTGAATACAGCAACACCCGTGTCGGTCTCCTGGACGGATGCAGGTGTGCCGCAGGCAGGGCAAACAATTACATTCAGTTCAACGCGAGGCACGCTGTCTTCGCCGACTGCATTGACCGATGCGGCGGGTGTCGCGACGGTGTCAATCAGCTCGACGAATGCGGGTCCGGCACAGATTTCGGCGACCAATGGCAACAACACCAGCACTTCGGTGGACGTGCAGTTTATAGCGGACACACCGGCCAGCATCGACGTGCAGGCCAATCCTTTTACGGTGGGTCCTGGCGAACAAAGCCAGATCACGGCTGTCGTCCGGGATGCGGCAGGCAACCTGGTTACGGGCGCCACGGTGTCGTTTGATCTACAGGATGTAACGGGCGGCCAGCTGTCCGTGGCCTCGGCACAGACCAACTTGCAGGGCAGGGCGCAGACGTCCTACACCGCAAGCCAGACGACGAGCGCAAACAACGGTGTGGTCATTACCGGCACCGTGCAGGGCACAGCGATTTCTGACAGCGTTGCGCTGACGGTTGCGCAGCGCGAAGTATTCATCTCGATCGGTACTGGTAACTCGATCTTCGAGCCGAACACTGCGCAATATCGAGTTGAATTTGCCGTACAGATCACGGACTCACAGGGTAATGGTGTCGAGGGTGTGACCGTACAGGTGGGTGTCTTGTCGGACGACTACTACAAGGGCTTCTGGTTCTTTGATGCAGTGGCCGGCGCCTGGTTCCAGAATGTTACGGCCGGCCCCTGTGCCGACGAAGATACGAACCGAAACGGCGTTCTGGATGTATTCCCGAATGTTCCAATGGATGAGGACATCAACCTCAGCGGGCGTATCGAGGCCGGCAATATTGCCACAGCGGTGGCACAGTCGAGCGGCAACGGCACATTTGTTACCGATGCTGCCGGCTTCGGCATTATCGACGTCATTTATCCACAGGATCACGCCCGCTGGGTTGCCGTAACCCTCGAAGCGAAGACGTCCGTGCAGGGCACGGAATTCGCCTCCGCGAGCAGCTTCATCCTGACTATCAACGGTGAGGACGTGGATGATGAGAACGAGTCACCGCCGGGCATAATCAGTCCATACGGCCAAAGTGGCTCCTGCCTGGATACTGACTAACGACGAACAGAAAGCCAACCTCCGGGTTGGCTTTCTCCTTTCGTCTCTTTCTGGATATGAAGCAACAGCAAAACCTGTTTCTCATCGGACCGATGGGCGCTGGAAAATCAGCCGTCGGGCGCCAGCTGGCGCGTCTCCTGCACCTTGACTTCTTTGACAGTGACGAAGAAATCGAGAGCCGCACCGGCGTCGACATTCCCTTTATCTTCGAGAAAGAAGGCGAAGACGGATTTCGGAAGCGCGAGGTCAAGATTATCGACGAGCTGTCGCAAAGGCAGGGAATTGTGCTGGCCACGGGGGGAGGCGCTGTGCTCGACGCAGACAGCCGCAGCCATCTCGGCGCCCGGGGCTTTGTAATCTATCTGCACACCACTGTTGAGCAACAGCTCGAAAGAACGCAACGAGGCAGAACTCGTCCGCTGCTCGAAGACGGGGACAAGGAAGAGGTCCTTACTGAGCTGATGGCCGTAAGGGACCCGCTGTACCGTGAGATTGCCGACCTGGTTATCGAGACGGATGGACGGCGGGTCAGGGAAGTGGCCCAGGAAATCTCTCAGAGTATTCTCTAGTGACCTCCGCTCGGCCGGAGCGGTATCCGCCATGATTCCTGCGTCCGTTTGACACCAAATAATGTAACCTAGCCCGCCTGATGAGCACGCATATCCTCACGGTTGACCTGGGCGAACGCAGCTACCCGATAATAATCGGCAGGGGACTGCTGTCCGGTGGCTTTGACCTGGCCAGGTACATGCCCGGCAATCATTGCCTGGTTGTTACCAACGAGACCGTTGGCCCCTTGTACCTGGAAAAGCTGCAGGGCTGTCTCGCTGGAATGACGAGCAGATCGCTCGCGCTGCCGGATGGTGAATCGTTCAAGACCAGCGCTACGATGCAAACCATCATCGATGAGCTCGTGACGGACAAAGCAGGACGTGACGCCACTGTTGTGGCGTTGGGCGGAGGTGTCGTCGGTGATATCGCCGGCTTTGCATCCGCCTGCTACATGCGCGGCGTTGCATTTGTGCAGGTTCCGACAACACTGCTGGCACAGGTCGACTCTTCTGTTGGCGGCAAGACCGGCGTCAACCACGAGGGTGGCAAGAATCTGATCGGCGCATTTCACCAGCCGAATGTTGTCCTGATCGATACCGATACGCTGTCCACGCTTCCCGATCGCGAGTTCAGGGCCGGACTGGCTGAGGTCATCAAATATGGTGCGATAGTCGACATAGACTTCTTTGCCTGGCTCGAATCGAACCTGCAGGCGCTGCTGGACAGGAACCCGGACGAACTTGCTTATGCGATAAGGCGTTCCTGTGAATTGAAAGCAGCGGTTGTCGCCGAGGATGAAAGAGAGTCTGGCAGGCGTGCGCTACTCAATTTCGGCCACACATTCGGTCATGCTATAGAGAACACCATGGGGTATGGAGAGTGGTTGCATGGCGAGGCAGTGGCTGCGGGAATGGTTCTGGCCGCAGAGATGAGCGGCATCGACAAATCGGAGTTGCGCCGTCTGACCGCGTTGATCGAATCCGCGGGACTGCCGATCAAACCGCCGCCGGCAGGCGCCGGGCGCCTGCGCGAAGCGATGCAGCTCGACAAGAAAGTGCAGGCAAACAAGCTTCGCTTTGTGCTGCTTCACTCCCTGGGTGATGCTTTTGTGACCGCGGATTACGCGGATGAGGCGCTCGGCGAGGTTCTACAGAGCGCGGATACGTGAATTGATGCCGGCGGTTGAAGTGTTGGCGCCTTATGCAGCGCATGAAGACAGCGGTGGAGGTCGTCGTATCCCGGAGCCGCCCGCGACATATCGGGGTGAGTATCAGCGCGATCGCGATCGCATCACTCATTCCACGGCATTCCGGCGCCTGGTTTACAAGACACAGGTCTTCGTAAATCACGAGGGCGACCTCTATCGAACCCGGCTGACACATTCTCTGGAAGTCGCGCAGATCGCCCGAACCGTTGCGCGGGCACTGCACCTGAACGAGGCATTGGTCGAAGCGATCAGCCTTGCCCACGATCTTGGCCATACGCCGTTCGGCCATGCAGGGCAGGACGCATTGAATGAGTGCATGCGCGACCATGGCGGATTCGAGCACAATTTGCAGTCGCTCAGGGTCGTCGATGAGCTGGAAGCCAAGTACGCTGACTTTCCAGGGCTTAACCTGATGTACGAAACGCGAGAGGGCATCCTTAAACATTGTTCGGCACGGAATGCCCGTGAACTGGGCGACCTCGGCAAGCGGTTCCTGGAGCGTCGGCAACCCGGCCTCGAGGCACAGCTGGTCAACATCGCGGATGCGATCGCTTACAACAACCACGATGTCGACGATGGGCTGCGTGCGGGCCTGCTGAGTCTGGACCAGCTTCGTGAGCAAGCTTTATTCGGTGAGCACTACGACGAGGTCCGCCACCTGTATCCTGACCTGGAGGATCGCCGACTTACATACGAAGTCATCCGGCGCATGATCGGGCACGTAGTGAACGATCTCATCGAGCATACGTCGGCCATGATAGCGGCCCGGTCGCCGAAGTCGATCGACGAGGTAAGAGCCCAGCCCGGGCCGCTTGTCGGCCTTAGCGATGAGGTCTTCGGTCTTCACTCCAATTTAAAGAGATTTCTACACGAAAACCTGTATCGCCACGAGCAGGTTCGGTCGATGAATGACCAGACCCAAATAATGATCGGTGTGCTGTTCGATCGTTACATGGCTGACGCCAGCCAGATGCCTCGCTGGTTTGAAGAGCAGGCAGCAAGCGGAAATACAGCAGGCAAGGCGCGAGTCGTTGCGGACTATATCGCCGGAATGACCGACCGCTTTGCCATCGCGGAGCATACTCGTTTGACGGAACCCGGCGCCTGAAATAGTTGTTACAATGCGCACCGATTTTCACCATATCGGCAGAGCTGTGGACAACAAAAATATTCCTGTACGTGATCGACTTATTTTCGCTATGGACGTGCCTGACTGCGATCGGGCTCGCAAGCTGGCCGACGAGCTTGGCGATTCGATCACCTTTTACAAGATCGGCCTAGAGTTGATGATGAGCGGCGGTTATTTCGAGCTCCTCGACTGGATGCTCGCGCGGGATAAGAAGGTTTTTGCTGACCTCAAGTTCTTCGATATCCCCGCCACCGTGGGCTCGGCCGTCAGGCAACTGAAGGACAGGGGCGCGAGCTGTGTGACGGTTCACGGCAACCAGTCAATTATGGAGGCTGCAGCGGAAAACAAGGGCGATTACCTCAAGGTACTTGCGGTGACCGTGCTCACAAGCCTCGATCGCGGTGACCTGGACGACCTCGGTTTCGATTGTGACATCGAGGCGCTCGTTCTCTCCCGGGCGAAGCGGGCCCTGGAGTCGGGCTGCGACGGCGTTATCTCGTCCGGCCTGGAAGCGCCGAAGCTCAGGGAGTTCATCGACGAAAAGCTCCTGGTCATAACGCCCGGCATTCGTCCGGTCGACAACAAGCCGACCGGCGATCAGAAGCGCGTAGTCAGTGTCGAACAGGCATTCAGGAACGGTGCGGACCATATTGTCATTGGCCGTCCGATTCGTGACGCAGACAGCCCCCGCGGGGCAGCCGAAGCAATTCAGGCAACCATAGCGGCGCAATTCTGATGGCGGCCGGGCTGAAGAATGACCTTTTCCTGCGCGCGCTTCTGCAAAAGCCGGTGCCGCGGACGCCAGTCTGGATCATGCGCCAGGCGGGGCGCTATTTGCCGGAGTATCGCGAGGTGCGTGCCAAAGCTGGCGACTTTATGAGTGTTTGCTCCAATCCGGAGCTTGCCTGCGAAGTAACTCTGCAGCCTTTGCGTCGTTTTCGCCTCGATGCGGCCATTCTCTTTTCCGACATCCTTACGATTCCCGACGCAATGGGCCTGGGGCTCTACTTTGAAACCGGCGAGGGACCGAAGTTTAAACGGCCGATCAGAACGGAGCGGGAAATAGACGGCCTGGCGGTTCCCGATGTGGCTGACAAACTCGGCTATGTTTTCGACGCTGTATCCCTTATTCGGCGTGAACTTGACGGACAAGTGCCGCTGATTGGATTTGCCGGCAGCCCGTGGACGGTAGGCACGTACATGGTTGAGGGTGGATCAAGTCGTGAATTCCCGAGGATTAAAGGACTGGCTGCAGAGAATCCCGCGCTACTCGAGAAAATGCT
>JAHEFF010000004.1:90587-128566 GCA_024640315.1 Woeseiaceae bacterium
TTGCCGACATTCGTCTTCGGTAATTCGTCCCTGAACTCGATTTCCTTCGGTATCTTGTAGCGGGTCAGGTTTGCACGACAGTAGTTACGAACCTCTTCTGCAGTGATGGCAGGATCGCTTCTGACGATAAAGAGCTTGATCGCCTCTCCAGATTTTTCATCCGGGATACCGACGGCAGCGGCTTCGAGCACGCCGTCCATTTCGACCACAATGCCTTCCAGTTCGTTTGGATACACATTGAAGCCGGATACGAGGATCATGTCATTCTTGCGATCCTCGATATAGACAAAGCCATCGTCATCGATACGGCCCAGGTCGCCGGTGCGGAACCAGCCGCCGGGTAGCATGACCTTGTCAGTCTCATCCTGGTCCTGCCAGTAGCCTTCCATCACCTGCGGACCACGGATACAAATCTCGCCAATGCCACCAGGCTCAACATCATTGCCGTCGTTATCGCAAATACGAACTTCGGTGGACGGGATCGGCAGCCCGATTGAACCGTTGAATTGTGTCGATTGCAGCGGATTGATCGTCGCAGCCGGAGAGGTCTCGGTCAGGCCATACGCCTGCACGATTGGCTTTCCGGTTATATCCTGCCACTTCCGGGATATTGCCTCCTGCACCGCCATGCCACCGCCTATGGTCAGGCGAAGCGCCGTGAAGTCCAGCGCTTTAAAGTCGGCTGTATTCAGCAGCGACGCGAACATCGTGTTGACGCCGGTGAAGTAGGAAAACTTGTGTTTGCCAATTTCTCGCACGAAGCCAGCCGTATCGCGCGGGTTCGTAATCAGCACATTCTCGCCGCCCAGCCACATCATCAACAGGCAATTACTCTTGAGTGAAAAGATGTGATACAGGGGCAGTGCACAAATGGCGACGATTCGGTTGACGTCGTCGAAAACTCCGCCGGTCCATGCGTGGGTCTGAAAGACGTTATGCACCATGTTCCGATGGCTAAGCATGGCGCCCTTCGACAAGCCTGTCGTGCCGCCGGTGTACTGCAAGAATGCAATGTCCGCGAAGCCAAGCTCGACTGGCGACAGCGCGCCCCCGGTTGCAGTCTTCAGTGCTTGTTTGAAAGTGACGCTGCCAGGCAGGGAATACTTCGGTACCGCTTTCCTGATGAACCGCAGGGCGAAATTTGTAAGCGCCCCTTTTGGCCAGCTGAGCAAGTCTCCAATGCCCGTGGTAACAACATGATTGACGCCGGTCTCGTGAAGCACTTCTTCCAGCGTTGTCGCGAAGTTTTCGAGAATGATGATGCAGCGTGCGCCGGAATCCCGTAGCTGATGCTGCAACTCCCGGGCGGTATAGAGCGGATTGACATTGACGATGACCAGGCCGGCGCGAAAAATGCCACACAGCGCCACCGGATACTGCAATATGTTGGGCAGCATGATGGCAACACGCTCGCCCTTCACCAGCCTGAGCTCATTTTGCAGGTAGCACGCAAAGCGCATGGATAACTGATCCAGATCGCTGTACGTAAGCGTCGTCCCCATATTGGTGTAGGCAGGCTGGTCGGAATATTCGCGGAACGAATATTCGATCATCTCGCGCAGAGATCTGAACTCTGGCGTGGGAATTTCGGCCGGTACCCCTTCCGGGTAGGACTTCAGCCAGGTCTTCTCCAAATATTTACGTTCCTGTTTCAGCCTGAGCCTCAATGTGGCGGCTGGTCTGTTCTGTCAGCGCCTCGCGGATGATTGGCCAGGCATTGTCGAGCAGAATCGGCTGCGCATCCTCGTTCGGGTGGATGCCGTCGTCCTGCATGAGTTCTTCATTCAGGGCAACGCCGTCCATGAAGAACTCGATCCAGGGAACGTCCAGCTCGTCGGCAAGGTCCTGGTAGACAGCCTCGAATGCGCTCGTGTAGCGTGGACCGTAGTTGCTTGGAATACGAATCCCAAGGAGGACAATTGACGCACCACTGGCGCGGGTGGTCTCGATGATGGTCTGCAGGTTGCTTTTCATGACCTCGGGCGGAAATCCGCGTAAACCATCATTGCCGCCCAGTTCGAGAATGACGAGATCCGGGCTGAAGTTTTCGAGCGCAGAATGGATGCGAGTCTTGCCCCCTTCGGTCGTCTCGCCACTGATGCTGGCGTTAATCACGCGATGTTCGTACCCTTGGGCATTCAGCCGGGACTGCAACAAAGCTGTCCACGAACGGTCAACATCAATGCCATAACCGGCACTCAAGCTGTCACCAAAAATCAGGACGGTTGGCACGACCGCTGCATTTGCGGCGGCTGTGACAAGAAATAACACAAGGGACAAAAGTCTAAGCATGTCGGATAATTTAACCAGTAATACCGCGGTTCTCGCTGCAGAGAAGGTCACAAAACAGGTTAGCAGCCCGGAAGGTACTCTGACCATCCTTTCAGACGTCAGTTTCGCAATCGACAAAGGCGATTCGGTCGCCATTGTGGGAGCTTCGGGCGCTGGCAAGTCCACGTTACTTGGGCTGCTTGCCGGCCTGGACCTGCCGTCCTCGGGCCAGGTATGGCTGGATGGCAAAAACCTGACAAATCTTGACGAAGACGGGCGCGCTGCCGTAAGGGCAGCGAGCGTCGGTTTCGTGTTCCAGTCATTTCACCTGGTGCCGTCGCTGAATGCCCTCGAAAACGTCATGCTTCCGCTCGAACTGGCTGGCAAGCCCGAAGCCCGCAAAGCGGCGAAAAGCATCCTCGAGCAAGTCGGCCTGGGCGAGCGCTGGAGCCACTATCCGGCACAGCTGTCCGGTGGTGAAAAACAACGCGTCGCAATCGCTCGTGCGTTTGCGACCGAGCCCGCGGTGCTTTTTGCCGACGAGCCAACCGGCAACCTGGATAGCCGAACCGGTGAGCTCATCGTTGATCTGATGTTCAAGCTGAATCGAAACTCTTCGACAACGCTGGTCCTCGTGACACACGATAAAAGCCTGGCCGCCCGCTGCGATCGGATGCTCGGTCTCGACGCGGGCAAACTCGTGACCGACGAAAAGGCCGCTGCATGAGCGCGTTTCTATATGCAATCAGAAGCTTCGGCCGGGAATTGCGGTCCGGCGAAGTTATTGTGTTGCTGGCGGCCGTTGCACTGGCGGTTTCAGCGTTGACCGCGGTGGGCTTTCTGACCGACCGCATAGGGCGGGCGGTGGAACGCCAGGCAAATGAAATCCTGGCGGCCGATCTTCGACTGCGAACGCCGGACCCGATTCCGCGTGAATGGCACGAACTGGCAGCCGAATATGATCTTCGCTCGGCCGAGACGCATACTTTTCCCAGCGTGGTCTTCGCAGAAGATCTGAGCTCCCTGGCGACGATCAAGGGCGTCAGCGACGGTTACCCGCTGCGCGGTCAGGTGCGCGTTGCGGACGATCTGTTCGGTGAACAACGCGTTGCCGAAGGCATCCCTTCACCGGGAACGGTGTGGGCCGACGGCGCGTTGATGGCGCGCCTTGGCGTTGAGGTTGGCGATGTGATGACGGTCGGCGAGTCGGACATGAAAGTGGCCGCCGTACTGACCTACCGTCCGGATCAATCCATCGGTTTTGCCTCGCTCGCGCCATCGCTGCTGGTTAACACGCTTGACCTGCCGGCAACCGGGCTGGTCACCGAAGGCAGCCGCGTAAGGTACGCCCTGCTGGTTGCCGGTAATGACACGCAGGTCGATGACTTCTATGAAGCGATAGAAGAGCTTCTGCCAGACTCCGTAAGAAGCAGGAATCGCGAAGAGGGCAGCGACCGTGCGAACAATGCAGCGGACAGGGCACAACGGTTTCTTTCGCTGACCGCCGTGATCAGTCTGCTGTTAAGCGCAGTCGCCATCGCAATGTCTGCACGACGCTTTGCTCACCGGCGCATGGATACAGTGGCGCTGATGAAAAGCCTTGGGGCCAGTCAGAAATTCATCATTTCGGCGGCATCCGTACAACTGGTTTTGTTGGGATTGCTGGGTGTCGCCATCGGCAGTATCGCGGGCTTCGTTCTCGAGCTGCTCGTGACGGAAATGCTCGCCGATATCATTCAGGGTGACCTGCCGCCCGTCGGCTTTTCACCCGTGCTTCTCGCCTGCGGCAGCGCCCTGATCCTGCTTTTCGGATTTGCGCTGCCATCGCTGATCCAGCTGCGCGACACGCCACCATTGCGTGTTCTTCGCCACGACGAGATGCCGCCACCACCGTCACGACTTTTCGTCGCCGGCACAGCACTGATCGCTGTCGCCGTAATGTTGTACCAGGCAATCGGTGACGGTTTGATGTTATTGATCGTACTCGGTGGAATGCTGGCCGTGTCGGCTGCACTCTATGCAGCCGGTCGCGGACTGGTAGCGGTCATGGGACGATCCCGGGGCGGCGTCGGAATCGCATGGAGATATGGTCTTGCCAATGTCGCGCGCCGTGGCAGAGACAGTACAGTGCAGGTGGTCGCTTTCGGGCTGGGCCTGACGGTGCTTCTGTTACTCACGTTCGTTCGAACTGATTTACTGGCGGGCTGGCAAGAAACGCTCGACGAAAATGCGCCAAATCACTTCCTGATCAATATCCAGCCGCAGGAACGTGCTTCGATTGCCGGGATATTCCAGAGTAACGGCATCGCCGCGCCGGAGTTCGTGCCGATGGTGCGGGCGCGAATGCAAACGATTAATGGCGAGGACGTCAAGGAGCGAGAGTATCCGGTCGAGGATGGCGAATGGATGGCAAACCGGGAGCAGAACCTGTCCTGGGCAGAATACGTCAGCCCGAGTAACAGCGTCGTCGAAGGCGAGTGGTGGCCTGCGGATTATTCGGGTGAGCCGCTGGTTTCACTCGAAAAGGACGCGGCATTCGAGCTTGGTGTAGAGATTGGCGACAAGCTCAGGTACGTAATTGCCGGCCAGGAAATCGAAGCGACGGTTGCGAGTACCCGCGAGGTGAACTGGGATTCATTCCAGCCAAATTTCTTCATGGTTTTTTCTCCCGGGGCGCTCGATGGCTATCCCGCAACCTTCATTTCCGGCATGAGAGTCCCGGATGACCGTAAGGCCGCCCTGATTCAGCTTGTGCGCACGCATCCGACCGTATCAGTGATCGATATTGATGCAATTTTGCTGCAGATAAAGGGAATTATCGACAAGGCGAGCCTCGCCGTTCAGGCCGTTTTCGTATTTACCCTGGCCGCGGGGATTGCGGTGTTGTTCGCCGCCGTGCAGTCGACCATCGACGAGCGGCGCTTCGAAAGCGCGATGTTGCGGGCGCTGGGTGTAAGGCGGCGAACAGTCATGTCCGGCGTCCTGACGGAATTTGCAGCACTGGGTTTTGCCGCTGGGTTACTCGCTTCGGCCGGCGCCTCCATTCTTGCCGCCGTCGTCGCCATTAGACTGTTCGAACTGGAATACACATTCAACGTCGCCCTGTGGGTCGCGGGCCTCACCGGCGGGATTGTGCTGGTCTGCGTCAGCGGGTTTGTCGCCGCCCGAGGGGCTATCAATGCTCCACCCATGGATGTCCTCCGAAACGCATGAAGACGCATGATCAGGCACGATACGTGACGGATGAAATAAGCAAACTGTCTTGCGGTGTGGTTGTAGTGCGTAAGGCAGAATCCGGCTGGATGACGCTGTTGCTGCGCGCCTACCGCAACTGGGATTTCCCCAAAGGGCTGTGCGAAGGCGGCGAGCAGCCACTGGAGGCGGCGGTTCGGGAGGTTGGCGAAGAAACCGGTATCGACGACCTCAATTTTGACTGGGGAGACCGTTATGTAGATACCGCCCCATACAATCGGGGCAAGGTCGCTCGTTACTACCTGGCCCGTACGGCGGAAGAGTCCGTCGAAATGGGAATATCACCTGAGCTCGGCCGGCCTGAACATCATGAATATCGATGGGTGAGCTTCGACGAGGCTTACGACCTGTCGGCACCGCGTGTCAGGCTGATCGTCCATTGGGCAAGGCAGGTCATCGGTGCATGATTACGCCACCCGGTTTCTTTTCTCGCCGTTCAGAAATGCCCGTGCGTTCGCGGCCACTTCGTTAATCGCGTTCTGGCGGGCCTCAACCGTTGCCCAGGCGGTGTGTGGTGTCAAGATCAGGTTGTCGCCCTTGTAGTCCAGGAGCGGATCGCCGTCGATGGGCGGCTCCTGAGTCAAAACATCGATGCCGGCTGCCGCGATTGTGCCGTTTGCAAGCGCATCAGACAGGGCGGTTGAGTCAACCAGTCCACCACGGGCGGTATTGATGAGAATCGCGCTCGACTTCATTTGTTCGAGTTCATGTTTGCCGATAAGTCCGCGTGTTTCATCCGTCAACGGACAATGCAGCGATACGACATCACAGGATTTGAGGAGCAGATCCAAATCCACGCGACCGTCACCATGAGACGGCGTGGAGCCGGGCCGCCGGCCGATCATGACGGTCATGCCAAATGCCTGCGCAACTTTTGCCACGGCTTTGCCAAGCTCACCATAACCGATGATTCCCATAGTCATCGCGGACAACTCGCGAATCGGGTGGCCCAACATGCAAAAGTCGGTGGCCCTCTGCCAGTCACCGGCCCGCACACTCGTGTTATATCGGCCGATGCTATGCGTCAGGTTCAGGAGCACGGCGAAGACGTGCTCAACGACAGAACGAGTACAGTACGCACGAATATTGCAGACTGCGACGCCGTGATCTTTCGCCGCGTCGAGGTCAATGTTGTCCACGCCCGTCGCGATTAGCCCGACAAAGCGAAGATCGGGCGCCGCCGCAAATATGTCACGAGTCATCCGCACTTTGTTGAGGTAGACAAATTCGCAGCCGGCAATTCTGTCGGTAATGTCATTACATGCGGTGTTGTCGAAAACAGTGAGCTCGTCGGTAACGCCCTCCAGTGGCGCCACGTCAATTTCATCTGATCCGACAGTGGCAAAATCAAGGAAAGCGGCTTTCATGGTGTATGGTTCATCCGGCAGGCAAGAGGCCGAAAGATGACCGATGAATTCTGGAAACGCAAATCACTGACCGACATGTCAAAGGACGAGTGGGAATCCCTTTGTGACGGCTGCGCGCTTTGCTGCCTGCAGAAACTCGAAGATGAGGAAACCGGGTCTGTCTATTTCACCGACATAGCGTGCCGTCTCCTCGATGTCGACACCTGTCGCTGCACCGACTATGAAAAACGCGCGAAGCTCGTATCCAGTTGCCTGATTCTGGCGGCAGGCAAACCGGAAGCATTTCGCTGGCTACCGGGTAGCTGCGCTTACCGTCTGCTTGCGGAAGGCGAGGACCTGCCCGACTGGCATCCCCTGTTAAGCGGCGATCCGGATTCCGTGCACGACGCCGGCATCTCCGCAAAAGGCAAGATGGTCTCCGAGAAAGAATCGACACAGTGGACTGTGCTCCGGGAATTATCCTAGGTGCGATGCTTTGCTGCAGCGCCGTCAGCCTGTGTTCTGAAGACCCTGCGCGATGCCGTTGATCGAGGCCAGTAGCGTGTCGAACAAATCCTGATCTTCGCGGTTCGTGGCGCGCCAGCGGCGCAGGAGATCGACCTGCATCAGGCTCATCGGGTCGACGTACGGGTTGCGGAGCATGATGGCGCGCTGCAGTGTGAAATCGCCTTCGAGCAGCGATTCCTGGTCCGTGTACTCGAGAATCAGGTCGCGTGTGAGTTCGAATTCCTTTTCGATCATCGGGAAGAATTCGTTGTGCAGTTCGCCCGCAAGCTCCGAGTAGAGCATGGCAATGCCCAGATCGGCTTTGGCCAGTACCATTTCGGCATCGGACGTCATCGCACGCATGAAGTACCACTCACGGAACATTTCCCTGAACGCGTCGTCGTCAAATTTCTCGCAAGCTGCAGCGAGTCCACTGCCAACACCGTACCAGCCGGGCAGCATCAGCCGGCTTTGCGTCCATGCGAAAACCCAGGGAATCGCCCGCAGGTTTTCTACGCCGGTACCGTCGCGGCGTGAGGCGGGACGAGAACCAATACGCATTCGTTCGATCAGGTCCACCGGTGTCGCAAGACGAAAGTAGTCATAGAAGCCGGGCGTATCGAAAATCAGCTTTCGATACTTGTCCCGGCTGACGTCGGCGATGACCTGCATCATGTCGTGCCATTCTGCCTTGTCGTTGCCGCGATGCTCCGGAATTGCGGTCGCCAGCGCCACCGAGCCGGTCATTTGTTCCAGCGTTCGCAGCGCAATGCCTCGAAGGCCGTATTTTTCGTTAATGATTTCACCCTGCTCGGTGACGCGGAGCCGGCCGTTCACGGTTCCAGGTGGTGCGCCGAGCACAGCGGTATGAGTCTTGCCACCGCCGCGGCTGATTGTGCCGCCGCGGCCGTGAAACAGGTGTAGTTCGATGTTTCTCTCGGTGACGATTTTGACCAGATCCACCTGCGCGTTCTGCAATTCCCAGCGGGCGGATGCGAGTCCGGAATCCTTGTTGCTGTCGGAATAGCCAATCATGACCGTTTGCCGATCGGAGCGCTGCCGCAAATGGGCGCGGTACAACGCATTGTTGAGCATGTCTTCGAGAATCTGGCTGCCACGTTTCAGGTCATCGACCGTTTCCAGGAGCGGTGAAATATCGAGTGGAACCTCGTCACGACGGTTGTGCAGCTCACTCCAGTTAGCGAGCAACAACACCGACAGGATGTCGTCTGCGCCCTGAGTCATGCTGACAATAAACGGCCCAATTGCTCCTTTGCCGTATTTGCGTCTGCAAAACGCGATTGCCTGGAAGACAGCAAGCGTTTTCCTGGCCAGTACGCTTTGCGTTTCCGGCACTGAATCGCGTGAGCGAATGGCCCCGACAATTCGTTCGAGGCGATCTTCCTGTTTCCGTTCCAGCCAGTCATCATCGCCGAGAAGTTCGCCGACAACGCGTCGCAGTACGAGCGCATCCTGACGGACGTCAAGGGTCAAAAAGTGAAAGCCGAATGTTTCTATGCGCCGAAGCAGTCGGTTGACGGAAAAAAGTCCGGCGTGCGCGCCCTTATTCGCGCTCAGGCTGTCCGCGATAATCTTGATGTCATCAAGTAACTGGCTGGGTTTTTCGTAGGGATAGGCGTCATCGTCGTAAGTTGCCTGCAGGCGTGCCTGGATCAGCCGCAGGTAGACGCGATAGGGCATTTCCCGGTGTCGTGCCGGAACGGCGTGGTATGCGGGTTGAAACATCCCCCGGTAGTGATCGATTTTCTGCAGGATTCGCGGGTCAATGCCGACCCTGCTCGTCGTTTGGCTGAGCTTGCCCGAAATTGACGCGCACTCGCGGTAGTAAAGGTCGAGGATGAGCGAACGTTGTCGCGCCAGGGTTGAGCGAATCGTCTTTGCGTTGACGTTCGGATTACCATCCATGTCGCCTCCGACCCAGGATGCAAATCGCACAATGCCAGGGATCGAAACGTTTTGTCCCTCCTGGCCGTACACGCGTCCTATGGCACTCTCTATATCTTCGTAGAAAGGCGGCATGGCTTTGTAAAGCACGTCGGTCATAAAAAACAGCACGTGCTCCAATTCATCCGCAACAGACATCTTTTCGGAGGGGTGTTCGTTGGTCTGCCAGCCCGTCGTCATTTCGAGCCTGATGTTTTGCAGGCAAACATAGGTTTCCTGGGCCGTCATAGTCGGATTGAGCATGTCGATCAGGCGGCGGACGATGTTCTGTTCTTTTCGCAGAATAGTGCGGCGTGTCGGTTCAGTCGGGTGAGCAGTAAACACCGGCTCAATACGGAGCTGCGCGAACAGCTTCTTCAGTGCGTTGATGTCGAGCCCTGCGGCTTTGAGTTTAAGCAGCGTTTCTTCGAGGCCGCCCGGTTGATACTGGCCGTACTCCTGCAGGTATTCCCTGCGGCGCCTGATTCGATGAACCTTTTCTGCCGTATTGACCATCTGGAAATAGGTGGAAAAGGCTCGAATCACCTCCATTGCGAGCGACAGGTCCAGGTTTTTGACCAGGTCAGCGAGCTCCTCGCCGGTTTTTTCATTGTCTTCCCGACGCCGAATCGAGCGCAATCGCGCATTCTCGACAAGCTCGAAAAGCTCTTCGCCGCCCTGATCCTTCAGCAGGTCGCCGACCAGCGTACCGAGGATGCGCACGTCGTCACGCAACGGCTGATCCTTCGTTTCAAAGGTGATGTCCTGCCGGCGAAGTTCTTTCCGCATGATGCTGCTCAGTTCTGCGACCTAGTCGCGAAAGTTCTCGTATTGCAAAGGCAGGTCGGTGCCCGAGTCCTTCAGCAACGCGATGATTGCCTGAAGATCATCACGTTTTTTGCCGCTTATCCGCAGCTTTTCACCCTGGATAGCGGACTGCACCTTAATCTTGCTTGCCTTTATCTTCTTGATCAGTTCTCTGGCCAGTTCCGTTTCAATGCCCTGCCGCATGATTACTTTTTGCCTTGCGCCTGTGCCGGTAATTTCGGCTTCCTCTTCTTTCAGGCAGGCGATATCGATACTCCGCTTGGAAAGTTTCTGTCGCAGAATGTCCAGCATTTGCTGCAACTGGAATTCGGACCCGGTGCTCAGTGAAATCACAGAATCCTCGAGCTCGAATTTAGATCCCGACCCTTTGAAGTCGAACCGGGTGTTTACCTCCCGGTTGGCCTGATCAACGGCGTTGCGTGCTTCGTGCGCGTCAAATTCACTCACGACGTCGAATGATGGCATTAGCGTTCTCCTGCCTGGTTACGGCTTATTGTTATTTTGTCTCGCTAGAGGTCCGGAGTCTCTTCGTCGCCGGCAAGCGACTCGATCAGGCCTGGTGGCTCTGCAAGCATGGTGGTCACCAGCTCCGTAAACTTTTTCTGCAGGCGGATATAGTGATCGCCCGTACCGGGTCCCGTGAATCCGGTGTGAATCTGCCGGACTCGTCGGTCACGGTCAATAAAAATCGTTGTTGGAAACGCGAGTACCGAGCTAAGCGCTGGCAGTGTCTTGCCAGCCTCGGCCTTGTCGGAAATGCCCGCGATCAGGGTAGTGTATTCGATGCCATGTTTTGCCCGAAACAGGCGTACCTGCTCGGCAGCCAGGTCGGAATCTTCGAAATGTTCGAACAGCAGGGCGACGACTTCGAGTCCTCGCTCCCTGTATTGCTTGTAGAAGGGTGCAAGCCACCGTGCCTCATCGTTGCAGTTCGGGCACCAGGTGCCAGCAATCGTGACGAGCACGACCTTGTCAGCAAATTTCGGATCGTCGAGTGATACGGGATCGCCGCTTTCGTTGGGGAACTCAAATTCAAAGCGTTCGTAGCCAGGTTTCAGAAAAGTTCGGTCAAAGGCGTCCGGCAATGTAACGCCATCATTCCGCACGGCCGACCATTTTTGATGCCAGGAAGTGCCGGACCAGAAGTCGGCATTCGATATAGCGCCATTTTCATCGATGGACCCTGAGAATATAAATGCGTGCGCACCATCGAATGTGGACAAGTGGAAATCGTCTCCGCGCACATGTCCTGCAAGAAAACGATGATCGCCATTCGGGTTAAGGAAGGTGCCAAACAAGCGGGAGCCGCGTTGCGCGAATTCACCAATGGATGCTGTGTCGCTTCCGTCCGGTTCGTGAAACTTTACAGCCCAGCGTCCCGACAGGTCGTGATTGGGACTGACAGTGCTTTCCTGTTCCATTGCGCCGCCGGCAATCGCGGTAAAAGGCATAACCTCCGTATTGCCAAAGCGTTTTACCAGCGTGAGTTCGCCTGTCAGGCGACCATTCGCGAGCCGGGCGCGGATCTCGTTGTTAAAAGCGGGAAATCTCAACAGCAGCTCATCAGCCGAAAAGCTGACTTCGTCAATTCGAACACGCTCCTGGCCGTTGATCAGGCTTGCCTGGTAAACCTGGCCATCGCGGCTGATTTCGATTCCGGTTTCGATGTCGCCACCCGGAAGTTTGATGACAGCCTGCCAGTAACCGGCGGGCACTTCACGAGCCGATTCAAGCGGTGTCGGCTGATCGCAAGCGGCGAGTGAAAGACACGCGAGCCCGACGAAGATCTTGTCCAGTCCGAAGGGATGAGACCAGGTTGTCATGATGAGCGTCCTCGGAAAAGGCGGTGCGCCCGAAATCAACTCCGTAATTGTAACGCAACAGTCCGTCAACCGGGCGGTGCAAACAGGCCCGGGCAGGGTATTTCAGGGCAAATCACCGGAATTGGCACCGGGCGCGGCAGGCCGCGATCTGACACGATCAACCGAGGTCCACGGAAGGACAGATATGTTCGACTATGCAGCAACAATCGCGCGGCAGGAACCGCAGCAGAATGGCGCGAATCCGCTTGTAATTGAGCTCCGGCGGCTTGGCTTCGAATTATTGCCGCCCGGTATAGCAGAGCGCATTTCTGTTCGTGAGGTGCTGCGAACGGGTGCCTGTGGCAGCAGCCTGCTGCAAAGGCTTGCAAGTATTGCGAATGCGAGCCAGCCGCTCTGTCTGACACCGGTCGATTTTTGCGATGACGGCGATGCCATTCACACCTGGCAGCGATTCTGCGAAATTCTGCGGGAGTCCCTGCCTTCCGTCGGGGCCTCGGCCAGCGGGCCGGGGTTCTGCCTTCACTCGCATCAACTGCCGCTGGAAGCCTATTGCCTGGTTGCCGATGCGATCCTGGGCAAAGGGCCGCGCTACTTGTTCCTTGACAGCCTGCAAATGGACGGCCACTGCAACCGGCTTGTCGAAGAAAGGACTGCGTCAAACTGGATGTTTCTTTGGCGGAATCGCCTTAACGACCGTCCTGTCATGCCGGTTTACGGCGGGATGGTCCGGAGCCCATGCCCGCTTCTGTCCGACGAGGTGGCGATGTCGGTGCTGCCTGTAACCGGCTTGCAGGTTCCTGACAACTCTGCCTGGCTGAGCGTGAAACTGTTGCTGCCGCACTTTGCAGGTGCCGGCGGCAGGCTGGACGAAGAACGCCTGTTGCCAGCGCTGCGCCAGGCGATTCGGCTAGCGGACCTGCTGCTCGAAGAACAAAGATGGCGCTGCCCGCTGCAGCGCGCCGATGCGAAGAGCAACCGCAGGCTGGCAGTCATAGTCAGCGGCATTGGCGACCTCGTTTGCCAGGAGGGCAGGAATCCGCGTGACCTGGCCAGTCTCCGCTGGCTTGGGCGAATTGTCCGGAGAATTCATGGTGAGCTGTGCGAGACATCTGGCCGCATGGCGGAACAGCATGGCGCGATTCCCGCGCTGAATCACGCTCATCCCGGTAAATGCCTGCCAGACGGGCCGCATGGAGCTGCCTGGCGCAGCCGCTTCGAAACTGCGGCCAGGAAATCCGCCATCAGGCATCGCAACCTGCTCGCCATCTCACCTTACGGCGTGTTACCGACCAACAGGCGGTTCGATACGGCTTTTACCGACCTGTTGCCAATCATTGCTCATGCGGACGCGTGGAGTTTCGCGAACCCGCCGGCATTCACAGGGTGGAACGCCACTCAATTCCAGCACTTCCACCGCCGCGCCAGGGCAATCATCCAGGGCTCACAGGCTGCTTCTTTCGTTGCAGCGGGGGTATAAAGTGATATACGGTTTGCGGTCCTTCCCGCATGTAAACAACGAACTTTCGCGAGAGACGATTGCAGCCAGTAACGCCAGATGTACATGGAGTCGCCGTACTGCTGCTAACCGCAGTGGCGCTCTTTCTGTTTACTCGCGACCGGTTGCCGCTGGAGACCTCGAGCCTCGTAATCCTCATTGTGCTGGTCGCCGGATTCGAGCTTTTTCCCTACGATACCGGCGGTGAGCCCCTCGGTCCGGCGCAGTTCTTCGCCGGTTTCGGCAACGAGGCGCTGATCGCCATTTGCGCGCTGATGGTGGTGGGCAAAGCGCTTGAAACCACGGGCGCACTCCAGCCGCTGGCAAGCATCGTCGGTCACGCATGGTCGACGCGTCCGTTACTGGCGTTGCTGGTTACGTTAGTCGCCGGCGCGATCCTGAGCGCGTTCATGAATAACACGCCGATCGTGGTGCTGCTGATGCCGATTCTCGTTGGCGTTTCCATGCGCGTGAAATTTCCGGTCTCAGGCGTAATGTTGCCGATGGGACTTGCGACCATCATCGGCGGCATGTCGACAACGATCGGCACCTCTACGAACCTGCTGGTCGTCGGGATTTCGCAGGATCTGGGACTCAAGCAATTCGGCATGTTCGATTTCGTTCTTCCGGTTGCCATCGTTGGCGGCTTCGCGATTCTGTTTCTCTGGATTGTTGCGCCGAAAATGCTTCCTGAACGAATTCCACCGCTTGCCGATACGACGCCCCGTGTTTTCAATGGTCAGCTCTTCATAACGGAAGACTGCTTCGCCGACGGCAAGACGCTTTCGGAAGTGCTGGCGAAAACAAGCGGCCAGATGCGGGTCGACAAGATTCAGCGAAGCGATTCCTTGTTCCTCGCGAAACTGCCATCGGTGAAATTGCTTCCTGGAGATCGTCTTTTTGTCAAAGACTCCCCTGAGAATCTGAAGCATTTTGAGCTCTTGCTCGGTGCGACGCTGTACAACATTTCCGACCCTGAACACCCGATTGACGACGACACACCGCTGCGGGCGGAAGGCCAGCAACTCGCAGAGGTTGTCGTCACACGTGGATCACCACTGCATTTGCGCACTCTCGCAACTGCGGGGTTCAGCGCCAGCTACGGTTTGTTGCCGCTCGCTATACACAGGGCGAGGGCGCCAAGCTCGCAGGTTACAGGCGACCTGAACACCATCCGCTTGCGGGCTGGTGACGTCCTGCTCGTACAAGGTACGCGTGACGCCATCAATTCACTGAAATCCAGCGGCACCATGCTTGTTCTTGACGGCACGACCGACCTGCCACACACCCACCTGGCGAATCGTGCGCTCGCTGTCATGGCATTCGTCATACTTGCGGCGGCATTCGGACTGATGCCCATTTCAGTGAGTGCATTGGTCGGAGTGGGGCTTATGATCGGCCTTGAGTGCCTGACCTGGCGTGATGCAGGCAGCGCCCTGTCGACCCAGGTCATCATGATCATCGTCACCAGCCTGGCGCTGGGTAAGGCCCTGATGGGAACCGGTATGGCGGTCTACCTGGCAATCGGCTTCGTCAATGTCGTGCAGGACTTGCCCATACCTGTAATTCTCAGCGCGTTTATCCTGATCATGACGCTGATGACAAATATTGTCTCGAACAACGCCGCCGCAGTCATTGGCACACCTATTGCGGTGGCGATCGCGGGCCAGTTGAATTCGGATCCGGTGCCGTTCATCCTGGCGGTTTTATTTGGTGCCAACATGAGCTTCGCAACGCCGTTCGGCTACCAGACCAATTTGCTCATCCTGAGCGCCGGCGGCTACAAGTTTTCGGACTTCCTGCGGGTGGGTATACCGTTGACCATCATAATGTGGCTGGGCTTCTCGCTGGTCCTCCCGATTCTTTACGATCTCAGTTGAAACTTTTGCCCTTGACGCGCAGAAAGGTCGCAGGGATACTCGGGCTCATGAACGCTGAACGAATTGCTGACCGGAACTGGTGGTGGCTGCCCGAACAGGAGAGGGTGGTCGAGTAGCGTATAGCTGAAAGTTTTCGAATCAAACAAAGCCCGTCTCCACCGAAAAGTGAAGACGGGTTTTTTTGTACAGGGATGTACTTATGCCGCGGAGGACAGGATGTCCGGGAGCGGCGTTGTCACAGGGATGTACTTATGCCGCGACAAAATCGTCAGGAGCGATTTTGGACAACGCTGTAAGCGTTGGCCCGAAGGGCGGAGGGCAGGAAGCCCGACGCAACACAGGATGTCCGGGAGCGGCGAAGTTGACCGGCCCATGAATGACACTAGTGCCAGGAGCTCACGAATTACCTATGCAACCACCTTTTGACATCGCTGCCGACCTGGATACGCCGGTATCGGCTTACCTGAAGCTCAAGGCACTCAGGCCGAGATATTTGCTCGAAAGTGTCGAGGGCGGCGAGCGCCTCGCACGCTACTCATTCCTCGGCTTTGGGGATGCGCTGGATCTTCGCCTGGATGAAGCCGGCCTGACGATTGGCGACGAGCGCCGTAATCATCCGCTCGATCAACATGAATACCTCGATGCTCTGCGGCATGCGCTAAGCATCGCGCCGGTGCCGAAGCCGGAGGTGGAAGGGTTGCCCTTCTCGGGCGGGCTTGTTGGTGTATCCGGGTATGACGTAGTGCGCCTGTTCGAGAAACTGCCGCATTTGAGCAAACCGCAATACGGCATACCGGAAGCCGCTTTCTGCGCCACATCGTCAACATTGGTTTTTGATCATCTTACGAGACGGGTTGCGCTACTACACGACGGTTCCGACGCCGAACGTGAAAGTCTGCGCAAAGAAGTGGTCCGACTGCTGCGCGGCGCCATTCCATCGAGTAATGAACGGGTATCGGTTGCCGAGGCGACCGCCGGCATGACGGAAAAGGAATATTCCGATCGGGTGGATGCGTGCAAAGAATACATTGCGTGCGGTGATATCTATCAGATTGTCATCTCTGTTCTTTTCAAGGGGCGGACGAATGTCGAGCCGTTCGAGGTGTATAGAGCGCTCCGCCTTCTGAATCCATCGCCTTACATGTTCTTCTTCGAATTCGGCGAGCTTAAAGTCGCCGGCTCCTCACCAGAGGCGCTGGTCCGTCTTCATGATGGCAATGCATCGCTCCGTCCAATCGCCGGCACATTGCCGCGCGGCGCTACGCCGGATGAGGACTTGCAGAACGAGAAAGCGCTGCTTGCAGATCCGAAAGAATCGGCTGAGCACGTCATGCTGGTCGACCTTGCGCGCAACGACCTCGGCCGGGTTGCGGAAGCTGGCAGCATTCGGGTAGACCCTTACCGTGCGATCGAACGATACAGCCACGTCATGCACATCGTTAGTGGCGTTCAGGGCAGGCTGGCCAGCCAGTACGATGCATTCGACCTGTTCGCCGCCAGTTTTCCCGCAGGCACGCTTGTCGGTGCGCCTAAAGTTCGCGCGATGGAAATAATCGAGGAGATGGAAACCTCCGGGCGCGGCCTGTATGCAGGAACCGCAGGCTACTTTGGCGCAAGCGGAGACATGGACCAGGCCATTACCATTCGTACACTCGTGTTTAATGGCGACGAATACAGCTTCCAGGCAGGCGCCGGGATTGTGGCCGACAGTGTGCCTGAGAAGGAATATCAGGAGGTTCTCGCGAAGAGCGCAATCCTGAGGCGAGCTCTGGAAATAGCGGGAGATGGCTTGTGAGCAAAGCGAAAATTCTCCTGATCGACAACTACGACTCGTTCACCTACAACCTGGTACAGGCATTCGCCGCAAAGGGCGCTGAAGTACTGACGATTCGTAATGATGCAGTTACCGTGGACGATGCGAGGGCGCTCAATCCTACCCACCTTGTTATTTCGCCCGGGCCGGGTCGTCCCGATGAGGCCGGCGTGTCACTGGATATGATCGGCGCGTTCGCAGGCGTGATACCGGTGCTCGGGGTCTGCCTCGGACACCAGTGCCTGGTGCAATACTACGGTGGCCAGATTGTGCGCGCAGGCAGGTTGATGCACGGCAAGACGTCGATGGTGACGCACGACGACGGCCTGCTCTTCGCCGGCATGTCACAACCCTTCGAGGCAGGGCGATATCATTCGTTGTGTGCCGAGGACAGCAGTTTGCCGGACGTACTGGTTGTTACGGCGAAAACCGATCGTGGTGAAATAATGGGTGTGCGGCACAAGACATTGCAGCTTGAGGGCGTGCAATTTCATCCTGAATCGGTACTGACACCTGAAGGTGACATACTGATGACAAACTTCATCAGGCAGGGACGAACATGAGCACGAACTATCCGGCCATTCTCGATCGCTTGCTAAATGGCGAATCGCTGGGCGAGGGCGAAGCCGCAATGCTGATGCACGACCTTGCGAGCGGCGACGTCGAGCCGGCACTGGCCGGAGCGCTGCTCGCAGGTCTGCGTGCCAAAGGTGAGACGGCGGATGAAATCCGGGGTTTCGCCACAGCGATGCGCGAGCTCGCCCTGCATCCGGCCATACCTGAGGGGCCGCCGACGGTGGATACTGTTGGCACGGGTGGTGACGGTTCCGGCAGTCTGAACCTGTCGACCGGCACCGGGCTTCTGGCCGCAGCGGCCGGTGCCCGCGTCGTCAAACACGGCAATCGATCGGTATCGTCGAAGTCCGGCAGTGCGGATATGCTTGAATGCCTGGGGATGCCAATGCCGCTCGATGAACAGGCGAGTATCGACTGCCTGGAAGCCCTCAATTTCACGTTCCTGTTCGCTCCCGCCTATCATCCTGCGATGAAAGCGATCATGCCCGTCCGTGGTGCGCTGGGAGTGCGCACCGTTTTCAACATACTCGGCCCGCTGGCTAATCCCGCGGCGCCTCCCTACATGCTGGTTGGTGCGTTCAGCCAGGAGATGGCGAAGCTGATGGCTGAAACCCTGTCCGGTATGCCAATTGAGCGGGCGTTTGTTGTTCACGGCGAGCCCGGCTGGGATGAGGCAACACCTGCGGGTCAGTTTGTTTTGTACGATGTGAGACCCGGGTCCGTTGACGAACAAACGAGGACTCCGGAGGATTACGGCATGAAGCGATGCGCGCCTGAAGATCTTCGGGGTGGCGATGCAGCGCATAACGCAGCTGAGCTGACACGAGTGATGTCAGGCGAAGATCGGGGCGCACACAGAGATGCCCTTGTCATGGGAACGTCGCTGGTTCTGGAAGTCACTGGCAGCGCACGCGATCTTGCGGAAGGCGTGGCGCAGGCAGCGGCGGCTATCGACAATGGTCATGCTGCTGCATTCCTGAGCAAATTCCACACTCATTTCTCGGCTTGATGAGCAATTTTCTGCGGCAGATGGCGGAGACGAGCAGTGCCAGGGCAGAGGCGGCACAAGCGTCATTCACTGACGACGAACTGGACCGCCCTGCGTATCCGCTGCGACTCGGAGCATTCGATCTCATCGCTGAAATCAAGAATCGTTCTCCAGCGGAAGGCGAACTGGCCGTTGGCGCAGGCAGCAGAATCGAAAGAGCCAAACGCTATGTTCAAGGTGGCGCAGCGGCTATTTCGGTGCTAACCGAACCCGAGAGGTTCGACGGAGACCTGACACATCTCGAAGAAGTCGTGAATGCCGTTGCCGGGGAGAATGTTCCCGTCATGCGTAAGGATTTTCTTGTTGACCCGATCCAGATCCTGGAAGCGAAATCCTGTGGTGCGAGTGGCGTGCTACTGATCGCTGCGATGCTGGATGACCGGTTGCTCGCGAGCATGCTCGACTGCGCGTTCGAGCACGGCTTGTTTGTATTGCTCGAGTCATTTGGTGAACTTGAACTCGAACGAACCGTGCACTTGTTGCAGCGAATAAAGTACCGGGAAAAAGCACAACAGAACAAACTTCTTGTCGGCGTAAACACGCGCGATCTGCGTACGCTGGTCGTCCAGCCCTCCCGGTTGCGTCAATTCGGACCATTGCTGCCAGCAGGTGTGACCTGTGTAGCGGAAAGCGGGTTGCACACCGCCGACGATGCTGCGAACGTGGTTGGCTGGGGTTATCGCATGGCTTTGGTTGGCACTGCCCTGATGCGCGCGGATGACCCGGCCGGACTGATTTCCGACATGTTGCAGGCCGGAAGAGCGGTATGACGACGCTGGTAAAGATCTGCGGAATGACCGACGAACGTGCGGTCCAATCCGCGGTGGAGGCAGGCGCAGACGCGGTTGGCTTCGTGTTTTTCGACAAATCCCCGCGCAACATCGCACCGAACGCAGCTGCGATACTGGCGGCAAGTGTTCCGGGGCATGTAAGAAAGGTAGCCGTGATGCTGCATCCGGACGCCAGTCTTTGGGATGAAGTCCGCAGTGTGCTCAAGCCTGACGCCCTGCAGACTGATAGCGAGGACTTTGCGTATCTCAGTGTGGAACGCGGTATTGAAAAGTGGCCGGTTCTCCGTGAAGGTGCGGTGCCGGGAACCGGTCAGTTTCCCGGGATATTCGTTTATGAGGGCAGGAAGAGCGGGATGGGCGAGACGGTTGACTGGGAGACTGCCGCCGCAATTGCCCGGGAGGGCCGAATGATCCTGGCCGGCGGTCTCAGTGCGGACAATGTGGCAGAGGCCATTGCGAGGGTGGCGCCATACGGTGTCGATGTATCGAGCGCGGTTGAGTCACGACCGGGCGTAAAAGATGCCGCAAGAATCGCGGCGTTTGTCGAGGCGGCAAGAGCTGCCGGATAGATTAAGGATGGAAAACAGAATATGAAATCGGTACTTGATGCCAGCGAGGCGGCGGCCCTGCTGGAGGCATCCATAGCAGGGACGCTTCCGGACGAGCGCGGCAGATTCGGCCCCTTTGGTGGCCGCTACGTTCCTGAAACCCTCGTGCCCGCTTTCGAGCGGCTCGAAAAGGGTATCGCTCTGCATTTACACAGCGAAGATTTCCAGTCCGAATTTCGCTCGGAACTTCGCACGTGGGTTGGCCGACCGACGGCGCTGACATTCGCGCCGCGATTGTCAGCGCGCTGGGGAGCCCAGGTCTGGCTGAAGCGTGAGGACCTGGCGCATACGGGCGCGCACAAGATAAATAACGCCATAGGTCAGGCCATCCTGGCAAAACGTCTTGGCGCGAAACGGATCATTGCGGAAACGGGCGCCGGGCAGCACGGTGTCGCATCCGCCGCGGCATGCGCGCGTGTCGGGCTGCCGTGTCGTGTATACATGGGCGCCGTCGATATAGAGCGGCAGGCGCCAAACGTTGATCGCATGCTTCGCCTGGGCGCAGAGGTGTTCCCGGTCGAGTCCGGCGACAAGACCCTGCGCGCCGCCATCGACGAGGCGCTGCGCGAGTGGGTGACGGACCCGGCTGGCACCTATTACCTCATTGGTTCAGCTGTCGGCGCACATCCGTATCCCTACCTGGTGCGCGAGTTGCAGTCCGTAATCGGGCGCGAAGCACGTGCACAAATGCTGGAACTGGCGGGCGGACTGCCGGATGCAGCCTTTGCCTGTGTCGGCGGTGGTTCGAACGCCATCGGCCTTTTCTATCCGTTGCTTGGTGATCGCGACATCGAACTGATCGGTGTCGAGGCCGGCGGTACCGGAGGCGGCCTGGGACAGAACGCTGCAACACTCGCAACCGGAACACCTGGCGTATTGCAGGGTAGCTATTCAATCATCCTGCAGGATGAGAATGGCAACGTTCAGGAAACGCATTCGATATCAGCTGGCCTGGACTACTCCGGTGTGGGTCCGGAACACGCACTGTTGCAGGCTGTCGGCCGCGTAACCTATGTTGCGGCGAGCGACCAGGAGGCGCTGGACGCGCTGGAAGAACTCTGCGAAACGGAGGGGATACTGACCGCACTGGAAACTGCTCATGCCTATGCCTCGGCGAAGAAATGGGCGAAGGAAAACCCGGGCAAACGTATCCTGATCGGCAACTCAGGACGGGGCGACAAGGACATGCCAACGCTTACACAATATCCGGCAAGGACCAATACCAATGCAGCCGCATGAACGAATCGGCGAGGCAATCGCCGCAGCAAACAAAGAAGGGCGAACAGGCCTGGTGCCTTTCATCACCGCCGGTTACCCGGATCCCGACGCATTTATCGATACCTTGAGGGCGGTCGCCACAGTGGGCGATGTCGTCGAACTTGGCGTACCGTTCTCCGACCCCATGGCCGATGGGATGACTATTCAACGGTCGAGTTTTACAGCAATCGAAAATGGCGTAACGCTCAAGTGGATTTTCGACCAGCTTGCCGCGGCGGAGGCGATCGATGCGCCACTGGTCATGATGTCTTACCTGAACCCGCTGATGTCATTTGGTTATGACAATCTCGCCGTTCGCGCGCGTGAAACCGGCGTCTGCGCCTTTATCGTTCCGGATTTGCCATTCGAGGAGTCCGCTGAAATACGTGGGGCTCTCGACAACGAAGGTGTTGGATTAATCCAGCTTGTGACACCGGCCACACCCGACGACAGGCTGAAAACGCTGGCAAATGCGTCAAAAGGTTTTCTGTACGCAGTGACCATCACGGGTATTACGGGTGGTGGAGCAGGTTTGCCGGGTGATTTGTCCGAATACCTGGACAAGGTGAAGTCAGTTTCGCCGCTGCCGGTTTGCGCGGGATTCGGCATTCGCAGCTCGGCTGATGTCATCAATGTCGGTAAACATGTTTCCGGCGCGATAGTGGGTTCGGCGCTTGTCGAAGTGCTCGAACGCGGCGAAGACCCGGCTGCATATCTGCAGGGATTGAGGTGAAGAAAGTCACGTCGGCCGATTCACTGATTACGATCAATCACTACAAAAACCTGTTGACGAGCGAGGGCATTTCCGCGTTCCTGAAAAATGAACATTTCGGCTCGATCATGGGTGAAGTTCCGTTCCAGGAAGTCTGGCCGGAACTTTGGGTTGCACATGACCTCGATTATGATCGCGCGCTGCAACTCATTGACAGCGCGAAGATCGCGGACGAAAGTCCGGCGGCATCATGGCGATGCAAGACTTGTGGGGAGCAAATCGAAGGACAGTTCAGCGTTTGCTGGAAATGTGGTGCGTAGTGCCCGCCGTCATTGCGAGCGTAGCAAAGTGATGACGCTAGGGGCTGCCGCGGGACATTAACCTCGTCCCTGCAATTTCACTTCGGAGAATGCGCGACACTTTATCTGCCTGCATCGGGCGGCTAATCAGAAAACCCTGCGCGAGATCGCAATTGCAGCTACGTAAAAATTCGAGCTGTGGAATGGTTTCGACACCCTCGGCGGCGACTTCTATGTCAAGGCCCCGGGCCATTGCGATTGCAGCGCGGACGATGCGCTGGTGACTGCCATTAACCTCAACATCCTGAATGAGTGACTGATCCAGAACAAAACTGTCGATGACGCCCGTATCCAGTGAACTGAATGACACGTCCCGGGTGCCGAAGTGGTCAAGAGAGAGCCTGACGCCAAGCCGGCGCAGGCCATGCAGCGTCTCCAGTTCTGCCGAGCGCTGCCGGACGATTTCGCCATCGCCAATTTCCAGCTCTATGCAGCCGGCGTCGAGAGCGTTATTCGTAATCGCGGATGCAACCGTCTCAACGAGGCGGCCCTGCTTCAGCTGTTGCTGCGAAAGATTAATCGCGATTGACAGGTCCGGAAGTTCAAATCGTTGCTGCCATGAGGCAAGTTGCCGGCACGCTGTGTTGATGATCCACTCACCCGCGGAATGAATCAGGCCGCTACTTTCCAATATCGACAGGAAGCGGCCAGGCGGCAACAGCCCGAAACGAGGATGCTGCCACCGTAGCAACGCCTCGAGACCGATCAGCCTGCCGGTATCCACATCTATGCGCGGCTGGTAGTGCAATACAAGCTCGTTTCTTACAAGCGCGTGTCGCAAACCTATTTCGAGCTCCTCACGCTGCTCCAGCTTCGTGTTGAGCGAATTCGAGTAGTACTGGAAGCGTCCGCCACCTCGATTTTTCGCCTGGTACATCGCGAGATCGGCCGCCTTGATCAGGCGCTCCGGAGTTTCACCGGCACCAGGGTATACAGCGATGCCAATGCTTGGCGTTGCATAGACTTCGCTACCGTTGACGTCGTACTTGTCAGAAAGAACCAGAACCAGTTTTTGTGCGGCAGCCGCGGCATTGCGTGATTCACCGAAGTCTTCGAGACAAACAATGAACTCGTCGCCACCCCAGCGACCAGAGGTGTCGCCAACCCGAAGGTTCCTGTTGAGTCGTTCTGCAACCTGGCGAAGCAACTCGTCGCCAATGTCATGGCCGAGCGTGTCATTCACCGACTTGAACCGATCCAGGTCGATAAACAGGACGGCTAGCGGCCGGTTATTCCTCTGGCTGCGCCCCATCGCTTTTTGCAGTTGTTCGGCGAACAAACGCCGGTTCGGCAGTCGCGTAAGTTCGTCAAACTGGGCACGCTTCTCAAGTTCGACTGTCCTGCGCATAATGTCAGTGACATCTCTAAACGTAATCACGCCGCCTACGAGTGAGCGATTGGCATCGTAAAGCCCCTGGCCGTTGATGCTGAGAATCGTATCAACCTGATCAGGTACTTTGTACGTAGCAACCTGGTTACCAAACTTCTCACCGCGACAAGCTTTGACCAGTGGCAGGTCATCGTGGTCGATTTCTGTCGAGCCGTCCGCGGTTGTATTGCAGAAAGACTGCGTCCATTCACTGCCAGGTTGTTGCCGTGGTGACAGGCCAAGGATAGATCTGGCGGCAGGATTGATGTCCAGCACATGACCGTGTCGGTCGACAACGATGGCGCCATCATTAATGCTCTTCAGAATCGAAAGAACAGTGCTGTCTGTTTCGGAAAGTCGTGCAAGCAGCCGGTAGCGCTGGGTGGCATGATCAATGACTGATTCGATTTCTTCATGTCCCGCGTCGTCCGCACAGAGATACCCCTGGGCGCCGGCACGGACGGCGGCGATGCCACGATGCTCTGTTTCGCGACGGGTAACCGCCACGACGGGCCCGGCGCCGAGAGACTGGATCAGCGCGCGCAACGACACGTCGGAATTGGCCGGTGGCTCGAACATGATGAGGTCAACCGGATTCAGGTTGTCGTCCGGCATTACGAGATCTTTGTAGCGGACGATTTGGCCACAGCAGGCGTATGCTTCCAGTTTATTGCAGAAACCGGTAGCGAATTCGCTGTCACCGAGATACAGAATCGAGCGCCCCGCCATCGGTCTTACGTTGCCTCCACTGGCAACTCAAGCCTGATTTTCTGCATGCTGCGGGCTGTCAGGTTGAGTTTGCTGTTTGCGATCATTGTTTTTTTTAGTATTTGCGTTACGGAGACCGTAACGTGCTTCCGTAGCTTGACGCATAATACCAGAATCGGTGAAAAACTCATTATGAAATCAATAATTTGGCTATTTTGAGCCCTCGACTTAAACCCATCAGCGATATGCAACATCAAAGTACTAAAGGAAAGGGAGAAGAGTCCATTGCAAGCGGCGCTGCCGGCAAATACAGGGACAAGCGAAGTTGTGGTGGTGGCGTTGGAGGCTGACACGGCCGCAGCCGAGTTGCGATGGGTCCGGAAGGCCCAGGAGGCGGATTCGTCTGCTTTCGAGAAGCTTTACCGTGCTCACATAGGCAGGGTTTACGGACTTTGCCTGCGCATGACAGGCAACCCGAGCGAAGCCGAGGACTGTGCCCAGGAGGCATTTATCCAGGCCTGGAACAAGCTGGACAAGTTTCGCGGCGACAGCGCTTTTGGTACCTGGCTGCATCGGGTCGCGGTCAACGTGGTACTCGGACGAATGAGGAAGTCGAAGCGGGAACAGGACAGGATTCGTGCCGTTTCGGATGTGGCGCCGGTCCGGCAGACCGTCGCCGACGATGGCGAACTGCGAGACCTCGAGCAGGCAATAAACGAACTGCCGAGTGGTGCGAGGCACGTATTTGTGCTGAACGCAGTGTATGGATACAGCCACGGTGAAACCGGGAGCATGCTGGGAATCGCCGAAGGAACGAGCAAGGCACAGCTCAGCAGAGCGCGCAGGTTGCTCGTACAACAACTGGAAAGTGGACATGATGAACGAGATTGATGACAAAAAATTTGAAGACGAGTTGATGGCGCAAGCTCAGAAGCTGTCAGCATCGGTTATGCCCGAGAGGGATTTATGGCCGGATATCGAGCGGACCATCACCGCTTCGACGAAACGCGGGCGTTCTGCATGGAACACGGTTTGGGCGCAGGCGGCAGCGGTTATTTTGCTGGTCGGCGGTTCGTCCGGGCTGACTTATCTGACGATGAGCGATAGCGAAGACGCCACTGTACCGGGCATCGCCGAGACACCTGTTCTTGTTTTTGAGCAGGCATCCGCAGATTTTGGCAGCCAGTACACCCTGGGACCGGACTATCAGGATGCCAGGCATGGTCTTGCGACCCAGCTTGACGAAAGATTGGCGAGTCTTTCCCCGGAAGCAAGAGCCGAGGTCGTGGCTAATATGGAAACGATCCGGGAGGCGATCGACGACATCAATCGTGCCTTGACGGAAGAGCCGGACAATGTCCTGCTTCAGGAATTGTTGATAGACACTTATCGCGACGAGTTATCAATAATGATGCAGGTCGATGAAATAATGGGTGCTGCGATGCGCCGTGGCGACATCTGACCGGTCAGAGGAATTTGGAAACAGCCGGAATGAGCCAGGTGCCGGCTGCAAGCCAGGAGAGAAGAGATGAAATTTAGAGAAGAGATGAAATTGGCAAGACTGGTTTTACCGATTGTATTTTTGTCGACCGCCGTTTTTGCGGAGGAGATAAACGAAATTATGGATGCTGATCCTGATGGCACAGTGTCAATTTCGAACGTGGCAGGCTCCGTTGAAGTGCAGGGATGGACACGCAATCAGGTTGAAGTCACTGGCGACCTGGGGAGCAATGTGGAGGAACTCATTTTCGACCGTGATGGGGATGAAATCGTTATCCAGGTCAAAGTGCCGCGCAACAGCGATAGTCGTGGAATTTCCAGCGACTTGATCGTTAACGTGCCGGAAGGAAGTTCGCTGCAGGTCAACGCGGTCAGTGCGGACATCGAAGTCAGCGATGTCGAAGGTGAGCTGCAACTCGAGTCGGTTAGTGGCGACGTCACCGCATCGGCCCATGCAGCGGACATCGAGCTCGGCTCCGTCAGTGGTGACATCGAGGTACAGGGTGACAAGCAGCCGATTCGCTCAAGAATGAGCACAGTCAGCGGTGATGTCGATGCGGACAGCCTGGCAGGTGAAATCTACGCCGAATCTGTCAGTGGAGATGTTTCTCTGATCAACGGCAGTTTTGAAAGGGCGGCGCTGGAGACGGTTAACGGCGATATCACGTATCACGCTCAGCTTCTCAATGATGGCCGGCTGGATGTTGAAACCATCAATGGCTCTGTGGATATCGACTTTGGCGGTGACGTATCCGCGAGATTCGATATCGAGACATTTAACGGCTCCATCAGGAACTGTTTCGGCCCGGAATCGGTCAAAACCAGCAAGTATGCGCCTGGACGTGAGCTCAAATTCACGGAAGGTGATGGCTCCGGCCGGGTTAACATCCAGACTTTGAATGGAAGTTTGCGACTCTGTAAATAAACCGGTCGTGCGAAAATCCGGGGGTCAGGGCGCGATCCTGACCCCTTTTACGTGGTCCGGAGGAAAGTCACAGATTAGCCGCGGGCGCTTTGCTATTCTCCGCATATTCGCAAGCAAATGACTGAGGCCGGGCAAATGCCCGGATATGTGTAGCATGGGCCGTCTTCTAAAGATCATTCTCCTGTTGGTTGCCGGAATAGCGGGCATCATCGTTATCGCCGCTGTTTCGCTTACCCTGTTTTTCGATCCAAACGACTTTCGAGACCGGATTTCCACCGGCGTGAAGGAAGCCACGGGCCGAGATCTTGTTATCACCGGTGACATATCCCTGTCGCTCTTCCCCTGGCTCGCCGTTGAAATCGGCCAGACGGAACTTGGCAACGCCGAGGGGTTTGGCAGCGACCAGTTTCTGAGCTTCGACCAGGCGTCATTGAGCGTCCGCATTGTGCCGCTCATCATCAGCCAGCAAATCGAGGTCGGGACCGCGTCCCTGGATGGTTTGGTTGTTAATCTCGAAGTAGCCGCGAACGGTGCCACCAACTGGGATGACCTCGCCGATGGCGGCGATGCCGCGTCTGCGGAGGAGGCTCAGGATAGTGGCGGAGCCACGGAATTTGACGTGGCCAGTATTCGGGTCAGCAACGCAAGCGTGACCTATGCGGATGCCGCGGCCGGCGCGGAGTACTCAATCTCCAATCTATCGCTCGAGACTGGCCGCATCGCCGCAAATACGCCAATAGATCTGCAGACCGAATTCGATTTCGACTCAACCCCTGGAGAACTCGGTGGGCACCTGGCCATTCGCGCAACAACGACAATGTCAGACGGCGCGAAACAAATTTCAATGGAAGGTCTCAATGTCGCCGGTTCGTTGCGAGGTGTTGTTGAGCAACCAACGGAATTCAACTTCGATTCCCGTGCATTGCAGATCGACACCGAGGCGCAAAGTATCAATCCTGGCGAATTCGACCTGACAGTGCTGGGTGTGTCGATGGCGGCCAATGCAGAGCCATTTTCCTATGCCGGAACGCCGCAACCGGTTGCCGAATTGCGGGTAGCCGAGTTTTCACTGAAAGACCTGATGCAGGCGCTGGATATTGAGCCGCCGGCGACCGCGGACGAAAGCGCACTGACGAGCGTTTCTTTCAGTGCCCGGGCAGCTGTTGGCGAAAACGACATCGCATTGAGCGCCATGACCCTGGACCTCGACGCCTCGACCATGACCGGCACTATGTCATTGCCGATGACCCAGAGTGGTGCGCTCAAATTCGATCTTGTAGTCGACTCGATCGTGCTCGACGGATACATGGCGCCGGTTGACGAATCCGCTGTTGCCGCCGCTGAAGAGGCCGGTGATGTCGAAATTCCGGCCGACCTGATTCGTACGTTGAACGTCAACGGCAATTTCAGAATCCAGCAGGCCTACCTGAGCGGGATGGAATTCTCGAATTTGGAGGTGGGCGTTAACGGCGCGGGCGGCAAGCTTCGTCTGCACCCGCTCGGAGCCGAGTTCTACGACGGACGTTACTCCGGTGATGTACAGGTGGATGCGTCGGGCGACGTTCCATCTGTTTCGGCGAACGAAAGCATCAGCGACGTCAACGTCGGCGCGATGATGAAAGCGATGTACGACGTCGACAACATAACCGGCACGGTCAATGGAAAGTTCGCGTTACAGGGCAAAGGCCGGACTCTGTCAGTCATCCGGCAGGATCTCGACGGAACCATGTCTATCGAATTGGCGGACGGCGCACTTGAGGGAACTGACGTTTGGTACAGTTTGCGCGCGGCGAGGGCGATGTTCCGTCAGGAGCCTGCACCGAAGCCAACGCTGCCGGCCCGAACGGAATTCACTTCGGTGACGGCAACCGGGTTTGTAACCGATGGTGTTTTCACCAACAACGATTTCCTGGCGGAGCTGCCCTTCCTGCAATTGAAAGGAAAGGGCCTGGTCGACCTCAACACGTCCGGGATTGACTATTCGCTTGAGGTGACCGTCCTTGACCGGCCAGAGTTCATGGCCGGCGCCACAGCCGAGGAGCTCGCGGATTTCACGGAGACAGTCGTCCCGTTGAAAATCACGGGTTCCCTGAGCTCGCCCAGCGTCAGACCGGACATCGAGGGAATTTTCCGCGGACGTGTCGAAGAGGCCATCGAAGAACAGAAAGAGGAGCTCAAAAACAAATTGCTGAATCGCTTGCTGGGAACAGACGAGCCACCGGAAGAGGGCGATCCGGAAGCGAATGCTGAAGAAGTAACCGAGGAAGATCCGGCAGAACAATTAAAAAAAGACCTGCTTAAGAAGATTTTTGAGCGCTGACAGATTGCGACACAGACTCAGGAATTTGTCCGGATTTCTCTTCGGTATGGCAGTGCTTGTGCTGTCATTCGATCTTTCTGCCGCGGAGATTCGTTTTATCGAAGTGGAGCGGGAGGATAGCCTTTACCGTCTCAAGTCGATTGCCTGGTTCGATGTAAACTCGGAAGCGCTCTATGAGGTGCTGACGGATTACGAGCAATTCAGCAGATTTACGAGCGCGATTGTCGAGTCGAAAAACCTGGACCCGGATGAAAAGGGCCGGCCACGGTACTACACGCGAATGGAAGGATGCGTGCTCTTTTGGTGCAAGTCATTCATTCGAATAGGGCACCTGACGCTGCATCCGACGTCCGAGATTGTTGCGAATACTGATCCGGAAGAGAGCGATTTCAAACGGAGTCGCGAGCGCTGGCAGCTGATCAGGGAGGGTGACGGTACCCTGCTCGTCTATGAGTTCGAAATGGTGCCGGACTTCTGGGTACCTCCAGTCATCGGGCCCTTCTATATTAAGCGCGCGCTGGCTTCCGGCGGCGAAAGGGCGCTTGGTCGAATTGAGGCGCTGGCAAGAGGTGAAGAGCCGGAGCCGTTTTGAAACGCCGTACACTCTGGCACCGATGACCGGGTTCTCAGATAACATACTTGCATGGTTCAGCGGGAATGGTCGCAAAGACCTGCCCTGGCAGGAGAACCCGACGCCATACCGGGTTTGGGTCTCCGAGATCATGCTGCAGCAAACGCAGGTCGCGACGGTAATACCTTACTACCAGCGTTTCATGCAGTCGTTCGCTGACATCGGTGCGTTGGCCGCCGCCAATCTTGATGATGTGCTGCATCACTGGTCGGGTCTTGGCTATTACGCCCGGGCACGTAACCTGCATAAGGCCGCGGGGATAATCCAACAGCAACATGGCGGTCACTTCCCGGCCGATTTCGATGCCGTTGTCGCGCTGCCTGGCATCGGCCGTTCGACGGCCGGGGCTATTCTCGCGTTGTCACGCGGCGAACGACACGCAATTCTCGATGGCAACGTCAAACGGGTACTGGCGCGCTACCACGCGGTGGATGGGTGGCCCGGCAACACGTCAGTTGCCAGGTTGCTCTGGGAGCATGCCGAGCGGTACACACCGGCTGTCGACGTCGCGGCGTATACACAGGCGATGATGGATCTCGGCGCGACGATCTGTACCAGGACCAGGCCAGCGTGCGCCGCATGTCCGCTGGTTGACGGCTGCAGTGCGCACGCCCTGGGAAAGGAAACGGATTTTCCCGGCAAACGCGTGAAGAGGGCAAAGCCCCGCAGACGAACACATATGCTGCTGGTGCAGAGTGACAATGGCATTTACCTTGAACGCCGGCCAGCTGCCGGGATATGGGGCGGATTGTGGAGCCTTCCGGAGCTGGAATCGGCGGATGAACTGGTGGGCTGGTGCGAACAGACATTTGCGGCAGAGCCCGTCACCGTCGTGAAGGGGGAGCGTGTACGGCATAGTTTTACGCACTTCGATCTCGACATCTTCCCGATTGCCGTACGTATGGAAAAAGACCGGAAGTCAGTTGCCGAAGCTGACGACTGCCTTTGGTATAACCTGCGATCTCCGCAAAAGATTGGGATCGCCGCACCGGTACTGGAATTGATAAACACATTGAACACGGTACAGAGATGAAACAAAGCCTGCGCACTGTCGGATTACTCCTGCTACTGATCGGTCACGCGGCACTGGCAGAAGACGGCATGACACTGCTCGCCGTGTTTGCGCATCCTGATGACGAATCGACCGTTGCGCCGATACTTGCCAAGTACGCGCGCGAAGGCGCCGAGGTTCACCTGGCGATTGCAACCGACGGCCGTTACGGAGCGCAGGACTTCGCGGGAATTCCTGCCGGTGATGATCTGGCTGCGGCTCGCGATGAAGAAATGAAATGCGCCGCGGCGAAACTTGGCGTGAATCTGGTTCACTATGATTATCATGATCAGTTGCGTGCTGCGGAAGGCTACGACGGACATGTTCCGCATGTACGCGCGTTACTCAAAGATGTCTCTGACCTGGTCGAAGCGCTTCGTCCCGATGCCATCATCACATGGGGTCCGGATGGTGGCTCCAATCACATGGATCACAGGATTATCGGTGACACGGTCACTGGCGTTTTCCTGGGCCGCGACTGGGGCAAGGATATCTCCCTGTATTTTTATGGCACCCCGGCCAGCCTGATTGAGGACGATGACGCCAGGATGCGCTACGGAGTTCTTGATCGTTACCTGACAACCGCGATTGCCTATGAGCCCGCGGATTTTGACGCGGCGGCGGAATCACTGCGATGCCACAAAAGCCAGTTCACGGAGGAGGCTATTGAACGTATGATCAGCAACAGGAAAGAACGAGGCGCCACGATTTACCTGCGCAAGTTTGAACCTCCGCATGAGCAATCCGATTCACTATTCAAGAGATAGCGATGTCACGAACAGTTAATTGCATCATCCTGCAGAAGGAGTCAGAAGGCCTCGACTTCGCGCCTTATCCGGGTGAACTTGGCCAGCGTATCTACGAAAACGTTTCCAAAGAGGCCTGGCAGCGTTGGCTCGGGCACCAGACAATGCTGATCAATGAATATCGCCTCACGCCGATCGAACCAGAGGCGCGAAAATTCCTGGAGGCGGAGATGGAGAAGTTCTTTTTCGCCGGTGGCTCCGCGAAGCCCCAGGAATACGTCCCGAAATAGGCATGGGGTCAGAAATGGGGTCAGAGTTATTTTTGCGGTCGCAGCGTTGCTGCGACCGCAAAAATAACTCTGACCCCATTTCTACAGCAACGCTGCGACCGAAAAATAACTCTGACCCCATTTCTATACCAGCGGTAACTCGGTCGTCTTGGTCACCGTCCTGATCGCAACGCTGGAATTCACCCTGGCGACCCCGGGCAAGCGCGTAAGCGCCTCATTGTGCAGACGTTCGAAGCCGGCCATGTCCGACACCACGACGCGTAACAGGTAATCGAATTCGCCTGTCATCAGGTAGCACTCCATCACTTCGGGGATATCCCGGACCGCCTTTTCAAACGCGGCCAGCTCGCTCTGTTCCTCCCGCCGCAACGCTATGTGGACGAAAACCGTGCCGGCGAGCCCGACCGCCTTTTGATCCAGCAGGGCGGCGAAGCGCTCTATCAAACCGGATTCCTCGAGCGCGCGGACCCTGCGCAGGCAGGCGGATTCAGAGAGATTGACCTTTGCAGCCAGCTGCACATTGCTGATTCTGCCGTCGCGCTGTAGCTCGGCAAGAATGGACCTGTCGAATCGATCGAGATTCATGGTGAATTCTGCGAAAAATAGTGGATATACGGGCAGAATATGCCACAAATGCACGTCGAAGTCATTGATTCAGCAAGCGAATTGCGTGAAACGAACGGTATCCTGTGCGATTAGTTTCAGATCATACCTTTCGGGGGAAGCAGAAGATGAAGGTTGGGATACCCAAAGAAGTCAAAGTGCTCGAATTTCGCGTCGGCATGGTGCCGGCAGGCGTACGCGAGCTGGTGCATGATGGTCACGAAGTGTTCGTGGAAACCAACGCCGGCGCAGGAATCGGTATGCTGGACGCTGACTACAAAGCAGCGGGCGCGACTATCCTCGATACCGCCAAAGCGGTATACGACACCGCTGACCTGATCGTCAAAGTCAAAGAACCGCAGGCAGAAGAGTGCCAGATGCTGCGGTCCGACCAGGTACTGTTTACCTACCTGCACCTGGCCGCTGATCGGGCGCAGACAGAAGCGCTGGTCAAATCGGGGACCACGGCAATTGCTTATGAAACCGTCACAGCCAATGACGGCTCGCTACCGTTGCTGACGCCGATGAGTGAAGTAGCCGGACGCCTGTCAATTCAGGCTGGCGCTTTTGCGTTGCAAAAGGCCAACGGCGGCCGCGGTGTATTGCTGGGGGGAGTGCCCGGCGTTGCACCAGGAAAAGTGGTCGTTGTCGGCGGCGGTGTCGCCGGTACGCACGCGGCGGAAATGGCAGTAGGCCTTGGCGCAGAGGTAACGATCCTGGATCGCTCGGTGCCGCGGCTCAGGCAGATTAATGATCTGTACGGAGGGCGTGTCAGAACCGCCTATTCAACCAAGAACGCTATTGATGAGTTGATTCCGGAAGCGGACCTGGTCATCGGCGCGGTTCTCATCGCGGGCGCTGCGGCACCGAAACTGGTTACGGCAGAGCACGTGAAGAGCATGAAAGCGGGCGCGGTACTGGTTGATATCTCGATAGACCAGGGTGGGTGCTTCGAAACGAGCCGTCCGACGACGCATGCAGAGCCGACTTATGTGGTTGATGACGTGGTTCACTACTGCGTGACCAACATGCCGGGCGCAGTGCCCAGAACATCGACGTTCGCGCTAACTAATGTGACGCTGCCATTTGCCAAGAACCTGGCAAACATGGGCTGGCGCGAAGCACTGCTGAAGGATAAACACCTGCGGCACGGGCTTAACGTCCACGCAGGGCACATCAATCACGAGGCAGTAGCGCATGACCTTGGCTATGACTACCTCTCGGCCGAGGACGCTTTACAAGCAGCCTGATCGACTCCCCCTTGATCAGGTAGTTTATTCAGCCGGGCGAAAGCCCGGCTTTTTTATGGGCTGAAAAGTGCGAACCGGTTCACGGGGGATTCAGGCGATTTTCGATATAACATAACTGTCGCCACCTCTTGTGAGGATTGATGCTTATGGTCGATAGCCGGAATCAAAGTCGGGTTATGTGCATTCGTAACCTGCAGGACTATTTTCGAACGTCCATCGAAGATGTCGCCGCAAAGCAGCGGGTTGACATTCATCCTCACGCGGCACATTACGTCGTGAATATGCTGACACTTTATTCGCGCTCCGACGAACTCTACAAAGACGATGGAGAATCCTACGGGCTACGCCCGCTCGCCTTGATGCTTGCGGATGCCGCGGATGCGGACACCGCCGAGGAACGAAACCATTTGTTGCAGCGTATCGGCGATGTTGCATTGTTTATCTCCGGGTTCTTCGCCGATGGTCTGGCCAGCAAGGCCGTCGACGTTGACTACTACATTAATATGGGTGGCAATGCATACGGGTCGCTTTCTGCCGAAGTTCGCGGCACATTTCGCGGCAACGCATTCGCCTCCATATACAGTGAGCTTGCTGCCAAATTTCAGCTCCTGGTCGATGTGCTGAATGAAATCGCCTCCGGAGCAGGGGGAAGCTCAGACCTCGACTTGCTGCGCACTTATGAGGTCTGGCGGAAAACCGGAAGTCGTCGTGCGGAGGCGCTTCTCCGGCAAAACGGCGTTGTGCCGCTCTCCGGATCAGGAAAGCAACCGCACTGACATGCTTGCGAAACTGCAACAGCAGTTGAACGACACCTATCAGACCGACCCCGGTTACGATGTCCGAGATTTTCTGATTACCGATCAGCGCCTCGCCAAAATTATTAGCGGCGAGAACAAGTTGACCAATTCCGGCGAAACTCTGCTGATCTACGAAGACGACGAAGGTCTGTCATTGTCACTCTATCTCGAGCAGGAGATTCTTTCCCGCCTTGAATCAATGGACCCGCAGCGAGTCCTGCGTGCCGGCAGGCTCGATGACCTTTGCAAGGTGATCGAGGGCTTGAGTCACTTTAATTACGTCGTCTGGTGCGCGACGCGGGACCGAAGCGTTTCGCTTCTGGAACTGGAACTGCAGGCAGAAGTGGACAAGTTCGTCAGCACGATGCAGCTTGCCATAGACCTCGGCGACAACGAGATGCTGAATGGTCTGCACGGCCGTATTTTTGAGAACGGCAGTTTTAATGGCGACCTCGACGATGATCAGCTGGAACGCTACAAGGCAGCCACCGAATACGCGGCCCGTTTCTGTCGCGGCCTGCGCCGTCAACTGATCAGGAACGGCGACGACGTCCTGCCGGAGTTGCGCCGTTTCTACCGGCTTCCGCTGCGGGACAAGATCAGCCATATTCACACTCGGGCCTGGGCGGCGTCCTGACCGGGAAACCGTAAAGTCCCTGCAACTTGGCCGCCCCGGAAAGGTCGAATCAACTGGCAATCAGCGTATAGTTCGTCATTCGCTGATTCAGCGGGTTCCTCGGGCTATACCAGGCCTTTCGATCCAACAAGAACAAGAGCTCTCTGCTTATCAAATTTAGGGTGATCTATTGATGTGTAACGCACGTCTTATTTGTGCACTGATTTTTATGCCAGTGCTGGCTTTCGCGCAGGGCGGGCCGCCCGGCGGTCGCCAGGTGACCGTCGAATCGATGGTGGTCGAACCCGCTGCGCTCGAGTCGACCGTCGACGCCGTCGGCAACGTGCTGGCAGATGCCTCGGCCATTCTGCGGGCCGAGGTTCCCGGCCAGGTGGTCAAGCGCCATTTCGAGGATGGATCGCCTGTCAAGAAAGGTGACCCGCTGTTCTCTATCGAGGCCAGCGTGCTGGAAGCCGAGGTCAACGAAGCCCGCGCCAACGTCGAGCAGAGCGAAGCGGCGTACAAGCGCGCGCAGGAGTTGGTGAAATCGCAGCTGGTATCGGCCACCGATTTTGACACGGCGCGAGCGAACTACAACGTGAGCCAGGCGCGGTTCATCTCGGCGCAATCGCGATTATCGAAAACGGTGATTCGTGCGCCGTTCGACGGTTTCGTGGGGTTGAGAAAAATCAATATCGGTGACTACGCGACTATCGGGCAGGAGCTCGTCAACGTTGTCCGGCTGAATCCGCTGCGCGTGGATTTTAGCGTCCCCGAGACACTGCTTTCACGCATACTCCCGGGGCAGCCGATCGCCGTGACCGTGGGGGCGTTCCGCGGCGAGGTTTTCGAGGGCGAGGTTATCGCCATAGATCCACAGATCGATGTGACCGGGCACAGCATGGCGGTTCGTGCGCGCCTGCCGAACCCCGATCTCAGGCTCAGGCCGGGTCTGTTCGCGCAGGTCTCCGTCACGCTGTCCGTCAATCCGGACGCGTTGCTGGTGCCGGAACAGGCGATCTGGCCGATTGGCCAGCAGAAGACCGTTTACGTCATCAAGGATGGCGTCGTGATGCGTCGCGATGTGCAGCTTGGCGACCGCAAGCCCGGCTTCGTCGAAGTGGTATCCGGGCTGTCGGCCGGTGAAGAGATCGTGGTGGCCGGGCAGATGAAGCTGTTCGAAGGCGCCGCCGTAACCACGGTGCCGGCGTCGGTAACGATTAACTAGGGAACGCCCATGCAGATCTCCGAAACCTCGATTCAGCGTCCGGTTCTCGCGACAGTGATGAACCTGGTCATCCTGTTGATCGGCTTCATCGCTTACGATCGTCTCGCGGTGCGCCTGATACCCGACGTCGATGTGCCGATCGTAACCGTGGCGACGTCCTACCCGGGCGCCAACGCCCAGGTCATCGAAACGCAGATCACCAAGACCATCGAAGACGCGCTGTCAGGCATCGAGGGTATCGATTTCATCAGTTCGATCAGTCGAGCGGAGTCGAGCCAGGTGTCGGTGCGCTTCAAACTGGACCGCGATGCCGATGCCGCCGCCAGCGACGTTCGCGACCGCGTATCGCAGTCCCGCGGTCGCTTGCCGGAAGAGGCCAATCCACCGATTGTGCAAAAGCAGGAAGCGGATGCGCAGCCGATTATCTACATGGCGTTTTCGTCAGACCGCCACACTGGCGTCGAAATCGCGGATATTGCCGTGCGGCTGGTGAAAGACCGCGTACAAACGATACCCGGCGTGGCGCGCGCCGACGTTTACGGCAACCGCTTCGCGATGCGAATCTGGCTGGACCCCGACCGGCTCGCCGGTTTCGAGTTGACCCCGTCTGACATCGAGGACGCGCTGCGCGGGCAGAACATCGAGGTTCCCGCCGGACGGGTCGAAGGCCAGTTGCGCGAGTTCACGGTACTTGCCGAGACGGATCTCAATCAGCCCGAAGAGTTTGCGGCCATCATCGTCAAGGAGACAGACAGGTTCCTGGTGCGGCTCGGCGATGTCGCGCGAGTGGAACTGGGCGCCGACAGCGCCCGCTTCCGGGCGCGCTACAACGGCAACAACGCGGTGCCGCTCGCCATCGTCAAGCAGGCCACCGCCAACCCGCTGGAAATTTCCCGGGCCCTTAACAAGATGTTGCCGGAGATTCGTCGCACGTTGCCCGAGGGCATGGAAATTACGAACGCGTTCGACAGCACGATCTTTATCGAACAATCGATCAACGAGGTTTACGTCACGGTGGCCGAAGCGATCCTGCTCGTGATCCTCGTCATCTTCGTTTTTCTCCGCAACTGGCGCGCGACGCTGATACCGCTGGTGACGATACCGGTTTCGCTGATCGGTGCGTTCGGCATGATGTTGCTGTTCGGTTTTTCGATCAATACGCTGTCGCTGCTCGCGATGGTGCTGGCCATCGGGCTGGTCGTCGACGACGCCATCGTGATGCTGGAAAACATTTATCGGCACATGGAGCAGGGCACGCCACCACTGGAAGCCGCGATCAAGGGCAGCCGGCAGATCGGTTTCGCGATCGTTGCCATGACCCTGACCCTGGCCGCCGTGTATTTTCCGTTCGCGTTTGCGACCGGGCGCAGCGGGCTGCTGTTTATCGAGTTCGCGCTGACCCTGGCCGGCGCCGTCCTGATCTCCGGGTTCACGG
>JAHEFF010000021.1 GCA_024640315.1 Woeseiaceae bacterium
ACTGTTGCTGGTTGGGCTGCACATCGCCGGCGTGTTGTTGTCCAGTTGCGTTCACCGCGAAAACCTCGTTGTGGCCATGTTGACCGGGCGAAAAAAGAACGAGGAATGATGAACGCAGGATTTCGAAATAAATGCCGGTTTCCGGGATTGGCGACGCTGGGCCTGTTGTTGCTTGTCCTGCCTGCCTCGGCCGAAGAATTGCCTGGCCACGATCATGTTGCACTTCCCGTCGATAACGAGCTCACGCTCGCCAACGCTATCGACGTGGCTTACGCGCGTTATCCCGCCATCCTGGAGGTTCAGGCCCGAAGTGAGCAAGCAGGTGCATGGTCAGATCGTGGCAACAGCTGGCTCGCCGACCGGCCGTCACTGATGCTGCGTTACCAGTCTGACCAGTGGGGCTCGGATAACGGCCTGAACGAGTACGAGGCCGGGATTATGCTGCCTCTCTGGACCTGGGGTGGGCGCAGCGCGGTGCAGGTTCTCGGTGAGTCGATGTCAGTTGAGTCCGTCGCCGCTGAACTCGTGGTGCGCTGGGAGGTTGCCGGACTCCTGCGGAGCGTATTGTGGGATATCGCCCTGGCAGAAAATGATCACGAACTGGCGGAACAGGCGCTGGATACGGCAGCTCGTTTGACCGCAACGGTGACGAGGCGCCATGAACTGGGCGATGTGGCTTTGAGCGACGTGTTGCATGCCGAATCGTTTTATCTCGAAGCGCAGACCAAACTGATCGAGGCGAATGCAGCGCTCCTCGATGCCGAGCGAATGTATCGAAGCATCACCGGTCTGGACCGGCGTCCTCCGTTTGACGGAGAAGTCATCAGCCAGCGGCAGGAAGTCATGCCTGACCACCCGGCCCTGACCTTTGCCAACGCTGCGGTCGGTCGTGCCGAGGCCAGCCTTGCCGTTGCGGAGGAAGCCGCAACATCCGGGACAAGTTTACTGGTTGGCACACGCAGGGAGCGCCCGGCATTTGGCGGTGAATACGACGACAGCATTGGCATCACCGTAAACATTCCTTTTGGCGGTTCCTCGAGCCGCCGGACGGAAATCAGTGCCGCCGCGCGAGTTGCCGCGAGCGCCCGCGCTGCCCGGGCCGCACAAGTACGCGCATTGACGACAGCACTTCATGAAGCCGCACATGGCCTGAGTGTCGTGCGAGAGAACCTGGCCACAGCCTCAGATCGAATGGCGCTGGTCAATCGTCACCAGGTCATGGGCGAGAGTGCCTACGAAAAGGGCGAGCTGGACCTTTTTGACCTCTTGAAATTGCAGGCGACTGCACTCGATGCCAGGCGTCAGGTGACGCGCCTGCTAATCGATGAAAAACGTGAGACCGCCCTTTACAACCAAGCCATAGGAATCCTTCCATGACTCGTAACAACGCCGTTACCTTTGGCGTGATTTTAATGCTCACATTTCGCGGGGCGATCGCCGAAGAAATTATTGTCTCACCGAATGAGGTCAGGAACCTTGGCGTCGAGTTGGCCGCGCCGCGGAAGGCAGAGGAAACCACCAGCATTGAAGCGACTGCACGTGTCGTTATCCCGCCGATGGGAGACGTCTTTGTCAGTGCGCCCCAGGCGGGACTGCTTATGCGTCTCAATGTGGCCGTCGGAGACGAGGTCGTTGAGGGACAGGCAATTGCAGAGCTACAAGGCTCGGAGTTTTTGGCTTTGCAGCGCGAATTTCTCGATGCGCTCAACACCGACCTTCTTGCGCAAAGCGATTACGCTCGTGACCAGCAGCTGCACGACGAGGGAATCATCTCCGGGCGACGCCTGCAAGAGACGACAACCCGGGCCAGAATCGCGACAACCGGAGTCAACGAACACAGGCAGCTGCTGAAATTCTCCGGGCTGACAGACGCTGATATCCGGGCGCTTGAAAAGGATCAGCGTCTTTTACAGACATTGACGATCCGCGCGCCGATCGATGGAGTGGTTCTTGATCGAATGGCTATCGCAGGAGAGCGAGTGGACAGAATGTCGCCCGTTTACCGGATTGCGGATTTGTCCACGCTGTGGCTCGAGATCAGCGTTCCCCGCGAGAAAATGGCGGCGGTTAAGCCAGGCATGAAGGTTGCCATCGCAGGGTACTCGCTCGACTCACCTCCGGTGGTGACGAACATTGCCAGGTCAATCGACCCGGATACACAAGCGATCACGGTGAGGGCAACCTTAAGCGAACCAGGGCACGGTCTGAGCCCCGGCGAATTTGCATCAGTCAGAATTGTCGCGGACCAAACGAGTGCATCAAACGGGTTGGTCTGGGTACTGCCAGCCGCGGCTGTCACCAGAAGTAATGAGAACAATTATGTTTTCGTTCGCACAGCGAACGGATTCGACGTGCGGGAAGTGTCCGTGGTGAGTTCTGATAGTGACAAGGTGTATCTCAGCGCCGATATTGACGTTCGCGACAAGATCGCTGTCCGTGGCGTCACAACCTTAAAGGCACTTTGGTCCTCACGGGATGAGCCCAGCACATGATGGCGCGACTGATACAGTTCGCGCTTACGCAGCGAGTGCTGGTCATCCTGGTTACGATTTTGCTGGCCGGGTCCGGCTATTACGCATTCAGGCAATTGCCAATCGACGCATTTCCGGATGTGTCGCCAACGCAGGTAAAGATTATCGTCAAGGCGCCTGGCATGACGCCGGAGGAGGTCGAGAACCAAATCACTGCACCGATTGAGCTTGAGTTGCTCGGCATACCGCGCCAAGTGATGCTTCGTTCGATCGCCAAGTACGCGCTGTCAGACATTACTGTCGATTTTGCCGAGGGCACTGATATCTACTGGGCGCGGCAGCAGGTTGCAGAGCGCCTGGGTGCGGCCTGGGACAACCTGCCTGCAGATATCGAGGGCGGGATTGCGCCGATGACGACGCCGCTCGGCGAGATGTTCATGTTTACCGTGGAGGGAGATATCGGCCTGACCGACAGGCGCACCGTACTCGACTGGATCATCCGACCCGCGCTGCGAACCGTACCCGGCGTTGCAGACGTGAACTCGCTGGGTGGCTATGTTCGCAGCTTTGAGATTATGCCGGATCCGCTGCGTATGGCGGCACGAGGTGTCGACCCGCTGATGCTTGGCAAGGTGCTGGAATTCAATAACCGTAACGACGGCGCCGGACGAATGAAGGAAGGCGAGGAAACGCTGCTGGTTCGATCCGAAGGGCGCATCAAGAGCCTGGACGATGTTCGCGCCATTGTGGTCAAGGTAGAAAATGGAACCCCCATCAGGGTTGGCGATGTCGCCACCGTTGGCATCGGCGCAATCACGCGTTATGGCGCGGTGACCCAGGATGGCGAGGCCGAAGCCGTTCAGGGGCTGGTGTTGGGCCTGCGTGGCGCGAATGCACGTGACGTCGTAGCGGGCGTGCGCCAGAAGCTGGACGAAATCCAGAGCGCGCTTCCGGATGGCGTCACGGTAGACGTATTCTACGATCGCGGCCACCTGGTACAACGTGCGGTCGGCACCGTGGCAAAAGCGCTCGCAGAGGCAACGGTGCTGGTTGTGATCCTGCTGGTTCTCTTTCTCGGCGAACTGCGCGCATCCGTTACAGTAGCGCTGGTCTTGCCATTGGCGGCACTGTCGACATTTATACTGATGGAGCAGTTTGATATGTCGGCAAACCTGATGAGTCTCGGCGGCCTGGCGATCGCCATTGGTATGCTCGTCGACGCCGCCGTGGTGGTGGTCGAAAACATAACGACGCAGCTGGCCGAATGGCAGAAAGAGCGACGGTTGCCGCGCCTGCATATTATCTATCGCGCCGTGCGGGAGGTATCGGTTCCTGTCGCGTCCGGCATCGGCATCATCATTATCGTATTCTTTCCGCTCCTGACATTGCAGGGCCTGGAGGGAAAGTTGTTCACACCGGTTGCGCTAACCATTGTGTTCGCGCTGGCAGGGTCGCTGTTGTTGTCACTCACGGTCATCCCGGTGCTCGCGTCGTTTCTTCTGACGCGTGTTTCGCACGACGAGCCATGGTTACCACGTCAACTGCAGGCTCTTTATATGCCGGCACTTCGTTGGTGTCTTGATAACACAAGGTGGGTAGGCATCGGCGCGATTGGCAGCCTCGCGGTAACGGTAGTCGTTTACCTGCTGATTGGAAAAAGTTTCATGCCGACGATGGATGAAGGCGACATCATCGTACAACTGGAAAAACTGCCGTCTATTACCCTGGAAGATTCAGTGCAGCTCGATATGCGGGTGCAAAGCGCGATTCTCGCCGATGTCCCCGAAGTTGAGCGAATCGTGGCTCGCGTCGGCTCCGATGAGATCGGCATGGATCCCATGGGGCTCAATGAGACGGATATCTTCATGGTTCTGCGGCCGAAGTCTGAATGGCGTATGCGGACTAAAGACGAACTCATCGAAGCAATTCGCGTTGTTCTTGATGAGTTTCCCGGGATTGCATACGGGTTCACCCAGCCGATTGAAATGCGGGTGTCGGAAATGCTCACCGGTGTGCGTGGCGACGTGGCTGCCAAATTGTTTGGCGCGGACCTCGATGTTTTGAATCAATACGCCGCTGAAATTGCTGATCAACTTCGGGCCGTTGAGGGCAGCGAAGACGTATTCGCCAGCCAGAATGAGGGTGTTCAATATTATGAACTCGAAATTGACCGGCTGGCGGCTGGCCGCCTGGGCATGCAGGTTGAAGATCTTCAGCGAATTCTCCGCGCTCAACTGGAGGGCCTCCCGCTAGGAATAGTGCAAGAGGGCGCCCGGCGCACGCCGGTCCTGATGCGCGCGGATGCGAAGGTCAGTGCATCGCCTGCGAGTTTTTCGTCACTGCCCATCGCACTCGCGAGTGGCGGCAGTGTTCCGCTTGGCAGCCTGGCCGAGATACGTCGCGTCGAGGGTGTTGTAACAGTGAGTCGGGAACGTGGCCAGCGATTCACCGTCGTGCGGTCAAATGTTGCCGGACGCGACCTTGTTGGTTTCGTCGAAGAGGCGCGGAATACGGTGGCGGCAAATATTGACCTGCCGGCAGGCTATTACATTGAATGGGGCGGCCAGTTTGAGAATCAGCAGCGAGCTGCCGCCCGACTGGCCATTGTCGTTCCGGCTTCTGTCGGTCTGATCTTCCTGTTGCTCTTTTCAACTTTTCGGTCGGTCCGGCAAGCCTTGCTCGTTCTGACAAACATTCCGTTTGCGTTAATTGGTGGCGTTTTCGCGCTGTGGCTAACCGGCGAGTATCTTTCTGTGCCGGCATCGGTGGGTTTTATCGCTTTACTGGGCATCGCCGTTTTGAACGGAGTGGTCATGGTGTCGTATTTCAATCAACTGCGAGCACGTGGCATGCCAATATCGGATTTGGTGATCGAGGGCGCGAAGCGACGCCTGCGGCCGGTTCTGATGACCGCAAGTATTGCGGCGTTCGGGCTCGTGCCGCTACTGTTTGCATCAGGACCGGGATCCGAAATTCAGCGCCCACTTGCCATTGTTGTCATTGGCGGCCTCATAACGGCGACCCTGTTGACGCTGTTTATTCTGCCAATTCTTTACCGTAGGTTTGAAGCGGGAGATCCTGTGGCATGACACAAATCCATTGCAGCCAAGCGCTTATCGTCCTGAATGCACCTCCGGATCTCGAGGAGCCTGTTGTCGATTGGTTGCTCGCTCGAAGCGACAGTACCGGATTTACGAGCTTCCCCGTTTTTGGCCATAGCACGAGTCATGATGGACTGAGCCCGGCGGAGCAGGTCAGCGGCCGGCAACGCCGGCAGCAATTCCAGATTCAGATCGACGCCAACGACGTTGATGTAATTCTCGATGATATTCGAGCGACATTCGGCGCCGCTGGAATACACTACTGGGTATTGCCGCTGAGCCAGGGAGGCCATCTGGCGTCCCGCTAAGCCGTCACAGCAGACTATGGGTGTGTTTCGTTTTGTGTAACATGGATACCATCGATCAGGAGCGAGGTCCGCTCTCAGGGTGATTGTCAAAGGAAGCTTTATGCGCGAAAAGATTCAGTTGTATATTTTGCTTTCCGTTGCGGTCGTGACGGGTGCCCTGTCCGCGACTGCGGCCGAGCCCAATCTGAAGGAAATCATGCAGGGTTTGAGGAACGATGCCGTCGAAATTGCCGATGGTTTGTTTTTGGATGATTTCACCAGGGTAGAGGAAGCAGCGCTGAGGATAGCCAATCATGACCGCATTCCTCCCGAGCAGGTTCAATTGGTTGCGATGGAACTGGGAACCGAAATGCCCGCTTTCAAACAATTCGATATGTCGGTGCATGACCTGTCGCTGTCGATCGCAGCGGCAGCAGAAGCAGAGGATCGTGACAGGGCGATCGCGAATTACCAGAGTATGTTGAGCGGTTGCCTGGCCTGCCATGCCGCCTACAGGGTACGTGTGGCAGCCGTGCTCGGCGGTGCAACGGCGGCAAACGACCCGGGCCGGTGAATTCGGGTAGTATTACTGCTACGCGGGCGCCACAAGAACAGGTGTCGAAAGCAGAAGCATTGCGCTGACAGCGGCCGCGACCTGCACGCATCCTGTGATGCGACCAACAATTTAAGGAGGAGCAGATGACTGCACTCACCAGATTAGCTGTCTCAATATTGATACTAGCCACCACATACGCCGGCATCGCCAATGGCGCGAGTATTTCCGAAGCGATTGAAAACGCAAATCGCAACGAGGCGAATACGGAACGTGACGGCGCACGGAAGCCCGACCAGGTACTGGGTTTTATCGCGCTTGAGGCAGGCGATGTTGTGCTCGACTATGGTTCCGGAGGCGGCTACTGGGCCGAACTGTTTGCAGGCAATGTAGGTAGCGACGGCAAAGTCTATGCCCACCAGAATGCCGGCGAGCGTTTCGACTCGCGCAAAGATGAATTGGCGGCACAATTTGCACCTTTCGGCAACATCGAGTTACTGCCTGTAGCGTCCGGCGAGCCGATGCCATTGGCTGACAACTCCGTCGACACTGTAATGCTTTCCTATATTTATCATCACCTTCACCAGGCAGAGGGTTCAGGCGAAGAGTTTCCGGCGAAGTCCGCTGCATTAATCTCCGAGTTTGCACGCGTACTCAAGCCGGGAGGTACGTTTATTGTTATCGAGCATGCCGCCGTTGATGGCTCGAGTCGCAAAGAGAGCGCCGGTTGGCATCGCACGCCTCCGGAGACCGCGAAAGCAGATATCACTGGCGTCGGCTTTGAGTTCGCTGGTGAGGCGCCCGAAATCTTCAATAATCCGGAGGACAACCTGATGAATATCTGGTTCGAAACAGGACTCTCCGGCAAGACGACGACTTTCGTTCATAAATATCGGATGCCGAACTGATCGTTCGAATTCGGGTGACCGGGATACGGCCGGAATGACGCAAGTCTCACGATTCGTATGCACGCTATGCATCGTGCTGGTGGCGTCCTGCGGTTCATCCCGGGACGCGAACCAGCAGGACGAAGCTGAAATTCGGACAAGTGCCGACTGGGTTCTCAGCAGTGGCAAAATCTACACGGTGGATGCTCAGAGCACCTGGGCCGAGGCGGTCGCCATAGCGGACGGTAAATTCGTGTATGTCGGTAACAATGCCGGTGCCCGCAGATTCATAACGGACGACACACGCAAGGTCGACCTGGCCGGGCGGCTCGTTATTCCCGGTCTGATTGACGGGCACACGCACCCTGCCTACATCGATCTGGAAAACTACGGCGCAGTCTTGTCCGGGACGAGCAAGGACGAGATCCTGAGTGCCATCAGTGACTACGCTGCCACCCATCCGGATGATGAATGGATTCGGCTCTATGGCTGGCCGAACAGCCTTTATGTCTCCGGAACAGATGGTCCGCACAAACGAGACCTGGATGCGATCGTTCCGGACCGACCCGTCTGGATCACGAGCGTTCCATGGCACAGCTACTGGTTGAATTCGGCAGCACTCGAAAAATTGGGGGTGGACAAGGACACTCCGGATCCGCTACCTGGCGTCGCGATGTACGCTCGCGACGAGGCTGGTGAGTTAACGGGCTGGGTAAAAGAGGGCGCGGGCTGGCAGCACCTGGCCAGCCAGTTTAATGTCGATACTGCAGCCCATGAGAAGGGCGTGACGGAGTTCTTGAACGGGCTGAGCGAGAGTGGTGTAACGACTGTCTACGATGGCGGCAACTTTGGTTACGAGGATCTCGTTTACGATTTTCTGTCGAGGCTTGAAAAGGCTGGAGCATTGCCACTTCGCTACGAGGGCACGTATCAAATATTTACTCCGGAACGAAGAGCACTGGCCATTCCGGAAATGAAAAGGTTGCAGGAGGCTTACGGCGGCGAACGACTTCGATTTCGTACGATCAAGCTGTTCATGGACGGTATCAACGGGAATCGTTCCGCTGCCATGCTCACGCCTTACATCGACCATCCGGGCTACGTCGGTAACACTATGTTGAACTCGGAGGAGCTCCGGCAATTCCTGCTGGAACTCAATGAGGAGAAGTTTGACCTGCACATTCATGCCATTGGAGATCGGGCAGTACGAACCGTTCTGGATGGTGTCGAGGCGGCAAAGGCCACAGTGCGCGGCGACTTTTATCCGCGCGTGACGATCGCTCACCTCGAAATCATTGATCCTCTCGACATGCAGCGAATCAAGGACCTGGGAATCACCGCCAACTTCACGCCGTGGTGGTTCGGCGCCAGCGAGAGTGACTCTGTTGCAAATGCCGCGCTGGGTGAAGAACGTTCAAACAGAACTTATGCAGCAAAGTCCTTATCTGATATTGGCGCGCGGGTAACGTTTTCGAGCGACGATTGGACACTCAACATACTGAATCCGTTTCTTGGGATGCAGGTAGGGCAAACGAGACAGTTTCCGAAAGAGTGGTCAGCGGAAAACGGCGAAGCAGACCCCGCATCCAGGCCGCCCGCATCGGAGCGACTGGATCTCGAGAACATGATCCGGGGCTACACGATCGATGGAGCCTATCCGTTTCGGCTGGAGGATCAGATTGGCTCGATCGAGCCCGGCAAGCTGGCAGATCTGATTGTTTTTGAGGCAGATCTATTCGCTATGGACCGCACCGAATTACACAAGGTGAAACCGGCAGCGGTGATGATGGAAGGTGAGCTTATACACGGCGAATTGCGCTGAAATCCCGGGCAGGAACTGTCGCAGCCGCAAGAAAGTGGGTCGAAACCATCGTGGTAGGCCTTGATCTTTGCCCGTTCGCAAAGCGCGAGCTGGTGAATGACCGGGTTCGCTTTGCAGTGACGGATTCGACAACCGAAGAGCAGCTTTTGGCAGCCCTGCAGGCCGAACTGGAGTTGCTGAACAATGATGCAAACATTGAAACCACGCTACTCATTCATGCGGACGTGCTGCAGGATTTCTACGACTACAACCAGTTTCTGAATGTTGCCGACGAACTGCTGATGCAAATGAACCTGGAAGGCGTCTACCAGGTAGCCAGTTTTCATCCACACTACCAATTCGGCGGCACAGCGCCGGATGATGCCGAGAACTACACGAACCGGTCACCCTATCCAATGCTGCATCTCATTCGCGAGGAAAGTCTCGAACGGGCAATTGCCGGTTATCCGGACGTCGACCAGGTTCCTGAGCGGAACATCGCGCTGATGAATAGCCTGGGGCAGGAAAAACTGCAGGCGCTATTGCAGGCCTGCTTTGACGATGCCGGTTCGAAGAGCGCTGTACGTAATTAGTCAGCGGCTTCCAGTACTTCGCTGGCTTCTATCCAGTCCGATTCCAGCGTGTTGATAGTTGCTTTCAGCGAGGCCTGCTCCTTAACGTGACCGGCAAGCTCGGCTTTGCGATCCGGGTCCGTATAGAAAGTCTCGTCGGCGAGGCTTGCTTCGATCTTCTCCAGTGCCTGTCGACTGGATTCCAGTTGTTTCTCGATATTGCGTACTTTGTCCATTAGCGGTTTAAGGCGCTGACGCCGCCGGGCTTCCTGCTGGCGTTGTTGTTTTTTGCTGACCGGTCGATTTGTATTTTCGCTTTTGTCCTTGTCCAAATCATTTGATGCATCACGATCCTGCTGTTCCTTGAGCCAGGCGGGATACTCGTCAAGGCTGCGGCTGAAGCGATCGACGATGCCGTCGTGAACAATCAACAACTCATCACAGACACTGCGCAGAAGGTGCCTGTCATGCGAAATAACCACCAGGGCACCGGTGTACTCAATTAAGGCGACGCTTAGTGCCTGGCGCATTTCGAGGTCCAGATGGTTGGTCGGTTCATCGAGCAAAAGCAGGTTTGGCTCCTGGCGAATCATCAGTGCCAAAACGAGACGCGCCTTTTCGCCGCCGGAAAACGGCGCCACCGGTTCAAAAATTCGTTCACCACCGAAATCGAAGCGGCCCAGGTAGTTGCGCATCTCCGATTCGCGATCATTCGGCGCATAGCGCCGAAGGTGATCCAGCGGGCTCTCGTCCGGATTCAGCAAGTCCAGCTGGTGCTGTGCGAAGTAGCCGATTTTAGTGTCTTTACTGAGAATGCGTTCGCCCTTCAGCAGTGTGGAGCCGCTCGCCAGCGCCTTGACCAGGGTGGACTTGCCGGCGCCGTTGACACCGAGCAGGCCGATGCGGTCCCCGGCCATAAGATTCAGATTGACCTTGTCGAGCACAGGCCCTTCGGCACTGTCCGTGTAGCCGAGTACGGCATTTGTGAGTGCAAGCAGATGCTGGGGTTGTTTCTTAGGCGAGGCGAAGTGAAAGTGAAATGGCGAATCGGCATGCGCCGGTGCTATCAGCGTCATTCGTTCCAGCATCTTCAGGCGGCTCTGCGCCTGGCGTGCTTTTGAGGCTTTGTAACGAAACCGGTCGACGAATCCCTGAATGTGTTTGATGTCTTTTTGCTGGCGGGTGTACATGGCCTGCTGCAATGCGAGTTGTTCAGCGCGGAGGGACTCGAACTGGCTGTAATTGCCGGCATACAGGTTTATTTGCTGGTTCTCGATTTGGGCGATTCGCGTGCATACCTGGTCCAGGAAATCGCGGTCATGCGAGATGACGAGCAAGATTCCGTCATAACGCCTGAGCCAGCGTTCGAGCCAGAGGATTGCGGGCAAATCGAGGTGATTGGTCGGCTCGTCGAGCAGCAGGATGTCGGAACGGCACATGAGTGACCTTGCCAGGTTCAGTCGCATACGCCAGCCACCGGAGAACTCACGCACAGGTTTGTGAATCTCATCCGCGGAGAATCCAAGGCCGTTTATCAACTTCGCCGCACGGGATTCGGCGGTGAAGCCGTCAATCGCTTCCATGGTTTCGTAAAGGATATGCAGGTCGGCATTATTTCTGTCAGGGCCGGCTTCCCCGACCGCGATGGCCGCCTGGGTCTTGCGCAGTTCGGCATCTCCGTCAATAACGTAGTCGAGTGCGGATTTTGTCGTGTTGGGGCTTTCCTGTGCGACGTGGGCGATCACATCGTTGGGATCAATGCTTAATTCACCATCATCGGATTCGAGCTCGCCCAGAAGCAGCGCGAACAGCGATGTCTTGCCGCTGCCATTGGCGCCAATCAGGCCCATGCGTTGCCCGGCATGGATCTGGAAGCTCACATTTTGAAGAAGAAGTTTTCGCCCGCGGCGAAGACTGATCTGGTTGAGGTTAAGCAAGGCGCCAGGATTGCCTGATGAATCGGTGGAGCGCGATTATATACTTGTTCAGGGATACCGTACTGACAGTATCGGCATACGAGTCCTGGTGGCAACGATTGGCCGAATCGATTTGACCGCACGTCGGCAAGACTCGACAATGTGTTGGCGAAGTTTCTGAATACTTCCGAATCTCATCGGTTCGCGGACGATAACAATAAATAAATCAGGAGCCACCAATGAACACTCCGTCCACCATTCATGAATTGCTGCGGGCCGGCGGCGATGACAGCATCGCGATTTCCGGCATTGACCGACCGAGCCTCAGCTATGGTGAGCTGCGTGACCTGGAATTGCGAACCATCGAGACACTTAACGGACTGGGCATCGGCCGGAATGATCGCGTGGCGATCGTTTTGCCGAACGGCCCCGAGATGGCGACAGCTTTCGTTACCGTTGCGAGCTGTGCGACGACAGCACCGCTGAATCCGGCTTACACGCTGGAAGAGTACGATTTCTATCTTTCCGACCTGAATGCCAGGGCCCTGCTGGTGAAAAAAGGCAGCGAATCACCCGCGGTCGAGGCTGCGAAGGCGCGCAATATTCAGGTACTCGAACTCGATTCGCAGGCGGATCAGCCGGCCGGGTCTTTCACGATTTTTGCCGACGACAATGTGCCGGCGGAGAGAAGTTCGAAAACCGGGGTAGCGCAAGCAGGCGATATCGCACTGGTCCTGCATACGTCCGGCACAACGTCACGACCAAAAATTGTGCCTCTCAGCCACAAGAACGTGTGTGCATCGGCAGGGAATATTCAGAATACGTTAACCCTGGAGCGGGACGACGTATGCCTGAATATCATGCCCCTGTTCCACATTCATGGCCTGATGGCCGCGATCCTCGCAACACTTGGTAAAGGCGCCAGCGTTTGTTGCTCGCCGGGTTTTGATGCGCTCAGGTTTTATTCGTGGCTGGATCAGGCGAAGCCGACCTGGTACACAGCCGTTCCGACCATGCACCAGGCGATTCTGACGAGGGCTGCACGCAACCGGGATATTGTGAGTGGGGCGCGACTGCGTTTCATTCGGTCATCATCGTCAGCTCTGCCGCCCCAGGTGCTGCAGGAACTGGAGCAGACTTTTGATGTTCCGGTGGTTGAGGCTTACGCGATGACCGAAGCTTCGCACCAGATGACCTGCAATCAGCTACCGCCAGGCGTTCGCAAACCCGGCACGGTCGGGTGTGCGGCCGGTCCCGAGGTCGCGATTATGAGTGAGTCAGATGCAGACCTGATGCCCCGCGGTAAAACGGGAGAGGTCGTTATCCGCGGTGCCAACGTCACGAGCGGATATGAAAATAATCCGACCGCCAACGCTGAGTGCTTCGTGGATGGCTGGTTCAGAACCGGAGACCAGGGTGTGATGGACGAGGACGGCTATCTGACCATCACCGGCCGCCTCAAGGAGATTATCAACCGCGGTGGCGAGAAGATTTCGCCACGAGAGGTTGATGACGTGCTGATGGATCACGCAGCAGTGCAACAGGTCGTGACATTTGCCATGCCGCACAAATCGCTCGGCGAGGAAGTCGCAGCAGCGGTGGTTCTCAAAGAGGGCGAGACGGCGGACGAAGCGGATATCCGGGCGTTTGCAGCGAAGCGACTTGCGGCGTTCAAGGTGCCTCGCAAGGTCCTGATACTGGATGAGATTCCGAAAGGGGCTACCGGCAAGCTGCAGCGCATTGGTCTCGCCAAGAAACTGGGGCTGGCCTGATGCGCATTTGCATCTACGGAGCGGGCGCTATCGGAGCCTGGCTGGGTGTGCAACTTTCGCTGGCCGGGAAAGACGTTACCCTGATCGCGCGCGGGCCGCATCTGGAGGCGATGCAGAAGAACGGCGTCAAACTGTTGATCGACGGGGAGGAACGAGTCGCGCACCCGCGATGTGTTGAGGATCCGGCGGATGCCGGCCCGCAGGATTACGTCATCATCACGCTGAAAGCTCATTCTTTGCCGGGCATTGCCGAGAGTATTCAGCCGCTTCTGGGACCGGACACCGCGGTAGTGACTGGTGTCAACGGCATTCCCTGGTGGTACTTCTACAAGCTCAGCGGTCCGCACGAAAATCATAAACTCGAAAGCGTTGATCCTGGCGGCAGGTTCTGGGACGCCGTAGGTCCGGAACGCGCAATCGGCTTTGTCGTATACCCGGCGGCTGAAATTGCGGAGCCGGGCGTTATCCGCCACATCGAAGGTGATCGCTACACAATGGGCGAGCCGGATGGCCAGCCATCCGAGCGCACTGCCTGGCTCTGTGAAGCGCTGCAGAATGCCGGATTCCAGGCCCGGGTCCGTGACAACATTCGCGACGACATATGGGTCAAGTTGTGGGGCAATCTCAGCTTCAATCCGATCAGCGCATTAACGCATGCCACGCTGGACAAGGTCGCTGGTGAGCCGGACACCGCCAGGGTGTGCAAGCTGATGATGCTCGAAGCCCAGGAAATTGGCGAGAAGCTTGGTGCCAGTTTTCGGGTCACCGTCGACAGGCGCATCGCCGGTGGTGCCGCAGTGGGGGCGCACAAGACTTCGATGTTGCAGGATCTTGAACATGGCAGGCCGATGGAGATTGATGCGCTGGTGACGGTTGTCCAGGAACTCGGACACCTGGTCGATGTACCAACGCCGACAATCGACGTGGTCCTGGCACTCATTCAGCAACGGGCTCGTGTCGCCGGTACTTATCAACAGGAATAACAATGAGAGACGAGACAAAAGGCGAAAATACTCCGGGCGGTTTCGACTCGCTGGTGCTGCCGTCCTTGCGGCCGGCCAGCCTGATACGTGAATTCGGTCCCGGGATGATGCTGATGATGACGGGTATTGGCACCAGCCATCTCGTGACAGCTCCGGTGGCCGGGGGCAGGTACGGGTATGCGCTGCTTTGGTGTCTGCCGATTGCCTACATATTCAAGTACTACGGATTTGAGATGGCTATCCGGTTCACGCATGCAACCGGGCGCAGCATGCTGGACGCTTATGCGACGGCCTGGAAGAAGATCCCGGTTTGGTATGTGTTGATTACCACCATCATTCAGTCTGCCGTTGGCCAGGCCGGCAGGCTGATTGCTGCAGCGGCTGTCGTCTTCTACTTTTTCCGTCTGTACCTGGGGGTCGATATACCCGGATTCGATGACGACAAGGAACTGGCGATTTACGCTTTGTTGCTTGGCGTCATGTCTGTCGCGATCATCTTGCGAGGGCGCTACGCAGTAGTCGAACTCGCCACCAAAATCGCGGCCGGTATTCTCATTGTGTGCACGGTCGCAGTCTTTGTGGTGGAACCGGCTCCAATCTCTGAGTTCGTACATTTCTTCCAGTTGGAAACGCCCGAAGGCTCGTGGCTGATCATCGCGTCGTTCCTGGGGCTTCTGCCAACGGGTATCGATGTATCCCTGCAGGCATCGGAATGGGGCAAGGCGAAAAAAGTTGGCATGGGTCTGTTGCGCAGCGAGATGGAGGCGCAGGGTCTCGCCAAAAAGTTCGACGCCTTTGAAAGTCGGAAGGACGACCTGTCCGTCGACGTGTCGAAACTGCCGGAGCGCGCGCAGGAGTATTGCCGTCGCTGGTTCAAAATAGGCTTGCTCGATTTCCGTGCCGGTCACGTGATTTCGTTTGTTCTCGCGACGATCTTTCTCGTGCTTGCGGCGGTATGGCTGTACCCCAGTGACGTAAGCGGCAACGCCGTAATGGGGGAAATTGCCAGGATGTTTACCGAGAGTGTCGGGCCGAGCCTGATGCTGGTGTTTCTGGCCGGCGCACTGGCGGCGACATATTCAACGGCACTCAACTACTTTGATGGCTGGCCACGGGTTGTGGGCGCATGTTGCAGAAACCTGTTCCGCAAGACCGCCTCTTTGCCGCGAAAGGCACGCAATGATGTCGATCCACGTTACCGCTGGACATGGTATTCGGAATACAACATTTACCGGCTCAGCATGCTCTTTTCGCTGGTTGCATCGGTCGCCATCATTGCCGGAGTTCCAAGGCCGGTCTATTTGGTACTGGTTGCTTCAGCACTCGCCTATTTCGTCGCGCCGGTCATTTTCTTTCTGAATCTTTACTATTGCCGAACTGTCATACCAAAGGACGACAAACTGTTTTACCCGTCGACCTTCGCCACATGGTTTAGCTGGATCAGTTTCATCGTGTTCACCGGCATGTCGGCGATACTGATACTGCAACGCCTGTTCGGGATCTCGTTTGTCTAGCCTCGACCGGCGATCGGTACACAGGTGTCCGCGCCTATCTTAATTGACTGTCCTTGCTGCCGCGCCGGTTATAGGCGCTGAACTTAGCGGCGTCCTTGTCGTGTTCTGACTGGCACTTGACGCACAGACGAACGCCCGGGACGGCTTCACGGCGGGCAGGGGGAATGGCCGCTTCACACTCTTCGCAGTGGGTGAGGCTTTCGCCACGGGGAATTTGTTCGCGGGCACGCTTTATCGCATCTTCGATGGTTGCATCGATTTGTTCCTGAACCGCGCCGTCTTTTGCAAATCCACCGGCCATCGTTACTGTTCCATTGCAGGGTTTTCTTTCATGGCACTGGTCTTTTTCGACAACTCGATAACGTCTTGCCAGTTCTCGTTGAAGATCAGGAACGACATTGCATAGTGTGCGATTTTCCAGTCGTCACCTTGCTTGAGCAAAACGCCGGTGCCCCGGAACCGGCCGTTCGTCTCGGAGAAGACGACCTCGTCAAACCAGGCAACGTCACCGGAGTCGGCCAGCTGCACGTTCCTTTCGACAGACCGGTAGCTCCAGCCGCTGCCATCTTTGAAGCGACTACCGACGTAGTCGACAAAATCGGGCTCTTTTGGCCAGCGCTCCCATTCATCCGTGCCCATGAAGACGCCATCATCGGTCATGTGTCCCAGGTATCGCGCTTTGTCGCCACGGGCGGCCGCATCATGGAAATCATCAAGCACCTTGCCGATTGCGGTTACTTCGGCTTCGTTTGCACTCGCGGTAAATGAGAGCGCGAGAACGAGGCACATCAACGGTCGAAATATCATAGTTTTTCTCTGCATTTGGAGCCCGGGTCAGATGCTACCGTATTGAGTCCCGACCTTATCAAATATGCGCTGTTCACTGAAATCAGAGGGCGCAAGGCCCCCTGAAACGGCTGGTTTGCTGGCCGGCCCGGTAAGTTGGGTCGGTTTCCTGTATACTGTTCGGCTCGCGTCCGAAAATGGTGCCTTTCGAGTCCACCGGCACTCTGCCTTCACCCACTTTACTTTGGTTGATCAACCGATTGGCGAGGTTATGGTAAGTGGACGCACCGGTGACCGCAAAATTCACAAGTGAGGTTATATGGCTACTGAGTCCGCATTGATGACAGAAGGTTACGAGATTATCTCGATTGAGCCTTCGGAAGCCCCGTCAGATACCGAGGGTGCTGATTGGCATTGCTATGTCATTGGTCAGGGCAATAACGAGATTCGTGGCTACCGACAGGGCAAGCGCAAAGCTGTGTTGCTGGATGTCGAGGAAATCGTCGCAAGACTGAACGAACGGCGAACCGGCAAGCGTAGCCGGGTCCATCTCGTGATGCCGAAAGCCAAGAAAGCAGAAGCAAAAAGCTGACCTGAGCCAGGTCCGTCCAGACAGGCGGCTGGACTAAGGTTCGCTGAATACTGCGGCGACTCTTCGTTCCAGCGCCCTGGAACGATTCACCTGCCGAAATGCCGATCCGAAATGCTCGCTGGCGCTTGCGTCACCAATTCGCGAGGCGGCAATTGCAAGGTAGGCAAGCATCATGGCGTCATCGGCGCTACCGTCATTTCGACGCCATGCATCGGCGAGAAGGTTGCCGCCGTCTTCAAATTTGCCTCTTTGCACCAGCGATGCGCCTTTCGTTGCATTCAGGTCAGACGCGTCCGGCGTTATAGACAGCGCCTTCTGTAGCGCGAGATCCAGCGTGAGATATTCGGCCTTTTCAGCATTCAGCTCGACTTGTGCCTGCAAGAGCAGCCATTCGCGGCGTCTTTTGTCAGGTATCTTCGTAGCGGCAAGTTTCTTGCGAACGTAATCGCGAGCATCATCATCCTTGTGGCTGGCGGACAGCGCCGCTCCGTATTTCAGCTGCAGAACAAAGTTTTCAGGATGTTTCTGCAGTAATGGCTCGAGCGACTGCAGGGCGCCTTCCGCATCGTCATCTTCGAGCAGTGCCTGGATTTCACGCAATTCGAAAGTCAGCAATCGGGTTTCAATCGCTTCGCCGGACAAGAAGGGGCTGGACAGTATGCCCAGTCCGTCGCTAACCGCGCCCTCGACGCGAAACGGCAGGAGATTAAAACCGCCACCCACCAATATGACCACGGCCAGCGTTTTCAGCGCAACGAGCCCGACGAGGTCGGAATCGTTGAATACGTTATCCCAGCCGAACCAGAGCAGCATCATCGCGAGTACCAGGAATTCCGCGCCCGGACCAGCAGCGTAAATCAACAAGCTCTTGAGGCGCATTTGTTTCGGTTCTTTCGGAGCGGGAAGCACATACCCTTCGATCGGCGCAAGCTTGACCCGGATATGTGTTTCACCGATCCGGCATTGCCATAACGTCCGGCCGAATCCAATGACGATCTCCCGAACACGCCAGCCAAGCAGCCTGGCAGCAATGGCATGTCCCAGTTCGTGGACGACCAGCATCGGCACCCAGAACAGGACGTAGAAGACAATGCTCAGTTTCTTCGGCGAATACTCATCAAGAATAGCCGCCAAAAAAAGGAGCGTGATAACCAGTCCGAACGCGGTGGAGATACGCGCTTCGGTTTGCGTCATTGGGCGGCGGCCGGCAGGAATCTTCAGTTCCGTGAACATCTCCGGATTGTGCCGTACCCTGCTAAGCGGTGTCAGGCTGTTTAATCCAACATCTGTGACGCAAATTCGACCAAACACATTTAATATGGACTGCATGAATCAGGTCGATACCAATTGGGGCGACTTCGCGCTGCTTCTTGTTGATGCGCAGAAGGACTTCTGGACCGAAGAGATGGCCGGCGCATTCCCTGACTTCGAAAAACGGGTCGCCGAATTACTGGGTCTGTGCCGGCGGGAAAAGATCGATGTCGTTCACCTGCGCGCCAGCTTTCGGGATGATAAGGCAGACTGGATGGTCCGCTATCATTTTCTGGATAGAATTCCTTGCGTCGAGGGAACGCCCGGCGTCGAATTGTTGAATTGTGCTACGGAACAGCCTGGCGAAATGGTGATCACCAAAAACACTTTCGATGGCTTTCAGAAACCGCAGTTGCAGGAGTACCTGGAGAAAAGCAACAAGCGCTTTTTGTTGATCGCCGGGCTCGTGACTTCCGTCTGTGTTCTCCTTACTGCCGCTTCGGCGGCCCAGAAAGGATATCTCGTCGGACTGGTCGAGGACTGTTGCGCGGATAAGCCCGAGGCACATGTCCATACGCTGAGTCGGTATCCTTTCATTTTTCAACGAACGACGGTGGCTCAGATTGCCGGAAATCGCGAGCAGTGGCGCTCGGACCTTGAAAAGATTGCCAACCTCTGAAAGCAGTTGCGAAAACTGGTCGCTAAGCTGCGTCACTCTCCAGGTTATCGGACTTACCCGGCTGGTTTGGATTGGCAAACTGCAACACGCCATCGTCTATCGGACCTTCCCGGATGACCTTCTTATCAAGCACATAATTTTGCGTATTGATCCACGGCGTCCTGTCTCCTTGTTTGGGAAGCAAGTGAATCTTGCGTTGAATGTAATTTGACGAGAAGTCAGCGATCCAGGGCAGGCCTGGCATGTCTTTGTCCTGAGCGCGCAGGCGTGGTGTGCATACCCGCGTATCTGAGTCGTCCATGTGATTCAACAGACGGCAAACGAACTCCGCCGTCAGATCGGCCTTTAATGTCCACGACGCATTGATGTAGCCAAAGGTTGAGACCAGGTTTGGAACATCGGAGAACATCATGGACTTGTAGGAAAACGTTTTCGAAAAATCGACCGGTTGCCCATCGACAAAGAACCGGGCGCCGCCAAGCAGGCATAAGTCGAGGCCCGTAGCCGTGACGATAATATCGGCCTCGAGCTCAACGCCGGATTCAAGGCGAATTCCGTTCTCGCTGAACGAGTCAATCTGGTCTGTGATAACAGAGGCCTTTCCGTCCCGAACGGCATGAAAAAAATCTGCGTTCGGTACAAGGCAAAGGCGTTGGTCCCAGGGGTTGTAACGTGGCGTGAAGTTCGTATCGAAATTGCAGTCCGGACCCAGTTCCTTACGGGCAAGTTTCAGCAGCTTGTTTCTTACCTTTTCCGGCGCGGTGCGGGTTTGCCGGTAAACGAACTGTTGAAACCGTATGTTCTTCCACCTTATTGCGGAGTACGCCAGTTTCTCCGGCAGCAATTTCCTCAGCATATTCGCAATCCAGTCGGTGTCCGGCATCGAGACCATATAGGTGGGCGAGCGCTGCAGCATCACCACGTGTTCGGCGTCATCAGCCATCTCCGGAATCAGCGTTACCGCGGTGGCTCCTGAGCCGATGACAACAACTTTCTTGCCCCGATAGTCGAGATCGTCCGGCCAGTCCTGCGGATGAACAATTTCGCCTTTGAAGTTCTCGCGGCCCCGGAATTCAGGCGTATAGCCTTTCTCGTAACTGTAATAGCCGGAGCACATCAACAGAAACCCGCAGCGGATAGTCGCGATTTCGCCGCTGTCTTTACGCTCGGCGGATAGTGTCCAGCAACTTCGCTTTCCGGACCAGCGCGCGTCTTTGACGTGGTGCCGATACCGAATGTGCTCGTCGATGCCGCTTTCCGCGGATGTTTCCTTGATGTAATTCAGTATGGAAGGGCCATCAGCAATGGCTTTGCCGTCCCGCCAGGGTTTAAAGCTGTATCCAAGCGTGAACATGTCGCTGTCCGAACGAATGCCGGGATAGCGGAAGAGATCCCAGGTCCCACCCATTGACTCACGGCCCTCAAGAATCAGGTAGCTTTTCCCGGGACATTCTTCCTGCAGGTGCCGCGCCGCGCCGATTCCGGACAATCCCGCGCCAACAATTACGACGTCAAAATATTCGTCTGTCACAGCCAGCCCCATTTTTACTGTCCAATTATTAGTCGGCGCATGTGTATTGCATCATATTACCAATCTCCGCGGGCCGGGGAACCATTCGATTGCGATTCAGAAGCCCTGCTTGCCTGCATCACGCCGGCCGAAATCTTTTTGCGTAAATAGCCGTTCCATGCCAGGGTCTATCTTGCGCTCAACGCGGTCCCGAATCCTCTGTACCAGGTCAGAACGCAGCGCGCGTAGATCCGTCACCTCCCGGCCGAGGCGGGTTAGTCGGAACAGGGATATAACAGAGAACAGCAGCCCGGCTTCCGCCTCAATCAATTTGACAGATGCAAAGAAACTGAAAGTCAGGGCGACGACGGCGGCAATGGCCCACCAGAAACCGAACGTGACACCGACCAGAACTGCAATCGCCGTGTACAGGACAGGCAGCAGAAGTATCGTCGCAAAAACTTTCAGCGTGGCGACATCGTCCATTTCATAACTGAATCGTTCGCCGATCGCAGCAGCGATCCAGCCGACGGGCAGATGCAGCAGTGCGCCAGGAATAGCCAGTGGCAGCAACGCCAACATGGTCAGGCAGCGAAGCACAATCTTGCGGAATGCGTATCCCAGCGTCACCGGGGCACGTAACTGGTGGTCCTTAAGCCCGAGAAGATCCAGTCGCGACTGGTAATCCTCGACGTCATTCTGTAGCGCGACGATCATCGGGTCGTCCCTGTCCGCGAGATACGCGTCAACAAAACGGCGGTTCAGCTCAACATACTGGGACGGACTCAGCTCCTTTGACGACGGCTTGTACAAACGCCTGGCTGCCTGAATGAAACGCAGCGTGCGCCAGTCCGGCGCGTTTAGCGTAACGTTTCTCAATGCATCGGCAAGCTGCTCGGTCAGCCGGACTGTTGTCGCCTGTTCATCGTTACGGAACTCGGCCAGCCACTGATCGTCGATCACAATCGGCTGACCAAATTCGATGAATACCTGGCTTCGAAATCGATGCCGATGCATGTAGTTCAGACCGCAGGGAATAATGTTCGCCACGACCTTGCCGCGATTGGCTACGTTCAGTGCAACCCGCGCGGTTCCGGTTTTGAGTTTTATAAGTTGCGATTGGACATGGCTCACACCTTCCGGAAATATGCCCACGCATTGGCCGGATTCGATAACCTCGTAGAGCTTGTCGAATGCTTTGCTGTTGTCGGCTTTTTCACCATGCTCTTCGCGTGACCAGACGGGCACAGCCCCGGTCGCATTCAGCACCGGCACCAGCAACCGGTAATTCCACAGCTTGGCGTTAGCGAGAAAATGAAGCGGCCATCGGCCGCATTTCGCAGTGAGCAGCCAGCCATCCATCAGGGCATTCGGATGATTGCCGGCGAAAATGGCGGGCCCTTCGTCAGGTACATTGTCGAGGCCGGCGACTTCAATGCGCCGAAAGAAAGTGTTGGTGATGACGTGAACCAGCGAGATGATTAATCGCTGCAACATCGGCGAGCTCCGCTACGCTCCGGAACGACTCACTGTGCGGCGAAGGTGTTGCCCTGTCAAACGCTGACTGCGACTAGTTGTTGCGGTCGGCGCCGTTGGTAATCCAATTGCGGATCTCGAGGATGTCGCCGGCAGGTATCGGCTGCCGGGGAGGCGGTGGCATGATTGGCAGCGCAGTGCCTTCCAGTTTCTGGATCAGGTAGCTGTTGTCCGGATCACCGGCGAGAACGCGCATGATGGCCCCATTTGCTGTGCTGGCAACGCCAACAAGCTCGGCATAGCTCGTGTCGGCATCGCTGAGATTCAATCCTCCGGCGGCGCCGGCGCCCGTGTGACAGCCGACGGTTGCGCAATTGGGCGTGAAGACCACAGCCTGGATCTGATCCAGTGTCGGTCCAATCACGACCGGTGTCGCGATCGTGAACTGGCTGACAAAGTCACCACCGGCCACGGTATTGCCCGATGGGAAGGCCCCGCCGAATTCACCGTCCAGTGCGTTGTTGTCCAGGTCCATGATGACCGATCCGCCATCGCCGAGGAGCCGGACACGGTATGTCTCGTCTGCCAGGGTGACTCCGGTGAGATCGAAAGTTGCGATCTGATTGTTCGCGCCTGCCAATGTTATTCCACCGGCTCCTGCTGCGATCGGCACATCATTGGCCTGACCGAATACGCCATCACCGCCGCTGGCTTCCAGGAGGAAGGTTGTGGCGTCGACTGTGGTTGCATTCGGTTCCCGGGTAAAACCGGCGACGATATTGGCGGGTGGTGTCTGCAGGGTCACATTCCTGCCGATGGAAAGCGACGCAATCGCGATGGGTCCCAGCGGCACCACACGATCATCGACGGCACCCGCCGTTATCCACGCCCGTATTGTGTCGATGTTTCCCTGGTCCAACATTCCGCTCGGGGGCATTATGCCGCCGGTGGCTGCCGTGCCTTCCAGTTTCTGGATCAGGTAGCTGTTGTCGGGGTCGAAATCATCGACGAGTAAAAAACCGGCATCCTGAAAAGCAGGGACATTAAATAGCTCTGCAAAGCTGTTTGCCGCTTCAAGATTCAGGTTTGCATCTGGCGTTGCACCCGAATGACACCCTGCAGTCGCACAGGTCGGAGTGAGTACCGCTGCCTGTATCTCCGAAAAATTCGGGCCGAACACCAGCGGAGGTGGCGGCGGCGGAGGGGGCGGTGGTGGAGGCGGTGGAGGGGGCGGCGGAGCCGGCGGTGGCGGCAATGTCGGATTACCCGCATTGAATCTGTCTACACCGTCTTCATAGGTTTCTACGTTACAGGCGACAAGCGTCATCGCAGTCATTGCGAATGCCAGCACGCTTCTGATAAAGAGTGATAACTTCATGACATTGTTCGCCTGTGAATATGGCCGGAAAGATGCGCTAAAACGCCGATTTACGATGTTATCCACTGAGGGCCGGCAAATCGTGACCACCGTCACAGTACTGGCGTCAGGATCGTTCGCAGGGGTGAAAGTGTCTTGGTCCGGCGACAGGTTTGCCGGCGGAACCTTTACTTAATGTTGCTCTTGGCTTGTTTCCGGGGCTCGAGTTTGAGGTGAAGTTGTCCCTCCCCGAGCATTTCAACCGCACGCTGCACGCGCTGTTCCGGAGTTTCCCGGAAGTATTTTGGCGGGAGGTCATCCACTGCGCGAATTCGTGGTGCAAGGCCGGCCATGTTTGCGATCTGGATCGCGAGACCCGGCCTTGCATTGAGCTCAAGCAACAAAGGCCCACGGTAGCGATCGATAACGATATCGGCCCCAAGGTATCCAAGCCCTGTGGCATCTGCCGAACGGGCCGCGATTTCAAGCAGTCCGGTCCAGCGTGGAATTTTGACGGACATCAGGTCGGCGCCCGAATCCGGGTGTTCGTAGACGTTTCGGTCGAACTGTATCGCGTTGACCGGCCGCCCATCCGACAACGCCATGCCAAGGCCAATTGCGCCCTGATGAAGGTTTGCCTTGCCATCCGATGCGCGAGTCGACAACCGCATCATCGTCATCACCGGAAATCCGCGATAAACGATTACGCGGATATCCGGTACACCTTCAACAGACAATTTTTCGTACAGGGGGTCCGGCTGGATCAGGTCCTCCACAATCGCCACGTCGGGAGTGCCGCCCAGGCTGAAAAGCCCGGACAGAATGTTCGATGTGTGCCGGCGAATCTCGTCCGTGTTCAGTTCAGCTCCATTTGCCTTCAGGAACAGTTCGTCACGCCGGCCCGTGATGACAAGAATACCTTTGCCGCCGCTGCCCTTGGCCGGCTTGATCGCGAAGCCATTGTGCGGCTGCAGGAAGGCGAAAAGATTCTTCAGGTCGTGTTGCGTTCGAAGCGCACCAATGAGCTCGGGCGTTGCGATGTCGTTTTGATTTGCCAGCAGCTTGGTCTTCAACTTGTTGTCGACCAGCGGGAAGAGATGCCGCGGATTATGCGTGGCAATCAGGTTGATATTGCGATCGTTCATGCCGACCACGCCCAGTTCCCGCAATTTTTTTGCAGAGATTGCCACCGCTCAGTCGTAACGGCTCGTAAACGCGCTGAATCGGCGCAGTTCGAGCAACCGGTAGCCGGTATAGCTGCCGAGCAACATGATCAGGGCCAGCGCGACAAACTGCAGACCGATAAAATTGAAACTCAGGTGACGAATCCATGGATTGGTCATCGCCAGGTAGGCAGCCACTGCCGTAGCAAGACTGCCGAATCCCTGGACGGCAACTTCGCGCCAGCCTTCTTCTTCCCAGAGGATAGACATGCGCTCTACTGTCCAGGAAAGGATGATCATCGGGAAGAATGTAATCTTCAGTCCTTCAGTGAGCCCAACCCGATAACTGAACACGCTGAAGATTGCGATGATGGTAATGACAGTGATAATCACCGCCGAGATTCTCGCGACCAGCAACAGGTTCAGATGCGACATATAACTTCGGATCATTAGTCCTACAGCAACGACGAGCAGAAACCCGACGAGGCCGGTAACGAGAGTGGTTTCGATGAAGGCCAGCGCAATCAAAACCGGCATAAACGTACCAGAGGTTCTGAGCCCGACAAGGATGCGTAAAATACAAACAACCAGTGCACCGATTGGCAACAACAGGATGGTCTTGAACATCGCCTGCTCTTCAATCGGCAAGGCGTGAATGGAAAATCCGAGCCAGTTGTCGGATTCACCCAGGGCGCTTGCGATTTGCGCAACGTTGGTCAGTTCGGAGCGCAGCATGGAGAAAGTCAGGTCCGAACCGAAGCCGCCCGTGACTTCGAGTACGTAGCCGCGGGTGGGCTGCCATAACAGGAGTGGCAGGCGTTGCTCGCTCGCCTCCAGTGCCAGCGGAAAGACCTCGCTTCGATCGTCAGACCAGACGCGGAGCAGGGGCTTCAGCCGCTGCCGGCGCCTGCCGTCTTCCAGCAGGAGGCCATACGCTGTCGTTGCCGGTATTCCGCGGCTCTGCAGCATATCGGCCACCAGATCCGGCAGGTTTTCCTCACCTACCACTTCCATCAGGAGTTGCTCGTTCTGTTGACGATCGGTGGCGCGAAACTGGCTGACGAGTTGTCGCGTCAGCGAGAATGGATCGGCTGACAGGCTGATAGCCCGGTCAAGCACGGCATTCACTGCGGTAGCATAGGGTTCCACCCAACTCGGCGATTCGATTGGCGGCGGCGGCTCCTCCTCGTAGTCCCCGGCTCCACTGTCCCGTTGCAGTACTTCCACCCGGTAATATAGTGTCTGTCTGCCGCTCGCTTCGCGCACGGTCCATTGGGCCGTTGGCAATCCACCTTGATCAAGAAAGTTCAGCCCGTATCCGGGTGACGCACCGCTCTCGTCGAGGAGGGCGAAGCCCGCCTGATTGTTCGGCCGGCGAAGGTTGACCGATACCGGCTGGTTCCGGGCAGTGAACTGAATGCGAGCCTCGATCGACCAGACGGACTTTTCCGTTCCCGGCATCCAGGGAACGTCATAGACGTAGTGACGATGCAATGACTGACCCAGCCCGAGCACCACCAGCAGGCCAACAATGGCAAACAGGGAGATCTGGCGGGTGCGGGAGGTTGCGCTACTCATTTACTTAAGATGCATCATATCGATCGTGGGTGTAAGTCCTGGATACGTCAACGACGTAAAGGTCCATCAGGAATGCCCTGCCGAGGCTTACCGGGTAGGCCATATTACTGCGATCGGTCAACGTAAATTCGGTTGATTGCAGCTGGTCGCCAAGGCGAATATCGAGCTCGACGACAAATCGGCGCTCACGGTCATCGGATGATAGCTGCCTGACGAGGACAGTTCGTACTATCGGCAGCTCGATTTCAACCTTTTCCTCGGAATCTTCATGCTGGAATGTGAAGCGCACCCAGTCCTCGCCATCGCGCTCAAATTCTTCAATGTCGCTCGCGCTCAGCGAAGAGGTTTCCGCGCCGCTGTCCACCCGGGCCCGGTAGTGGCTTCCCGGCGGATCGATGTAAAGCCATTCCATTGCGCCGATCACCTCCTTGTTGCCAATCGGGTTGCCGCTGCCGGCCGGGCAGTCCGGCGCCCGGGGTTCCGCAGCTGGCTGCTGCATGCGCCCCACAGCCAACTCGACGCGGTCGGCCTGGGTCACCAGGGTTTCATCCAGGGTCGTCAACAAGGGCATCGTTTGCTCCAGGCTCTTGAGCAACATTTCGCAGGCATCCGGCGTCCGATCCACCGGAGCGGGCTCAACGACCGCAACAACCGGAACCTCCACCGGCTCAGCAATTGCGACGGTATCGGGCCCCGTGGCTACCGGGGTTTTAATTGCGCAACCGGCGATCAGAAAAAAGACGATAAAAATCAATAAATTACGAAACATAAAAACAGCTAACCCCTGAATCTAGCCAAGCGCCGGGAGGATACACTGATTGGAGTCCGATACGAACCCAATCGTAGGTAAAAGTACGCATGGGGATTGATTGAATCGATCCCATATTACGCACGTCTGTCCTCCCACAGAATAGAAGGAACTGTGAAATGACGAAAGGAAAAAACCGTTTTTTGGCGGTAATCGACCCCACGCGTATCGACCAGTGGGCTTTACATAAGGCGGTATCTCTGGCGGCCGATCGCGGTGATACCGAGGTTTTAGCGCTGCTCTGCGCATATTCCAGCGTTGAATGTGACGATCCGACAGAACTGAGATCAGCGGAACTCAGGCGCCAAACGATCTGGCTCGACGAGATTGTCGAGGAATTGGCCAGCGCTGACGTCAATATCGAACCCGTTGTTGAATGGAATGCAGATTGGCGTGAGGCGGTCTGTTATGTCGCGCGAGACAGGCATGTCGACCTGGTCATCAAGCGAGCCAGCGGACGGCCAAACGCATTGGCAAGCTCTGACAGGCTGCTCATCAGGAGGCTCAATAGCGCTCTTTTGCTTATGAAGCATGAACCGTCGAGACGCTTGCACAAGGTGTTGATCGCTGTCGATTTTAACGCGACGGACGCGAGTCACACAGCGCTAAACGAATCGATTATCGACCTGGGACGACGAATCTGCGGCGGCAGCGACAAGATAGAGTTGCATGTCGTATCGGCGTATCCCGAGTCCGATAAATTCGTGCATCCACCCGACGTGGCAAAGCAGCTCAAGATTGGTCGTAATCAGGCACATATAAGGCGCGGCAAAGCGACCGATATCATTCCCGAATTTTCGAATGAGATTAACGCGGATCTCGTAATCGTCGGGAATGTAGGCAGACGTGGATTAGCTGGCATCACTGTAGGCAATACTGCTGAAAAGATACTGACTGATATCAGGTCGGACGTTATGGTCATTGTGCAGGAGGAACGCGCAGAGCGAACCGCAGCGTAATTTGCAGCGGATTCATTGCCAGGTTCAGGCCGGACTCATTAATAAATGGGTCCGGCTTTTTTAACAAGCGCTCCTTCCGGCCTGCCACGGACGGCGATCACTGGTAATATGCCGCCTGTTTTTCCATTCGATTGATGCGGAATTCATATGTCGGCATACACACAGGAACTCACCGTCAACTGGGGCGAATCCGACCCGTTTGGTCTCGTTTACTATGCAAGGGAAGTTGCCTGGTTCAACGAAATCGAGCACGAGTTGTTTCGCCAGATTGGCTATCCGATCAATCGAATGATCAACGAGGATCGCAGTGCGTTCGTGATGGGTGAAATCCAGTTTCGCTTTGTCGGACCTGCGGCCTATGGCGACAAAGTGGAATGCACGCTGACGCTCATCGAAGTTCGGGACAAAACGGTGCTGTGGCATTGCAACGCGATCAACCAGAAAACAGGACAGCAAATTACCGAAGGTAAGGCGACCAGGGTTTATGCCGAGATCATGGATGACGGTAACCTGCGATCGAGACACATTCCGGACGACATTCGTGAGGCGTTGAGCCAGTTCAAGGCCAACAGTGTTTGATATAGAGACTAGCTGCCTCTAACCAGACTGCCCTGTACCCAGACTTTCGCGATATTGTCCCGGCCGGCGTTGTAGATGATCTTCTGCAGAATGTCATCCGGCGTATCCATGCCATCCCATATCACCAGGTTGGAGTCACGAACGCCGGTGTCCACAAGCAAAGCGTCGAATTGATAACCTTCGCTAAATTCACCGACCTTCAGGCCAAGCGCCTGTGCGCCTCCGACAGTTGCCATCCAGAACGCCTCACGAAAATCGATCCTGGCGTTGGGTGTTCCTCTTTCTGCCGCCGCTGCTATCGGGTCGACCCCGTCTTCAAGGGCCCGCGAAACGTTAACCGCGGATTGGCAGTTGTGAAGGATGCTGGGACTGGGGCCGCCGGAAATATCAGTACCAAGCCCGACCTTCAAGCCGAAATCGAGCGCTTTCCTGGCCGGGAATACGGAGTGTGAAAAATACAGGTTTGATAGCGGGCAATGCGCAATACCGCTTTCCCGGGATTTGATCGTTGCCATGTCGGGATCGTCGATCAGGTTTGCATGCGCAAGTATGGTCTTGTCGCCGAGCAGGCCAATCCGATCAAGACTCTGCGTGTCATTGAGGCCATGACGGTTCAGAACGTAGGCGTGCTCCCAGTCGCTTTCGGAACAATGCGTCTGCACGTGACACCCGTATTCCGCGGCAACCTTTGCCAACCCGTCCAGCAGTTCGTCCGTGCAGCTGGGGATGAACCGCGGTGTCACCGCGGGCAACACCAGCGCTTTTTCGTTGCCGTTGATTCCCCGGACATACTCGATCAGCTCCCGTGTATTGTCCAGCGCCGAGATTACCGACTCGTCGCGATAGAAATCCGGACACTGGTCTTTATTGTCCATGGCGACTTTGCCAACCAGAGCACGTTGACCTTTACTGAGCGCGATTTCCGCGAGTAGCTTTGTCGCTTCCAGGTGCACGGTGCCAAAGTAGGTGGCAGTGGTTGTGCCGTTTGCCAGGAGATTGTCAACCAGTGACTCGTAACTTTCTCTCGCGAAGTCGAGGTCACGGTACTTTGCCTCCAGCGGGAACGTGCATTGTTGCAGCCATTCATCAAGCGGCAATTGCAGTGCTTTACCCATTTGCGGCCATTGAGGAGCATGAATATGCAGATCAACCAGGCCTGGGAGAAGATACTGGCCGTCCTGAAGCTCGACGAGCGTGCCGTCGTCTTTAGCCGCCGTTAATGCGCTCGGGTAGAGGGAGGCCCCTGCGGGCATGACACCCGCAATTTTGCCGTCGCCATCGACAGAGACAAGTGCATTCCGAAGCACCTCGATCTCGCCGAGTTCGGGTGTGTGAATCAGCGTTCCATGAATAACGAAGGCGGCCGGGTCATTGTGCATTCGGCAGATTTTAACACTCCACCTGCTGCTCAATCAGGGTAATTGCGGATACCGCGGGCGCTGAAAATAAAAGATAAACGCAGGAACATATCTCCTCCCGGGGCGAGGGATGATTATATTCGTTGGTGGCGTCATTGGCGCAGGAAAGTCTACGGTCGCGAAAGGCCTGGCCAGGCATTTTTCGGTTCCGTACTACGATGTGGACGAAATCAAGAAGGACGTGTTCCGTAAAGATCCGGACTACGAGCGCAACGTCACCGAGGGCATTCCATTTAGCGACGAGTCGCGTCGTGAGGTTTTTAAACGTGTCTTCGAGGACCTTGAAAAACTCATCGGCGAGCATCCACATATCGTCGTAGATGAAACGTTGCACAAACGTGAAATCCGCCACTTCCTCTACGACGAAGCTTGTCGTATTGCGGGCAGCTTCATCGTGATCTGGGTACAGGCGAGGGAAGACATCATTATCGAGCGGCTTGGCTCGAAGAAACGGTCAGGTCACCTGCTGGACGATCCATTGCCGCTGCACAATGCCTTTAAACGGGAGTTTGAAGAATACAATCGCTGCATAATCGACTGCCCGAATAATGGTCCGGTAGAGGAAACCGTTTCTGACCTGGTACATCTGATCGATAATATTGCCGAGCTTGCAAGCTATCAGCCGACTGCAGGTGTTTAGCAAGTAGCATTTGCGGACAGCCGTGGGCTGGTCGATGTCCTCCCCGGTCATAACCGCAGCCATTAGGTGATATCCTTCCGTCCGATCTGGTGATCCTCTTCCGGGCGCCCGACGAGCAGAAGGTCTCTTAAAGATGAGTATTTTTGAAATTGCGGCGGCCCTGATCGGTTTGTCGGCGCTATTCGGATATCTCAACCACAAGTTCCTGAAATTGCCGCACACCATCGGACTGGTCGTCATAGCGCTTGCGGCGTCCCTGGTCGTGGTGCTGATCGAACTGCTCTGGCCTGAGACAGACGTATCTGAAATTGTCACCGGTGTGCTGCTCGGGATCGACTTCCACGAAGCAGTAATGCACGGATTGCTGAGTTTTCTCCTGTTCGCGGGGGCACTGCACGTTGATTTTTCGGTCTTCCGCTCCAGGTCACTCGCAATCGCGCTCATGGCGACGCTTGGTATCCTGATTTCGACATTTCTGATTGGCTGGGCGACATGGGTGTTGCTGAACTTCTTCGGCATAGAGACACCTTTCATATGGGCGCTCGTCTTTGGGGCGCTGATCAGCCCGACAGACCCCGTTGCCGTCCTGGGTCTTTTCAAGACTGTGCACGTGCCGGCGTCGCTCGAAGCGAAGATGGCGGGTGAGTCCCTGTTCAATGATGGTGTTGGTGTTGTCGTATTTACCGTAGTGGTTGCGATTGCCGTCGGCAGTGGTGGGCACGCCGGAGAGATGACGGTTGCGAAAGTTGCCGAACTGTTCCTGACCGAAGCCGTCGGCGGTGCGATCCTGGGCCTGGTTGCCGGATATATTGGCTACAGGGCGATGTATCATATCGATGAACACAATCTTGAAGTGCTCATTACGCTGGCGATGGTTATGGTGACTTATGTCGTCGCCCTCCGCCTCCACATGAGCGGTCCGATTGCGATGGTCGTTGCCGGTTTGCTGATTGGCAATAAGGGGATGCAGTTCGCAGTCAGTGAAAACACCAGGGTTCACATTCGGCAATTCTGGTCGTTGCTGGACGAGATTCTAAACTCCGTGCTGTTCTTGTTGATCGGGCTCGAGGTGCTGGTCGTTGGTCATCGTGCAGATCATGTCGGCGTTGCGTTGCTGATCGTTCCGGTGACAATCGCCGCCAGGTGGGTGGCAGTGTTCATACCGATAACGATCTTGTCTCCGTGGCGCTCATTTACTAAAGGCGCGATTCCGATATTGACCTGGGGTGGGCTGCGTGGCGGAATCGCTGTGGCGCTGGCGCTGTCTCTTCCCTTCAACGAATATAAGTCGACCATTCTGACGATCACCTATGCTGTAGTTCTTTTTTCCATTATTGTTCAGGGGCTTACAATCAAACCGCTCGTCGAGCGTATGGTATCCCGGGGTCGCATTATTGATGACACTCAAGAGGGCATGGACGAAATAAGTGTTTAAGTGGATTGGCAGAATGTTCGGTGATCGAACTGCGGTGGAAAGCCAGCGCAAGAATCCGGTGATCGATTTTGCGGTGCAGCAGGCGGCACTTATTTACGATGAGATTCCGCTGAGAGATTTCATCGACGAAGAGCGGCGTGCCATGCTCGCGCGCGAATTATTTCTCGAAATCAACCGGATTTGCAATGCAAGCAATCCGCGCTCAACGTGTCGTGAAAACATCGCTGCGGCGATGTTGAATCTGGCTTCGTACCAGGTGTTGGTCATCCCGCCAGAGCCGGAAGAAGATATCTCGGGTTTGAGAAACCTGCCGGGCATTACGGGTGAATTGAAGGCCCACCTGATCAGGCTATGTGCAAAGAATGACGATTTGCGCTCGACGATGTACCAGACAACAGAGTCTGGTGACTTCGACGGAGTCTGGACAGTGTTGCAGCGTCTGTACTGGGAGGCCTTTTGGTTGCTGGGCACCCTGAACGCGATTCGTATCGGTCTTGAGGATACGATAGAGGGCGGTGATTGGTATCCGGCATTCCTCCACGCGGCCTGCGTGAATCTCGAACATGTCTATCGATGGGAGCTGGAATTGCCGCCGGCATTTGATGAGCGCATCGCCAGGGAGGCCGCCGCTGCCTATTCGGTCTATACAGATATTGTCTTGTCGGGTGCAATGGACCCTACTGCGGAATGGCGTGAGTATTGTCGTGGCACAGACATCCCGATGCCCGATTTTGATCGGTAGGTTGACATGAATCAGGCAAAATGGCGCTCTCCGGTTGCGCTACTTACCCTGATGAGCATCGCGATGCCGATCGCGTTCAACACGTGGAACGCGCTGCTGAATAATTTCGTCGTCGAACGTGCAGCGTTTACCGGCCTGGAAATCGGCATTCTGCAAAGCCTGCGCGAGGTTCCCGGTTTCATCGCATTCACAACCGTATTCGTACTGCTACTGATAAAAGAACAGACCTTCGCCGTTTTCTCGTTGGCGCTGCTCGGTGCCGGCGTAGCTGCGACGGGATTTTTTCCGACGCCATATGGGCTCTATTTTACGACCGTTATCATGTCGCTTGGCTTCCACTACTTCGAAGCCGTTAAACAATCCTTGTCCCTGCAATGGCTTTCCAGGGAAGAGGCACCACAGGTACTTGGCAAGCTGATCTCCGTCGCCGCGATCACATCACTCGTCGTTTATGGCGTCCTGTGGGTGTTGCTCGAGATATTCAAGCTCGATTACGTGTGGAACTTCGTTATCGCTGGCTCGGTCTGCGTGGCGTTAGCTGTCGTAATGTGGCTTGGATTTCCTCACTTTCCGAGCAAGACTCCACAACACGGCCACCTCGTCATCAGGAAGCGCTATTGGCTTTATTACGCGCTCATATTTTTCTCAGGCGCACGGCGCCAGATCTTCATGGTGTTTGCCGCATTCCTTATGGTTGAGAAATTCGGCTACTCCGCGGCGCAACTGACATTACTTTTCCTGATCAACTATGCGTTCAACTGGTTGTTCGCCGAAAAGATAGGGGTCCTGATCAGTCGCATAGGTGAACGCAATGCGCTGACCATCGAATACGCGGGCCTGGTCATCATCTTCACGGCTTACGCGTTCGTCGAGAACGCCTATCTTGCCGCTGGCCTCTACGTCGTCGACCATATGTTCTTCGCACTTTATATTGCGATGACCACTTACTTTCAGAAGATTGCTGACCCGGCGGACATGGCGAGCAGCGCCGGCGTTTCATTCACGATTAATCACATCGCCGCTGTTGTTATACCTGCGGCATTGGGATTGGTCTGGGTTGCGTCCAGTGCGGCGGTTTTCATTGTTGGAACCGCGTTTGCTGCTTGCTCGCTCGTCCTGGCACAGAATGTTCCGAACAGACCGGCGCCAGGCAACGAAGTCCGCCTGGGTAAGGTTCCATTGCTCAAAGGCGCTACCTAGTCAAACGATGCCTGGTCTTTGAACGCGACACCGCTGGCCAGCGTCTTGTGCACAGGGCAGCGCGTGGCTATTTGCGCCAGGCGCTTCTTCTGCTTCTCGTCGAAGTCTCCCGAAATGTGTACGTCGCTCGTAATGTGCCCGATAAATCCGCTTGCATCATCGTCGCAGTGCTCGCAGTCGTCGGCATGAATATTTGAGAATTTAAACGACGCTTTGACCGAGCGCAAAGTCATCCCCTTGTGTCGGCAATACATGGCAATGGTTACGCATGTGCAGGCAGCCAAGGCGCTCAGCAGAAGTTCGTAGGGGTTGGGCCCCAAATCGGTGCCGCCAGCGCTGGCCGGTTCGTCGGCCGTCCAGGTGTGCCGGCCGTTTGTGATTGAGACTTCCATGCCTGAATTCAGTTCGGCGGATACGTGGCTCATTGATATTCTCCAGATTGTTTCTGTGCGCGGCTGTTATTGCGAGCATAGCAAGCTAGGATGTCGAAATGGATATGGTTGTGACCGCGGTCGTCGCTTTTGTTCTTGCCGGATTCGTCAAAGGCGTGCTCGGATTCGGGTTTCCGATTATCGCGCTGGTGGTGCTCACATTGACGATCGGCTTGCTTGATGCGCTTGCTGTGATCGTTATCCCGACGCTGGTTACCAATGTCTGGCAGGCGCTGGCCGGATCCCATCTCCGCGCGATCATGCAACGGATGTGGCTGTATTTCTCCGTCGCGATGCTGGGGATTCTCCTGTCGTCACAATACCTCGCGCTGGTCAACGTCAACTGGCTAACTGCGTTGCTCGGCATCATCCTCTTTATCTTTTCGCTGTCGCGGTTGCTGGACATTCACTTCACGGTGCGAGAGGAAAGCGAGCCGATTCTGTCTGTAGTACTGGGTTCGGCAAACGGGTTGCTGACCGGGCTGACGGGTACTTTCATGGTTCCGTCAGTTCTTTACATGCAAGCGCTGGGCTTCGGCAAGGATATGCTCGTGCAGGCAATGGGCGCGTTTTTTGCTCTGTCCACTTTGATGCTGATCATTTCACTTGGTCGCAATGGACTGATAAGCATTGAGGAAGCGACAATGTCGACACTGGCGCTAATACCTTCTTTCGTTGGAATTTACGCAGGTCGATGGACGCGCGAACAGATTAACGAGGATCAGTTTCAGCGGATATTTCTCATAGCTGTCTTGCTGCTTGGCGCCTACCTGGCCTGGCGGTCGGTGAATGCGTTATGGTGATCGGCCGGCAATGATTGCGATTGCGTGGCCGCTCGTTGACAATCGGTTGGCCGTCACAAGGTATCCGGACCGGGGGAGAGTAAATTGGCAAAACTGAATCGAATCGAGTGGATCGCGATATGCGCGCTAATTGCCGGAAGTATTCCAGGCCTGGCGAATGCCGGTCAGGGTATGACCGAACAGGAGCGCATGGAGCGCGTGTCTCGCCTGATGGCCGCGAAGAATCCGTTGGAGCCGAGCAATTCGGTGTGGATAGAAGAATTGACTTACATGGAGGTCAGGGATCGCATCGCCGCCGGCGCCACGACGGCCATTATTCCAACCGGCGGCGTCGAAGAAAACGGACCTTTCCTTGCCACAGGCAAGCATAACTATATTTTGGCGGCCATGTGTCCGGCTATTGCAGCTGAACTCGGTAATGCGCTATGCGCGCCGATCGTACCATTCGTGCCTGAGGGCAGCATCGATCCGCCGTCAGGTGCTATGTACTTTCCAGGGTCAATAAGTGTTCGCGATGAAACCTATGATTCCCTGCTCGACGATATCGCCAGCAGCCTTAAGCAGCACGGCTTCAAAGACATTGTGTTCATTGGGGACAGTGGTGGCAACCAGAAAGGCATGAAATCGGTCGCCGAAAAGCTCAACGAACGATGGGCCAACAGTGGCGTTCGGGCGCATTTCATCGCCGAGTTCTATACCTCAGGTTGGGAGGAGACCGAGAAATACACCGCTGAAGTATTAGGTGTAGAGGAAAGTCGTTGGGACGGTCATCACGACGATATTTGGGTGACAGCCATGATGATGGTGACTAATCCGGATACTGTACGGCATGATCAACGCCTCAGCGCAGACCTGGCCACTATCAATGGCGTGGACATTTCCGATCGTGAGAAGACCATAGAGCTGGGCAGGAAGATGGTGGAATTTCGTGCCAGGCATACGGCGGATGCGATCCGAGCAACACTGGACTAGAAGCAGAAAAGTTAAAAAAATCAGAAGGGCGCCATGTCTCTCGAAGAGAAAAGAACCACAGCCGATTCGTCACTCATCGACAATTTTTTCGGTGGCAACCTGGTTTTTAGGATTGCTATCGGAATCATCGTTGGCGTTGGACTGGCACTTGTCTGGCCAGCTGGCGGCAGGTCCGCAATGTTGGTCGGGAACCTTTTCGTGCAGGCGCTAAAAGCGGTTGCCCCGGTGCTGGTTCTGGTGCTTGTTGCCTCCGCACTCGCCAATCAGAAAGCCGGGCATCACGCGCAACTAAAGCCCATCGTTATTCTTTACCTCGTTGGCACATTCAGCGCAGCGTTTCTGGCAGTGATGATGAGTACGTTCTTTCCAACGACGCTTGTTCTCAGCGTTACGGACGTTGCTATGAATCCGCCGCAGGGTATCGGCGAGGTTCTCAATAACCTTCTCTTCAAAATTGTCGACAATCCAATCAGCGCCGTAATGAATGGAAATTTCATTGGCATTCTCGTTTGGGGCGTGGCGCTCGGCCTTACTATGCGTCATGCGAGTGATTCGTCACGTCAAATGCTTGGTGATCTGTCACATGCTGTCACGATGATCGTGCGTGTCGTCATCCGCCTTGCTCCGATTGGCATCTTTGGCCTCGTCGCCGGCAATCTTGCAGAATTCGGTTTTGGAGCGTTGCAGGGTTACGCCCGGATCCTTACCGTATTGCTGAGCGCGATGTTGATTATGGCGTTAGTTATCAATCCACTCATCGTATTCGTCAAAACGCGCAGAAATCCGTACGGAGTTGTGTTCACTGCTCTGCGTGAAAGTGGAATCACTGCGTTTTTCACAAGGAGTTCGGCGGCCAATATTCCCGTCAACATGGCGCTCTGCGAACGATTGAAACTTGACGAAAACACGTATGCCGTTTCGATTCCGCTTGGTGCCACGATCAACATGGGCGGTGCAGCGATCACAATTACCATGCTGACGCTGGCTGCAACCCACACACTTGGGATTCAGGTAGACCTTGCGACGGCACTCCTGTTGTCGGTTGTGGCGGCCTTGTCCGCCTGCGGAGCATCCGGTGTAGCCGGTGGGTCATTGTTACTCATTCCACTGGCTTGCAGCCTGTTTGGCATTCCGAACGATGTGGCCATGCAGGTGGTCGCTGTCGGCTTCGTTATCAGCATCCTGCAGGATTCTGCTGAAACTGCGCTCAACAGTTCGACAGACGTTGTGTTTACGGCAGCCGTATGTGGCTTCCCCGAGGAAGACTAAGGACTAATCGCCATCTCTGGCCTGCCCCATTTTTAGTCAGGACAGCGCGTGTATCAGGCGCTCAATGTCATCCATGTCGTTGAAAACTGACGGCGACACCCGAAAATGGTGCGCCGACACCGAGATCGTGATTTTTTCAGAATTCATCCGCTTGCGCAGCGCTTCCGCGTTCCCATCGTGGCGGAAGGAAACCAGCGCGGTGCCTGAGTTTCGCGGAGTGATTGGCGCGTAGCCTAGTGGCGGCAACGCATCCTGCAAGCGATCTATCAACGGTTGTCGATAAGCCTGAATTCGCTCGACGCCGACCTTCAGCAGGTAATCCAGTGAAAAGCCCAGCTGGCTGGCGATGATGTTAGCCTGCGTGCCCATCGCGAAGTGACCGAGCGCTGAATCGAGATGCTCGTAATCAGTGATTTTTTCACCGGCTTGCGGATTGGGAAATCCGAGTGGTCGCATTCGTTTGAGCTGGTTGTGTCCAAACCAGGGGCGCTTGATTTCGGCCAGGCGGTCCTTGCGGACGTACATGAAGCCGAGGCCCATTTCGGCCATCAGCCACTTGTAAGCGGCGGCCGAACAGAAATCGACGCCGGAGTCACGAACATTGAACGGTGTGCTACCGGCAGCATGGATAACGTCAGCATAAACATATGCACCTTCCGCGTGAGCGATCTCGCATAATCGCTTCAGGTCGTGCTGATGGCCATTGATAGTCGATACCAGGGATACGGACACGAGGCGCGTTTTGGAATTGATTGCTGCTTCGAATTTGTCCAGATCGATGCTGCCATCTTCTGATGCACGAACATTGACGACATCCATGCCGTGCTTTGCCAGTTCAGAATAGGTTGGTAGCGAGCCGATGAAGTGCAACTCATCCGTTACAACCCGGCCCGGAATCGCCGGAATCTCCAGTGCTTTCAGGATCAGGTTCTCACCGACTGTTGTACTTTGTACAAAACATATTTCATCTGTATCGGCGCCGATGAGCTTCGCATAGTTTTCCATGATGAGTTGGCGTATAGCGAGATTGGAAAAGTCGCTCTGCGAAGAAAACGTCTTGTAATCAAGATAGTCGTTGATTGCCCGTCGCCCGCCACGGCTTAGTGGATGCTGGCTGGCGCTGTTCAGATACGTTCCCTCAAAAGGAAAGAACGCGTCTTTGTGGGGCAGGGGAGACGATGGATCGAAATTGGTGTCGATAGCTGCGGCCGCTGCAGCCGTGTAGGGCAGGGCGGCGGCAGCGCCACCGATGAGACAAGCGCGACGAGTAAGCATGACAATTTCCCCAGGTTGCTCTGCCCACAGTGTAGCAAGTCCGGGGGTATTGCTGCCGCCAGTTATCTGAGATCGATGTCGTGTTCGATCCAGGCTTTGAGGCACATCGCCATGTGTGTCCAGCCACCACAATTGTCATGTGAGCCTTTGAGGCCGTCTGCATCGGTTTTCCAGCCTTCTTCGCTGATGGACAACATCGTATTGCCGTCATCCAGCGCTTCAAACTCAAATATCACTTTGACCGGGTATGACTCGCTGACGGTCTTCTTCCAGACTGCTGAGTCAAGGGTCAGCTCGATCAGTTCGTTTGCAACGATCCTGTCGACCACGACTGGCAGCTCTATCTCGTAGTGGGCCCAGCGCCAGCGAACTTCAGAGCCTTCCTCCAGATCACTGCTGGCCTGGCTTGTGAAGTAGTTGCAGAGTTTCTCGCGGGCGACGATGGCGTCAAATACCTCCTCGACGGGGCGAAGAATTTTCGTTTGTACTGTGTAATTTCGAGCCATTTCCCTACCTCCTCCGGCAAAACCTGCCTTGCTTGCAAAACACGTTATAAAAATATAACATGTTTGTCAAATGACGAAACGAAAGACAGGCTCCGGGAAAGCGGAAGATCAGGACGACCTGGTATTCAAAGCGTTGGCTGGCGCCGACCGAAGACGAATTCTCGACCTGTTGCGCGATGCACCGATGACGACCGGGGAAATCGGCAAGAACCTGCCGCAACTCGACAGGACCACGGTCATGCAGCATCTCGGAGTGCTCGAAAAAGCCCGGCTCATCATCAGCAAAAAAGAAGGCCGGTGCCGCTGGAACTACCTTGACGTCAGCCCGATCCAGCGCATCCACGAGCGCTGGATCCGGACCTACGCGGCCCCGTCGTCCGGCTTCCTGGCGCGACTTCAGACCGATCTTGAGTCTTTGTAATCAGTGAATCAGCGCCTTTTGGAAAGCTGCAGAACAGCGTCTCAAATGATGCAGGACCTTCGCCTAGTACGAGGCTGCATCGAGAAACTCACGCAAGCTCGCGAAAGCAGCTTGCTGATTGTCCCAAAGTTCATAACTCGATTGTGCTGGTCCGGAAGACAGCAGTCGAAGGTCGCGTGATTCGGCAATAAACCTGATCTGGTCGACGGTCACCTCGTAATAGGCATCCGCGGCGGAAGCCACCGGTTTAAGATAGACCGCTTCACTGGCACCGATCGAAGTCGGTCCCCAGCCCGCGAGTGACAATTGCAGTGGCTCCCCGTCAGCGAAGATGGTGACGGTTTCGAAACCGTCGCGTTGGCTGGACGGCGGGGTGTCCGGAATTGCGCTCCAAACACCGAACCAAAGGAAGTAGCGGTAGCCGCCCATGTTATTGACCCGGACGGGACCGACGTAAACGAAGTCCCTGGCATGGGCCGCATGAGCAGAATTATCGCGATAGAAAATCAAAGGGGAAGCGGAAGACGTAATGGTGACTGCCGTCAGTGGATCGAGCTTCTCACGCACCGGCTCATTGGATGAGCTGCAGCCGGCAATACAGGCTGCGATGATCAGGAGCGTTGGCAGGTTTTTGAGTTTCATTGCGTTATTCGTAAATGCGCGTCGTTCAATACAAAAACTGGTAGCCGAGATTGATGAAATAGGACTCACGGTCTTCCGTCAATATCACCGAGTCACGACTGGAAAACTGCATGCCCGCCTCGAGCTCGATTCGAAACCGTCGATCTTTACGATACTGAAGTCGAATGCCTGGCGTGTAAATCCATTGCGTACTTTGATCAGATTTTATCTGCCTGTGATCAACACGAAACCGTGGATTGAATCTGAAGTATCTGCCGATCGGAAAGCGGGTGTCCAGGTTTATGGACAGGACCTCGGTATTCTGCGAGTCGGAATAGCGAAGGCCGAGTAATGATACATCGCCTTCTTTAATCAGGCTGCTGCCGACAAAATCGGTCGATATATAGGTATATTTTGATTCTGGTGTCGCAAAGACACCGCCTGATTCCGGCGTTGCATCGATGGTTGCGAGTGTTGTGTTGAAGTTGATCTGCAGCTTCGGCGTCAGCGGCCGTGAGAGCCCAAACGTCGCAGTCGTTGTTTGCGACGCGCGGTCCAGTGCCAGCTCGCGGATTTCGTCTTCGGTGTAAAGAATAGCGAGCTCATCAAACTCGAATACGGGCTGCCCGATGAGGGCATTGCTCATGCTAAGCAGCGGACTGCGCCGCTTGTCGAACAGAGCGGTCATGGTGAATTCCCAGGGTAGCCTCACGCTACCCTGGAGGAACAGGCTGCTGATTTCGTCGAATGACGTATCGTAGTCGATCTGACCCCAGAGGCTTTTGCCGTCGCCGAAGTAACGTGCCTCGGCACCGACGACCTGGCGATCCGTCAGGTCGTCGACGTTCTGCTGCAGGAAGAACACGCCGACGTCGAGGTTATCGATGATCGGTCCAAAATTGGTGCTGATGCCATAGAACGACCTGGAGCCGTCAATCCCGTCAGTGGTTGAATTGACCGGCTTTCCCACGACCGTGTCGACTCTGATCAGGTCGGTGGCCTGGTAACTGAGGTTGAGTCCATCAAACCGGCCGAGCACACCGCCGGTATTTCGTGACTGCCGGCCAAGTCGGCCACGTAAGCCAAGTTTCGAGTCAGCGAGGTCGGCGAAGGCATAGGACACCCGAGCCTGATCCCCGTTTGGCTGGCCAAGGAAATCTTTTCGGTAGCCTGCTGTCAGGCGCGCGCTGAAGTCGAAGCGTTCACCACGCCGCCTGGCATCCAGGTTGATGTCGGAGTAGAGGGCCGACTGGCTCACAACCTGGTCGTTATCATTCAGCTGATTCGCGTCACGCCGATAGTATTGTGAGATGTAAGACCTGAGATTCCACGTCTCCGGGCGCCGCCTGACGGTGCCGGGAGACGAGCTTGCTGCAACCGCGGCTTCAGCCGCACGTCTGCCCGGTTGAGTCACCAGCGCTGCCAGTCGCTGTTTCACCCGATCAGCACCTTCGTGATCAGGATAGGTGGCAAGGTAGCGCTGATATTCAGCCTTCGCATGAGCCATCTGCCCATTGCGTTCCCGCGCCAGGGCCAGGTACTCCTGTGCCTGGGGCTGATACTGATTCTCTGGCTGTTGCAGTACTTTGGTGTAAATCTGGACCGCTCGCGATAATTCGCCGGTTGTCATCAGGCGTTTCGCTTCTGCCATCAACTCGGCCAGCTTCGCCTCGTCGGCGGATGTGCCGGCCAGGTCTGTGGGAGTGCTATTCGCGGCAGGCGGCACAACAATCTCAGTGCTTGTATTCTCTAGCTCCGCGTTCGCGCTTTCGCGATCAATCCAGGCCGTCGGAAATTCCAGCCGAAGCTCTGTCAGGGCCCTGGCCGCCGCATCGGAACTGTCGAAGTAACCTACTCGCAGCCGATGCCAGGCTTTCCCGTCTATGACGACTTCAGAAACCATCAACTCCTGCCCGGGGCCGAGATCGAGTTTGGAAAAATCGGCCATGGCAGGTGGCCTCTCCGAGGATTGCAGGTTGATCACATATCGCGGCGTCGGAGCGGCAGCCCGCCGTACTTGTGTGCTCACCGGACGACTATCCGTAGCTGGGGCGATGGCCGGATTCGTGCCCATTCTGACCGTAATGATTACGTGCCGGGCACTCGCGAAAGGCTCTACGGAAAATCCGACCGCGCTGCTGAAATTCAGACGCAGGAACGTACCCAGTGATGACTCTCCGTCGTACTCGACATCAACCAGGTTGGCCAGATCCGCCGATGCCGGCCGAAAGCGCTCTTGTGTGAGAGCCGCGAGCGGGGCAACGCCGGTGCAAATGGAGGTCGGCTCGATTTGAATTCGCAGTTGATCGCCGCCAGTGCCCGGATCGTGTCCGAGATACTGAACATCACAATTGAACGAGACGGTGATGACAGCCAGGTCGCCCACGCGCGATACCTTCGTCCCGGCGACGAATCCCGATGCAGCCATCACCGGGCAAGAAGCCAGGATTATCGAGATCACGACGAGGAGACGAAACATTCTGATCATGGCAAAGTTAAAAACCGCCGCCCGAAATGCGATTTCCCCGGATGGACGCGTCCGTATACGCGTGGCCACGAGCCTGAACAGATGTGTATATCGCTGAACATTTCTCAGTCGAAGCCATTGTCGCTGATCCGATGGCAACCTCTGCCACCGCCGCTGCAGTCCCGGTTTTGCGAAACCGTACCGTTCTCGCCACCGATGTGGGCGCCCTTGCGCTTAAAATCATTTGCATGACAAGCGGCGCAATCCGGCTGGAATGCCGCATTCGGCCAGTTGACCGCTTCCGAATTGCTTTGATGGCATGCGGTACAGGCCAGGTTGCCCCGGTGGTCCAGCGGCTCGAAAGGCAGGCCGGAATGCGAGAAGTTGTCCGGCAGCCAACCGTTTGTGTCGTGGCAGACGCTACAGTCCTTCTGGGTGTTGAAGTGACCCTGATTCTTGCCGGTCGCCGTGACGCCGTTGTGGCACGAAGTGCACGAGCCCAGGACCTGCGTATGGTCTACCCTGACAACGGGCGACCATCTGACCGGGCTGTGGCAGTCCTCACAGACATTGGTTGTCTGGGCATGTGTTGCGTTCTTGCCCGTTGCATCCGTGCCGTTGTGGCAACTGAAGCAATTGCCGGTGATGTTCACGTGATCGAAGTTGGCCGGTATCCAGCCGACTGTCGTATGGCAGTCGTCGCAATTGTCGCCGCTGGCGATATGTGTCGGGTGCTTGCCGGTGGCAATCGTGCCGTTGTGGCAGGACGAGCAGCTACCGATCACTTGCGTATGGTCGACTCTGTCGACGGGTGCGAAAACGACGTTGTTGTGGCAGTCCTCGCAGGTGTTCGTGGTTTGAACATGAGTTTGGTTCTTGCCAATCGCCCGCGTGCCGTTATGGCAGCTGAAGCAGTTGTCCGCGATGGCGGAGTGGTCGAAGGTTGCCGGAATCCAGCCGTTGGTGGTGTGGCAGTCATCGCAGGTATTGCCGCTGGCAATGTGAGCTGGATGCTTACCGGTGGCAACCGTGCCGTTGTGACAGGATGAACAGACACCAATGACTTGCGTATGGTCGACCCTGTCGACCGGCGCGAAAAGCACTTTATTGTGGCAGTCCTCGCAGACGTTGGACGCCTGGATATGCGTCGGGTTCTTGCCGATGGCCTCGGTGCCGTTGTGGCAACTGAAGCAATTGCCGGTGATATTGACGTGATCGAAATTCGCCGGTAGCCAGCCATTGGTGGTATGGCAATCATCGCAGGTGTCGCCACTGGTAATGTGGGTTGGGTGTTTGCCGATGGCAATATTGCCATTGTGGCAGGACGAACAGACGCCAATGACCTGCGCGTGGTCAACCCTGTCAGCCGGTGCGAACAACACGCTGTTATGACAGTCCTCGCAGACGTTGGACGTCTGGATATGCGTCGGGTTTTTGCCAATGGCCTCGGTGCCGTTATGGCAGCTGAAGCAGTTGCCCGTAATATTGACGTGATTGAAGTTGGCCGGCACCCATCCGTTGGTCGTGTGACACTCGTCGCAGGTATCGCCGCTGGTGATATGCCCGGGACCCTTGTCCACGGCTATCGTGCCATTGTGACAGGAAGAACATGCCCCGATAACCTGCAAATGCTCAACCCTGTCGGCAGGCGCGAAGATCACGTTGTTGTGGCAGTCCTCGCAAACATTGGTTGTCCGGATATGTGTCGGGTTCTTGCCGATGGCCTCTGTGCCGTTGTGGCAATCAAAACAATTGTTCACGATCGTCGCGTGATCGAAGGCTGCCGGGATCCAGCCGACTGTGGTGTGGCAGTTGTCGCAATTATTGCCGCTGTTAATGTGTGTCGGATGCTTGCCGATGGCAATCCTGCCGTCGTGACAGGATGAGCAGGTACCGATTACCTGCGTATGGTCGACTCTGTCGGCAGGCGCGAAGAGAACGTTGTTATGACAGTCTTCACAGGTGTTGGAGGTCTGAATATGTGTGGCGTTTTTGCCGATGGCGTCGCTGCCGTTGTGGCAACTGAAACAATTGCCGGTGATGTTCACGTGATCGAAATTGGCAGGTACCCAGGCACTCGACGTATGGCAGTCCTCGCAGTTGTTACCACTGGTAATGTGAGTCGGGTGCTTTCCGGTCGCTATCACGCCGTTATGGCAGGATGAGCACGAGCCAATGACCTGGGTATGATCGACCCTGTCCACCGGTACCCACATAACATTGTTGTGGCAGTCCTCGCAGGCGTCGGTCGTCTGAACATGCGTTGGGTTCTTGCCGGTCGCATCGGTGCCGTCGTGGCAGCTGATGCAGCTTCCGACAACGTTCGCATGGTCGAAGAATGCCGGTACCCAGCCGATCGTCGTATGGCAATCGTCACAATTGTCACCACTGTTGATATGCGTTGGGTGCTTACCTATAGCGATCGTGCCGTTGTGGCAGGAGGAACAGGCGCCTATGACCTGGGTATGGTCGACCCGGTCGGCGGGTGTAAAGAGGACGCTGTTATGACAGTCCTCGCAGATATTGGTCGTCTGGATATGCGTTGAGTTCTTACCGATTGCCTCTGTGCCGTTGTGACAGCTGAAGCAATTGCCCGTTATGTTGACGTGATCGAAGTTGGCCGGTACCCAACCGTTAGTCGTGTGGCAATCGTCACAGGTATCGCCGCTTGCGATGTGAGCTGGGTGTTTACCGATGGCGATTGTGCCGTTGTGGCAGGATGAGCAAGTACCGATAACCTGCATGTGATCGACGGCGACAACCGGTGCAAAAAAGTCAGTGGTATGGCAATCCTCACAAATTGTTGTGGTCTGTATGTGATTGGCACTCTTGCCAGTCGCGTCAATGCCGTTATGGCAGCCGACACAGTTTCCGGCGACGTTGATATGGTCGAAGAACGCCGGTATCCAGCCGTTAGTCTGGTGGCAGTTATCGCATTGTTCGTTCGTGGCAATATGATTGACTGACTTTCCGGTCGCTGTGATACCGTTGTGGCAAGTTACGCAACTGCCGGTAACTGCTGTGTGATCCATATAGAACACAGGGCTCCAGGCAGACGTCGTATGGCAGTCATTGCAAAAGCCGGTCGTTTGTACGTGATCGGCAGGCCGCTGAGAGGCACGTACGAGCGTGGCGGAGGAGTGACAACTTGCGCAGAGGGGCAGCGTGGCATTAAACACACCGCCGATATGGCACCCCTCACACGTGACGTTCGTATGCGCGCCGTCAAGCTCAAAGCCCGTGCTGAAGTGATCGAAAGTCTGTTGTGCGGCCGATACGGACAACGCGGAATAGGCGAGTACCACCGAAAAAAATATGGCGAGCACTTTCAGTGCTTTCATGATCATTTGATCGCCTCCACGTTGCTGAATGAGTCGGCAGAGTGGCATCGGCCACAGTCAGTTCCGAACTCTCTATCGTGAATATCATCGGCGCGGTGACAGTCACCACAGCGACCGACCAGTTTCGACATCGAAGCCAGGGATTGTCGGTGGCAGTCGTCGCAAAGAACTTCAAGGTGCGCCCCGGATAGCGCAAATGCTGTTTCGGTATCGTGGTCGAACATCCATTCAGGCCAGTCCACCGGGTTGTGGCAGGAAGCACAGTCTTCATGGAAGCGACCTTCATGAGGGTCGTCTTCGATATGGCAGTCGACACACAACTCAGGTGCGTCACGAAACACATGTGTTTCGTGGCATGACTCGCATTCCACCTCGGCGTGTGACCCCAGCAACGGAAAGCGCGTGAGATCGTGGTCGAAAAATACGTCATCCTGCCAGGAAGATTCGTTGTGGCAGTCTTTGCAGACTATGCCCTGTTCCTCTTCGTGTGGATCGTCTTCAGCGTGACAGTCATTGCAGGCTGTCAGCAACTCGACCTCAAAAATTGGCTCGATGTGGCAATCAGTGCACTCGATCGATTCGTGTGCACCAATCAGCGCATGTTCTGTATCAACGTCATGATCGAAGAACGGACTTGTCCACAAGTCGGTCGCATGACAGGTATCGCATTGATCGCCGAAATGCTGCTCGTGGTTATCGTCTTCCAGGTGACATGAGACGCAGGCCATTTCCAGCGTGTCGGCGAAGGGATCCTCGCTGTGACAATCGCCACAACTGAGTGATGCATGACCGCCGTCCAGCGTAAACTCCGTGTCCCTGCTGTGATCAAAGCTCGAGTCATCCCATGACGACGGGTTGTGACAGTTCTCGCAATTCTGCCCGCTGCGGCCATTATGCGAATCGTCCTCGGCATGGCAGCCGTAACAAGTCGTTGGCGTGTTTCGGAGGGTCTTGTCTTCATGGCAGTCACTGCACGCGACTTCCATGTGCTTGCCCAGAAGCGGGTAATCTGTTGTGTCGTGGTCGAATTCGATGTCCAGCCACTCGGTCTCGTTGTGACAATCGCCACACTCGGTGCCGGTAAAGCCATCATGAACGTCGTCGTCGAGATGACATGACACACAGTCGGAGGGAGCCTCGCGGTGTTTCTTCTCCGGTTCATGGCAGTCGGCGCAAGCAGCCTCGCCGTGCCGTCCCAACAGCGGGTAGTCTGTAAACTCGTGATCAAATGTGTCCTCGTCAAGGATGACGATGACGGAATCCCGACCCTCGTGGTCCGTGTGGCAGTCCGCACATCGGCCGTCCCTCGCTTCTGCAAACAACCCGTGAAAACCGGCTCCTCGCTCGATGTCCAGACCGACGTCCTCATGGCACGCAACGCAAAGCCCACGCTGTTGACCACGCGCAAAAGGTTCATGGCAGGATGAGCACTCTGTTTCCACCTCAGCATGTGATTCCGTTACGGGCCCGGGCATAACCAGTGACTCGATGGTCTGCGCACTGGCGGAATTAATGATCGAATACGCGATTGCCATCACAAATACCGTTTTCCAAATCCCTGGGTTCATTACCGTGGTGGTCTGTAGCCGCTAGTACATGTGAACAGCAAGGACATGTACGAGCGCCGAAAGCACCAGCATAAAAAAGAACGGCAGGTGAAAGACGTGCCAAAGGGCGAAAAGGCGTTCATAAAGTGAGAACAACGCAACGCGACCCAGCAGTACCGTGTAGTTCCGGATGTACTTGTTCGTTGCCTTCTTCAGGCGTTTCTGGTCACGACGAATCGTTTGCGACTTTTGTGCAGCCATACCCAGCTCACGTTTTGCCGTAAACCACAGCCGGAGATGAATGAAATGGCGGGTGCATGCCCACTTCAGGGCGCGTCGAACGCCCAGGGTTTGTGTGATCTGGCAGCCCTGCAACTCACTGGACAGCTCCTGCAGGCGTGTTGCGACCGTCGGCATGATTGTTGCGAGCCCGAGTCCCTTTTCGCGGGATGCAGACAACTCCTGTTGCAACTCCTGCAACGACGTCTTGCGGCCATAAAGGCCGTGGTGGATTTTCGCGTAAAAGTGCCGTCCTATGATGCCGCTGCCAGCGACAAGGAGCATGCAATAAAGTGCAACTTTGCTGTTGAACGAGCCAAGCTGAAAATTACAGTGATAGAGGACAAGCAAGGGGCCGACAAGGCCCAGGATCATGTGCAGCCGGAACCAATGCCGCGTGGAACCAAAAATGGAGAGTATGCGGAAGCGCTTCCTGAGAGGATACAGCAGCAGGAAGAGCATGACGGATCCGCCAACAATTCCCAGCCAGTAGCCGATTCCAGCCTCCGGATTGACAATCTGGCGATCGCGGACGAGCCACCCCAACAGCAAAAAGAATGTGAGTGCTGAGTATCCGTAGAAACCGCTACTTCTCTTCTTGCGAAGAGGGCGCGTCGTCGCGCGGGTATTCAGTTTCATCCCGGCCGGCTGTTGAATAACAGTCTCGTTCATTGTTCGTTGTTCCTGATTATTGTTGTTCGTCCGTGGGGAGTTGCTGTCCCAAATCCAGAGTGACAAAACCCGGGTCTGCAGTCATGACCGGGTCACTGTGGGTCTCGAAGCCAGCGACAGTGCTCAACGCATCGCCATTGGCGGATATTTTTGCCGTGATGATTACGCTGTCTGCGGATGACAATTCATTGCCGGCAACCATCGCCTGGCCGTCATGCAGGTTGAATTCGAATGGCAAAGTCGAAACCGGTGTGCGCAACACAGCGAGCGGTACAGGGGATCCACTTGCTGCCCGGGCGATGACAAAAACTGTTGCCGATCCGTCAACCTCCGCGGCCGCGTCATCGGCAATGGTTACTCGCCCCTGGATTCCGGATAACTGTGGCTTGACTTTGTCGCCGGAAGCGAGAAACGCCTCGAGTTCAGGATCAGTCTTGCCGAGAGCGACAGCTTTTGCATAGGCACTGGCAGCGTCTTCACGATTGCCGAGATGTTTGTGTGATTTTGCCAGCAGCAGCCAACCGCCGGCGTCATCAGGTTCGGACTGCAATCGCTGCTCCAGGCCGTCAAGGAGATCTGAAACGGAATTGACCTGTTTCTGTGTGGCGGACCGATTCGAGATTTGGTTCATTCGTGCCAGCGACGCCGACACTTCAGTGTTGGCTATAGCGGCATTGGGGCTGCCGATGGATGCATACAATCCAACAGCCAGCGCCGGTACCAGAATTGCCGTCAGCACGAATGGAATGGTCGAATGGGGCTCAGCAGACTGCGCTCGGCGCAGTACTGGCACCAGCAGTATGGCAACCGCAACGATGGTCATCGTAATCAACGCTGCCAGAAAGTATCCGTTCATAATCATCTGCCCCGGTTTTCCAGTTCCGCCGCTCCTGCGATTGGCGTACAAAGATTCTCTAATTACACGTTCCGAACAGGGCAAAGGTTCCATTTCGGTCGCAGAAAAAAGCGATCAAAAGAGAGAGTCACCTGTCGGTATTTGCAGACAGGTGTTATGTCATTACATCGCGGTGAGGCTGCCCAAGCTGGTCACTGCGAAACAGTAGTGAAATGGTACAGAGATCGACCTTCCGGTCGCGTTGCACACCGCACACTTTCGAGGAAAATCACTGGTGTTCCGGTAATTTCCGCTAATTCCTGATGTGAGTCCGGACGTCGCCAGTCGGCCACAGATAATTGGCAGCCAAATAGCATTCGAATGCGCATTTATTCATAACCCGAGCCACGGGTTGATTTACTGCTGTCAGGAAGTGCACCATTTGGAAGCTGGAGCTCTAATCCACTGAAATGCCGGGTATTTTTGTCGATGCGTGACGCGAATCAATTATTTGCCCGGCAAAGCAGATAAGCTTCGCGACCCAGTCAATTTTCGCGCAGTTTGCACACTCAACCCGAACGGAGAAACAGTTTGAGCCCATTGCTGCTATCACTCTACGTCATACCGGTCGTCGGTCTGCTGGTCTGGTACCTGCGAGCACGCGTTGCGAAAGAGCGGGCGAGTATCAAGGCTATGGAAGAGGCGGTGGCTGCCAGCATGCTGGAGCCGCCGACGCTGCATCCGGTCATTGATATCAACAAGTGTATTGGCTGCAGATCATGCATTGCAGCCTGCCCGGAGCAGCACACTCATACCGTTCTCGGCATGATCAGGGGGAAGGCCAGGTTGGTAGGGCCGTCCAATTGCATTGGCCATGGGGCCTGCAAAATTGCCTGTCCGGTTGACGCTATCAGCCTGGTTTTCGGTACCGAACGGCGTGGCGTCGATATTCCTTTCGTCAACCCGAATTTTGAAACCAATGTTCCGGGAATATTTATTGCTGGCGAACTGGGTGGAATGGGGCTGATTCGCAATGCCATCGAGCAGGGCCGGCAGGCGATCGAATCCATTCAACAGCTCGACGGTCTGGGGCAGGCGAACCGCCACGACATCGTCATTATTGGTGCGGGGCCGGCAGGGTTTGCCGCTTCCCTTGGAGCGATGAAGGCGGGCATGAATTTCGTGACGGTCGAGCAGGATTCGCTTGGCGGGACCGTGGCGCACTTTCCTCGCGGCAAGCTGGTCATGACGCAACCTGCAGAACTTCCCATTGTGGGCAAGATGAAATTTACGGAAACAACGAAGGAAAAGCTGCTGGAGTTCTGGCAAGCGGTCGAGTCGAAAACCGGACTCACGATAAAATACGAAGAGCGCGTGACCGGCATAACGCCGACTGCCAACGGTTCCGGTTTCAATGTCAGTACGACCAGCGGCCACTACGAAACGCGTGCGGTTCTGCTGACTATCGGACGCCGTGGTACGCCGCGGCAACTGGGCGTGCCGGGCGAAGAGTTGTCCAAAGTCGTTTATCGGCTGATTGATCCCGAGCAATACCAGGGACAGCACGTTCTCGTTGTCGGTGGTGGCGACAGCGCTTTGGAAGCCGCTCACAGCATCGCCGAGGAGTCCGGGACATCGGTGACTTTATCGTACCGGTCCGAGGCATTCACCAGGGCAAAGGCGAAAAATCGGGACAAGGTTGAAACGCTGGCCAGCGCCGGAAGGATGAAGGTTTTGCTGAAATCCAACGTCAAGGAGATTCGTGAAGATTCAGTACTGATCGAACAGGACGGGAAGTCGATCCCACTCCGAAATGACGCCGTGATCGTATCCGCTGGCGGTATCCTTCCGACGGGCTTTCTGAAGGAGATCGGTATTAACGTGGAAACGAAATACGGTAGCGCCTAGCGGTAGCACCAGTACTTACAATCCTGATCGGCCAGAAATGTTTCCGCCCCTTGACCTTCGAGCATCGCCAGCGTGGCAAGCATTCCCGCCTGGGTACAAGTATCCGCGGCCACTGTGATAGAACGCGGTGCGTTCCGTACCGGCCATCCTGTCGTTGGATCGAGTATATGGCTGTAGCGTATTCCGTCTTTCAGTAGAAATCGGCGGGCGTCACCGCTGGTCGCCAGTCCACCATTTTGCAGTCGAATCAATTTTTGGGGCAGACCTTGCGCCTGGTCCAGTGCGTCGATGCCAACCTGCCATCCTTTGCTCCTGGTCGGAGCTTTCGTCGCTACGAGATCCCCGCCGAAGTTGACCAGGCATGCGTCATCTGTTTCCGCTGCAGCTTCAGATGCAGCTTTGTCTACGGCGTATTCTTTTGCGATGCCACCAAGGTCTATCTGCATGCCGGCGGTAAGTATCAGCTCCGGTCTGTTCCATTTAACCTTGCTCCAGCCCACACGCTCCAGGATGCGATCGACTTCAGAGTCCGCCGGCACGTTGTCGCTGCCGTCGAAATTCCATGCCTCACGCAAAACACCGGATGTGATGTCGAAGCGCCCGTCACTCATTTCATAAAGCGTCGCTGCAAAGTCGATCAGGTTTGCGGTTTCGTCGTCAACCTCCACAGGCGCACCGCCACTGTTGTTAATGCGGTGGACAATGTTATCCGGAAGGTAGCGGCTGAATTTATCCTCTATGCGCCATGCCTCGGTTGAGACCGAGCCAGCGACCGCAGCCGCATTCGATTCACTGTCGCTCTCGAGAAGAACCTCGCAGGGACTTCCCATCGCTACGAAGCGGGCCTCAAAGTGGCCGTTTTTCTTCCGGATCTCAGTGCTGCGACCGGGGCGCGTCACACTACCAGCCGAAGCTGTAACTAAACTGCGCGATGATGGCGTCGAGGTCCGGATACATCTCCAGGCCGCCCTGGTTGCTGCCAATCAGCAGGTTGGCCGGCACTGAGCCGTCGGCAGAATAGGCTTCGAGGCGAGCACTCCACTCGTTGCCGGATTCTGTCTTCCAGCCATACTTCAAACCCAACGTAATGGCGTCAAACTCGCCGAGCCGATAGTCGGCCGACGCATGCGGCGGTAAAGGCAAGCTGCTATCCAGGCTCGTCCGATAGAAGTTGGCGTGCGTTTGCGTGTAGTAGCGGAAATGCGGCTCGAGGTAGCTCCGGTCGCCGATTGGCCAGCGAAAGCGGACGTCGACGGTATGCGAATCGATGTCCCAGTCGTCGGTCATGTATCGGTATGACGCGTCGAGCACCTTGCCATTCATGTAGTACTTGGCCTGCCCAAACAAGCTGTGTTTGGTTCGTTCGCCGGGTCGGCTTTCGAACCGGTATTCGTGGGATGGACCGTCAACACCGGGTGTTGGAATGCGCGGCACCGGGTCACCCGTTACGGGATCCACCAGGCTCACGATCTTGTATGGATCATTCAGATAACCGTCGGAGCTGCTGAACGAATAGTTAAACTGCATTATCAGGTTCTGGTTGATGATCTGACTGACCCCGAGCACCACGTCCATGACGTCCTTGTTCTGGTTGCCCATTCTGTTGGAGAGATCGTCAACGTCAAGCATCGGTGTGAGCGGCGTTGGCGCTCCGCCAACCGGATCCAGTTCGTCTGCTGCGAACGCCAGTCCCAGCGACACCGTGGTGTTGCGCTTGTTGAAATCGCGCGAAAGCTTGAAATTCGCACCCAGGTGAAGATAGTCATACTCACTCGATGCAGACAGGCCAGCATTGAATGAACTTAATCGGCCCAAAGGTTGTTGCCAGTTAGCAGTGAGTGCAACACGGGTGTCCAGGAAGCTTGGATCCAGTGGAATCTCGCCGGGAGGCGCTGTCCGGACCTGGTTGCCCGACGGGCTGGTGAACGTCTGTGGTCCGGCGAACGGAATCGCGCCGATTGGCGTTGCACCTGTGAGTGAATCCACGCCAAGGCTGAGGCTCAGGACCCGGTCATCGATAAAATTTCTATTAGCCAGCATTTTGAAGCTGATGTCCTGAACGCGGTTGCCGTCTTCGTTGTAATACAGCAGGGCTGTATCGAGCTCCCATTCATCTTCCTCCTGGGCGTTAACCGGGGTCGTTGAAGTGGTGCCAAGCAGGGCGCAGGTTGCCGTCGTAAGAGTTGCGGCGACGGATTTCGACTTTTTTCGGCTCATAGGAATTTCTTTATCAGTTTCATACAACGCGGCAAGGTGCCGCCCGAGGAGTTCTTGTTAGTTACAGCCGCAGCCGCCGCCGCCAAATCCCCGCCCACCGCTTGAAGCTTCTTTACTAAAGTAGATGTGATCATCTATTGCGGCTTCCAGCGGGTCGGAGGTGAGCTGCATCTCGTCTTTCGCCATGATGTCGCGCTCCCAGGGTTCTACGCCCATGGATGAACAACCACTAAGGCCTGCGAGGCCGGCGACTAATAGTGCGCTGGCGATCGTATTAAGCTTTTTCATTGTTTTAGTGTCTCCACGAGTAGTGCTTCGTATTCGTCCTGTTTCTTTACTTTGAAGCCGAGATGCCTGGCGACTTGCTCACCATCACGGCCAATGATGTAAGAACTTGGCATCGCAATGACATCAAACTGGCGCGCAAGATCGCCATTCGAGTCATAGACGATCTTGAATTCAGCTGGATAATCACGCAGGAAGACCTCTGCCTCGGATGCGTCCGCATCCATATTGACGCCGATGATGACGAGGCCGTCTGCGCTATATTTCTTCTGCATTTCGTTCATCCAGGGGAATGAACGCCTGCACGGGACGCACCATGACGCCCAGAAATCCAGCACGACAACTTTGCCGTCATACTCTTTGAGGTTCAGCATGCCATCGGCGCGAGCCGGGTCGCCCGTCACTGCGAGCGTCAGTGTCAGCATGACAGCGATAAGGAATGCCCTGTGGCCATTGCCGATCGAATTCATCATTTTCCGAAATTCCTGGGTTACCGGGTTTGGAACATCGCCACTTTGCACGACAGCTCGACACCAATCTGTTGTGGTGTTCCCTTACAGCGAGGCCAGCAAAGACGCAATTACTGGGTTAGATGCACTTCCCGGACAATTCCTTCGCGCCTTTTGTCGGCCGCCCCGTCCAGGGAGCCCTCCCGGACCACTATGACATGCAGGCCCGAGTTCTCGCCCTCACGCTCCTGCACGTTGTAACCACGGGCACTCAGGTCCCGGGCTATGGCCTTGCCCGGCGCTACCGAAATCTCGACGCGGACAGTCTCTCCACGGGCGACGATATTCGGGTGGTCCACGGCATCCTGGGCCGACATGCCCCAGTCAAGTACGCCGATGACGGTCTTGGCGACGTAGGCGGGAATCGAATTGCCGCCTGGTGAGCCGGTCACCATTAACAGATCTCCCCTGGCATCGAATAGCATGCTGGGAGACATCGAGGAGCGGGGTCTGCGACCGGGGGCAACTGAATTGGCTGGTTTACTGCCATCGGCAGGAACCTCAATCGCGAAGTCCGTCATCTCGTTATTGAGTAAAAAACCGGCGACCCAGCGTTGAGAACCGAACGGAGCCTCAACGGTGGCCGTCATCGAGACGGCGTTACCTTCGCTATCAATGATTGACAGGTGTGTCGTCCCGGACGCTTCTTCGGTGGTGTCCGGAGCCCACAATGCGGCACTGGCGTCGCCACGCAGCACGAGGCCTGGATCGCCGGGCGTTGGCACCGCTCCAGGGTCGATTCGTTCGGTCGCACGATGACGGAGGTAATCAGGATTCAGAAGGTCGTTCAGCGGCATGTCGATCTCATCCGGATCGCCGAAATAATGGTCCCGATCGGCATAGGCAAGTCGCTGTGCGTCAACAAAAGCGGCAACCCGATCTGCCTGACTCGTGGCTTCTGCCGCAAGGTGGTCGTAAAGTCCGGCAATCATTATTTGCGCGCCGCCCGAAGAGGGCGGAGACGTCGTACAGATATTGGTTTCCCTGAATTTTCCACAGATAACGGGGCGTTTGACGGCCTGGTATGCGGCAATGTCCTGAACCGTCAAAGTCCCGCCGTTGGGCTCCGCCTGGGCTGCCGTAGCGATCTCCTCGGCAATTTCGCCGGTATAAAACGCCTCGATACCTTCCCTGGCAATTCGTCTCAGCGTGTTGGCGTACTCCGGATTCTTCAGCAGGTCTCCGGCCTTTAATGGCTCACCGTCGGGATAGAAATAGGCCGCCGATCCGGGGTTCGTTGCGAGCCTGCTGCGCTTCGCCATCATCGGTAAATAATTCGCGAGCCGCGGCGACACTTCGAAACCTTCACTAGCGAGCCTGATCGCAGGTTGAAGGATTTCCTCCCAGGGGAGCTTTCCGTGCAGCTCGTGCGCGCTCTGGTATAACGCAACAGCGCCAGGAACTCCGACGGACGTCCCGCTTT
>JAHEFF010000061.1 GCA_024640315.1 Woeseiaceae bacterium
TCGTCATTCGTCAGCAAGCCGCCATGGGACTGAATATGCTCCACGACAAGCTGGCCTAAATATCCTTCGTAGAATACCCGCTCACCTTCCTCTGCGATTGCGGTCAGGCTATCGGCAAGGTGTGGGACAAGGATTGTGCTGCCGGGGTTGAGCAAAGATCCTTCAGCATCGTGAAGTGCGGCATGCCCGTCTTTGCTGCGCCCGTAAATCTTGTCGCCCGCAAATTCCAGGAAATAATGACAGGCTGCCGGCAGGGGAAAGCCGTCGCGAGTTGCGCGTATCGTCGGTTGCAGCAAATCCCGCCAGGGCAGGCTGCCGTATCTCCTGGATGCCAGGTAAAGCGCCGAAAGTGTTCCCGGTACTGCCACCGACGATGCGCCGACCAGTGTTTCGATACCGCCGCCATAATCTAGCTCGACCGGTTCAGGCAACGGTTTGGCGTTCGCGTCGTGACCAATTCCTGGAATTGCGACATTGCCATCTATTGTTACGGGTTTGTTGTCAGGACCCCATATCGCGACGTACGCGCTGCCGACCAGTGCACAGACGCCTGGTTGCGTATTGATCGAACACATGGCCGCCGCAATGCCGCAGTCGACGGCATTGCCACCGAGCTCGGCAATCTCTGCAGCAGCGTCAGCGGCAAGCCTTGAGGTCGTGGCTACGGCGACTTTGTTCGCTGTCGCAATCATAGAATTGCGGGCGGAAGCCCGTCCGGTCAAAAGTGAATGACGGAGCGGATGCTTTTGCCTTCATGCATCAGGTCGAATGCCTTGTTGATATCCTCGAGTCCCATCGTGTGCGTGATGAACTCGTCAACTTTAATGCTTCCTTCCATGTATTGATCAACCATTCCCGGGAGTTGTGATTTTCCTTTGCAGCCACCGAACGCTGTGCCACGCCACACGCGGCCTGTGACAAGCTGAAATGGTCGTGTGCAAATTTCCTGGCCAGCGCCGGCTACCCCGACAATGACTGATTCTCCCCAGCCCTTGTGGCAACACTCGAGCGCAGCACGCATCAGGTTTACATTGCCAACACACTCGAACGAATAATCGACGCCGCCATTAGTCATTTCAACAATGACCTCCTGGATTGGCGCACTGTGATCTTTGGGATTGACGGTATCCGTCGCGCCCATTTGCATTGCCAGCTCGAATTTATCGGGGTTGATATCGATGGCAAGAATCCGGCTGGCTTTCGCCATCATCGCGCCCTGGATCGCGCTCAGTCCTACACCACCAAGACCGAACACGGCCACTGTTGCACCCGGCTCAACCTTCGCGGTATTCAGCACCGCACCAATGCCGGTCGTGATTCCGCAGCCGAGCAGGCAGACTTTCTCCAGCGGCGCCTTCGGGCTGATTTTGGCGACCGCGATCTCCGGCAGGACCGTGTATTCACTGAAGGTCGACGTTCCCATGTAATGAAATATCTGTTTGCCGCCTTTGGAAAATCGCGACGTGCCGTCGGGCATCAATCCCTGGCCCTGGGTCACGCGGATTGCCTGGCACAGGTTGGTTTTGCCGGATGTGCAGAAATTGCATTCCCCGCACTCTGGCGTGTAAAGCGGAATGACATGATCACCGACCTTCAGACTGCTGACGCCGGGCCCGACCTCCTCGACAATGGCGCCACCTTCGTGGCCCAGCACCGCCGGGAATATGCCCTCCGGATCTTCGCCGGACAATGTGAACGCATCCGTATGGCAGACGCCAGTAGCAACATTGCGCAGCAAAACCTCTCCTTCTTTCGGGCTATCAATTTCAATTTCTTCGATTTCAAGGGGTTTGCCTGCTTCCCAGGCGACAGCGGCGCGAGTCTTCATTGCTCTTTATTCCTCAGGTTGCGGTCAATATTAAGCGTGAATGTTCGCACGAATGGCAGAGCGACGGTAGCCGCGGAGCGGCTCCGAGGCACATTTGTTTTGGCGTTCAATTCCGGACTGCGGTAAAAGGTAGCAAGTCCGTCCGCAGCATCATGGAAAACCAGTAAATGCCACTCGAAGAACTTCGCCAGCAACTGTCGTCGATTGACAGACAAATTGTTGAGCTCATTGCAGAACGGCAGCAGGTCGTTGGCGATATCGGCAATGCCAAGCAAAGTACCGGCAGGGCAACCCGCGACTACGAAAGAGAAAAAGATGTGCTCGACATGGCGCGGGAGCAAGCGGAGCAACTGAATGTTGACCCGAACCTGGCCGAGGAAATCATGACGACACTGATCCGTGCGTCGTTAACTCACCAGGAACGTAGTCGTGTGATGGCCGAGGCTGCCGGCGACGGCCGCCGCGCCCTGATTATTGGTGGCGCAGGCAAGATGGGCGGCTGGTTCGTAGACTACTTTAGCTCGCAGGGGTTTCTGACTGTAATCGCCGATCCCGGGGTTCAGCCCGGTCCCGGCAGGTGTCGGGACTGGAGGCAGGCTGGCATTGATTATGATGTCATCGTCGTTGCGACGCCGATGGCGATATCAGGCCAGATTCTTGATTCACTGGCTGGGCTTAAACCCGCTGGCCTGATCTTCGATATCGGGTCGTTGAAATCGCCACTCAAAAAAGGGTTGGAGGCGTGTCGCGCGGCCGGCTGTAAAGTGGCGTCGATTCACCCGATGTATGGACCCGATACGGAGCTCTTGTCCGGGCGGCACATGATTTTTGTCGATGCGGGTTGTCCCGAGGCAACCGCAGAAGCGAAAGAACTTTTTGCGGCGACTATGGTTGAAGAGCTGGACATGGGGCTCGATGATCACGACCGGCTCATCGCTTACGTTCTCGGCCTTTCTCATGCGCTAAATATCGCTTTCTTTACGGCGCTCGCCGAAAGTGGGGAGGCGGCGCCCAAACTCGCCAAGCTCTCGTCGACGACTTTTGACGCGCAGTTGCTCGTGTCGGGCGCCGTCGCTCACGACAATCCGCATATGTATTTCGAGATTCAGCACCTGAACGACTTTGGCCTCGATCCGCTGGATGCGTTGTGCGATTCCGCAGCGCGAATTCGCGAGGTCGTTGCTTCCGGAGACGAAGCTGCTTTTGTCGACCTCATGGAGAAGGGGCGCGACTACCTGGCAACGAGACGATGAGCGGAGGGATTGCAGTGGCCAAAATCTTTACGGGATTAGTCGTCGTGCTGGTGTTTGTCGGTGGCTGTGGAAAGGAATCTTCGGACGCTGCAGTCGAGGCCGGCCGCGCCGCGCCGCCCAGTGGGCCACTGGTCGTATACGCATCGCATGATGCAGCGAGAACCGCTTCCGTACTCGATGCTTATCGTAAAGACACGGGCACGAAGTTTCGGTTACTGAGCGATGACATGCCTGAACAAGCGGCGCGACTCGACAATCCTCAGCTGATGCCAAAAGCAGATCTGTTCATCGCCGGGAGCCTGGCCGAGATATGGAATGTTGCGGAATCCGGTGCGTTGCGCCCCACGAATTCCGATGTCGTGTCGGGCAACGTCGCTCCCGAGATGCGCGATCCCGAGTCGCGATGGTTCGCCCTGGCGTCCAGAGCGCGCATCGTCGTATATAACGCCAGGATGGTCACCGAAGAACGGATGTCGGGGTTGCAGAACTACGCGGCGCTCGGGGATGAAGCGTGGCGGGGTAGCTTATGTGTGGCTTCGTCCGCGGTGCCGGGCAATCGGGCACTCATTGCCTTCCTTATCAAGCGCCTGGGTGTCCGGGAAGCGGAAATAGCGGTTCGGCGGTGGCGGGAAAATCTCGCTGCAACCGTTTTCGTCAACGATGAGGAATTGTTGCAGGCCGTAAGCGACGGGCAGTGCGCAATGGGCATCGCCGACAGCAATGTGCTGGCAGAACTCAACAGCGCGAGGCCGAACTCACCGGTCAACGCACATTGGTTCGATTCGTCAGCCGAGACATTTTTTGATATCAGTGGGGCGGGGGTAACCCGGCACGCAGCAAACCCGGGGGGCGCCGTTGCACTGCTGGAATGGCTAACCACGGACATGCCGAACGCGCTGTTCGCCACCAATGATTTCGAGTTTCCGGTAAATTCAGAGGCACCGATTGGAGCCGCGATAGAGGGCTGGTCCGGGCGTGTCCGGCAACCGGATTCGCTGGCAGAGCTTGGATTCCTGCTCGAAGAATCGGCGCAGTTAGTTATGCGTGCCCGTTATCCCTGAGCGCTTTTCAACAAATAGTCAGCTGTCCCTGACTCTGGACCGGCTCATGAGAATCAAAAACAGCGGCACGCCGAGTGTCGCCGTCAATGCGCCGACCGGCAGTTGTCTCGGCGCAAGTAAAGTCCTGGCCAGTGTATCCGCTATGACCAGCAATACACCGCCTGCCAGCGCGGAAGCCGGCAGTACGATTCGATGGTCACTTCCTGCCACGATTCGAATAAGGTGCGGCACGACGAGACCGATAAACCCAATTACCCCAACCGTCGTAACGGATATGGCCGTCGCAAGGGCGGTCACGGCAAATACCATGAGACGGAAGCCCGCCACGGGGAGGCCAACGATGGCTGCCTGAAGATCGCCTCTGGCCAGCACGTTGAGGTGCCTGGCGGCTACCGTGCCCAACAGTGTAATGATGCCCAGTAGCCAAAGGGACTGGGCTGGCGCATAGGCATAGTTGAGGTCTCCCATCAGCCAGAACAGCATACCGCGCAGGTTTTGATCCGGACTGAGCGCGAGCAGAAGCGTCGTTGCTGCGCTGAATCCAGCCGCCAGCACCACGCCGGTCAAGAGCAGTCTCGCCGGCGTCCACGAGCCACTGCCTTGCGCAATTGAGAACACGAGGACGGTTGCAGCCATAGCGCCGCCGAATGCCGCAAAGTCAACAAGGGCTGCGCCAAGCCCAAACATCATTGCCAGCAGCGCGGCGACCGCAGCGCCTCCCGAGCTACCCAGTATGTACGGCTCCGCCAGCGGGTTTCGCAACAAGACCTGCATCAGGACTCCGGATACGGCCAGGAGTCCACCGACCCCGAACGCCGTCAGCGCGCGCGGCAGTCGGAGTTCCAGTACGAGTCGGCGAACATTGTCGGGCGCGCTGCCGGTCAGCGCCTGCCACACTTGTGCGCCATCGAGATCTGCGCTTCCCGAGGCCAGCGCGGCCACTCCAGCCAGCAGCCAGAGTACACCTAAGCCCGGAAACAGAATTCCTGGACGAATGAGCCGCAACGAGTTCTCCCCTGAAATGTTCCTGCCCGCATCAGACGGGACCGTCGCATTGTAAAGGAATGCGGCCGTCATCTGGACAGGGCACAGTAATAGTGCAAAATCGGATCAAAGGTATTCAATCAAGATGAGCAACGATCACATCGATTCCGAAGGGTTTCGGGCCAACGTCGGCATCATTCTGTCTAATGATGACGGCAGGCTGTTACTCGCCGGCAGGGTTGGCAGTAAAGGCTGGCAATTCCCGCAGGGGGGTATGCTTCAGGGCGAGAGTCCGGAGCAAGCGATGTACCGTGAACTCCATGAGGAAGTCGGACTGACAGAAGACGACGTGTCAGTGCTGGGATCGACGGACGACTGGTTGCGTTATCGTTTGCCGAAACGGTATGTACGGCGTGATAGTAAACCGATGTGCATTGGTCAGAAGCAGCGGTGGTTTATTTTGCGGCTGACGGGTGCCGAGGAACGGGTCAGATTTGACCGGTCTGAGTCGCCGGAATTCGACCGTTGGCGCTGGGTTGAATTTTGGCACCCTGTTAAAGAAGTGATCTATTTCAAACGCCGCGTCTACGCCCAGGCGCTGAACGAACTGGGCCCCCATGTATTCCCCGACGGCCTGCCGCCAGAACCGCGATGGTGGCCCAATCGTTGGCGCACCGTTTTTGAAAAGGATCGAAAGCGCAAAGAGAGAGTGCCGGCCAGGTCAGAAAGGTTTGACGACCGCCAGGCAGACAATTCCTAACAGGAATAACACCGGTATCTCGTTGAACCAGCGCAGCCATCTTGTGTTGTCAGGGATTCGGCCGCTCTTGAGGAGCGCTATCCAGCGATTGCATCGCAGGTGATAGACAAACATTCCCGCAAGCAGCGCTACCTTCACATGAAACCAGCCTTGCTGTAACAGCGCCTGGTTGATCCACAGCAACAGCAAACCGAAGATGGCTGTCAGCACTGCACCAATGGTCATGATGATGAAAAGCCGGCGTTCCATCACATTGAAACGATCCCGGGACAGGTCGTCTTCGGCCTCGCTGTGGTAGATAAAAAGGCGGGGCAGGTAAAAAAGACCGGCAAACCAGGTCACCATGAACGCGATATGTAGCGCTTTAAACCACAAATAGCCCGACGTTAGCTCCATTGTGCGAATTCCTCCTGTTCATCTGACCGGGCCCGGAAACTTGCTTTCCGGGTGCAATTTATAGCCAATTCCGTGACCTGCCGCACTTCTGTTCGGCCGCATCCCCGCGTAACATAACGTGTCTGGATTTAACAGAAAACCAACGAGTTATCGATGAAATCTCGATCTCACATGCTTGGAACGGGTCTGAGCCTCGGATTCCGCACCGCCATCGTCGTTGCGGGGCTGGTCGGTGGCTACCTGTTATTCGAGTTCGGGCGCCTCCAGGCAGACTACAACATTGTTGATGCCATAGCGGAGAAACAGGCTCTTTATGACGAGATTGCGGGCCTTGAAGATCAGATAGTGACCCTCAAGCAGGAGATCGCGTTGCTGGAGACCCATCGGGAAATTGAGCGCGAAGCCTATCAGGTCGTTGAAGCCAATCTGACCGACCTGGAGCGCAAGATTCAGGAACAATCGGACGCGATTGCCTTCTATCGTGGCATTCTTTCGCCAAAGGATGGCGGGCGCGGCCTGAAAGTTCAGGATCTTAAGCTGACAGAAGGCAAGGACGATCGGCACTATAATGTGCGCCTGGTTCTCGTGCAGGTTATGCAGCATGACCGCAGCGTCAAGGGCCGGGTCGACTTCAGCCTCGATGGAGCGCTGAACGGTGTTGCGACGACATATAAATTGGAGCAATTGTTGCCCGAAGACGGCAGCAGCAGCTGGCCATTCGCTTTTAGATATTTTCAGGACTTCGATCGGGAGCTGGTTTTGCCGGAAGGCTTTAAGCCGGAGAAGATCAACGTCGAAGTCATTTCCAGTACCAAATCCATTTCGAGCGTAAAGCAGAGTTTTGACTGGCTCGCAGGATCGAGTTAACAGAAGGGAGTACCGCAACATGTTTGGGCAAAAACAACGCAGGCACAGTGTCGTCGATACGCTGGTCGGATCAAATTCCCAGGTCAATGGCGACCTCAAGTTTACAGGCGGCTGCCATGTTGATGGAACGATTAAAGGAAATGTCAGTGCGGACGCGGGCACAAATTCCGCGCTGAGTATATCTGAGGAAGGGACCGTGGAAGGTGGTGTGACCGTACCGTACGTCGTTCTCAACGGAATCGTTCGCGGCGACGTCGTCGCAAGTCAACGAGTGGAACTTGGTTCGACCGCAAGGGTCATTGGTAATGTATATTACAACCTGATTGAAATGGCGATCGGTGCCGAAATCAACGGTAAACTGGTGCATCAACCCGAAGGGCAGGTACCGCTCCTCGAAACGAAGGGAAAAGAAACTGATGCCCCGGTCAACCTGGCTTCTGTAACCTGATCGAGACTTAACCAAAATAAAGTTTGAATGACTATGAGTTCTGAAATACCTGTAATAGGCACGACCGCCGCGCCGCCACCGCTGGTTTTCACTGACGCGGCTGCGAAAAAGGTCAACGAGCTGATCAAGGAAGAAGATAATCCTGAGCTGATGCTTCGCGTATTCATTTCCGGAGGCGGGTGTTCGGGTTTTCAGTACGGATTCACCTTTGACGATGCTGTTGAGGACGGCGATTCCAGTATCGAAAACCAGGGCGTCACGCTACTCGTCGACCCGATGAGCGTGCAGTACCTCATGGGCGCAGAGATAGACTATAAGGAAGACCTGCAGGGCGCACAGTTCGTCATTCGAAATCCCAATGCCACTACCACCTGCGGCTGCGGGTCATCGTTTTCCGTCTAGCCTCCAGGGGTGGTCACGAAGGCTGATACGATCAGCAACGCCGCCGCAAATTCAACGACACCCGCCTTGGGTGACAATACAACTCCTGAAGTTCTTGCCGCCGTTGATCTCGGGTCCAATAGTTTTCATATGGTCGTTGGCGAGCTGCGCCACGGTCAGCTGACGATTATTGATCGTCTCAAAGAGACGGTTCGCCTGTCGGAGGGGCTGGTGGACGGAGGCGCGCTGACGAACGCGGCGAAACAGCGTGCACTGGATTGCCTGAGCAGATTCGGCGAGCGCTTGCGTGATATGCATGCCTCGAGCGTTAGAACCGCTGGAACGAGCGCACTCAGACGAGCAGCCGACAGCGGACAGTTTTTGGTTGAGGCAGAAAAAGCGCTCGGACATCCCATAGAAGTTATCTCCGGTATCGAGGAGGCGCGGCTTATATATGCCGGTGTTTCCCACAGCATGCCGCCCAACGAAGGGTTTCGGCTGGTTCTGGATATCGGCGGGGGAAGCACCGAGCTGATACTTGGCGAGGGCGATAAGCCGAAAGCGCTTGAAAGTCTGCACATGGGCTGCGTTTTAATGACCGAAAGATATTTCAGCGGTGGTCGCATTACGAAGGAAAACATGGATGCTGCCAGGCTGGCTGCACGCCTGAAGTTGCGGCCGGTAAAAGCCTTCTTTCGTGATGCGGCGGCCATCGAGGCGGTGGGTACTTCGGGGACCATCATTTCAACCGAAGCGGTAGCACTACACCTCGGAATCATCGAGTCGAATGACCTGACTCCGGATTCGCTGGAGAGGCTCATCGATCGCGTACTCGAATTCGACCATATTGACGATTTATCCCTGGGCGGTCTGTCCGATCGTCGCGCCCAGGTTTGGCCAGGTGGGCTGGCCATTCTCGTTGAGTTGATGGAGGTCTTGCGAATCAAGCACCTGAAGGTGTCCGACGGGGCTTTGCGCGAGGGTCTTCTCTACGATCACCTGGGTCGTTTGCAGCATGAGGATGCGCGTGAGAGAAGCGTGCAGGCGCTGGGGCATCGGTACAATGTCGATCAGGGTCAGTCAGAGCGTGTCGCTGAAACATCGGGCCAGTTGTTGAAGCAGGTGGCATCGGCCTGGGGCCTCAACTCAGATCGCGCGGCCAATGTCATCGACTGGGCGGGTCGGCTACACGAGATCGGTCTGGATATTTCGCACACAAACTTCCAGAAGCACGGCGCATATATTGCCGAGAATGCCGATTTGCCGGGTTTCCCGAGGTCTGAGCAAATGTTGCTCAGCTACCTGATCGCGGCGCAGCGATCCAGTTTTGAAAAGTCCCGACTCCGCTCACTCCCTTCCCAATGGCGCGTGAGTGCACTCAGGCTTGCGATCCTTTTACGTCTTGCCGTTCTGCTGAATCGCAGTCGTAGCGCAGTGGATCTCACCGGTATTCGGGCCACAGCCGACAAGGGACAATTAATTCTGATGTTTCCCGACGGCTGGCTCGAGGCGAATCCGCTGACGATCGCGGATCTCGAAAGGGAACAGGCCTTTCTGGCGGCGATCAGCTACCAGTTGGAGTTCAGTTAAGGCACCGTCAGCCTGTCGTCGCGAATTGTTCCAGGAAAGCCTGCTGAGCTGATACTGGCGGGTCGTCGCCCGGCGCAAGGTGTTCGTATGAACCGTCGCCCTGCAAGACCCAGGCGCCGGTGTTGTCAGCAAGAAACATCTGCAGATCTGCCCAGAGCCGTTCCTTCAGGGGTTTCTGCTTGATTGGGAAACACGTTTCATTGCGGCGGAAAAAATTCCTGTCCATCCAGTCGGCGCTGGCGCAATAGAATTCCTCTTTGCCATTGTTACTAAAATAGTAGACACGCGAGTGCTCAAGAAAACGACCCACAATTGACCGGATGTGAATGTTTTCGGAAAGTCCGGGTATACCCGGTCTCAGGGAGCAGATGCCGCGGACGATGAGGTCAATCTTTACGCCGGCACATGACGCTTCGTAGAGCTTATCGATGATTTGTGACTCAATCAGCGCATTCAACTTGGCAACGATTCGTGCCTCTTTTCCTGCCTTTGCATGCGCGATTTCACGGTCGATTTTTTCGATCATTGCGTCGAAAAGATCAAATGGCGCAGTTATTATCTTAACGAGGTCCTGTGCTGCCGTCAGGCTGGTCAGTTGCATGAATACTTTGTGTACGTCCTCGCCCAGGTTCTTGTTGCTGCTCATATAGCCGTAGTCGGTATAGAGTCGCGTTGTGCCGGGGTGGTAGTTCCCCGTGCCAAGGTGCACATATCTCTGAATACCGTTTTGCTCACGGCGAACTACCATCGACATTTTCGCGTGAGTTTTGTAGCCGACCAATCCGTAGACCACGTGGGCGCCGGCTTCCTGCAATCGATTGGCCGATGTGATGTTTTCAGCCTCGTCAAAGCGCGCCATCAGTTCAACGACGACCGTGACTTCCTTGCCTTTTTTCGCAGCGTTGACGAGGTGGTTAACGATCGGTGAGTTGGCGCCGGTTCGGTACAGGGTTTGCTTGATGGCCAATACGTTGGGGTCCTCGGACGCTGCTCCGACAAAATCGACAACAGGCGTAAACGATTGGTATGGATGATGAAGTAATACGTTTTGCTGCCGCAGCACGGAGAAGATGCTCTGATCAGTCTTCAGCTCATCAGGGATTCCGGGTGTAAACGGGCGATACAGCAGGTCAGGCCGGTTTCCGATGCCACATACCTGCACGAGTCGATTCAGGTTGACGGGGCCATCGACCGAAAACAAGTCCGCGTGATCGAGATGAAAATGATCGAGCAGAAAATCGCTGAGGTCTTCCGGGCACTTGTCGCTGATCTCGAGTCGAACTGCAGCGCCGTAACGACTCGCGGCCAGCTGGCCTTCGAGTGATCGAATGAGATCTTCGACCTCTTCGTCATCTACGTAAAGATTGCTGTTACGAGTTACACGAAATTGGTAGCAACCTTCGACCTGCATCCCTGGAAAAAGCTCATCGACGTTCGCGTGGATAATTGACGAGAGGAAAACAAAGCTCGACGTACCGGATTCCACGATATGGTCCGGCAACTGAATGATTCGGGGTAATGATCTTGGCGCCTGAACAACCGCCCGATGTCGGCTTCGTCCGAATGCGTCCTTGCCATTGAGCCGGACGATAAAGTTGAGGCTTTTATTCAGTATGCGCGGAAACGGGCGGGACGGATCCAGGGTCAGCGGTGTCAGGACAGGGGTTATTTCCCGCTTGTAGAAATCACCGAGCCACTCACTCTGCTCACTGGTCCAGTTGGCTCTCTCGATGAAGTGAATCTTCTCATCAGCCAGTGCCGGGAGCAGTACGCTGTTTAGCAATTCATATTGCTTGCGCACGAGCATCAGGGATCGATGCCTGATTTCGTCCAGCAGCTGCTTTGGCTTTGTGTCGTCGGGTCCCGCAGAAGGCGCGCCTATCTCCAGTCGTTGCTTCAGGCCTGCGACGCGAACTTCAAAGAACTCATCAAGGTTGGTACACGAAATGCAAAGAAAACGCAGGCGCTCGAGCAATGGAACGGATGAGTCGTTTGCCTGGGCAAGTACACGTTGGTTGAACTCGATAAGGCTGAGTTCGCGATTAATGTACTGATCTGCGGGTGTTGCTACAGGCGCGTCCAATGTCGGTTCCGGAACTGAATTGACCCGGTAGTATAGCAATGCCCGAATTACAATGCGGTTAACCAGAGCCCAAATAGACGGCGCCAAGTACTTCGGCGCGAGACGCACCGGTTACCTCAGGAAGACTGCCGGTCTTCCCTTCAAGCCGGCGTTTGGCCAGCCAGGCAAACGCCGCGGCCTCAACCCAGTCGGGGTGCAGACCGTAGATCTCGGTTGAAGATACCTGCACGCCAGAGAGATAGCTTCGGAGGCGCTGCATCATGTCGGTATTGTGGACACCACCGCCACACACCAGAACCTCATCGATGTCAGGCGCGAATTTGAGAATTGACGTCGCTATGGTGCGGGCGCTCAGTTCCGCAAGCGTAGACTGGATATCCGCTGCGGGAATTCGCATGTCGCCGAGGGATGCCAGCCGGGACCTCAACCAGGCGCCGTTGAAATATTCGAACCCGGTGCTTTTAGGTGGTGGTTGATCAAAATATGGATCGGCGAGCATTTGACCCAGCAGAGACTCGTGGACGTTGCCACCGCGGGCCCATTCTCCATCGTGATCGAAAGTCTGATCGAGATTGTTGCGAATCCATCCGTCCAAAAGCGTGTTCCCGGGACCGGTGTCGAAGCCGATTACCTCGTTTGAGCTTGTCCGAAGCATCGATACGTTGGCTATACCACCAATATTCAAAACGGCCCTGTTCCGGTTCGCGTCGGCAAAGAGCCAGCGATGAAAAGCTGGCGCCAATGGCGCACCTTCACCGCCTGACGCGAGGTCCATTCGTCGAAAATCGGCAACGGTCGTGATCCCGGTTCCTGCGGCGATGATGTTTGCATCTCCGATCTGCAGTGAAAAAGGTCGTGCTGCTCTGGGCTGATGTCGCAAGGTCTGGCCGTGACTGCCGATCGCTGTAATCGACGCTGCGTTGTAGTCCGATTCGTCGATTAGCCGCAGTGCGGCATCGCGAAAACACTCTCCGACCCAGCGATCCAGCTGGCCGATTTTGTCCACAGTGCATTGCGCAGGTCTCCGTGATGCGAGAAGAAGTTCTTCTCTCAACGCATCCGGATAGTCGCTGGCGCAGACAGTCAGTACGTTACATTGGTGGTCGCCGAAACTGACGAGTGCGGCGTCGATTCCATCCATGCTCGTGCCGGACATCAAGCCTATATATAAGTCGACGGACTCCAAGGGTTCCGGCATGCAGGCTAGTCAACAGACAGCGCAGCAACCTGCGTGCGCTTGTATTGCAACAGTTCGTCCAAAATTGGCGTGACCGACAACAGAAAATCATCACGGTACTCTGCCTTGATGGGTTCTGCCTGAGGAAGTTTGACGGTGCGCGGATTGCGGTGGACACCATTCAGCCGGTATTCGTAATGCAGGTGAACGCCTGTTACCAGCCCGGTCTTGCCTACATAGCCGATTGTTTGACCCTGCCGGACGCGTGTCCCGGCACGCACTTTTGATGCGAACTTCGACATGTGCGCGTACAGCGTCGTGATGTTGCCTCCATGCTGCAATATGACCACATTGCCATAGCCTGATTTCACGCCGCGAAAAATGACCTTGCCATCGCCAGCGGCCTTGATCGGTGTCCCTCTCGGTGCTGCATAGTCGGTGCCACGGTGCGGACGAACAGTTTTCAGGACCGGATGGCGTCGATTTGGATTAAACGAGGAGCTCACGCGGAAATCAACCGGGGCGCGGAGGAAAGCCTTGCGAACGCTCTGCCCGTCCGGCGTGTAGTAGTCCGACCGGCCATTCTTGTCAACGTATCGAATTGCCTGGATCGTCCTGCCATTGTTGTTGAACTCGGCAGCGATGATCTCTCCATCGCTGACATACTCACCATCCTGGTATACCTGCTCGTACAGCACGTAATAGTCGTCACCGGTCCGAATATCCAGAACGAAATCGACGTCCCAGGCGAATATGCCCGCAAGGTTCATGACGGTTTTGTCCGGGAGTCCGGCCTGCAAGGCACTTTCGAACAAAGATGTTTCGATTTGCCCGTAGGCGAGCTTCTTTCGATACTCAACCGGTCTGTCGATAATTTCGGCAACGAATCCGGATTCGCCTTTTGTCACCTTGAGCGCGCTGGTCATATCGAGTTCACGATACAGGCTGACAAGATTTTCACCGTCATGCTCAATATTGAGTTCGTCTCCGGGAATCAGTTTCTTGAGGTGCGGAGAGGCCTCAGGCAGTTTCAACATCATTGCCAGGTCGGCAATACTGAGATCGTTTCTGCGAAACAGGCGATCGAGTGTATCGCCACGTTTGATGGTCAATTGCAGCCGATCAAATTCTGGCGGTAACTCGAGCGGTGGATGAAAATCGGGATACGGTTCCGGTTCCTGCAAATTTTGTGCAAGAGCGTCTTCCGATTCAGCACCGGTCGATGCTGCCGGATCTTCGGCGAGTTCGATTTCGTGTTCAGCCGGCTCAAATCCTGCTTCCGGTTGCGTGGCAACAAGACGTTCATCCGGAGTGGCCAATGCGTGGTCAACAGCGGCACCCGGCTGCGACAAAACCAGGGCGATGCCAACAAGCGGAATTCCGAGCCCTGCCGCGAACCAGGGCAGTGCACTCCGTTTTTTGGCCTGTATTCCTGCAGACGGTTTGTAATCGTGACGTAATGGACTCAAGGGACGATCCAAGTCTGCGTCTCCCCAATCGCTCGACGCCGCTACTGTACAGCGAGTTCCACAGGAGGTCAAAGAAATCTGTTATAACTCATAGCCTTAACCCCGGAACGTAAGTACGAATCTTGATCGATGCAACCAATGGTCAAAATAGATCAACAGCGTTCGATTAGAGTGATACAGTTCCGCCGCACAAGAAGGGCCGAAACAGAAAATGACGAGTATCAAAGACCAAATCGCCGAGCTTTCACGAGGAACCGACGAGATTCTGCCGAAGGGTGGCCTCGAGGAGAAACTGAAGCTGGGGCGCCCATTGAATATCAAGGTGGGATTTGACCCGACGGCACCCGATCTCCATATCGGCCATACCGTGATTATCAACAAAATGCGTCAGTTTCAGGAGTTTGGCCACAATGTCGTTTTTCTCATTGGAGATTTCACGGGGATGATTGGTGACCCGAGCGGCCGCAACGCGACCCGCCCGCCACTGACAACTGAAGAAATTGAAGCGAACGCGGCTACCTATAAGAGCCAGGTGTTCAAGATCCTTGATCCCGAGAAAACAGTCGTCGATTTCAATTCACGCTGGCTGAACGAGCTGGGGGCGCCAGGACTGATCAAGCTGTCAGCCAGATATACGGTTGCCCGCATGCTGGAGCGCGATGACTTCAGCAAGCGATTTGCCGCTGGCCAATCCATCTCGATCCATGAGTTCTTGTACCCGCTTGCCCAGGCTTACGACTCGGTGGCATTGAAAACTGACGTTGAAATGGGCGGAACCGATCAGAAGTTCAATCTGCTCGTTGGCAGGCACATTCAACAAAGCTTCGGCGTTGAGCAACAGATCGTCATCACGCTGCCACTGCTCGAGGGCCTGGACGGCGTGCAGAAAATGTCCAAATCCTACGGAAATTACGTTGGCATCACGGATCCGGCCGGAGAAATGTTCGGCAAGGTCATGTCGATTTCCGACGAATTGATGTGGCGCTACTTCGAATTGCTGAGTTTCCGGCCGATTTCAGACATAGAAAGCCTCAAAGCTGCTGTTGCCGATGGCCGCAACCCTCGAGACGTCAAATTTGAGCTGGCCAGCGAGATTGTCGCGAGATTCCATGACGAATCGGCGGCGGACGCGGCGAAAGCAGAGTTTATTTCGCGGTTCCAGAAGGGTGCCATGCCCGAGGAAATCGCGGAAGTGGTCGTTGCCAGCAAGGACGGTTCGCTTGGAATTGCATATTTATTAAAAGAAGCTGACCTGGTCAACAGCACTTCGGAGGCCTTCCGGATGATCAAACAGGGCGCTGTTCGCATCGATGGAGAGCGTGTCGAGGACCGTGGTCTGGAGATTCAGGCAGGGACGAGTCATATCTTCCAGGTTGGGAAACGCAAGTTTGCTCGGGTGCAGCTTTCCTAGCTCTTTAAAATCAATCATTTAGAAATAGTCTAGCGATATCCTTTTCGGTTTCCGGCACGGCCTGACCAGCCACCGAAAAATAATTGAAATTATTTGTTGACCGGCCGGTTTTCGCCGCTATAATGCGCTGCTCGCTGAGGGAACGGTGTCCCTTGGCCAGACCCCGAAAACAAGACCTGCAGGCATCCTTGGGCTGTCAATTTAGCCCCGTTCGCCTGTATAATTGTGGGTCCGGTCGAAAAAGGAGGTCAGAGTCCTTTTTGCAGAACACCGGGTATTTCAGCGGTAAGCAAGATCGAAAAAAGGACTCTGACCCCCTTTTTTCACGCTCTTTAACAATTTAGTCAGATAATTTGTGTGGGTGCTCGCGTTGGAGTTTGCAATAGGCAAAATCAAACGTGAGAACCATAGTTAAATTTCTTAGTAATTACTGAGTAATTAAACGGGACTCATGTTCTTCTAGAAAGCTCAAAGCTTTTAAGTGAAGAGTTTGATCCTGGCTCAGATTGAACGCTGGCGGCATGCCTAACACATGCAAGTCGAACGGAAACGATGGAAGCTTGCTTCCAGGCGTCGAGTGGCGGACGGGTGAGTAATGCTTAG
>JAHEFF010000092.1 GCA_024640315.1 Woeseiaceae bacterium
GCCATATCAACCCCTCGATTCCGCGCAAATTCGGCCTCGGCCTGCTGTTCAATGGCCTGGCTTTCCTGCTGTTGATGTTCGCGCTGTCGAGCCTGGTGAGTGACACCGGCAAGATTCCGTTCTGGACCATGTTGACCGCCTACCTGATTCAGGTAGTCGGCGAACTGTGTTTGTCGCCGATCGGCCTGTCGATGGTGACCAAGCTGGCCCCGGTGCGCCTGGTCGGCCTGGGCATGGGCGGCTGGTTCCTTTCCACCGGCATCGGCAACAATCTCTCCGGCATCTTCGCAAGCGCGGTCAGCGGCGAGACCGGTATGACCACCACTTCGGCGCTGTCAGGCTACACCTTCGGTTTCTGGGCACTGGTGGGTTCCGGCGCCGTGCTGTTCCTGATCGCGCCGTTGATCCAGCGCCTGATGCACGGCGTGAAGTGATTCTGCCGATTCAGCATGAAGCCGCCTGGAAAAAGGCGCCTACAAGACCCGTGAACCGGCAGGCGCTGACGGCTTTGACTTCATCGAAGTGATTTGAGATCGACAGCGTCGATACAGTCACTGGAGTCTTGGTGATGGCACTTTAGCCACACGCCACGCAGGCTATGGTCGATACCAGATTGGCGAGCCCCAGGCTCGCTCCTGGATCGTAGCTTGTACGTCGTCCATCAGGGGCAGCTGGTTGCGCACCGCATCGTAGGTGCTCCACCGGGGGGTCGGAATCTCCAGCACGCGGGCGTAGTAAAAGGCGTGCTGGCCGGGGTCGAAGTCATCGTCGGTCCAACTGCCCATCAGTTCGGTGGCGCCGATGTCGTTGGTGTAGTGCGCGGTGGACAGATCAACCGTGTTGCCTACCGGCGGCAGCTTGCCGTCGACCGGCTGCCGCTGATCCGACCAGGTGACGTCGACAATTTTCTCCTGCAGGGCGCCGTCCGTTTCGACCCATCCCTTGATGATCTGGATGCGGTCGAGATTTGCGCCGTCGGGATCTTTCATCGCCCACACGGTGAAGGTGGGCGGGGAGCCGGCTGCTTCGAGGTCGCTGCCCATCGGCTTGCCGATTTCGTAACCCTGGCGCACCAGCTGGTCGGCGTCTGCCGGATCACCCGGTAGATCGACGCCACCGAACATCCGAATGCGGATGCGCGGACCGCTGGTGGCGAAGGTTTCGCGTCGCTTCATCGCATCAAACAGCGCCGCACGAGTATTTTCAGTCGCCCAGACTCCGGCCAGGGAGCCGATCGACAGATCCTTGCCATCAATCCAGCCGGATACGTTGCCGCTGCGGCGGCGCTCGACAGTACCATCCTCTGGACCGTGCTGGCCGGTGAAGGTGTCTTCGGCCACTGCGCTCGGAGTACCGTTATGCGAATCAGTGCCGCCAATGAAACCCAGCTTGTAGGGATTGACGCCGAGTTGCTGCTCGAATCCGAGGCCAATTTTCAGTCCCTCCCGCACGAAATCCCGCTTGCTGAATGTCCGGTCGCTGCTGTTCTGAATGGAGTCGGCGTTTTCAAAGTCGGCGAATTCGTCCGCCGACCAGAATGAACGATGCACCTCGGAATTGCCCTTTACCTGCATCATCTCGAACAAGGGCTCGAAATGCTGCCGCGTTTGCGCGTATTCGAGGTCGATCGGGTCGCCATTGGCCTTTGTGTCCGGAAACATCATTCCTTTCGAGGCATTCGAATTGTGCGGAATGGCCAGCGCCTTCGAGCCCTGCGCTTCCTGTTCACGCATCCACTCCCACAACTGGTCCTCGCGGTTGATGTCGATGTAACTCATGGGCTGGTTGGGCACGTTTGCATCACGGTAGATGATATTGCGGTGCAGGTTGCCGCCATTGGGCGCGCCGCTCCATTCGAAGGCCACAAACGCAGTGAACTGGCCTGGGTCATTGTGTTCCTCGGCTGCGTCGATGGCGATCTGCCAGGCGCTTTTCACCGTCTCATCGCCGGCAAAGAATGGCGGGTGTTGCGGTGTGCTGCTGCGGTTGCTGGACACCACGTACTTGATGAACCATTGTTGCCGCTCTTCAATGTCGGTCAGGTTGCGTAGTTGGTCGAGTAACTCCTGGTCATGTCCAGGCGCTTCCTCATACAGGGTCGAATACATTTCGCCCAGGTACTCGGCATGATCGGTCACTGCCGTGAAATCGAGCGGACGACTTCGGGTGTAAGGTTGGCCATTCACCCTCACCGTTTCGCCCTTCGCATAACGATAGGCGTCTTCCGGCCTGAGCCGGGTGCCGGCGATATAGGCATCCAGCGAAAACGCCGTATGTACATGCGTCTCACCGAAATAGGCGCTACGTAGCGGGTTGGGCCCATCGGCTTGCGGCGCCGGTTCGATGGACACGGCTTCTACTGGCACCTTTTCCGCTTTCTCCTGCGGTTCTTCGCCTGGCTTGCAGGCGCCAGTCAGCATGGTCCCTGCGGCCATGGAGAATATGATCAGGCTGCGCGAAATGGTCATAATGATTTTCCTCATGGCTACCCGGCCCGTTACAAGACTATTGTTCCAGGCCGAAACAAAATTGAAGGCGCCCACCACCATTACCTCCAGGAAATGGATGGCTTCACTTTTTTTGAATCAGTTTACTCTGTCCCTTTGCTCTGACCCAAGTCTCTGTCCAGGGACACAGGCTTGTCAGAGCCCATTTGCAGGACCGGCTTCTGTTTTTACAAGCAGTATGCTAAATATAGTGAAAGGCGAGTCAATCGCGGATTGGATGGAGGACAAACCCATGTATCCGGCAAGCACCAAACCCGGCGGCGCAAACATGACGATGGGCCCGCTCGACGTCTGCAAAACGCCGTCACCTGCTGGTCCCGTTCCAGTGCCTTACGCCAACCTGGTCGATGGACTGGCCGCGACCAACGATCCTGCGGCCAAAGCCACGCAGAAAGTGATCATGGATAAGTCAGCGGCCAAGGGCTTCAAGGCAGGTTCGGCGACCGCGGCAGCCATCAAGAGTAATGGCGACGAGGCGGCTGCCATGAAAGGTGTGGTCTCCGCCAGGAACATGAGCCCATCCAACTACAAGATGGCAACACCCAATGTCATGTCCGAGGGTAAAAGCATCCCCTTCAACCTGACCCCAACCGCTCATGGTCGCTCCAGCGCACCCGCCGGGACACAAATTGCGCCATCGCAATCCAAGGTGTTGCTCACCAATTAACGAAAGCCTGGCGAGCGTCCAGACGCTTTGCCATCCATGCGGGATTATCTAAAGTCCACCCATTCGTGGCGCATGATCTGAAACGCGGCCGAAATAAAGGACTCTGATTCTTTTAGGTAAAAAACAGGTGAATACTATGCTCAAGTTTCTATGCTGTATCGTCATTGCACTTTTTTCAATCCCGGCAATGGCTGAACACCACGAGTCGGCGAACGCCGATCTTCATAAAGCGATTAAAGGCTTCGACCACGCCTATGCCACCAATGACGTCGACACCTATTTCGGTTTCTATGCTGAAGACGCGACCGTGTATTTCTACGGAGCCAGACAGGATGTCGATGCCTATCACCAGGAGTGGACCGCACTCATGGAAGCAGGTGGTGGTGTTGAGATGAACGAGATGTCCGATCTGATCGTACAGGTGATGCCGAGCGGTGATGTCGCCATCGCAACGTCCTTTGTCGATAACCGCACACGCGCGCCGGATGGCTCAACGACAACGGTGAGAGCATTTGAGACCGACGTGTGGCAGAAGATTGATGGCAAGTGGAAAATTATCAGTCTGCACTACAGTGATGTTCCGCCGAAGGAGTAGCGGAAAAGAGGATTCCGGCCACTGTTCCGGATCCGGTCGAGCGAATAAAAGCGAAGAAGCAAAAGCGAATCAAAAGCTGGCAAAAGAGAAGACACCCATGCCTCCGTCAAGGCGGTAAGCGTTGGGTGTCTTCTGGTTTGCCATGACATCGATGGCCATCCCATCCGCTGCCACGTCCTGGGTTGCAGTAAACGAGTTGATCAGAATGCTGATCAGCATCAACAGACCTATTTGTTCAGCCGGACTCTCGACCCACATAAGCGCGAGAAGGGATGATGTCAGTCCTGCCTGTGCACCAATAATCCAGAGCCGGCGCCGGCTCATTGCTGGAAATTGAAGGCAACGGACCCGTCACCAACTTAAATGCCCAGGGCAATATGATCTGTAGTAATCGAGACTTGATCTTGCAGATAGTGTTAGGTCATGTCTCTCCTTAATAGCGGATCTGCGTCGCAAAGCGGAACTAAATCACAGATTGCTTTCGCATTGGTTAATTACCGAGTTCGGCCAGAAGCGGACATTGACCTGCTGGTCAGCAATGGCTCGAAACCTGCCTTTAACGCACCCAGACTTGTTTTTATTGGTATTCAGGCTGAAACGAAAACTGACTACTGGTCAGCTGGCAAATCTCGGAACTTTCTCGCTTCCTCGCGACAGTCGTAAGGCAGGGAAGGTTCCCGACAAAAATCTGGCCAATGATCGGTCTGCA
>JAHEFF010000022.1 GCA_024640315.1 Woeseiaceae bacterium
CAAGGCCGAGAAGCTGGAGCCGGATCAATGGCAGCTTCTGGAGAAACATGATCTGCTGCGGTTCGTTTTGCCAGTGTGCGAAAGCATCAGTTGTGTTCACGTGGCCGCGGAAGGGAGGGAATTTGGTAGCGTTTCCTTACGTCAATACGGATTTCTCTATCACAATCTCGTCAATATGTTGCGAGAGCATTTCCCCAGCTCGCTGACCATTCACTGGACCCCGGCTACCCGAATTGGTTTGGGCGACGATGTTCAAACGGTTGAGCTCGCTGACGGATCTACCGTTGCTTCCCGGCTGGTTGTTATTGCGACCGGCAATTTCGGGCGTTTGCACACGCAGCTTGGCGTGACCAGGCATATGGTCAGCCGCCAGCATTCGTTCCCCTTCGGATTCAATATCAACAAGGCAAAGGGACACTTTGACTTTGAGGCACTAACCTATCACGGGACTGAAAAGAGGCGGGGTATCGACTATCTGACCTTATTTAATATTCCGGGCGCAATGCGTGCGAATCTCTTTACCTATTGGAAGCCGAGTGACGGGCGCATCAAATCGTTTTCGAGCGACCCGAAGAAAGTCCTGCTTGATCATTTGCCCGGCCTGGAACACGTATTGGGTGAATTCGAAGTTGTCTCAAAAGTGGAACGTTACGCTATCGATCTGTACCGCGTCGAACAGCAGGTCTCGCCAGGCGTAGTGTTCGCGGGCGATGCATATCAGAGTGTATGTCCGGCAACCGGAACGGGGCTCAGCAAAATACTGACGGATGTTGACGTCCTCGCGGAACTAATTGTGACCGACTGGCTGAAGACACCGGGAATGAGTGAAGAGAAGATTCGATCGTATTACGAAGATGAACGCAAAATGGAACAGGATCGAAATTCGTTGGAACTTGCGACCAGGAGGAGAAGAGTCGCCATCGATATCTCTGATTTCAGGTATCAAATAGAACGAATCAGGGATCAAATGCGAATGCGTCGAAGAATGAGTCGATCAAACCGGTTGATAACCCCGGCCTGAGGTCAAATCCTACAAAACGACAAACGCCACGCTGGCAATCAGCAGCAGGACAGCGACCGCCATCCACCATTCGGTGCGGTGCGTATTGGACAGGATCTGGTTTCTCCTGCGGTAGCAATCGACGGTTGAATCGTCGTAACTCGCCGAGTTCGATTTTCCGAAATCTGTGTGGCCACTTGCAGATTTCGATTGTGACGCAGACTGCTCGTCAAGGTGATCAAACGGTTGGCTGAAGCTCATTGCTTTCTCCACGTCAGAACGCTTGTTATCCAGAATGGCCTGTCTTGACTGCGGTTCCCGTGCCAAGGGTCACAATTTCACGTTTTTTGTATTTTACTTAATAGCGGTAATCCTACTAGCTGTCAACAACTTGCCGGATTTTGATGAAGTAGATTGGATGATGGCGCTGCGGCCGGCAGTTGGGCCGCTTACGCGGGTTTGTAGAATTCGAAGCCGATCTTTCGGACGCTGCGGGTCCTGAAAGGCCAGGTCTGGCCAAACCAGTTGATGTAGCCGGCGTAGCCGATTGGGATGGAACCCATATATTTGCCCATAGAGAGACTGGAGAGGTTGGCGACGGATACAAATCCGGCTCTGTGGCTGAAACCTCGACTTGCCATTTCCACATCGGAAAACAAATGTGTGGCCGGACTGATGCGCTTGCCTCTGTATGGCGGCAGGGTGAGCGATTTGTAACAGTAGCAGTACGGTGGGTCGACCCTTACCCACAACCGGTCATTGTGGGGCGCTGTCGTCGTCGTCCGCCAGACGTAGGAAACCAGCGAGTCGCCGTCGAAGGCGCCGAACATCAGGTCGCCACGCTCGATTGCCGCATTGACGAAATCCCGATCGAGATCCAGTTCGGGTTCACCACCGAACCTCAGGCAATCTTCCGGGTCAACAAGCTTGAACAGGATTTCGGGCGGTGTTTGGGGATACTCAGGCTGTCCCGCCATCGGGCGGACCCTGACGAGATGAAAGTGAATACCCAGGAAACGCGCGGCGCGATCGAATATCAGCTTCTGCAGGGTCAGTAGCCAACCCCATTTACCTACATTGGCCTTTAACCGCTCCGGGAATGATTGCTCGGCCAATGGTTACCTGGCGGACAACAGGTAGTTCTGCAGTCCCATCGAGTCAATCAGGTCAAGCTGGGTTTCGAGCCAGTCGACGTGCTCTTCTTCTGATTTCAGAATGTCATCGAAAAGATCGCGGGTGATGTAGTCCTTGTGCGATTCGCAATAGGCTATCCCGGCCCGAAGATCGGGGATGGCATCGAGTTCCATGTCGAGATCGCACTGCAATATCTCCGGCACGTCCTCGCCGATTCTGAGTTTGCCGAGGTCCTGCATGGCGGGCATGCCTTCAAGAAACAGAATTCGCTCGATCAACACGTCCGCATGTTTCATCTCGTCAATTGATTCTTCGTGTTCCTTGTTGCCAAGAGAATCAAATCCCCAGTCCTTCATCATTTTTGCATGCAGGAAGTACTGGTTAATTGCGGTGAGCTCGTTTCTGAGTACGCGATTGAGGTGTTCGATGACCGTGGCGTCGCCTTGCATTTCTTGTTCTCCGGATTATCTGGAAGCTGCCGTAGCGGAACCTCCGATTGTAGAGGTCGGGCGGACATAAAAAAACCGGCGATTGCCGGTCGGGTTCGATTATTTCCTGCCTGACTCAGGCAGAAGAGGGCACATACATGGTCGGCTGTGCATGACTCGCGTTGGATTCGTCGAGGATCGACTGCGCCATCGAGGCACACTTGCCGCAGCCAGAGGCGACCCCAAGGTTTTCCCGGAGCTCATAAAGGTTATCGACGCCGCGTGCGGCGGCACGGCGGATTTGCTTGTCGGTAACGGATTTGCAGAGGCAGACGTACATAATTCAGCGACTTAACTCGGTTTGGATCATTCAAACGCAAATGAGAATGATTGTCAATAGCATTAAGTATAATTACGTACCCCGGTCACAATCCGCTGTATGGCCGTGATTTTTTATTGTGAAATCGGCATCCGGTCGCCAATTTGGCTGTGTGATAATTGGCGTGAGTAGCTTGGGCAAAGTCATGAAAGCTGAATTTGAAATTCTGCGTCGGCGCCTGTCGCAGAGCGGTGTTGTGCTGGCCACATTGTTCGTCACCGCTTGTGGGGGAGGTGGGAGCAGTACCTCGCCTGTGCCGCCACCACCGTCTCCGCCGCCGCCGCCGCCGCCGACCGTAACGGTCGGTCTCGATATGCGTCCGGACAACCTGACCTGTGTGGCGCCGGCACGGCCGGCTGATGACGCTGCCGTCACAGTGAGCGATCCGTTCCCAAATCTGCCAAACATCATTCAGCCCACGAAAATATGGCTGGAACCGGTGGCTGATCCGCGCTGGTTTGTGGCCCGAAAAACGGGTCAACTGGTGACCTTTGATCCCGACAACGCGACGACGCTGGCGACCTACCTTGATTTGTCAGCCGTCGTCCGCACGCAGTCCGAAGGCGGGCTTCTGGGATTTGCCTTTCATCCGAACTATCCGGCAACACCTGAAATCTTCCTCTCGTACACAATCAATCACAGCGGCCCGGCCATGCGGTCGGTCATTTCCCGGTTCATTCTCGACAACGTGAGTGCGCCGGGTGGCGGCACGGTAGAGCAGGTCATACTGCAGGTTGATCAGCGCTACGATAATCACAATGGCGGTGACATTGCTTTCGGAGCGGACGGCTATCTTTACATCGGCCTGGGCGACGGAGGCAGTGGGGGCGACCCGAATGACTGGGCGCAAGACACGACCAGGCTGCTCGGGTCGATGTTGCGTATCGACGTCACGGGCCCCGGCGTCTCCTACCCGGGCAATCCCTATAACGTCCCTGCGGATAACCCGTTTGCCGGCAATGCTGAATGCGGGCCGTCTGCCAATGCCAGTGACTGCCCCGAGATCTATGCCTGGGGCCTGCGTAATCCCTGGCGCTGGAGCTTCGATTCTGTCACCGGTGAGTTGTGGCTCGCTGACGTAGGCCAGGGTGCATACGAGGAAGTCGACCTGATCGAGCTGGGCGGCAACTATGGCTGGCGCTGCCGTGAAGGTGCTCACGACTTCAACACGGCCGGCTGTGGCACGGGTTTCATCGATCCCATCATCGAGTATGGACGCGCGCAGGGCAACTCGATTACCGGCGGCCTCGTGTACCGCGGCACCGCGATCCCGGCAATGGTGGGCCGTTATGTTTTCGCGGATTACGGGTCGGGTCGAATCTGGGCGTTGCAGCCTGACGGGCAGGGCGGCTACGTCAATGATCAATTGATCGACACCAATTTTGGTCCGACATCCTTCGCGGCGGGTGAAGATGGCGAGCTTTATTTCACCGACATCAACAATAGCCGGATCCGCACGCTGGCACCGGCCGGCGCACCTGCGCCGGACCTGATTCCGACATTGTTGTCCGAGACCGGGTGTACGGACCCGACAGATGTAACGAGACCATATTCCGGTCTTGTTCCATACGACATCAACGCACCATTCTGGTCGGACGGCGCCGCCAAGGATCGTCACCTGGCGCTGCCAAATGGCACCACGATAACTCGAACAATTGATGACGACTGGGATTTCCCTAACGGCACCGTCATCATCAAGAACTTCCGCCTGAACGGCAATCTCATCGAAACGCGTCACCTGATGCGCCACCCCGACGGTGTCTGGGCCGGTTACACTTACGAGTGGAACGCCCAGCAGACCGAGGCGACCCGCGTTCAGGGTGGCAAGTCGGTCAGGATCGACGGCCAGGACTGGATATTTCCGGCGGAGGGCCAGTGTATGGAATGTCATACAAGCGCCGCCGGTTTCGCGCTGGGGCCAGAGACGGCGCAGATGAATCGTAATTTTACCTATCCATCCACGCTGCGTTCCGCGAACCAGCTGGAAACACTGGATGCAGTGATGATGTTCACGTCACCACTGCCCGGACCTGCGTCCGGCTTACCGGCACTGGCGAACCCGACTGACAATGGTGCGAACCTGAATGACAGGGCCCGGGCATACCTGCATACCAACTGCGCGCAATGTCACCAGCCGGGCGGTCCGACACCGACAACGCTGGACTTTCGCTACACGACGCCGCTCGACAGCATGAATGCCTGTAACGCTGCGCCGCTTCTCGGTCCCATCGGCGTTCCAAATGGACTATTGATTGCGCCGGGCGACGCTGCGAGATCGATCGTCATCGAACGGGCCAGTCGTCGCGATGTGCATGGCATGCCGCCGCTCGGCTCGAACATCATCGACACTGCGGGGGTTGCATTGCTGACGGACTGGATCAACAGCCTCGCGAACTGTAACTAGCACAGTCTGTCGCACGGACTTTTACAGGTTCAGTGTTACGCCAACGTATGCTGTACGTTCGAGGCCTGGCCGCACACCAGACGGTCGTCGCGACGCGATATAGATTTCGTCGAAGAGATTGTCCACTTTAAAGTAGGTCGACAGGGTGTCCGACCAGTTCCATCGGGCAACGAAGTCCCAAACCATACGAGACTGGATAACGTCGGCGGGAATCAATGTTCCCTGACCTGCGGTAGCCCGCATCTTGCCGACATAGTTTGCGGCGACGTTAATGCCCCAGTCACCTTTCGCCAGGCCAGCTGTCGCACGCAGCTGGTGTTTAGGAATGTAAGGCAGTTCATCTCCGGCTTCGACATCGCCCCAGGGATCGAAATCGGAGTCGAATGAATTCTGAAACTCCGCTTCGGCAGTCCACGTGTACTGGATTCCAAGTGGTATATCGATGCTGCCGAGAGTGGGCGAGAATGCGGCGCTCAATTCGAGTCCCTGCACAATCACCTCACCACCATCGAACTGATCGCCGATCTGGCCGTCTCCTCCCGTAGAGGCGGTGACGGTCCCTACGAGGTTGTCGTAGTCGTTCCGGAACCAAATTGCTTCCAACGATGCCTGACCGTTATCGAATCGTGTTCCAAACTCGATGTTGACGCTTTCCTCTTCGTTGGCGCTGCTGCCTGGCGCCGGGGGGTTGAAGCCCTTGTGCACGCCACCCAGTATTCGCCAGTTGTTGTTAAGCTGGTAGAGCGCGCCAACGCCTGGAATGACGACAGACACCGAATTTGTTCGCACCCTGGTTGGACCATTCAGTCGTGAGGGGTCATCCGTCGCGAAGTCCAGCCGCTCCATGTCTATTTCTTCGAAACGAGCGCCCGGCGTGAAGGTCCACTTTCCGATGCCAATTTCCGTGTCGACAAAAATCGATCGAGCCTCGGCGTTGCTCACGCGGTTTGACTGGGATCCTGGCGCGCCTTCACTGGTCAGTATCATCAGTGAGTCCTCCATGCGGAATCCGTCTTCTCTCTGCAGACGGTCTTCCTCGTCCTCATGCAGCCGCACGCCGGATGTCAGTGTTAAGTCGGCGTCACCGAGATTCATATCCCAGGTGATTTCCGCCTGGATGCCTTGTGAATAATATTCACGGTTGTTGTGGCGCTTGAAGATCGCGTCGTCCGGGCTATTACTGGCGCCGGTGAGATACGCGAATTCAGTTGCATAACTGACCGGATCGTTGAGTACCGAACTGATGCCGGTGCCGTTGACGGACTGCAGCTTGAACCAGTCACGTTTGAAGTTGTTGCGATACGCAGTGACACTGCCGCGCCAGTTGCTTTCCGATTCGATCACGTAACTTGCCTGAATCTGGTCATGCTCACCCTCAAATACGTCGCCCGCCGATGCGGCATACCGGCGTGTCGGGTTCTGCCAGAAGTCGTCCTCGGTCAGCCCGAGGTAGGTTTCGTCCGATACCTGGTCGGTGAATCCAGCTTTGAGTCGCAGGCTTTGATACAAGGCCGCTGCGGGATCCGAATCAAATTGCAGCTTCACCATGTAATCCTGAATGTCGTAACCGGTGCTGCCCTGATCGAAATTGGTCGGGCCATCGATGGTCTTGAAGCCGTCGCTGACAGCCTGCACGGTTTCGACGAGCCAGGAGAAACGCCGGCCAGCATCGCCAACGTGCGCATGGGCATCCAGCGCACGATTTTGACCGACGCGCAGATCCGCATAGCCGCCTAACTCGTCGGGAATCGGTGTCGATATAAGATTGACCGCGCCACCCGTTGTTTTCGGACCGACGGCAATCGAGGAAGGACCTTTCAAGACCTCGAGTGCGTACATGCGCCGTTGGGTCGGAAAATAGTATGCCGACGGGGCAGCATATGGTGCAGGCGCGATTAGCACCCCGTCTTCCAGGAGCGCTACCCGGGCGCTGCGATCGAGACCCGAGCCGCGAATGCCGATATTCGGGCGCAGGCCATAGCCGTCTTCTTCCTGCAGGTATACGCCAGGAACGGTTCGCAGTACGCGCATCACGTCACTTTGCAGCAGTGCCTGTAAAGCCTCCTGGCCAACAACGTGTGCCGAGCCGGGCACATCAGCGGGCTTGCGGCGATGCCCGATGATCGTCACCTCGTCGAGAATGTCGCCAGCCGGGGCTTTGCCCTGGGCCTGCAATGTAAAGCAAGAGGTCGTCAGGAGCAGGGCGCTGAGCGTCCCTTTGAGCGTGATCTGGTGGCTCATGGATGTCTTTTGTTTCTGGGGTTGAACTGAATGCCATGACGTTAATGTAAATGCGAATGATTCGCAATAGCATTAAGTAGGTATTTCCCGCAGCGCCTGGTTTGGTGAACCAGTACCGGTATCGCGTGTGCTCGAAACCCTGCCAAGTTGCCGCCGGACGTGGCAACATTGCGGACCCGGTTGAGAAGCCGGACTTCGTTGGCGCGGAAGGATCAGATTGAACCAGGAAAGTCGAAAACTCCTGATCGTTGAGGACGATCCCGGGTTGCTGTCGCAGCTCAAGTGGTGCTTCGAGGACTACGATGTCGTCACGGCGGAAGACCGCAATTCTGCGATTAATGAGCTTCGCAGGCACGAGCCGACTGTGGTTCTCCAGGACCTTGGCCTGCCGCCCAATCCGGAGGGGGTTGACGAGGGACTGGCAACCTTGCAGGAGTTGCTGAAGCTTTCGCCCCATCTCAAAATCATCGTCGTGACTGGTCATGGCGACCAGGAAAATGCGCTGAAGTCGGTCGCGCTTGGTGCTTACGACTTTTACCAAAAGCCGGTCGACACCGATACGCTGCAGCTCCTCGTGGAGCGCGCATTTAACATGGCCAGGCTCGAGGGCGAGAATCGCCGCCTGCAAAACCTCGCCAGTGAATCACCGCTTGACGGCATCGTGGCGGCTAGTGAAGGCATGCTGAACGTATGCCGCATGATCGAGAAAGTCGCGCCCACGGATGTCACGACCTTGCTGCTCGGGGAAAGTGGTACGGGTAAAGAATTGCTGGCGAGATCATTACACCGACTGAGCGGGCGCGCTGACAAACGGTTCATGGCCATCAACTGCGCGGCCATCCCCGAGAACCTGCTCGAGTCAGAGCTTTTTGGTTTCGAGAAGGGCGCGTTTACCGGCGCCGTAAAACAGACGCAGGGAAAAATCGAGCTAGCCGACGGTGGCACCTTGTTCCTTGATGAAATCGGTGACATGCCAGTGGCATTGCAGGCCAAGTTGCTCCGTTTTTTGCAGGAGCGCGTCATTGAACGAGTCGGTGGCCGTGAAGAAATTTCGGTCGATGTCCGCGTGGTTTGTGCCACGAACCAGAATCCAACCGAACTGATTGCGCAGGACCTGTTTCGCGAGGATCTTTACTATCGCGTCAGTGAAATCACGATCGACATTCCGCCGTTTCGTGAGCGGGAAGAAGGCCGGTTGATTCTCGCCCGCCATCTCCTCGTCAAATACGCAAAGTCGCAGGGGCGCGGTTTGGTCGGCTTCACAGATGACGCCAATGCGGCCATCGAGGCGTACTCCTGGCCTGGAAATGTAAGGGAGCTGGAGAACAAGATAAAAGGTGCAGTCATCATGGCGGACGGGAAGCAGGTGACTGCTGCCGATCTCGGCATCGATGGCGCAGAGGATCAGGAGGGAGTCTCGCTAAATCTGCGTGAAGTCAGACAGCGAGCAGAATCGAAGGCGATTCGCGTTGCGCTGATGAAAAACTTTGGCAATATTTCACGCGCTGCCGAGCAACTCGGCGTTACGCGCCCCACGCTGTACGACCTGCTGAATAAGTATGGTTTGTCGGCAGACGCATATTCCAAGCGCAGCGCCAACGGGGGCAGCGGTTCCTGAAAATTTCAGGGGCGTCTTGGCGTCCGGTCGATGTATTCCTGCATCCTTCCCTCGTTATAGAGTTGTCGGAAGAACGAATCGGGATCGCATTCGAAAGGGTAAATGACGGCGTCATCTTGCCGTGTCCAGACACGCCGCCGGATCGGCGGGCGCAGGTAGTTTTCGGGATCGTGCAATGTCAAAACCAGTGACAGCCGATTTCCGTTGTCACTTAATCTGTATCGTTCTACTGTCCTGGCGTTCTCGGAAATCGGTTCGCCGTTAAAGTCCCTGGTTGTTTGCGTAAGCAGGTTTGTCTCGATAACGAGTTCGCCATTTTCCAGTCTGCCCTTGGAATAGCCCATCGAGGAATTGGGAAAGAAGTCCGGGTCTTCGCGATCGTCAGTGAAAACACGTCGCGACAGATTAAACGCTTCGTATAGCATTACGAGTTTGTTGTCGGTTGCGATAATCTCAAATGGAAATGACCACGTGACGGCGGCATACAGCCCGGGTGAGATACAGCGTTTCTGCGGTTCATCCATGCGCGCGTCATATCCCGAGTGCCATTCTTTCGCTTCGGGGGTCAGCGCCATCGTCCACTTGCGAAAATCGACGCCGCGCAGCGGTGCCCAGGTCCCTGCAATCTGTTCGATATCTTTAATGGCTTCTGCCGGAGGTTCATCGACGTACGGATTTGCTGACCATGTCGATCCATCTTCACCAAACTCTGCCGCGGATTCGACAACATCAATTGATGTCAGAGTCCCGCGCATCATTCTGCCTACGAGTTCGCCCGACAATTTCCGCTGAAACAGGTAGCCCTGCCGGTCACGGGCATCGACGAACACCTCGATATGGTTTCCCTCAATAGTCATCGGCGCCGGGCCGCCTTCTACCCAGGCGATAAGGTCATCACCTTTGCGTTCGATCTCAAGAAGACCCACCAGCGGTTCCGCCGGAATCTGCACATCCAGTACCCATGCGCCGATGAAATCTGCGTCGTCGGCCAGTACCGGTGAACCAAAGGCAAATAGAGACAATAACGTGAAAAACCGGCGCATCAGTTCTTGATATCGTAGGCCACAGATCGTGATGTCAGCACGCGGCCGTCTGGCAGTGTGACATCGAGAATCGACATGATCGTCTTATTGGTATGGCCGACGTGGCCGAAGATCTTGATTTTGTCCCCGACTTTGATCGTGTCCTTCAGCCAGCCCTCGCGGACGAGTTTTACAGGCGTCAGGCCACGCGTATCCCAGAGTACTTCGTTGCCGTCTTCATCAATGACCTTCACGTAATAGCGGACATGCGGGCTTTTGAACCAGACTTCGGTCACCACGCCCTCGATCGTCATTGGTGAATCACGATCGAATTCTGCCGCGTAGGAGTGGTGGGCGCGGACGCCACCTGACAGCAGGATCGTACCGATGAAGCATGTTGCGACGAGGAGTCGGGAGTGGGGCATTGCGAGAACCAGTTCGAAGTTTCAAGCGGCAGCAATCTTACCATCGACTGGGCCGGACGCCTGCACGGACGGACGATTGATGCAGGGTATAACCAGGGTTATACTCATCTGCTATGAAAACCGCAATATCCATCCCGAACGAGATATTTGAAGCCGCGGAACAACTCGCAGATCGTATCGGTATGTCGCGCAGCGAGCTGTATGCCACGGCCGTGGCCGAATTCATGACCCGGCACAGGTCGGCCGGTGTTCGCGAGCGCCTGGACGCCGTATACGAAATTTCGGCTGAGGTCGCACGTCTTGAGAGCGTTGTGTCGAACGTGCCGATCGCCTCGGTCCCTAAAGAGCGCTGGTAATGCGACGAGGGGAGATTCGCTGGCTTAGCCGGGATGCAGGTGCGCGGCAGCCCCTGCTGGTTATTCAGGAAAACGAATTCAACGACAGCCTGATACCGACGGTGGTTTGCGTGGTGATCAGCGGCAATTTACGTGTGGCGCATGCGCCAGGCAATGTATTCCTGTCTGCAAAGGCGTCAGGACTCGGCAGGGATGCCGTTGCCAACGTGGCGCAGCTCGTCACCGTTGAGCGGCAATATCTTGCTGAACCAGTGGGTCTTCTGGGTGGCAGGCTGTTGCGGGAAGTAGACGAAGGGCTGCGACTCACCCTCGCGATATGACTAACGGGTCTTGAATACGTCTGGATTCAGGTCGTGCCGCGACAGCAGCTTGTAAAAATCAGTTCGGTTCCGCTTGGCGAGCCGCGCCGCCTGACTGACGTTGCCCATCGTAATCTGGAGAATCTGCGACAGGTAATTGCGGGTGAATTCGTCACGCGCATCTGTGAAGGACATCAGTTTGCCAGCGTGTTCGCCCAGTGACGACTGCACCAGTTCCCCGCTGATGACCGGAGAACGTGACAGCGCAACGTTTTGTCGCACGATGTTGTAGAGCTGGCGAATATTGCCAGGCCATTCGGCCGTCACCAGGAGCTCGACAGCCTCGGGCGCATAGACCTTGCGTTCCTGATCGCTTTCTTTGGCGATTTGCTGCAGAAAATGCGACACGAGCAGGGGAATGTCTTCGCGGCGTTCGTCAAGGCCGGGCAATTCAATATTGACGACATTCAGCCGGTAGTAGAGATCCTCGCGGAACGTGCCCTCACGCATCATTTCCTGCAGATCCCTGTGGGTTGCTGAAATGACCCGCACATCGACCTGCATCGCCTCGGTACTGCCGACAGGCCGGACCTGGTGTTCCTGCAGAACGCGCAACAACTTGACCTGCAAGCGCATCGGCATATCGCCAATTTCGTCGAGAAGCAGGGTGCCGCCTTCGGCCGCCTGGAACAGGCCGTCATGACTGCGGGTCGCGCCTGTAAATGCGCCCTTGACGTGGCCGAACAGTTCGGACTCCAGCAGGTTTTCCGCCATGGCGCTGCAATTAATGGCAACGAATGCTCTGTCATTGCGCGGGCTGGCATGATGAATCGCCTGGGCAAGCAGTTCCTTACCGGTGCCGCTTTGCCCCGTAATGAGTACCCGTGCGTCTGTTGCAGCGACCATTTTCGCTTGCGCCAAAATCTCTTTCAGTTTCTGGTTGCGAGTGATGATCTCCGCTGCCCAGTTATCATCGACCTCCGCGGATCCGGACACTTTCATCGCCCGCTCGACAGTATCCATCAACTCATCTTTATCGATAGGTTTGGTCAGGAAGCCGAACGCCCCGCTTTGGGTCGCTGTGACTGCATCGGGGATAGTGCCGTGGGCGGTGATAATCACGACGCGCAGACCGGGAGACTTGGTCTGCAATTCTTTTAACAGACCGATTCCGTCCATCTTGTCCATTTTCAGGTCGGTGACGACCAGGTCTGGGCGAAATCTGTGGAGCACAGCAAGCGCTTTGTGGGCGCTTTCGACGGCTTCGACATCATAGCTTTCCGCCCGAAGACGAATGCTCAGGAGGCGCAGGAGTCCGGGGTCGTCGTCGACCAGGAGAATCTTGCCTTTTGACTCAGAGTTATGGCTTGCCATAGTGATGGATGATCGCTTGTCTCGGCCCGGTATTATGTCTAACGAAGTTTACAACGGATTGCGCAGTGCGAGCTATTGCGGATCGTTTTCTCCGGATTGCTCGCGAATAGATCGCTCAATAGAAGTGATGGCCTCGAGTTTGGACTCGGCATCGGCCAACGCTTCCCGGAGCCGGCGATTTTCCGCCTCGATCCGTGACATTCGCTGGGCGATGGCGGCCTCTTCGGTCGCTGTGGCACGGGTATTTTCCGACCTTAGGCGTCGTGACTCGGAGTCGAGCACCAATCGAGTCTCGACATCTCTCTGGAAGATGGTCGCCAGGGCAATTTCCGATGCTGTCATCATCTCTGGCTGTGAAAGAATTTCCCGCAGCAGCCGCTGCGCTTCCGCATTATTTGATTCCGAATGTCCGGGCGTCGCGAGAACGAGCGCATAACGAAGTCGAGTTGACGGATCCGGCGTCAGCATGGCCGCAGACTGTGAGTCTGCGAATATCTCCGCCTGCGTTGCGGGGTCGCCGCTGATGAGCTCTGCCAGTTCAGAAAGGTAGGTCCCCGCGTCGGCTGAGCCAAGAATGACATCGTCGGTGGGAGTCGCGGTCCGTCGGCCCTTGAGCCAGTTGGAGGTGGATTCGCAGCCAGACAGCAGAAGCGCCGCCACGATGGCGGCGAGTGTGAATATCCTGGTTGTCGAAGACCCGTTATGCATTCGCGGCAATCCTTTGATTTGCGGCTTCCCGTTTTTGCGGAATATGAATCCGGAAGTGAGCTCCCGAAAATTCATCCGAATTTACCAATTCTACTGAACCTTCGTGGGCCTGTATGCACTCGAGGACCACTGACAACCCAATTCCGGTTCCGGCGATGTGACCGCCCTGTTCCTGGTTGCCCTGGAAAAAGGCCTCGAAGATTCGCGGAGTCTCATCCTCCGGTATTCCGGGCCCCGTGTCCGCGAACTCGAGCACAAAACTCAATGGTGTTGATTTTGCCCTGATTGTGATGACGCCATCTTTGGGCGTGAACTTGACGGCATTTGAGAGAAGGTTATCGAGCACTGTCCTCAGCTTGTCACGATCAGCATTCACGACGATATCCTCCACATCCAGCTTCAATTGGATCTTTGCTGCTTTCAGTGCGAGTCGCTGCGCCTTGGCGACTGAAATCACCAGTGCGCGAAGCGGGAAATCCGTGAGCGTAAGAATTTCATTTTTCGATTGCCAGGCACTGAAGCTCAGCAGGTTTTCGATGAGCTGCTGTAACTTGAGCCCATTCAGCCTGAGGATGTCGGTCACCTCCCGCTGCGGTTTTCCGAGTTCACCGACCGTTCCGTCGAGCAGAAGCTCCGTCCCCTCGCGAATATTGGCCAGAGGCGTCTTGAGTTCGTGGGACATGTGGCGGAGAAAGCGGTTTTTCTCCTGCGCAAGTTCGAGCAGACGCATCCGCAACCATTCCAGCTGTCGTCCCAGGCGTTCCAGGTCCGACGGGCCCTTGACCTCAATCGTTCTGGAGAACCCGCTTCTGCCGAGTTGGTTGATCGCCTGGTCGATTTGCCGAATCGGCCGCGCCACCAGCAAGGTGAAAAAGAGGACGAGGATCAGCGTGCCGGGCACCAGCGCCGCAGTCTGCCACGCTGAAACCTGTTGTGCTCGCCGCGTGCTTTCCTGCAATGCATTGAGTTCAAGTTCGATATGGTTGCTGAGCGTCAGCGACAGGCGAGTGACACGTTGTCTGAGTGCAGCAAATTCCGCAATCGCCTCTTCAGCGTCTGCTTCGTTGAGCTCTCCATTTGAAATGCTGCGTACGACTCGGCGTGTGGAAACCCTTATTGCCCGCGCGAAAGAAACGGCATTGGCCTTTTCCGCCAGTGGCCATATTTTGTCCAGCGTGGCCTCAAGCGCGTTGGCATCCTGTTCCAGCAACGCAAGGCTGTCCTGATTTTTTAGCACCAGGAATTGGCGGGCGACGCGCTCGAGCGATGCGACTTGCTGCGCAAGCTGTCGATTGTTCTCCGCGGCTGTCACGCCGGAAACCACCAGTTGCTCGCTTTGTTCAGCGAGCCGGTCGAGATTGAACAACGCCCAGAAGACCGCAATCAGGAGGGGTAGCGCTACCAGCCCGAAGCCGACCAGAATCAGTCCATTCAGCGATTTTGGTCGCGGAAATTTCATGGCGTCAGTGTAGCACCTGGATCATTTCGCTATGCCCGCCAATAAGCGTCGGGGTCGCCCGCAGCGATCTTCCTTTCCCAGGCCAGGGCGGTTTCGACGATGATATCCAGGTTGTCGTACCTGGGTACCCAGCCCAGCACATCGCGAACGCGTTGTGCGACCGCTATGAGTTCCGGCGGATCGCCTGCGCGGCGCGGCTCGTCGATAATTTTGAGTGGCGCAGCGTTCGCTTTCTCGACAGCGCTCAGGACCTCGCGGACGCTGTAGCCGTGGCCGTAACCGCAATTGAGAGTTGTAGAGTCGCCGCCCCGGCGCAGATAGGCCAGGGCGTCGAGATGTGCGGTCGCAAGATCATCGACATGGATATAGTCGCGCAGGCCGGTGCCGTCCGGCGTCGGATAGTCCGTACCAAAGACAGATACTTGCGGCCGCTTGCCCACCGCCGCCTCGCAGGCGACTTTCACCAACAAAGTGGCTTTCGGTGTCGATTGGCCGATCGTACCCGAAGGCTCGCAACCGGCAACGTTGAAGTAGCGAAGTGCGACGTAGGACGGACCGCCCGCAGCGGCGAGGTCCTTCAGCATCCACTCGGTCATCAGTTTCGAGGTGCCATAAGGATTGATGGGCTGAGTGGGCGAATCTTCCGAAGCCCGTCCGCCTTCAGGCATGCCGTAAACAGCGGCAGTTGAGGAAAAGACGACGTGCTTCACCCCGTGATTCTGACAGGCTTCCAGCAGCGTTCTGCTGTTGGCCGTGTTGTTGCGGTAGTACTTCAGCGGGTCCGCCATCGATTCCGGAACGATGGTATGCGCTGCAAAGTGCATGACAGTGTCAATATCGTGCTCTGAAAACAGGCGCTCCAGCAGCACGGCATCGCCCGTATCCCCGATGACCAGGTCGCCCGACGTGACCGCCGCCTCGAAGCCTGTGCTGAGGTTGTCGAGGGTCACCACGGACTCGCCGGCGGCACCCAGTTGCCGCACGACGTGGCTACCGATATATCCGGCCCCGCCAGTGACCAGTATCTTCTTGTTTTCCATTAAGTTTCCGAACTCCTGAAACAAATGTGAACTGTGAGGTTCCAACCCATGAAGATTCTATCAATACTGCGGGACGGTACAGGAATTGTGTCTCACTAAGTGCCTGATCTGTCAGGCACTGTCTCCGGAACGGGGCGATCTGACACTATTCGCGGGCGATCTTGATCGATATCATCGATATCGCACGCCAATACGCATGGAATTGGGCAACTCGACTTGGACATTGGGAGATGGCGTTGAATGGCAGGCAAATAAGGGGCTTGGGCAAGCTAGTGTTCGAAAATGGCCGGCAGCTGGCATTGGTTGCCGTCGCGTGCCTGTTTGCAGCGTGCAGCAGCGGCAGCGATGATGGTGGAGGCAGCCCGCCACCGCCGCCACCACCGCCACCACCACCACCACCCGCAGCAGCCCCGGTAGCGAATGCAGGCGTTAACCAGACGGTTCAGGAGCTGACGGTGGTCAACCTGGCCGGCTCGGCCACCGACGCGAATAATGATCCTATTACCTACTCGTGGATGCAGACTGGCGGCGCAGCCGTGACGATTAATACGCCGGATTCAGCGGCCGCGAGCTTTACCGCACCTAATGTGGCGATCGGAAATCCTGAAATTTTGACTTTCGAATTGACGGCGTCGGACCCGGGCGGGCTTTCGTCCACTGACCTGATCGATATCACGGTCCAGGAAGCGGCGGTTCCCGTGACGATCTCGGGGACATTGCGGTATGAGTTTCCGCCGCCGAATAACAGCTGCCTGGGCCTGAATTTCGGCGCGATTCAGCAGCGCCCGATTCGCCAGGCAACAGTGCAGCTTCTCGACGAGACCGGCACAACGCTGATTGATTCAACCGTCTCCGACGACTCGGGCCTGTATTCGGTTTCGGTCGATGCGGGCACCAATGTCATGCTTCGAGTGCTCGCGGAGACGAAGCGAGCTGGCAACCTGTCATGGGATGTCGAAATCAGGAACAACGTCGACACGAGTGCTAATCCACCGCCACTGGAACAGCGGCCGAAGTATGCGATGGACTCATCGGTCTTCGGCAGTGGTGCGATCAACCAGACCCGCAACCTGACCGCAACGACAGGCTGGGGCGGCAACAGCTACACCGGTCCCAGGGTCGCGGCGCCATTCGCCATTCTGGATGCAATTTATGGCGCCATGACATTCGTCGCGACCGAAGATCCTGCTGCGAATTTCCCGGCCCTGGATGCATTCTGGAGCGCAGACAACAAGTCTGCGAGCCCAACTGATATCGACACGGGCGATTTGCCGACGTCTTTCTACAACGGCCAGGCGCAGCTATTTTTGTTGGGTACGGACGGCATCGACACCGAGGAGTTCGACGATCACGTTGTCGTCCATGAATGGGGCCACTATTTCGAAGACAACTTTTCCCGCTCGGACAACATCGGCGGCAGCCATTTCGTCAGGACCGATGAACTGGACATGCGCGTCGCATTTGGTGAGGGCTTTGCAACTGCACTGGCCGCCATGGCATTAGGTGACCCCCTCTATTGCGATACCGGCTGGAATGGTAGCGGCAATCAGACCGGCTTCGGTATCGATGCGGAAACCGGCAATCCACAATCCGATGGTTGGTATAACGAGTTATCGCTTATCAATTTAATCTACGATCTGTGGGATTCCAACAATGACGGAGCGGACACTTCCAGTGTTGGTTTCGGTCCGATTTACGACGTGATGACAGGCCCGCAAGCAACGTCGCCAGCGTTCACCAGTATTTTTTCTTTTGCGACCTACCTGAAGCAACAGGGTACCGGCCAGAACGCTTTTATTGATGCAATGCTCACGAGTCACGACATCGTCGCGAATGGAATCAATATTTTCGGCGATGGTGAAACCAATGACGGCCCGGGAACGCCCGACGACGTATTGCCGATCTACACCGATATCACTTTAGGCTCAACCACCAATATTTGCGTCAACAGCCAGTTCGACGCGGGGAGGGATGGCAACAAGTTGTCCGAGCATCGTTTCCTGCGCCTGAATATCCCGTCAAATCAGCAAGTCACGTTTGAGATGACAGCCAATCCTGCGCCGTCACAACCTTCCCCTGGTTTCGACTGCGCGGCGGACGAAAATGATCCGGAAAACAGCGAGCACAGTGATCCGGATTTCCTGGTCTGGAAAGACGGGCAACTTTTCTGGATCGGCTATGATTGTGATCCAAATACCGAAATGTCGACGACCAATGGCTTTCTTGCGGCCGGAGACTACATTATCGATATCAATGATTTTCGCCATGAGGATGAAGATTCACCTGCCGGATACCCGGAGCAGGTGTGCTTTGATTTCACCGCGAACTAGCATGCACAATATTCCTCACAGGTGAACTGTATGAAACCAAGCAATACTCTCTTTGTGGCCATGCTCGTAGCGTCGTTTGGACTGGTCGCCTGCAATAGCGACGGCGGCGGATCCGGGCAGCCGGCGAAGGCGCCAGAAACCGTGACGGGTAAGCCAGCGCCTGCTGCTGCAAATGCTGGTGGCGCATCCCCCGGCAAACCGACGGCGCCGATTTCGATCAGCTACGAAGTGGTCGGCAATCCGATCATCGGCCAACCCATCCTTATCAATGTCAAAGTCAGGTCGGAGGAGGGTCCTGTTTCCGTCCAGTACGGCATCACGGACCTCAGTGCTCTCATGTTCCAGCCGGGCCAGGTAGAGCGCTACCAGATCCCCGATCCGGCGTTGGATACCGCTCAACAACTTTCCGTCATTCCCCAACGGGAAGGACGTGTGTACGTGAATGTTTCCGCGGAGGTCCAGACTCCGAATGGTCCGATGATACGCTCGATGGCAATCCCCATTAAGGTGGGCGCGGCACCGGATGAACCGACGGCGAACGGCGAGTTGAAGGAAGGCCCGGACGGAGAAGCCGTCATTTCAATGCCGGCCCAGGAAACGAATTAAGCGTCATATTCTGCTTCAACCAACGAGGCCAGAGTCCAATTGAGGGCCCTGGCCTCGTTGCTTTTTCGGGCGTATTTCCTCATTTCCGGTTATGTCAACTCAACCCCTCCGGATCTGGTTCAGAACGACCGGCGAAACGGAATTGGCACAAATCCCCCTTAGGTTCCGGGAAAATTTTCCCAAGATTTTTTTGAATACGAGAGCTGCTTCACAGACGAATCGATCGACTCTCATTAATGTTGCTGGCAGGCTGCTGCCAATGTGTCGTAAACCGATGATTTGGTGGCAGAAATCGGGGAACCCGCTGGCAAATGCGCGCAACCTTGCTAGGCGGGTTTCTTTCCATTGACTGCGGCAGAGTGGTCGGGGTAGCGATGCATCGCGATCTGAGACAACAGATAAGGGAAGCGACTGAAAAGTCCGGGATTAACAAACTCGACTTCGTCGAACTCCTGAAACTGATCGACCAACATTATGACAAGATGGAAGCGACAATCACGCAGTCGCTGAATTCCAAAACGCTTACCGCGACGACGACCCCGATCGAAGTCATCTTCGATAGCGTCACCGACGCGCTTTTATCCGTCAGTGAAGAAGGGACGATCCGAAACGCAAACAAGGTTTGCTTGCATTACTTCGGAATCGAAAAAGACGAACTCATCGGTTCATCCATCGCCGGAATACTGCCTGACGCACGCGGCAGATCGCTCGCAGATTTTCTGCAACCGTTCCAGTCCGATATTGACGACACCAGCGTGAATTTCGCTGGCGGTGAGGTAACAGCTGCCCGGGCCAGCGGTGAGACATTTATCGCGGAGATCAATTCCAGTTGCCTGGTTGTTGGCGATGAAAGGGTCTTCGTCATCAGTCTTCGTGACGTCACCGGCCGCCGTGCGGCGGAGAAATCGCTGAAGGAAAACGAAGAGCGTTACAGGGCGCTGGTTGAAAACGCGCCGGAGGCCATTGTCGTTCTGGACGTGGAAAGCAACCGGTTCATTGACGCTAATGAAAACGCCTGCCAGCTATTCAATCTGTCGAGGAAACGCCTTCTGAGTATCGGTCCACAGGCGATAAGTCCAAGAATGCAGCCTGACGGAACACCGTCGTTCGGCGTTCGGCGTGGCTATGTCGAGCGTGCGCTGCAGGGTGAACATCCGATCTTCGAATGGACGCACAAAGACTTTCACAGCAAGGAATTTCCTTGTGAAGTTCGATTCAGCCAATTGCCTTCACAGGATCGCCAACTGATTCGCGTCAGTATCACAAACATTTCGGAGCGCAAGCGGAACGACCAGTTTGCTTACGCGTTGAACAAGATTCTTGAGATGGTCGCGGCCAATGCCGCGTGCGACAGAACATTGCGTTCCGTTTGCCGGTGTGTTGAAAACATTGGCGACGGAATGATGGCGGCGGTGATGCGGCTCGACGTCAAGAGTCAGACTCTATCCGTGGAGCAGGCTCCCAGTCTTCCTGACCCGTTCAAGCTGGCGCTCGATTTTCTGAAGGTTGAGCAGGACGGCGTGACCTGTGGCGCAGCCGTTTTCGCGAACAGGGAAAAAATTGTTGAGAGTATTGCCAATGATGAGGCATGGAGAGGCGTTCAGGAATTGGCGGGTAACCACGGTCTGAAAGCCGTATGGTCCTTTCCGTTGCACGGTGCCAGCGACCGGATAATTGGGACGCTGGATATCTATCTGGACCAGACAAGACCGCCGACAACGGATGAGCTCGATAAACTGAATCGCCTCGCCAGGCTTGCCGGTCTCGCGATCAAGAAGCAAATTGATGAGGAGACACTGAGGAAAAGCGAGTCGCGCTACCGTGGCCTGTTCGAGAACGTCGTCGACGGGGTCTACATCGCATCGAGGGATGGCGAAATCATCACCGTTAATCCGGCATTGGTTGAGATGCTCGGATTTGATAGCGTCGAGGACCTGAAGCGGGCCGGTCGTACGACGATGCTATACGTCAATCCGATCGACCGGGAGCGCGTATTTGCCAGGCTTGAAGCCGAAGGCTTCGTGAAGAATTTTGAATACCGCCTGCGGCGCAAGGATGGTGCCGAAATTGTCGTGCTCGAAAACTCCAGGGCCATCTACGATGACGACCGCAACGTGGTCGCCCACGAAGGCACGATCACCGACATCACTGAACGCAAGATGGCAGAGACTCGTGTTTTTGAGGAGAAGGAGCGCGCGCAGGTTACGTTGCAGTCTATTGGTGACGGCGTAATTACGACCGACGCGGATGGTTGCGTCGACTACATCAACCCTGTTGCTCAGGACTTGACAGGTTGGGACATGCGAAATGCGCGCGGAGAATCGATCGAATCGCTGATGACGCTGATTAACGAACACACTCGTGCCACTGTTGATAACCCGGTTGTGCGCTGCCTCAGGGAAGGCAGGGTAATTACTCTTGCCGAGGGATCGGTTCTGATTAACAAGGAAGGCAACGAAGTGCCGATCCAGGACTCAGCAGCGCCAATCAGGGATCGGATTGGCAACGTCATTGGTGCGGTAATGGTATTCCATGACGTCAGCAAGGAATCACGCCTGTTTCGCAAACTGTCCTACCAGGCATCCCACGATACGCTGACAGGACTTATTAACCGGCGCGAGTTTGAGAACAAACTGGTATCGGCGCTGGATGACGCACACGATGGTCCCGAGAATACTCATGCACTGCTCTATCTGGACCTCGACCAGTTCAAAGTCGTCAATGACACTTTCGGTCATACGGCTGGCGACGAATTGTTGCGGCAGATCACCGAAGTAGTACAGGCAAACATCCGCTCAACCGACATCGTTGCGAGGTTGGGTGGCGACGAATTTGGCATCCTGCTTGAGCGCTGCACCGAAGAGCGAGCTGTGGAGGTCGCAGAAGCAATTCGAGGCGCCGTCGAAGCGCATCGATTTAACTGGAAGGAAGCATTCACCAGTGCACGCTGCTCAATCGGCGTGGTTATGGTCTCAAAGGAAAGCCCGGACGTGGCGAGTGTCATGAGTTCGGCCGACGTTGCCTGCTACTCCGCAAAGGATATGGGTCGAAACCAGATCCATCTGTACCAGGACAGTGATGCATCGATGCGTCACGAAGAAATGAAGTGGGTATCTCGCATTACGAGCGCGGTCGAAGAAGACCGGTTGGAGCTTTTCTATCAGCCGATTGTTGGCATCGGCAAGGACAACGGCTCATGCCGCGGTCACTATGAACTCTTGCTGCGTATGCGTGATGAAAAGGGCGATCTGGTTGGCCCGGATCAGTTTATTCCTGCGGCCGAACGCTACAACCTGATGTCGACTTTGGATCGTTGGGTCATACACCAGGCGCTGTCACAGCTGGCGGACCGCAATCCGGAGGCAGAAGAGGCTCACTTTACGCTGGCGATCAATCTATCGGGGACCTCGCTCAGTGAAGACCGGTTCCTTGAATTTGTTATCGATGAACTGAAGAAACAAAAGCTTCCGCAGGGCGCGATATGTTTCGAAATCACTGAGACAGCGGCCATTTCCAACCTGTCCCGGGTTATCCATTTCATGCAGGCCCTGAAAAAGCTCGGCTGCAAATTTTCACTGGATGACTTTGGCAGTGGTCTGTCGTCATTTACGTATCTAAAGAACCTGCCGGTCGACTACCTCAAGATTGACGGTCAGTTTATCCGTCACGTGGCGGAAGACCTGGTAGATGAGAGCATGGTCAAGGCGATCAACGAAGTTGGTCAGGCGATGGGAATCGAGACCATTGCTGAGCGAGTAGAAAGCAAGGAAGTGATTGACAAGCTGAGTGAACTTGGCGTGAAGTTTGCGCAGGGCTACTATATCGCCCGACCAACATCCGTGCAGACATTTGAGCCCTGGGCGGATGAGGCCGCGTCAACGCAACGGGCATAGATTAAGTGTCAGACGCAGCTCGCAAATCAGCAAATTGTTGTGACGATGCGGTACACTGCCGTCCAATTCATTAATTGCCAGATAACGCATGCCCCCAGAAGGCACTGACAATAATTCGCAAAATGCGGTGCTGCTGGCCGAAAATGAGCCGGCGCCATTCGTGGTCAGAAATCCCGACGCGAGCGCACCCATTCTCCTTGTCTGCGACCACGCGAGCCGCAGATTTCCGCGAGCGCTGGGAACCATGGGGCTGGATCCATTCGCGAGGCGTTGTCATTTGGCTGTCGACATCGGCGCTGGTGCGCTTACGGAGAAGCTGGCCGATAGCCTCGGCGTAACTGCCGTTCTTTGTCAGTATTCGCGGCTGATTGTCGACTGCAATCGCCAATTGATGGATCCCGGAGCGTTTCTGGAGTTCGGTGACGGCGTCATTATTCCCGGCAATCGAAGTCTGCATCAGCAGGACAAGGACATGCGGGCGAAGGATATTTACTGGCCTTACCATGGGGCCATTGAATCTCAAGTTAGCCGGTTCCGGGATAGCGATATCGATCCAGTATTTATTTCCATCCACAGTTTTACGCCGGTCATGAATGGCGAATCCCGCACCTGGGAGATGGGCGTGTTGTGGGACAAGGATCGGGTTACGGCGGAAATTTTCATCAACGATTTACGCGAGGCGGGATACCTGGTCGGCGATAATGAGCCTTATTCCGGCAAGGCTCTGCAGGACTTCACGATCGATCATCATGCGGAGTCGATTGGAATTCCACATGTTGGTATTGAAATCAGGCAGGACCTTATTCTTCACGAAGACGGTGTCGAGCGAATCGCCGAGACTATGCACAAGATCATTGCCTCGATTCCAGCGCGAATCAATCCAACTGATATAGCATCACGGCAACCGACCCGGTCTGCCTGAACAAATTGGGGTTCTCCAGGTGATGATACGCAACAAACCCAAATTCACGATTGGCGTCGAAGAGGAATACCTCCTTGTCGACAAGGAGACACGCGGACTGGTCGTGGACCCGCCGAAATCACTACTCGGTGAATGCGAGGAATTGCTCGGGGGCCAGGTAACCACCGAATTGCTCCAGTCCCAGATTGAAGTGGGCACCAAAGTTTGTCAGAACGTGCAGGAAGCGCGGGAAGACCTGGGCAGGCTTCGCAAATCGATCATCGAAGTGACCGGCCGGCATGGCATTGCACCTATCGCCTGTTCCACGCATCCATTCAGTCACTGGGCCGAGCAGAAGCACACCCAAAAGGATCGTTACGAATCGCTGACCACTGAAATGCAGGGCGCAGCACGGCGGCTGGTCATCTGCGGGATGCACGTGCACGTCGGCATCAACGACGATTCGCTGCGCATCGATCTGATGAACCAGGCGGCCTATTTCCTGCCGCACCTGCTGGCTCTTTCCTGTTCATCGCCATTCTGGAACGGCAATGACACAGGACTCAAAAGTTATCGGCTGACCGTTTTCGATGCGTTGCCAAGAACCGGATTACCCGAGAAGTTTCAGAGCTTTGCGGAGTACGAGCGGCATGTCGAAATCATGGTCAACGCAGGCGTCATCGAAGATTCGACAAAAATCTGGTGGGACCTTCGACCCAGTGCGCGCTTTCCGACACTGGAATCACGCATCATGGACGTTTGCACTCGTGTGGATGACGCGATTGCCCTGACGGCTCTGCTGGTCTGCATTTTGCGAATGCTGTATCGCCTGCGACTTGCCAATCAACGTTGGCGAACTTATACGCCAATGCTTGTCAATGAGAATCGCTGGCGCGCAATGCGTTACAGTTTCGACGAAGGACTCATTGATTTCGCTAAAGGCAAGATCGTACCGTTTGAAGAGTTGCTTGACGAAATTCTCGAGCTGACCAGCGAGGATGCCAAGGCGCTTGGGTGTGAAGCCGAAGTAGCGTCAGTTCGGGATATCCTCAGTCGGGGTACCAGCGCCCATCGGCAGCTCAAGGCCTACGAGTTGTCGATCGCGGCCGGGAATTCCAGGGAAGACGCCCTGAAAGCAGTTGTTGATACGCTCATTTTGGATACCGCCGAAAGTCTATAGGACAAAAATAGGGGTCAGAGTTAATTAATTAAGTCTGACCCCATTTCAGAGCGCTAAATCGTGAATTAGTGCCCAATTCCCAGATGCGGAATGGGGCGTGAGTCGCAGCGCTATGCGGATGTGATCGATACGATGCGGGGATGTACGTTTGCACCCAAAATCAGCGATTGCAGGCCGTTTGGTGATTGAGCAACTGGATCAAATACTTCCGGCCATTCTGGCCTTTGCGACCGTATTGTATCTGTGGCTGGCTGTGCGGGTTTCGCGAGCATCTGCGGAGTTATCAAGTAACACGGTCAGCTACTTTTTGTTTCTGATTGGCATGATGACTGCCGGCAGTGCATTTGCCTACAATGCGACGGATCCACACATTTACGGCATCGGCCGGACGCTCACATTCTTCAGCGCGGGCTTTCTGCCTGTGGCGTTATACAGCATCTATCGAGAGTTCATTGCAAGTAAGCCGCACGGTCTCGTCATTGCGGCGTTGTCGATTATTCCGATAGCGTCTACTGGTCTTGCAATGACCAATGAACTGCACCATCTGATTTGGTCGATTGTCGAACTCGATGGCGAAATACGATTTACGGAGCCCGACGAACATTTCTGGTTTAAACGGGTTCATGCTCCGTTTGCCTATGGGCTTTTCGGTTTCTCTATTATCGCACTGGCCGGTCGATTACCGACGATTGCACGCGCGCATCGTCGTAAAATTATTATGCTGCTGACTTGCGCTATTCTTCCATTCGCGGTCAGTCTGGCAAACACGGTGTTCAAAATCGGCCCGATTGATTTTCCGTTCACTTCGCTGACTCTTGTCCTGTTATTGCCGCTTTACTGGTATGCAAGCATGGCCCTGCGGGTGTACGAATTCAGTCCGCTTGCCTATCAAACGATGTTCGATCACGTACGTGACCCAATCATCGTACTGGACAGGTCGCAACGAATCATAAGCGCCAACAACCCGGCACAAGCGCTTCTTGAATCCAGCGAGAGACAGCTTATTGGTCAAAAACTGTGGGAAGACGTTCCGGAGGCACGGGCGATCCTTGATCACAGCAAGGATCGTGACCTGACACAAACGGTTCGCATGAAGTCGGATCGATATTTCGAACTCAATAGTGCGCCGTTAACCGGTCCTTCGGGTCAGAATCAGGGTACGGTCGTTGTGTGTCGAGATGTTACGGAGAGAAAGCAGGCACTTCGTGCGCTTGCCGACAGCGAGCATCTCATTCGTTCACTCGTTGAACATTCTTCAAACGGTATTCTCCGTTTCGCCCGCGACTCACGGGATGAGGGCATTCGATTCCGTTGCATATTTTCCAACAGGGCGGCCGAACGCTTCCTGCAGGCAGGTACTGGAACCCTGGTCGGCATGCCGCTGGACAAGCTGGAACTCCTGCGACCTGAGCGGCTCCTGGAGCAATTTGGCGGTGAAAGCCCTCCGATGACAAGCACCAGTTACGAGACGGCTGTAGAAATTGAGGATGATGAAGTGTGGCTTCGAGTCGTTGGTGAACCGGTGGGCAATGATTTCTCCGTCACGTTGATTGATATTACGCAGCGCAAACGAAACGAAACGAAGATTCTTGCGGATGCACTGCGCGACCCGTTGACCGGTATTCTCAATCGACGCGGATTTGAGGAGCAGGCTGAAGCAGCGATTGCGAGGTGTGACCAGGGCGCAGTGCTGTACCTTGATCTGAATCACTTCAAGACAATCAATGATCGATTTGGACACCAGGCAGGCGATGCGTTATTGAAAGCATTCGGTCATCGCCTGGAATTCTGCCTTCGTCCGGAAGATATCCTTGCCCGGCTAGGCGGAGACGAATTCGCGATTGTTCTGCCCGGTATTTCGGTTGAGGATGCCAAGCATGTTGCACGACGGCTCGTAGATACGGCGTTCGAAGCCTATATCATTCAGGGTCAGGAGATTGAATGTGCCGCCAGTGTCGGCATCGCGCTAATGCCGCAGCATGGTGAGGCTCTGTGGGACCTGGTGAGCATCGCAGATCAGGCGATGTACAACGCGAAGCAGATCAGCAAGGAAGATGCCGCGAACGACAGGGCGGCCTACGTTGAAGCAGCCATCGCTTCCTGACGCCAGGCTGTAAACCGCTCTCGGTTTTCGTTACGGAATCGTTTCGAAGATCTTCAATTCAACCGCGGTTGGGTCTGCCGTATCGAGAATAGCGATATCGGTGACAGAGCTGTTGGCCATATCGAGAACAAGCGGCGGTGCAACAGGATCCTTTTCACCATTCAGCGTAATGACGAACTCTCGCATGCCTTCCTGGGAATCAAAGAAATCGGTCGAAAGACCAGGAATCACGCCGCTGAACTTTGGTAAGACCGTCTCATCAAGAACTGTACCCGGTTCAACATCGTAAATATCCAACACATCGACGTTTAAGGCAAAATCGGTAAACCGAATAACCGGAAATACCGCCAGCGGACGGGCGTCATGCAGGAGTACCCGCGCAAATGGCTCCGTAGGTGGACCCCAGAGTGCCAGGGTGCGTCGTGTGTTCGGAACCAGTTGAATTTCGAAATCGTGAATCGTCGTCCCCGTATTTCCGACAGGCGTCAGGGTTATCGCCGTCAACGGGTCGGTCACATCGGCAAAGCCTGAGATTTCCCCGAATCCAACGTTGGGAAAAATAATGGTGTTGAAGTCACCGTTGTAATAGCCGTCAAAATTTTCCGTGCCGTAGGCAGCGTGGATGATGCGAGCTATACCTGGCGAATTGATATCCCCCCAGGTCTGCGCAGATCCGGTCGAGTTAATAATGTTGACGCCGACGTTCGCAACGATCGACGGATCCGGATCGAACAGGGCAATCGTCAACCTCTCGGCGGGTGATCGCGTAAAGGCGGCGGACTGAAAAAGGATCGTCGTTGGATTGCCGGGCGCGGTCAGAATTAGCTCGTAGTTACCTTCGGCGAAATCGCGGTAGGGCAGACGTTCTCCATTACTCAGCGTGCCAATCTCGTTGCCAACGACCGGAACGGTTCCTTCAAGGTCGTAGTAAACGTCGACTTGTCCGGTCTGGGGCGAAAGGTGGACAAAATCCAGTTCAAAGACTGATTCCGTTCCGTCCCAGTCGCGTTCCGGTTCCTCCCAGAGAAGGATTGAGGCGTTGTCGAGAGTGCCCGTAAGAACCAGTGTGTATTCGGTGTCTAAAACAACATCTATAAATTGCGAAGCGAGCCTGGTTGGATTGGGCTCTCCGGGGAGAAATACATCGAAATTAAACGTGTAAGCGAGATCATCCCATTCTTCGAAACCAGCCGTGCCCCGGTAATTTACGTTTCCAATGGAGCGTTCTTCAACGCGGAAAGCAAGTTCCGGCGCATCCACTATCGAGTTGATACCACGAATCTGACCTTTGCCCGACGCTTTCGGAAATTGGGTTTCTGAGCAGCCACTGATCAACGCCGACAACATGATGGCGCCGGCTACGACCGAATACAGGCGGATGGACTTTGTCATGCTCTTGACCTTCAATTATTTCATTGCTGCAATCTGCGACAAGGCTCGTCGCCGCAAGTTTCCGTGACTAATTGGACAATCGGTCTAGCCAGCTTCGCTATAGCCATACACAGACTTAACTTCGAGAAATTCCTCGATGCCATGTGGGCCCCATTCGCGGCCGTTTCCGGATTGTTTGTAGCCGCCGAATGGCGCCTGAGCGTCCAGTGACGCATTGTTAATGTGCACCATCCCGGTCTCCAGCCTGGCTGCAATGGCTCTGGCGCGATCCAGGTTGGCGGACGATACGTAACCGGACAAACCATAGGGCGTGTCGTTGGCGATTCGGACCGCTTCGTCTTCGTCGTCGTAAGGAATGATCGACAGCACGGGACCGAATATTTCTTCCCTCGCAATCGTCATGTCGTTATTCACATCCGAGAATACCGTCGGCTTCACATAAAAGCCTTTATCGAGACCTTCAGGCCGGCCAGTGCCGCCCGCGATCAGGGTCGCACCTTCATCGATACCTTTTTGAATGAGGTCCTGGATTTTGTTCCACTGCGTTGCCGAAACGACCGGGCCCATGCGGGTGTTTTCGCCTTGCGGGTCGCCAGGTGTGGTCGACTCGGCACGTTTTCCGGCGATCGCGGCTGCTTCCTGGAGCCTGTCCCGGGGAACCAGCATACGTGTCGGGGCGTTACATGACTGACCGGAATTATCGAAACAATTGCTTGCGCCTCGCGCCACCGCCTTTTCGAAATCGGCATCGTCGAGAATGATATTCGCTGATTTGCCACCCAGTTCCTGAGCGACTCGTTTGACGGTCGGAGCCGCAGTTTGTGCGACCGATACGCCCGCCCGGGTCGAGCCAGTGAAAGAAACCATCGCCACATCCGGATGGCCGCTCATCGCAACGCCGACACCCGGACCATCGCCGTTAACAAGGTTAAACACGCCAGCAGGCACGCCGGCGGAATCGAGTATTTCGGCGAAGATCATGGCGTCAAACGGCGCAATTTCGCTGGGCTTGAGGACCATTGTGCAACCCGCCGCCAGGGCCGGGGCAACCTTGACAGCGACCTGGTTCATAGGCCAGTTCCAGGGTGTAATAAGCGCGCAAACCCCGATCGGCTCTTTCATGATCAGTGTGGTGCCATGCTGTTCTTCGAACTGGAAAGTTCGCAATGCGTCGATCGCCGCCTGGATGTGCTCCGGGCCGCTTCCCGCCTGGGCATATCTGGCCAGTTTCCAGGGGGCGCCCATCTCTTCCATAATCGCCTTGGCGACGTCATCGTGCCTTTTGGCGAACTCCTCCAGGATTTTTTCCAGGAGAGCGATTCTTTCCTCACGAGTCGTTTGTGACCAGGCGGGCAGGGCGCGCCGGGCGGCTGCGACCGCTTTGTCTACGTCTGCGGCCGAGCCGAGACTGATACGGCCGCAGATCTCCTCCGTCGCCGGATTGATCACGTCCAGAGTGTTCGCGACAGCCGGATCGACCCATTGGCCATCAATATAGAATTTCAGCATCTCGCGCATGGGGGTTCCTGATTTCGTCGTTCCGAGCGACCGCGCATGATATCGCAAACGAGTCGCCGGGCGGGCAAAAAATATACTCGATTATCATGGTGTACGAGCGTCGGGACCGCTAGCATTAGGCGCTATGGCAGATGACATCATCCAGACCCTGCGGGACATCGTCGGCGCTCCTAACGTACTGACAGGCAAGGAAATTGAGGATCGCAGCGCGATTTGGGGTACCAACCAGCCCTGCGCGGCGAAGGCGGTCGTGCGTCCGTCCGACACGGAACAGGTGGCGGCGATCATGAAGGCCTGTCATCAAAGGTCCCAATCGGTGGTCCCTCATGGTGGGATGACCAACCTTGTGCAGGGCGCGGTGACTACGTCGGATGATATCGCGCTGTCATTCGAAAAAATGAATCAGATCGAGGACGTCGACAGAACCGCCCAGACGATGACGGTGCAGGCAGGCGTCACCATGCAGCAGGCCCAGGAACGGGCAGACGCTGAAGATTTGTTTTTTCCTGTCGATATTGGCGCGCGCGACAACTGTATGCTTGGCGGCAACGTCTCGACGAATGCAGGAGGGACTCGGGTTATCCGCTATGGAATGATGCGGGATTCTGTTCTCGGGCTCGAAGCGGTGCTTGCCGACGGTACGGTCATTTCTTCGATGAACAAGTTTCTCAAGAACAATACCGGTTTCGATCTAAAGCAATTGTTCATCGGCACGGAAGGCGTGCTTGGTCTCATAACCAGAATCGTACTGCGTTTGCGAATCAAGCCCCAGACTCACAATGTGGCTCTGGTCGCCTGCGATGAATACGAGCAGGTCGTCGGATTGCTGAACCAGGCGAGAGAATCGCTCGGCAGTTCATTGTCCGGCTTCGAAGTGATGTGGGACAACTACTTCCATGAGGTCGTGAGACCAAAAGGAAGGCAGCCTTCACCCATCGAAGCGAAGTACCGGTTCTATGTCATCCTCGAGGCGACTGGCGTGCACGTGGATTCCGACGACGAGATGTTCGAAGCCTTTTTGACTGAGATATTTGAATCCGGCCTGGTTGCGGACGGCGCACTGGCGAAATCGGAAGCCGAGCGGGAGGCTATATGGGCCATTCGGCATGACGTGGAATGGATACTGGGCGCCGCGCTCGATTTCGATATAAGCCTGCCCATAGCGGATGTCTACGAGTATTCGGAAGCGGTTTCTGCCGCCATCAAAGACGAGATCGAAGGCGCAAAAGTGGTTTTCTTCGGTCACCTCGGCGATAACAATATCCACATCAGTGTTCAGTGCGATGGCGCCAGGACAACTCGGGCGCACACTATCGAAAGACACATATACGAAACGTTGCGGCCATACGGCGGTGCGATTTCCGCCGAGCATGGTATCGGCATAGAGAAAAAGGCCTGGCTTTCTGTCAGCCGCTCGGAAGCGGAAATTGAACTGATGAGGATGCTGAAACGGTCCCTGGATCCAAAAAATATTCTGAATCCTGGCAAAGTCATATCGCTGGACTGATCAATTATCCTCCTGGTGTCAAATCTGTTGGTGATTTGGAGTACAGTCAGGATTGGAAAAAAAATAATAAGTAACGCTGGCGTGGGGAAAGCATGCTACCGATAGAGGATGTCGTCCGACTGGGATTCATCGGTGTGTCACAGGGATGTGCCTACGGGCTCATCGCCCTCGGCTTTGTGCTGATTTACAAGGCGACCGAAGTCGTGAATTTTGCTCACGGCGAATTCATGATGTTTGGCGGCTTCGCCGTGCTCACGTTTTCAGAGGGGTTCGGGCTGGGATTCTGGCCGGGTCTTCTTTGCGCGGCGATCGCGATGGGCGCCGCCGGCTATCTGATCGATTCACTGATCATGAGGCGCATCATAGGCCAGTCGCAGGCGAGCATTTTCATTCTTACTGTCGCCTTCGGCTTCATTCTTCGATCCGCCGCAGGGATGATCTGGGGTTGGAATCCACTGTCGCTCGATACGCCATTCGACGGCGAAACCACCCTGGGAAGTGTCACCCTGGGCACCGATCGATTGGCAATTATCGCAACGACCCTGGTGTTGTGTACGGCTTTGTATCTGTTTTTTGGTCGAAGCCGCATCGGCGTCGCGATGCAGGCTTCGTCACAGAATCAGCTGGCCGCTTACTATATGGGTATCCCGGTCAGGCGCCTGGTGTCCCTTGTCTGGGCGATTGCGGCAATTATTGCCACGGTTGCCGGCGCGGTGATGGCGCCGGTAACGCAGCTCGAAACGAATGTCGGCTTCATCGGCATCAAAGCGCTGGCCGGCGCCATCGTCGGCGGCTTTGGTTCGATTCCCGGAACCTTGCTCGGTTGCATGCTAATCGGTGTCATCGAACCGTTTGCGGACTATTTCTTCCCGGCGATCAAGGGCGTGTCTGCCTACATTGTGATGCTGATCGTGCTATTCGTTCGCCCGGAAGGCCTTGTCGTGCAAACATTCCGGAAGAAGGTCTGATGCAGATCGTATTCAAAACCAGCTATGACCAGGACATCAATATCCTGAAGAAGACCGGCGAGTACATTCGCGTCACGGCAGTCATTTTGTTCATGCTGGCTGCACCTTTGCTCCTGGATGTGTACTACCTGTCAGAGCTGGGACTCCTGCTCGTCTATGTCATCGCAGGCGTTGGCCTGATGATCCTGACAGGATTCACCGGGCAGGTATCGTTTGGGCATGCGGCGTTCCTGGGGCTCGGCGCCTATTGCCACTCCATCCTGATGACCGCCGGATTGCCATTCAGCATATCCCTGGTGCTGACGACATTGTTTACCGGGCTCGTTGGCATGATGCTTGGTCGTTCGGCATCAAAAATGCATGGCTTCTATCTCGCAGTGGCAACGCTGGCATTCCTGATCATTGTCGAGACGATCATTGGTGAATGGACAGGCCTGACAGGAGGGTATGCGGGCTACCTGGTGCCGGACCTGGAGATTTCCGGATTCTTTTTTGCCGAAGTATGGCAGCAATATTATCTCGACCTTGCTCTGGCGCTATTCGTAATTTGGGGCGCAGCCAATCTTCTGCGAAGTCCAACCGGACGTTCATTTCTCGCAATTCGTGATTCCGAATTGTCGGCGAGAAGTCTTGGTGTGAATATCGAGTGGGTGAAAATACAGTCTTTCGGCATCAGTGCCGCGATCACGGGTCTGGCCGGCGTATTGCTGGCACATCATCTCGCTTACCTTTCACCCGAGACCTTCGGCGTCCTCGAGTCTCTGAAGTTGCTGTTGATGATCGTTGTCGGTGGGCTTGGGAGCATTCCAGGGGCCATTTTTGGTGCCATTTTTGTGTCGTTATTGCCCGTTGCTTTGAGCATTCTGCGTGATGTTTTGCCGGGTGCCATCAGTCAACAGGCAGGCCTTGAGCCCATGCTGTTCGGACTAATCATTGTCATATTCGTGATTTTCGAGCCCGAGGGCATCAACGGTCGCTGGAAAAAGTTGCTGCACTTTTTTGAGACCTTTCCGTACTACAGGAAGGCGTCATTCGTCCGACAAAAGAGCTACCTCAAGACGGAGCGGATGCGATGAATTCGCTGATCGTCGAAAATCTGTCGATAGAGTTCGGTGGCGTCCATGCGGTCGATGGCGTTTCATTCGAAGTGGAACCGGGCGAGACCTTCGCGATCATCGGGCCGAATGGCGCCGGCAAAAGCACGATCTTCAATCTGATCAGTCGCATCTATGAGCCGACCGGTGGTTCGATGCACTATGGCGAACGGGACCTACTGGAGGTGCCGGCACACCGCGTGGTCGATCTCGGAATCGCCAGAACATTCCAGAACATCGATTTGTTTGAACAGGCTACGGTACTGCAGAACCTGCTGGTCGGCCGGCACAGTCGAATGTCGCGCAACCTGTTCAGGGATTTTTTGTTCATCGCCGGCGCAAGGGCACGGGAACGTGAACACCGACGCAAGGTTGAGGACATCATTGACCTGATGGAAATCGCCCACTACCGCGATCAGAAGATCTCCGATCTGCCTTATGGTGCGCGGAAGAACGTTGAGCTTGCCCGGGCGCTTTGTTCGGAGCCGACGTTGCTGCTCCTCGATGAACCTGCTTCGGGATTGAACCAGGAAGAAACCGACGACGTGTCCTTTTGGCTGGACGATATCAAGCATGACCTTGGCGTCACGATTGTCATGGTCGAACACGATATGGGGTTGGTCGGCAGGGTCGCGGACCGGGTGATGGCAATCAATGACGGCAAGTTTCTCGCTGTCGGGACGCCTGAAGAGGTACGCAACGATCCTGGCGTTCAGCAGGCTTATCTGGGGACGGCGTCATGAGCGGGCCGTTGCTGGAAATTCGCAATGTCGAGACCTATTACGGCCCGGTCATGGCGATACGTGGAGTCAGCCTCACCGTCAGCGAAGGGGAGATCGTGGCCGTTCTCGGTGCCAATGGTGCCGGCAAGACGACGCTCCTCAAAACAGCTTGCGGCGCTTTGGATTGCAGCAAGGGCCAGGTCATCTTTGATGGCCATGAGATTCAATGCAGGGATCCTGACTGGGTTGCCCGGCAGGGAATCTCACATGTTCCGGAGGGGCGTGAAGTGTTTCCACTCCTCAGCGTCACCGAGAATCTACTGATGGGGGCCTACTGTCGCAAGGATCGGGCCGCGGTGTTGCGAGACATGGATACCGTCTATGACTACTTCCCGGTGCTTCGGGATATCCGCGGCCGCCTTGCCGCCTACCTGTCAGGCGGCCAGCAGCAAATGCTTGCCATTGGTCGCGGCTTCATGTCGCGTCCGAAGTTACTCTTGCTTGATGAGCCGTCACTCGGACTGTCACCTGTTCTGGTCTCTGAAATATTCGAGATCATCGAACGGCTAAATCGCGAACAGAATATTTCGATTCTGTTGGTGGAGCAAAACGCCAACATTGCATTGCAGGTTTCGTCGCGAGGCTATGTCATGGAAGTCGGTGGCATGGTCATGGATGACGACAGCAGGAAGTTGCTGGAGAGTGAGGATATCAAGGAGTTCTACCTCGGTAAGAAAGATGAGGGCGTTCGCGGTTTGCGGCGCTGGAAGAAGAAGAAGACCTGGCGATGAACGCGGAAAACAAATATCAGTCGGCAACGGGCAATGATCGGGCATTTTTTGTCGACGGCTGCGACACCATGCCGAAGCTTTTCCTGAAAAAGACGGCAGAACGTGGTGACAAGATTGCCATGCGGGAGAAGGACTTTGGTATCTGGCAAAGCTATACGTGGTCCGATTACCGGGCGCGTGCGTTCGAAATTGCTCAGGGTTTGTTGTCGCTTGGCTTGCAGGCCGGGGATGTCGTTTCGATTCAAAGTGAAGACTGCAAAGAATGGGTCTTCGCGGATCTCGGCATCATGCTTTGCGGCGGCATCGTCAATGGCGTCTATCCGACCTATCAGTCGAACCAGGTGGCCTACACGCTGCAGGATTCGAACTGTCGGTTCCTGTTTGTCGAGGATGAAGAACAACTCGATAAGTACCTGGATGGTGAGGATGAGTTGCCCAACGTTGAGAAAGTGATCGTTTTCGACTGGAAAGGGCTGCGCGGATTGCAGCATGACAAGGTCATGCCGATCGAAAGGCTCTACACGCTCGGTCAGGAGTTCGGTCGTAATAACCCTGGCCTGATCGAGAGTATCGTCGAGAAGGGCAAGCCCGACGATCTGGCGCTCCTGATCTATACCTCCGGCACTACAGGGATGCCGAAAGGTTCGATGATTCCGCAGCGATACCTGATGTTCCAGACAACCATTACGACGGGTGTCAAACAGACGGAACGTGACGAAATTCTGACTTACCTGCCGCTCTGCCATGTTGCAGAAAGGATCTTTTCTATCTGTCTGCCAATTTCCAGCGGTTGCGTGATCAATTTCGCCGAAAGTCCGGAGACCGTTGCCAGGGATTTTCAGGAATTGTCGCCAACATTTGTATTTGCAGTCCCTCGTGTCTGGGAAAAGTTCTACTCCCGAGTATCCACGGCCATGTCCGAAGCGACCTGGATCGGAAAGACCAGTTACAGGTTAGCTGTCAGTGCGTCGAGGTCGCGTGCGAGAAAGTTGATCGATGGGCTGACACCAAATCTGCTGGATGTCGTCAAGTACAAGCTGGCGGACCTTCTTGTATTTCGCAATATCAAGCAACTCCTGGGACTCGATCGTGCGACATACCTTGCAAGTGGCGCAGCACCCATCTCGAACTCGCTGCTGGAGTGGTACCTGGCCCTTGGACTACCGATAACCGAGGTCTATGGACAAACCGAGGTGGGAGTCGTCACAACCACGAGGCCGGACAGACTGCGTCAGGGCACGGTCGGCGAGGCTATCGATGAGGTTGAGCTGAAGTTGAGCGATCAGGGAGAGATCCTGGTTCGTCATCCTTACCAGTTCGACGGGTATCTGAATCAACCGGAAAAGACGCGCGAGACGATTGTGGATGGCTGGGTGCACACCGGGGACGTTGGTGAGATTGATGAAAACGGTCAGCTAAAAATTACCGACCGGATGAAAGACATCATCATCACCGCCGGCGGCAAAAACGTAACGCCGTCATTGTTCGAGAACGAGCTTAAGTTTTCGCCGTTCGTTTCTGATGCGGTCGTCATCGGCGACAAACGAAAGTATCTTACGTGCCTGGTCATGATTGACAAGGAAAACGTCGAGCACTATGCGCAAACACATTCTATCCCGTTTACTGACTACCGTTCACTTTGTGGACAACCGGAGATCGTTGAGCTGATTGGTGAGGAAATTCGTTCGATAAACAAGAGATTCTCGAGCGTGGAGCAGATCAAGAAATTCAGGCTGATCGACGTATTGCTGACCGCCGAAGATGAAGAGCTGACGCCTACAATGAAGTTGAAGCGCAGTTATGTCAGCAACAAGTATAATGGCCTGATCGAGGATATGTACGACAGGTGAATCGATGAGGAACGGCACCATGCGAAGAATTTATCTGGCACTCGTTGCGATAGCTTGTTTTTCAACAGGGCTTTCTGCCGAGCAGGGATTAACTGGCGACTCAATCAAGGTGGGCCAGATTTCCGACCTCTCGGGGGCAACCGCGGTTTGGGGTGTGCCCACGACCAATGGAACGCGGATGCGTTTTGATGAGGCGAATGCGGCCGGTGGTATACATGGAAGGAAGCTCGAGCTTGTAGTCGAGGATGGTCAATACCAGGTCCCTGTGTCCGTAAAGGCCTCTAATAAACTCCTGAATCGTGACAAGGTCTTCGTGATGCTCGGCAACATGGGCACGCCGATGAATAACGCCATGTTGCCGCGGCAGTTGCGTATGGGCGTTGCCAACCTGTTTCCGGTGACGGCTGCTGTGTCGATGTACGAGCCGCTGCACCCGATGAAGTTCGCCTACTTTGTCAGTTATCGGGACCAGGCGCGTGGCGGGGTCCGCTATTTCACCGAGAAGACCGGTGCAAAGAAGGTCTGCATGCAGACGCAGGCAACAGACTACGGGCATGAGGCGGAGCTTGGATACCTGCAAGCGGTTGAGGAGCTCGGGCTCGAGTCGGTCTATCTGGGCCGTCACAAGGTTACGGAGACCGATTTCGTGGGTACGGCAACCCGCCTGAAAAATTCGGGTTGTGAAATCATGTTCATCGGCACGATTGTCACAGATACCATCCAGTTGTATACGGCGGCGCGTAAGGCGGGCTGGGACGTACCAATTGTCGGGAACATGGTTGTCCTGCATCCGTTAATTGCAGCTTCTGCCGACGGAGGAATGGAAGGGCTCTATTCGGCCGGACCGGTAGTTATGGCAGATCTGGAAGAGGATTCCGAAGCTGGCCAGTGGCGCCGAGACTGGCACGCAGCGTACAGGGAGCGATTCAACGAAGACGCCAACATTCAGGCGCAGGTTGGCTATGTGACCGCCGACCTGATGATCAAGGCGATGGAAGCGGCAGGCCCGGAACTGACAACTGAAAAAATGCTGGCGGAACTGGAAAAAATACAAAACTACGAGGACCCATTCGGTGGGCCGACATTGTCGTTTGGTCCGGACAAGCACCAGGGGTCGGATTCGCTTTTTCTCTCGCAGATCGTCGACGGCAAGTGGACGGTCCTCGAAAAAGACCTGCCGTACTGATCAGGGCTTAGAAGTTCGCGCTGACAAAAAACATCGGGCCGTGATGGCGCGACTGAAATCTACCAGGAGCGTCGGCGTCTTTCGCTTCCAACTTCGTCTGGTAGAAGTTGTAAGCGAGGCCGGCACTGAAGCTGTCACCGAATCGCCGCTGCCATTCGAGCATAAGGTAAATCATATGTCCGTCGAAGCGGTCAAATTCGAGGCCGAATACCTGGGCGCGTGCGCCCAGGGTTGAGTTTGCACCGAGTTCAACGGAGCCGTGCAGACCGACTACAGGCAGCGGCGTCGACACATCGGCTCTCTCTCGTTCGCCGGTCGTCACCGACTCGACCTCGGTGATCACATTGGTCACGTGAATGCCAGCCATGAGTCCAAGCTCTTTTTGCGCATCATTCATCAACGAGTATGCATAACTGAACCTAAATAACTCGGTATCAAAGCTGGTATTGACTGTAGTCCCGGCAGGAAAGAGTGTATCGCCAAAGTTGATGTCGTTGTTCAATGTGGCTGTGCCGCTGCGGTACAGTTCGTGATAGCCGATCTCAATCCTGTGAAAATCGTTAAAACGATAAATTCCGTCAAGCTGCATGACAGTATTGTTCTCGGAGACGCCGAGGACGTCTTCGAGATCGACTTCAGTTCCGCCGCTACCGTCCGCTGCATCCCGAGTGATTTTCGTGTCTCCGGAATCGTTGAACGCCGCCACCCTGATTTCCAATTTTGGTTGCCGTTTTCCACCGAGGTCTGAAAATCTTGGTTGGAAAATATCGGCGTTGTACGCGAGACCAATGTTTGCTGACCAGATGTCATCCTGGCCAGCGATTGGGCTATCAGTGATTTCCGCATCAAGATGCTCGTAGTTCAAGCTGCCGGACAGCAGCCACTTGTCCGTTAAGGCATAGCCCCACCTGATCCCCGCTTCTGTGCTCAAGGAAGCGCCAGCCTGGTATTGTGGGCGCGTTGGGCGAGCCTCGTTAGCGTTTACGCCGAAATAGTAATCCGTATATTCGGCACTTCTGTGTACAACACGAATCGACGGAATGATGAAACCGCGCTCGTATTCCTTCGGTAATGCGAAGGCCAATTGACTCGTATTGCCACCGTGCCGCCCGAGTACCTCGAAATAGGTTTTGAATCTGATGTGCACCGGCCAGCCACGCCAGCCGATCATTGGCGCCATTTCGATGGACCAGGTTCGGTCGTTCAAACCACGAAGCTCAGGTGCATCATTGTTACCGAGGCCGAGGGCCTGAACGCGACCGACAACGCCGAATTCCCAGTCATTCTTTGTAACCAGACGAATTCCGACGTCGCCTTCAGATATCAGGAACCAGTCCCTCGTGAAAGATGAGTCGCGAAAACTGGTGAGATAGGGATAAGCGAAAAGAGAGGTTTCGCTACCAACATAGGGATCCTCTGCCGCGGTGAAGGCCACGCCGAGAGAAAAGTCGTTCAGATCGTAGGACCGGATGAAGTCCATCACCGAGCCGGCCCGCGCTGCGTCCGACGCTATCAGTGCGCAGAGCAGCAACCAGGTCCTTCCTGCATTCATTAATAAACATCCCGATGAAACAGACAGCACGATACCGCAGAGACAGTTTCTGAGCCAGAACCCCCGCAATTACCTGGCGCGAGTTCAGTGGAAACCCTGCGCCAGTGCTGGCAGCAGAAGTTTTTTCAGTTTAGGATTCTTCCTGAATACAGCGTAATTCTTTATAGGCATCGAATGCCGAATAGAAAAGCTAAAGAATTCAAACATCAATCAATGGTTTTTAAGATATTACTGAGGTATGGGGAAAATGAAGAAGATACTAGGCATGATTTTGATGATTTCACTTGGCTGGAGCGCGTCAGCTGCGTTTGGCTGGGACCCGCGTGAGGCGGCGGAGCAGGAGGCCAAGGCGCAGGCGGCAATTGCGGCATTCAAGGAGAAAGATCCCAGTATTCAGGCATTTTTCGACGCTGCAGCAGGTTACGTCGTTATCCCTACCGTAGGTAAGGGTGGAATTGGAATTGGTGGAGCTCGTGGCAAAGGCCTTCTCTACGAGGGTGGCGAAGCGACGGCAGTTGTTACGCTTACGCAGCTGACAATTGGTTTCCAATGGGGTGGCCAGGCATACAGTGAATTCATCTTCTTCGAGACTGCCGGCGACGTCGAGCGCTTCAAGCAAGGTAACTATGAACTAGGCGCACAGGCTTCCGCGGTTGCGGCGACAGCGGGAGCATCGGCAGATGCCAACTACAGCAGTGGCGTTGCGGTTTTTACGCAAGCCAAAGGTGGCTTGATGTATGAAGCCAGTGTTGGTGGCCAGAAATTCAAAGTAGAACTTAAATAAAAACGTAGGTGGCGGCTTCTTTTGAAGCGTCTGCCCAATTGGAAAAACACTCGCCCTCCCCGGCAACGGGGAGGGCGAGTTTTGATATGAAGTAAAAGAAAATAATGTTCAACGCCACGTTGACATATGCACAGACTGTCCTGGCACAGCAGGACAAAGGCATCGATGTAGCTGCTTTCATGGAGGGATTGGCAACGTATTTTGAGATTCTCCCGACAGAGGCTTATGCCGCCGGCATTTCATACAGCGACGACATCGACAAAGCGGAAGCGGTCTTGCTGGATATTCTCGACAAGCACGAAAAAGTGCTTGATAACCCTGAACCCGTCGTCAAGGTTCACGAGCTCGGAGAGTCCTCGGTCAATTTCGTGGTACGCCCATGGGTTAAAACGGACGACTACTGGGAGACATACTGGGCACTGACAAAAGAAGTCAAACAGAGATTCGACAAGGAAGGGATTTCAATTCCGTTCCCGCAGCGCGATGTTCACGTCAGAGAAAAGAAACCTGTTTGAATTTCGAATGGCTCTCGGTGTCGCGCTATCGATAGTGGGGGAGTCATGAACGGGACAGCGACCAACGTCTGGCCAGCTCGCTGTCCCGGCATTCAGAAAATGCTGACTATCTATCGACGGGATTCGGATTGCCGGCAACAAAGGGATAAAGGGCGAAAAAGTTGGGTACACCAGCTTTTACCTTTTCTTCAAGATTCTCATATGTGCTGTCGGTTATTCGGCCAATGCCTACGGCCTCCCAGACCAGCTGCTTGCGTTTCGCATCCACCAGGTCGATGTTAAAAGTGCCCTCTGTATATTGAGAGACATGGGTTTCGGTGCCGTAGCCGTATCCGCCCCAGGGGTCGTAGTAACCACCCCGGTACCCGTAGTAGCTGCCGTAGCCGCCGTACATTGATGGTGACGCGGGCCGGGTCGATACCTTCGTCTTATCCTCGATAACCGCATTGAAGTTAACCAGGAGGTCCGGGTCATCGGATTTGACGTAGCCCCTGTTCTCCATCTCCAGGGTAATTGCATCGGTCATGTACTGATGAAACAGGCTCTCATACCTGTCATCGTTGTCATGTCGCATGAAGTTGTATGTTTTGTACGATCCGAAGTCGACACCACGATCATAGTCGGAGCGGATTTTTGGGCTCGACGCGCAACCTGATAAATATGCGATCATCAGCAGCGCGACGCAGCCGTAAATGAATCGGGATAATTGAATATGCATTTCTTACTCCAGGAACAAAAATCGCCGGCACCGGAGAGGAGCCAGATGTCAGGAACGTGATCTTACATTCAATCCGGGTTCAAACCAATGAGGTTTGTCCGGAAACCGAATTACGACGGATGGCAGATTTGGTTGTGTTGGTCGGGTATGTCGGGATCGCGGGCATTGTTCAGCCCGATCCATAGGTTCTGTTCAATGAGCAAATGGGTCTTGATGCAAAATTCAGCGCTTAGCGGGTGCCGTTTCCGGCCCGACGTCCGGTGTCAAAGACTGGTCGAATCTCAAAGGACGCGCTTTAGTCGAAGTCGAAATTGCGTTGCTGGACCGACTCTTCTCCCCGATGCTAGGATTTGTTGCCAGATCCTATGTTGTTCGTATTGAGAACAGGTTCGTTTTGGTTCGGATAGCGCCAAAATAGAGAGTACGAAACGGTCGAGATACTGACACCAATACTGAATATAGTTTGCTGATTCTTTGTTTTTGCGCATCGATAGGTGCGCCCCTTCCGAGTGCCTCACAATTATGAATTCGCACAGTTCTTCTTTTATGCTCGTCTTGGCGGCCGCACTGCTTGTTTCCGCACCGTCGATCGTGCGCGCCGATCTGCTGGTTTTGAAAAACGGCGATCGAATAACCGGCAAGATCTCACGCATCTGGGACAATGAAGTTACGATCGAGCCTGATTACTCGGATAAATTCCAGGTAGATCTGCCTGTCGTGGCTTACATCGAATCTGACCGGGAATTTGAAATTGATCTGCAGGATGGTACAAGTGTGGTGGCCAGGTTTGCCGGATCTGCTGCAAGCGGGTCCCAAATCATCACGACGCCAATTGAATCGCTGGAGGTTTCTCTTGATCAATTCTTCGAGCTGGAAGAGGTCGAAGACCACTTTGATTGGGAAAGTCACGTTGACCTGTCCAGCAACCTGAATAAAGGCAATACAGACTCGAACACGATTAAGCTTCGTGCCGATGGCATGCTAAAAATTGGTGATCGTCGGCATATCGGAGAAGTGACCGTATTTAGAGAAGAGTTGTCCGGGCAGGTGACGCAGGACCAGGAACGGCTTAATTATGCGTACAACTGGCTTTTTAGCGATCCCTGGTACTTCACGTCCAATCTGAGTCTCGAACGTGATCCGATCATCGAACTCGATAGTCGAATTATTCTCAGTGCCGGTATTGGTCACGATATCTGGAATACGCCGCGTAAAGGTCTGAGTACACAATTGGGTTTCGGTTTCCAGTCGGAAGAAATCGGGTCGGAATCAAAAAACAGTACTGTAATGGTCTGGAACTTGCGATTCAGGCGCGACTTTTTGGGCGATGACCTGGGCTTTTTCCACAATCATACGATAACGGCAAATGTGTCTGGACGCACGAATACCTCATACAGGACAAGTACAGGGGTCAATTTTGAAATCACTGATCTGTTGTATACGAGCATAGCACTCGATTACGACTATGAGACACGGCCGGTGGAAACTGCTTTTAAAGAGGACATCTCTCTCATGTTCGGGCTTGGTTTGGAGTTTGACTAAAGAAATGCGGCTGGCGGGAATGCGCCAGCCGCAAGCCGGTTTCTAGTTTGTGCTTGCCGCCTGTTGCACGAACCCGTCCAGCCCTTCTCTGAGTCGCTGGGACCAGAAGCGAATCAATCGGCGCACTTCAGCCGTGTTCGTCACGCGGTTGGATCGCATCATTTGACCACCCATGCGTTCTGCGGCCCGACGGTCGACCGATCGCGCCAGGATGGTTCCTGTTTGGGAGTCACGCAATTCAAGTACCAGCGTTGCCTCGCCGATATTTGACAGATAAATGTCGATATTTCCGGCAACCCCCTCTGTCGGCGGCACGTAAGTAACGATATCGAGAAGCGCTCCACGCACAATCATCACGTCGGGGCCAGGCTCCGAAACGATCTCGAAGTTCTCAAGCTGCTGAAGATCCTCAGCGAAAATTTCGCCGACTAACTGTTCGAAGCGAGCTCGTCGGTCCTGGTCGATATAAAAGGGTCCGCCCCGGGACCGTTCCATTTGCGTGCGACCGCGGTTGGTGACATCCCGGTACTCAAAACCCGAGCTGATCAGCATGAGTTTAGTGTATCGGGAAATATCGAAATCGGGTCTTGCCCAGGCAACATCTGCCTGACTGTTGTCGACTTTGCTCAGTCCATCGAAGGATAGCTCCGCATCCGGCCCAGACTGAATCGACGGCGCCGGGGTCGCGCAAGCCGTTATAAATGCCAAAACAAAAGCCGCTAGTAAAAGGGTACCGAGTGTTTGAACTTTTCTCATTGGAATATGTACCTTGGTTCGGAAAACGTTGTGGCACAGTTTGACAGAAAGTAGTCCCCCATAAGTCGGGTGTTACATTTTCTTACAGTTGCGATTTGATCGGTAGAATACGCATGAATCCCGCGCTAAATCGCCTTCAAAAGCCGCTCTGCGGCTCTTTATCGAGAACAATCTGCCGGCCGTCGTAGCAGGCGGGGAAAGCGCGGACCCCATCACCCGTTCGAACCTGGAACGCGAGTTGAAGTTGGCGGCCACAGCGATGACAAGGACATTGTTGTATACCTCGCCGACGAATTCAGGATCTTCGAATGTCTGGTCGATGCGCATCGTCGATGGCGACCAGGCACCAGCCAGCGCGAGGATGCTGGTTGAAACCAGTACAGCGAGTCAACGGGTGAATGTCCGCACAAGAAGCTCCGTGAGGGAAAATATTCAGTTGGGTTTGGGGTAATACACCAATCGACACCCAATCTTATTGATTAAGATTCTGGTCCAGAAACTGGCGGAATAACGATGCCCAGTGTTGTGCTGCGACTTCGACTTCGCCCCATTCTGAGTTGTCGAGCTCGTCTGAACCAATGTTCGGGTTCAGCGTGCTGTCCGCCGCACGGGCGAGGACCCGACCTGTCTTCGAGTCTTTCATTTCCATCAGGAAGACGAGTGAACCTGGACGTGCGACTGAACGAATCTCGCTGCGCAAATTGGGTATGTCCGCATATGCTGCTGTTCGCAGGTCGATCAGCGAGGCCTCTACCATCATGATGCCGGTACCTGCTTCATTGACCACATCGTATTCTGATAACTCACCAAGGAACGAATTCCGGAATATCGAACGAATACGCTGTACATCTTCATCCGGGATGGTCGAGTTCTGCGGAAAGAAGATGCCCATTTCTGCCCCGGTCAGGCGGTCGTATTGGCTGAAATCGGCATCGGATGCAATGAACGCGGCTTCAACAACTGAATTTTGTGTACGCCGAAACTCCTGGCTGGTGGTCGTTGAGCAACCAGCCATCAGCAAGGCGGCCAGACTGGTGATAGCAAAAACGCTGCGGGGAGTCATTCGGGCGCGCGTCAAATGGGGCATTCGTCAGTTTCCTTTTGAGTACGACATGGTTTGTTTGTCAGTCTAGCCGAAGCCGGGTTCCCTTCAAATTCGTTGTTGAGAGATTGCCAGTTAATACAGACGTCTGAAAGCAGGCGCCGGGTTAAACCCAGGTGCCGTCATAGCGGCGGTTAACCCAGTTGCGCGGGGTTCATCGTCCACGCCAACGTCCAGTTCAAAAAAGTCATCACGCGTGCCGATTCCCGCATGATCCGTTAGAGAGGCGTTGACGCCGATTGATCCGTTTCTGAGCCTGCCATTATGGAATGCATTCAAAATCTGAACAGAAGGCCGAGCGTCGGCCCGGAAAGTTCTATTTCGGTGGTTTCAGAGACGCCGTCGACGGCGCCTTCGTATTCGAGGTTCACGTGTCGGTAGCCGAGGTTAATGGCGAACAGGTCATTGAACCGGTAACCCAGTCCACCCATCAGGTTGAATGTCCCTTCGGAATCCCCGAAGCTGAAATCTGCTCGCGCGGTAAGATTCCAGTGATCGTTGAAGCGGTGCAGGTATCGAGCTCCGAGCATGAAATCGGTCACCCGGTTGTCGCCCTCGAATCGTTGTGTCGGGCCACCAAATGGCGGCGTTACGAGGAGAGCTTTGTCAGTACTGATCGAGCGCAGGCCCGCCAGGTAGTTAACGCCGCTGTCGTTGCCGGTTGGGCGATAGAACCCGGCAAATTCGATGACCGACAGGTCCAGGTCGCCGCGCACGTCCACGTTGCCGCCCGGCGGCGCGGGTAGTGCGACACTGCGGGTGTCGGCCAGCGACAGGAAGATGTAGTCGAAGGTCACGCCCCAGTGGTCCTGCGCTGCCTCGATGCGAATCATGCCCACGGCGTCCGTCTTGCTTAAGAGGTCGCTGCCGCTGATGCCACCACCGCCGCCGCTGGAGGATTGGCCGAGCGAAATTGCGGGGTACCAAAGGTAGGGTGCTACGAGCCATTGGGTGTCGCCAGCGGCAAAGGCGGCTGGCATCTGTAACAGCAGGATCGGCGAGATTATTCCTGCGAATTTGTTCTTCAACATAATAGACTGTTTCTCAAACAAATCGGGCAGCCTGCCTGCCGGCGAGCTGCCCGGTCAAACCGACGTCACTTACAAGTTGACAGTCAGTGGCGTGGAGAGGTTTGTCTCGATGATAGCGCCGCGGGGAACGTTGATGCTGGCACCACTGGTCAACAGTGATGCGCCTGCTCCAACTGCGGCGCCCGTCTTGGCGCCGGAACTGCCGCCAATCAGCCCGCCGATTGCGGCTGCGCGCGCCGTACGACCGACTGTTCTGGCACCTTCAGCATTCGTTTGAGCGGAAAGTTGCCCGGTGGCAATTGGTATGAACTCGTCATCCAGGATGACATCCGTGAATGTCAGTGACAGCTCGGACGAGCCAACCGCTCGCCTGGCCTGTTGCTGGCCAGTGATCTGGCCCTGTAACTGGGTGCCGCGAGGAAGCACTGTGACACCATCGATGACGATCGCGCCGTCAAGTTGTGCCCGAAAACGGTGACCAACGCTGTGGCGGCTCGAATCCACGCTATCCGACATGCGAATGATCAGGCGGGTTCCCGCCGGTACAATAATCTGGCCGGCCTGGTCCGACTCAATCAATGCCTCCGCGGTCGCAACGCCGCTCGAGAAGAAAAGGCCAATTACCTCTTCTTCGGGGAAGGCCTCGATTCCTTCACCGGTATTGAACATGATGATCCCGTTGCTGCTGCCGATAAAGTCACCTTCCAATAATCTGCCATCAGCAAGTTCAATCGTGTCTGCGAACAAAGATCCGGCGGCCAGCGCCGAAATCAGAAATACCGCTAGTCTTTTCATTTGTGGTCTCTTTAGTAAATTGAGCAATTACAGAAACTGCGCAAAAATATAGGCAATGGCATTGCGTGCTACTTCTTCAATATTCTGCCGGTTGACGCACCTTCCCACCGCAAATACTTTCTCTGACTGAGACGACGAAGTTGATGACCAGACCGCCATCAGTTTTGACGTACCGGAGACCAGAATTTTCCAGTTCCCGGGTTGTTGCGTCGGCCAGGTGCGTGCTCATCAATGATCGAACATAGTCGCGATCAGATGACAGCGGTGAAGAGTACCTGAAAGTTCGGTAATCGGCCAGATTGAAGCCTGGCGCGCTGTTGGCAATGATTCGCGGTCCGCCGGCAGAGCCACCGATATGGAATCGGGGGCGCTGTAGTGGATTGCCGGGGCCCAAGGAACTGTGGGCAAAATTGACGGTCAAATCGGATTCGAGTAGAGCTTGCCATCATTAGGGAATGGTTGACTGATTTGCTAAAGTCAACATCGGTACAACAATCATTTTCCGGGAAAAAAATGAACGTAAAACTAATTTTGACAGTCGCCTTTTTTACGATTGCAGGGTGTACATCCACACCAACGTTCCAGACCGGCGAGGATGCCGAAATATCCTTCGACGGCCTGACCCGGATGGACAACACTGTAATGAGTGCGGTCTGGGCCAGGGAAGACATCGATATCACCTCGTTTCGCAAGGTAATGTTCGAACGCGTTGGCGTCGATTTCCGGGCGATCGAAGGAGGCCCTTACAGTGGCCGGGGCAGCCGCGGTTCGGTTTCTGCACAGACCAGGAGTCAGTCGGAGTTCAGGCTCGACGAAGCGACCAAGGAACTGGTAATTGACGAGATTTCAGGCGCGTTTGCAGGCGTAATGACCGAGAGTAAAGTATTCGAAGTGGTTGATGAGCCTGGCTACGATGTTCTTCTCGTTCGGGCCGCGCTCCTCGACGTCGTTTCGCTTGTTCCGCCTGAATCTGGCGGTCGAAGCACGGTCTTCCTCGACCGTGTGGGCGAGGCCACCATTGTTCTGGAACTCAGGGATTCGATGAGTAATGCGATATTCTTGCGGGCAGTCGACCGGCGCGCGGCCGGAAGCCAGTCGGGTTCCATGACACCGTCGAATCGTGTCACCAATGCGGCCGAAGTGCGGCGTCTGGGTCAGCGTTGGGCGAGAACAGTACGCAGCGGGCTGGAAACGTTAATGACAGAAGGCGTCAAACCGGCCAACTGATACAAGGTGCGGCTATGATCTCAGGGCCTCGACCGCAAGACGGATTACGCAAGGAAGGATCGCAATCGGCGTCTTCGATGCCTGCCAGTAACATACTGGTTTTGAGGGCTTCGCAAAGGTTCGCGTCACGGAGGACATGCGCGACTGCCTCGACCAAACCGTGAGCAGTGCTGTGGCGGAAATTTTCGCGAATTTCCCCTGATCCTTTCCAATTCCCCAATGGACAGCTAGTCTTTACCTATGCTTAAACTCAGTCTGATCGGCGCTTTACTCATTTCTCTGACGGTCGTCATACATGCTTTCGGCACGACATATTGGGTTCGTTTCCTCAGCAGGCGCTATGTCCAGGACGATGGCCGGTGGTATTCGCGAAAATCGATGCAGATTCTGATTGGCACCGGGCTGGTGCTGGTCGGCTTGCATGTCATTCAGATCGTCCTGTGGGCGCTGACCTACAGGGCGCTGGTACCGCCCGCGGAGCTTGCCACGCTGGAGACGGCAATCTATTTTTCTTTCGTCACGTTCACCACGCTGGGCTACGGGGACATAACCCTCAGCGAAGGCTGGCGCCTGTTGAGCGGAATTGAAGCAATGAACGGTATTCTGCTCGTTGGCTGGAGTACTGCGGTATTATTTGCCGTCGTTCAGCGGATGTGGCAGGGCACCGCCTTGCGGAACGACGGCTAGCGCACAAATAAAACAATAAGGAGGTCATCATGGCCAGCGCAGACAGTTCGAGGGTCGACCCACGGTTCCTCGCCAACGCAATGGCGTCATTTGTCCAGATCGGCGCTGTGTTGCTCCTGATTTTGTGGTGCTTCTCGATCGTCAAACCTTTTGTCGGAGTTGTCGTTTGGGGTTTGATAATCTCTATCGCGATTTTTCCGGCGCACGTTTCGCTGACCGCCAAACTTGGCGGCAAGGAAAAGTGGTCGGCAACCATTCTGGTTTTGATCGGCCTTGCCATTATCATCATTCCGACCTGGGGATTGGCTGGATCCACTTTCGATGGGTTGAAACACATCTCCACAGAACTGCAAGACGGAACCGTCAGGATTCCTCCGCCCTCGGATTCCGTTGCGGATTGGCCTTTTATTGGTGGGCGAGTACACGAAGGCTGGACCAATCTCGCAACCAATACCGAGGCAACGCTGAACCACTTCGGGCCCCAGCTAAGAGCGCTCGGCCAGACGGCCGTGGGGTTTGCAGGTGGCGTACTGGGTGGTGTGTTTCAATTTATTTTTGCGACGATTATCGGTGGTGCGTTGCTGACCCAGGCTTCGGGCGGTTTGCAGGCTTCACGGAACATCGCGAACAGCCTTGTCGGTTCGGCAGGCGGCGAGAAGCTGATCAATATCTCAATCCTGACGATCCGCAGTGTCGTTAAAGGCGTCTTGGGCGTTGCGGTTATACAAACGATTCTGGCGGCAATCGGACTTGTTGTCATCGGCATACCGGCGGCCGGCCTTTTTGCTGGCGCTGTGCTGGTGCTCGCTATTGTTCAACTGCCACCAATACTGGTTCTTGGCCCGATTGCGATCTGGTTCTTTTCGGTCGCTGACACTGTTCCCGCGTCGATCTTCCTTGTATATGCATTTATCGTAAGTTTGAGCGACGCGTTCCTGAAACCCATGCTGCTCGGTCGCGGCCTCGATACGCCAATGCTGGTCATATTGATCGGCGCCATCGGCGGCGCGATCACTCAAGGAATCGTCGGGCTATTTGTTGGCGCGGTGGTGCTTTCACTGGGTTACGAACTGTTCGTCGCGTGGATGGCGCCGGACACGGATGACGCTGAATCAGCTGAAGCCTGACAGGGCGCCAGCTATTCATCATGCGAATCGGGACCCTCGTTATTCTGACGTTGCTGGCCGGCTGTGCGCCGGTCGGGCCCGATTTTGTGCGTCCCGATCTGCCCGCCAATCCGGCGTGGCTGGAGGCAGAGCTCGAACAATTCGACACGGATGGGCCGGAGCTGGCCGAATGGTGGAAGCGCCTCAACGACCCGGTGCTCGATGGTCTGATTGCCACTGCGATTGCGAACAACAACAACCTGCGCGTCGCGGGCCTGCGTGTGCTGGAGTCCCAGGCCGCTCTCAATGTAGCGACAGGTACGCGTTATCCACAAGGTCAGGTCGTCGTTGGTGACGCAACCGCGGTTGGTGCCAGTGAAAGCAACGCGAACACAACTGCCGGCGATCTCACATTTACTCAGTTCAATCTCGGTGCGAGCCTTTCCTGGGAGATCGATTTCTGGGGCCGATTCAGGCGGGGCATTGAAGCCGCAGATGCGAGCCTGCTGGCGTCGGTAGCCAGTTTCGACGAGGCGGTAGTACTGGTCATCGCCCAGGTCGCTACCACTTATACGGTCATTCGATCGACTGAAGAGCAGCTCCGGCTGGCAGGGGAAAGCCTGGCCATCCAACAGCGAAGTTACGACATCGTTGAGTTGCTGTACCGCAATGGTGAGAGTTCAGAGCTCGATGCATTGCAGGCCCAGACACTGCTTCTTAGCACTGAGGCGTCGATTCCGGGCCTGAAGACTTCGCTGCAGCAAGCCAAGAATTCCCTCAGCGTCCTTCTTGGATTACCGCCGTCGGACATTGACGCAATGCTGCAAAGAGACGAGTTCTTCCCGGTTTTGCCGGACAATGTCAGTGTTGGCATTCCTGCCAATGTACTGCGCCAGCGACCCGATGTTCGCCGGGCAGAGCTTCAGGCGATAGCACAAAACGCACTGGTCGGAGTAGCCAACGCGAATCTGTATCCCAGTTTCAGCCTCAATGGTTACCTGGGTCTGGCGGCAGCGGGCAACACGGATACCACCCGGACCGGTGACAGCGGAATTGGTGAACTCTTTCGCTCAGATAGCCTGACCTATTCTGTCGGACCGTCGTTCGTCTGGCCATTCCTGAACTACGGCCGGATCAGAAATGATATCCGCGTTCAGGATGCCCGGTTGCAGCAGGCACTGGTGCAGTATCGGGAAACAGCGATCCAGGCTGCGCGCGAGGTGGAGGATGCGATGACAGCGCTTGTCAATTCAAGTGAACAGGATGACATCCTGCGGCAGACTGTCGAGGTGGCGCAGCGTTCTTCGGACCTGTCAATGCTGCGCTATCGGGAGGGTTTTGCAGACTACCAGCGTGTTCTCAACGCGCAGCAGGCGTTGTTCGGCGCCCAGCAAAGATATGCGGCTAATCGTGGCGCGGTGCTTTCTAATTACATCGGTTTGTATCGAAGTCTTGGCGGAGGCTGGCAGACCCCCGGGCCTCGGCAGTACATTGATGATACGACCCGCCAGCAAATGGAAGAACGAACCAATTGGGGTGACCTGTTCGAGGGACCACCACCCGCCGAAGAGTAAGCTTTATGAGCGAAAACGAAGAAGAAACACCAGCCGAAGATTCCGAGCCAGCAGAGGCCCCGGAAGCGCAGGGTGATCCGGTCCGTAAGTGGACGCTGATTGTGTTGAGCGCCTGTGTCGTGCTGATGTTCTTTTATCTGGTCGGCGATCGAATAACGCCGCATACGAGTCAGGCACGCGTGCACGCGACAGTGGTTCCGGTCGCTGCGGAAGTTTCCGGCACAGTCACCAATGTTGCGGTTTCGAGCAATCAGTTTGTCAACGAAGGTGACCTCCTGTTCCAGGTGGATCGAGACCGGTATGAGCTAGCCGTCGAAACGGCGCAGGTCAGTCTGCAATCGGCTCGACAGGCAACCGGAGCGTCGTCCGCCAGTGTCGATGCCGCGGTTGCACAGCTCGCCGCAGCGCGTGCTGGTCTGATGCGGGCGGAGCAGGATGCCACCCGGCTGAGACGCATTAAGGAAGAGGATCCGGGTGCGCTGTCTGATCGTCGCATCGAAAGCGCGGAAGCAACCTTGGCAGTAAACCGCAGCCAGGTACGTGCTGCAGAGGCGGGCCTGGAACGCGCCCGCCAGGACCTCGGGCAGGCAGGGGACGAAAATTCGCGGATTCTTGAAGCGCAGACAGCGCTTGCTCAGGCTGAACTCGATTTGTCACGAACATCGGTCATAGCGCCGGCCGACGGTGTGGTTACCGACGTTCGCGTTGATCGCGGCAGTTTCGCGCAGGCGGGTGCGCCACTAATGACTTTTCTCGCGACACGCGATATTTGGGTGCAGGCTGATTTTACCGAGAACAATCTTGGCAACATCAAGCGTGGCGACCCGGTTGAGATCGTGTTCGATTCGTTGCCGGGCAAAGTCATCCAGGGGACGATTCGTACGACTGGCTTTGGGGTTAATGTCGACTCCGCACCGCTCGGTAGTCTGCCGACGATTGACAACGACCGCCAGTGGTTGCGCGATTCGCAGCGATTCTCGGTGCTGGTCGATTTCAAGCTGCCGGATGCAGATGACCGGCTGGGAATGCGGGTTGGCGCACAGGCATCCGTGATCGTATACACGGGCGATAGCTGGATCTTCAACACGCTTGGCAAAATCAAGATGCGATTGGTTAGCCTGTTCACTTATGCGTACTGATTCAGACGCGGTTTCTTCCGCTGGCAACCGCCTGAATATTGCAAGTGTCCGCATTTTGCGCCTGGCTTTTGGCACGGCGTCTTCCTTGTGGTTTTCACAGGCCGTCGCCTGGGATATGTCATTTATTGCGCCCGTGATGACCATGTTTGTTCTGGCGTTACCTTTGCCGGCACTCGGTTTGAAAAGTGGAGTCGGTTTTGTCGCGATACTGTCGCTGACACTTGCTGCGGGCTTGCTGCTATTGCCCACCCTACTTAATCAACCAATGGTTGGTCTGTTGCTCCTCGTGCTGGCGCTTTACTGGAGTTTCTACTTCACGGCCAAAGGCGGATCTGCGCTGGTCGGCACCTTGCTGACGGTTGCTATTGCGATGACAACGGCTGTCGGCACTGTGAGTGTTGATGCTGTCCTGATCGTCATAAAAGGCGTCGTATTCGGAGCATTCGCCGGAGTGTGCTTCGTCTGGATAGCGCATGCGTTCATTCCGGA
>JAHEFF010000062.1 GCA_024640315.1 Woeseiaceae bacterium
GGGAGCAGAGATAATCTCATACTGACGCCAGTCAGCTCGTAGTGGCTCACGCCATTCTGCCGTATAGGATTCGAGATCCTCCAGCGTGATCAGGCCGTTGCTCCGTTCCATTTGCTCGACGATCAGCTCTGCAGTCCTGCCGCGGTAAAAATCCTCCGCGCCGGATTCGGCGATGCGCTGTAAGGTTGCCGCAAGTTCGGGTTGCTTGAATAATTGCCCGGACTGAATCGCCCCAAAGTGGTTCCTGAAGTTCGTCTGAGCGCCGAACCAGTCAAAAGATTTTCGAATGTCATTGACCAGGACAGGTGCAGGATCAAAACCATCGGCCGCCAGCTTGATCGCCGGCTCGACAAGTAATCGCCAGGGCAGCTTTCCGAATCGTTGATGAGCCAGCCAGAATCCTGCAACGGTGCCGGGTACTGCAACTGCCTGAGCACCGATCAGTGTGGAATTTTCAATGACGTCGCCGTTTTCATCAAGATACATGTCCCGATCCGCGGCCAGCGGCGCTTTTTCACGATAATCCAGGAATGCCGATTCACCGTCCTGGTAAATCGTCATGAATCCGCCACCGCCGATGTTCCCGGCATCGATATAAGTTACCGCGAGCGCAAATCCTGTCGCGATGGCGGCATCGACAGCATTACCACCCTGTTTCAATATTTCTTCAGCAACGTCCGCCGCATATGGATCCGGAATCGCGATCGCTGCGGTTTGGGTTACAGTGTTTGCATGGTTACCGGCAGCGGCAATCGTTGCCGGGCCATCTTGGTCCGGTGCGCAGCCCGACAGGGCGAACAGCAATAGTCCTGCGATCTGAAGCGGAATTCTTTGATTAGTCATATTGAGGCGTCGAAAATGTTGGCGGGCCGGATTGTTCCATTTGCCGGCTAGTTTTTCGAACAATACCAGTCGACGCCGTTGGCGTCCCGTTCAACTTTCATTCGCTCGACGTTCTGCAGATAGTTCAGGTGGGCGATGGCTTCGCCCGTCGCCATGATCATGTTTTTGTGGTCTATCCTGCTTTTAAACAGCGCCGGAAAGGCATCGACGGCACGCTTGGGTTCGGTGCAAAGCGCTTCAAGTTTGTCGAGGCCGTCCTGGTGCTCCGTTATCAGTGCGTCAAGACGGCGGTGGGCGCCACGAAATGGCTTGCCATGAGCCGGCAGGACCAGCACATCTTCAGGAACCCGGTTTTTCAGGGCTGCCAGTGACCCGAGCCAGTCGGCGAGAGGATCGGCCTCCGGCTCAGTCGGGAAAACGCTGACGTTCGACGAAATGGTAGGTAGTAGCTGGTCGCCAGAAATCAGGAAATTCAGATCTTCACAGTACAGGCAGGCGTGTTCTGGTGAATGGCCCTTGCCAACAATGACTTCCCATTCATTGTTGCCAATGCCGATGATTTCTCCGTCTTTGATCCGATGATAGGACTCTGGTGGTTCTGATACGAATTTGCCGAACATACCGAAAATCTTGTGGTAGAAGTCCATGTGTTCAGGCTGAAAACCCGCCGCCTTGTAAAACCGGTCACCTTCTTCGGGAGTAGACCGGCCGGTGTCAGCCACGAGAATTCTTGCGAGCAGGTATTCATCGCGTGTCATCCACAGTGGGGCATCAAATTGGTCGCACAGCCAGCCTGCACAGCCGATATGGTCCGGGTGGAGATGTGTTACCAGGACCCTCCGCAGAGGCAGATCCTGCATGCGTGATGAAAAGGTTTTGCGCCAGATCGCCCGGCACTCATCGACGTTGACGCCGGTGTCGACAACAGTCCAGCCGTCATCATCTTCAAGTAACCAGAGGTTGATGTGTGACAAGGAAAACGGCAGATGCATTCGCAACCAGAAGACCCCGGGCGCCACTGGCATTGACTCACCGATTTCAGGTCGTTCGTCGAATTCGTACTGGATTGGGGTAGAGGACATCAAAACATCATGGCACGGCTGCATGGCGAATGCTCGCGGTGATCTCGCTGGAAACACGTCCGCTGGAAGCCGCTTCAGGCAGCTTGCTTCGAAACCTGCATGAATCTGCTCAGCCTGCTTTCGATCCGGGCCGTAGCTTCCGCGGCCGCCTGCTCCTTAACCGGGCCATATCCCCGAATTTCGAGGTACTCATTAATAATCTCTGTTGCCAGGTCAAGATTGTCCGCCGTAAGCGCTCCGAGCATGAAATCCAGTTGCTGTTCAAATTCATGGATCAACCTCCGTTCCATTCGGCGCTCCGCCGTCTTTCCAAACGGATCCAGCCACGTTCCCCGAAACCGTTTGAACCGGGCCAACAGACGAAACAACGGAACAATCCATGCGCCGAATTCGCGCTTCCGCGGCCGGCCTCGCGAGTCGACGCCGCGGCTGAGCACAGGAGGCGCCAGGTGAAAGCGTAGTCGTCCGGCAGCGCCGAAATCGCTTCGTATCCTGTCCAGAAAATTCGTTTGCACAAAGAGACGCGCGACCTCGTACTCATCTTTGTACGCGAGCGTTTTGAAATACGCGCGGACGACGGCTTGTGTCAGGCTGTCGCCTGTCGAAATCTTCGCTTCGGCATCACGCACCCGTGCTACGAGATCGCGGTATTTGCAGGCCAGTGCGTCGTCCTGATATTCGACCAGAAATTTCGTCCGGCGACTGATGGCGTCGTCGAGAGAATCGATGCCCGATATGGATTGCCCGAAGCCTGCCAGATGTCCGGCAAGGAATTCCGGATCAGCCGCTGCAATTCGGCCCCAGTTGAATGCCTTCCGGTTTTGTTCAATGTCGACGCCATTTAACTCGATTGCACGCAAGATTGCGTCGCTGGAAACCGGAATCAGGCCTTTCTGCCACGAGAATCCAACCATCAGGACATTGGCATATATCGTATTGCCCAACAGTGCTTCAGCAAGATCGTTGGCGGCGACCGTCGACAGATTCTCGTTGCCGGTCACTGCGGCAATCGCGGCCACGCGCTTGGTTGCACTCAACGATGCATCACGAAACCTGACGAAGTCCGCCGTGGACATCTCGGTCGTATTGACGACGGCGCGAGTGTGGTCCTTCCTGTAAGTTCGTGATGCCTTCGGGGATGAGCTAACAACGAGATCACAGCCAATTAAGGCGTCGGCCTGTTGGTTGTCGATTCGCACCTGGTTGAGTTCGTCAGGATTATTTGCAAAGCGGATGTAACTCAGGACCGGTCCGAATTTTTGCGCGAATCCCGTAAAATCCAGCACGCTGGTGCCGCGACCCTCAAGGTGAGCAGCCATCGTAATGAGCGCGCCGACCGTGATGACGCCAGTACCGCCCACGCCCGTGACCAGCAAGTCATAGCCATCACTCAGAGCCGGAATGTCCGGTTGAGCAAGAGAGCTCAGCTTGTCCATCGGGAAATCCGCAGGCGCCCGGTTATGCTGCCGGCTCGGCTCCGCGCCTTCCACGGTAACGAAACTCGGGCAGAAACCGTTGACGCAGGAAAAATCCTTGTTGCAGTTGTTTTGGTCTATCTGTCGCTTTCGTCCGAACGGGGTTTCCTTCGGTATGACCGACAGGCAATTGGATTCAATCGAGCAGTCACCGCAGCCTTCACAAACGAGTTCGTTGATGACAACGAACTTCTTCGGGTCTTCCATCAGGCCACGCTTTCTGCGCCGTCGTTTTTCGGTTGCGCAGGTTTGCGCGTAGATCAGTACGGTGACGCCAGGTATTTCCCGCAGCTCGCGCTGGATAGTATCCAGGTCGCGACGATGAGAAATCGTGGTTCCTGCGGGAAAGTCGGAAAGTTTGAAGTTTTCCGGCTCGTCGGAGACAAGCGCGATCCGCTCAATACCTTCGGCGCGGACGGAGTGAGCAATACTCTGTACGCTGACGGGTCCGTCAACTGGCTGGCCTCCCGTCATCGCAACGGCGTCATTGAACAGGATCTTGTAGGTAATGTTCGTGCCTGCGGCAAATGCCTGCCGGATTGCCAATGACCCGGAGTGATAATAGGTGCCGTCGCCAAGATTCTGGAACACGTGCTGTCCGCCGTTGAACATTGACCGGGTCACCCAGTTGACGCCTTCGCCACCCATCTGAATCAGGCCGTCCGTGTCACGGTTCATCCAGTTCGCCATGAAGTGGCAACCGATACCGGCGAGCGCATGGGAGCCGTCCGGCACTTTTGTCGATGAATTGTGCGGGCACCCGGAGCAAAAATATGGCGTACGTTTGGCGCCGCTGATCTCTATCAGCTTTGCGTTTGTGTCTTCCAGGCTATCGGCACGGCTTACCAGGTTGAGGCCGGTGAACTCCGCGTCGAGGCGCCGCGCGACGATTTGCGCCAGCTGGATCGGGGTAAGCTCGCCGACCCACGGGACGAGTTTGTTTCCGCGCTCGTCTTCTTTCCCGACCATGCGTTTGGGTTTGCGGCCGGGATAGTCGTAAAAATATTCCTTGAACTGGCTTTCGATCAGGCCCCTTTTTTCTTCTACCACCAGGACTTCGTGCTTGCCGCGAACGAACTCCAGCGCCGAATCGTGGGCTAGCGGCCAGACCATACCGACTTTGTAAACGTCGAGCCCGATCCGGTGTGCTTCTTTCCTGTCTATGCCGAGAAGGCGGAGCGCCTCCATCAGGTCGAGATGACCTTTGCCTGTGGTGACGATGCCATAACGGGCGTCGGGAGTATTGAATATCTTCCGGTCGATCGGGTTGGCCGCCGCGAAAGCGAGCGTTGCCGCTTTTTTATATTCCAGGCGCTCTTCAATTTGCGGCCCGGGATAGTCGGGCCAGCGGATATGCAGGCCACCGGGCGGGGGTACGAAATCCTGAGGGATCACAAACTGCGGATAAGGCGGCAGCTCGAGCGACACCGCAGATTCGACGGTTTCGGATATCGCCTTGAACCCGACCCACATTCCGGAGAACCGTGACAATGCGAGACCATACAAGCCGAATTGCAGATATTCGGCGACACTCGCCGGGTTCAGGTTCGGCATCAGCCAGGTGAGAAATGCGACGTCAGACTGGTGCGACATCGACGACGAGACGCAGCCATGATCATCACCTGCGACCACCAGCACGCCGCCGTGTGGTGAACTGCCATAAGCATTGCCATGCTTAAGCCCGTCGCCTGCGCGATCAACGCCAGGACCTTTGCCGTACCAGATACCGAACACACCATCGACATCACGCTGCGGATCTGCTTCAACTTGCTGGGTGCCGAGAATTGCCGTTGCTGCCAGTTCTTCGTTCACCGCCGGCAGAAACCGAACGTTGCTTTCCTGCAGGTACCTGGAAGCCCGCCACAGCTCCATGTCGAAGTTGCCGAGCGGCGAGCCCCTGTAGCCGCTGACAAATCCTGCCGTATTCAATCCAGCCGCGTTATCGATGGTCCGCTGCATCAGCGGAATTCGAACGAGCGCCTGGGTGCCCGTCAGGAAGACGCGGCCTGACTCTCGCCGGTAGCGGTCATCGAGTTCATAGTTGTCTAGCGGAAATTGACTGGGAGAGCGTTGCATACGAATTTGGGCCGATAATTAGTTTCAATCGTAATCATCGCAGATTTGACCCCGTTGGCGCTATCTTTATGCGCTAACCTTTTCCCATTCTTCTGTTGTGGCAACCATCGTCAGGACGTCATAACTCGCCACGATCTCGTCATCCTGGTTGGTCACCTCGGTATCCCAACGGACTTCGCCGTAGCCAGATCCCGCACGCAGGGTCTTTTGTTTGCAGGTCAACCTTACCTTGATCGTATCGCCGTAGTTGACCGGTTGCGCAAAACGCAGGTCGTCCACGCCGTAGTTGGCCAACACCGGGCCAAAGTCGGGGTCGACAAACAAGCCGGCTGCAAATGAGACGATCAGGTAACCATGTGCAACCCGGCCGTCAAAGAACGGATTCTTTTTTGCAGCTTCTTCGTCGGTATGCGCATAAAAAGTGTCGCCGGTGAAATTAGCGAAATGATCAATATCGTCCAGCGATATCTCGCGTGAAGCGGTATTGACCGTATCACCGATTTCCAGCTGCTCAAAAGTCTTGCGGAAAGGGTGCACGCCAGGATCGATCTCCCTGCCACCGCGAATCCACCGGTTGCCGATCGCTGCGATCATTTCTGGTGATCCCTGGATTGCCGTTCGCTGCATGTAGTGCAATGCGCCACGAATTCCGCCGAGTTCCTCGCCGCCGCCGGCGCGACCTGGCCCGCCATGAACGAGGTGAGGTAACGGCGACCCATGGCCGGTTGACTCGACTGCGCAGTGGCGGTTGATGACGACCATTCGGCCATGCCATGCCGCCGATCCGAGTACGAGTTCGCGAGCAACGTCGTTGTCGTTCGTTATCACTGAACCCGCGAGGCTGCCGCCGCCGAGACGCGCAAGCTCGATTGCCTCATCAAGATTTTCGTACGGCAAGACCGTGCTTACCGGCCCGAAAGCCTCGACCGAGTGGACTGCGCTGGCTGTAAGCGGCCGATCGCAAAGCAGCAAGGTCGGCATGAAGAACGCGCCCTTCACGGCATCGGCGTCAGTCACCTCGAAATCTTCCCGGTTGCCGAAAACCACCTCAGCCTCTGCGCTGAGATCTGCAATTCGTGAGCGAACTTCGTCGCGCTGACCGTGACTGGCAAGCGCACCCATGTCTACATCCTTGTTTCCCGGGTGGCCGATACGAATTTGGCCCAGTGCTGTGGACAACGCGCGGACAACGTCGGCGGATACGTTTGCCGGTGCAATGATGCGGCGGATGGCCGTGCACTTCTGCCCGGCCTTGCTGGTCATCTCGCGAGTGACTTCCTTGATGAACAAATCGAATTCCGGCGTACCGGGGACAGCATCCGGGCCAAGGATCGAAGCGTTGAGAGAATCGGTTTCGGCAGTGAAATGTACCGATTCCGACACGACTCGCGGATGCTGCTGGAGCATTTCCGCGGTGCCCTTGGATCCGGTGAACGCGACCATATCCTGGCAAGTAAGGTGCTCAAACAGATCGCCGACTCCACCGCAAACGAGCTGGACCGCTCCTTCCGGCAGGACTCCGGATTCGATCATGCTCCGAACCATGAGTTCGGTGAGATACGCCGTGCTCGATGCCGGTTTGATGATCGCCGGGACGCCGGCAAGCAGGCAGGGTGCCAGCTTTTCCAGCATGCCCCAGCAGGGAAAGTTGTAGGCGTTGATGTGCACGGCGGCGCCGTGTCTTGGCGTACAGATGTGCTGTCCGACAAACGTGCCTTCCCGGGATAACGCTTCCGGTGGGCCATCGAGATAGACCTTGTCGTTCGGCATTTCGCGGCGGCCTTTGCCGGAATAAACAAACAGGGTAGATATGCCACCGTCGATGTCCACCCAGCTGTCACTTTTTGTGGCCCCTGTTTCGGTGGATAGCTGGTAAAACGCTTTCTTGTTGTCCAGCAGGTACTTGGCAAGGTCCTTCAGCATGAATGCCCGGTCATGGAACGTATATTTGCGCAGGTTGGCGCCACCGACTCGACGCGCATAATCCAGCATTGCGGCAAAATCGATGCCGTTGCTGGTGATCGTTGCGATGGGTCTGCCATCCACGGCGCTGTTGAGCTCTTTGCCATCGTCGCTGCCGGCGATCCAGGTGTTCTCTGCAAAATTCTGAAGTTTCATCCGCTTGTTCTCACGTCATCGCGCTTGGGAAGGGTAGGACAAGATACACAAAATGTTTCAAATTGAAAAAAGCTGTGTCGCGATGTACCGTCCGCATTCGCGGGATATAAAAATAATCAATGAAGCCCATGTCATTAAAACTTGCCACAGAAAACCTGGTTGCCGCTTTTCGCGCTCGCCCGACGCTGCGAGCTGGTTCGCTGATCATTACTGTGTTTGGCGATGCGATTGCGCCGCGCGGAGGAACTGTCTGGATTGGCAGCCTTATCCGGGCGCTTGCAGATTTCGGGGTTAATGAGCGATTGGTCAGAACCTCTGTGTTTCGGTTGACCAGGGATGACTGGCTTGAGGTCGAACAGGTTGGCCGTCGTAGCTATTACAGTCTTTCAGATCAGGGCGCAGAGAAGTTCGAGCAGGCAACGGTCAGAATATACGGCGATCCGCGACAAACCTGGAGTGGTGACTGGTGCCTGGTCCTCCTGGCTGGCCTGGATGTGGGGCAAAAGGAAACGGTGCGCAAGGAACTCGGCTGGCTGGGATTCGGCGCCATATCGACCAATGTTCTCGCACATCCGACGCCGGACCTGGCCGAGATGGAAGCGACCTTGAAACGTTCAGGCATTGATCGCCAGCTCGTCGTGATGCAGGGCCGGACATTGGGCGAGAAGCAGGATGACGCGATGCGTGCCCTCGTGCACAAGAGTTGGAACCTTGATGAAATCGACCGGCGATATAAATCCTTTGTGGCGCAATTCCGGCCGGTCTTGAAGGCTGCAAGCCAGGGCCGGAAACCGGACCAGCGTATTGCATTTCAGCTTCGGACGCTTTTGATCCAGGAGTATCGACGGATTTTGCTGCGGGATCCGCTATTGCCGGCAGACATGCTCCCGGCGGCCTGGAATGGCACTGCGGCCTATCAACTGTGCCGTGATCTATACGGCCTGGTGTATGAAGGAGCGGAACAATACATATCGGCAGAATTTGAGACGGCAGACGGAATGTTACCGCAGGCTATGCCGGAATTTTATGAACGCTTCGGCGGTCTTGGCTCATAACTGGAGATTTGAAGTCATCATGAACGATATCGAAATCGCGCAGAAATGTTGTGAAACGATGTGGGGCAACGACCTCGCTTCAAAAGACATGGGCATGACAATCGAAGTGACGGAACCGGGCCGCGCGGAAGCACGCTTCGAGGTCAGAGCGAATATGGTTAATGGCTATGATATTTGCCACGGTGGCTACATATTTGCATTGGCTGATTCCGCTTTCGCCTTCGCCTGCAATACCTACAATCGAATTACCGTTGCGGCAAGCGCATCGATTGAATTCGTCAGGCCGGCCCGCTTGGGCGACAGACTCCTGGCGACGGCCCGTGAAGGACACCGGGGCGGGCGAACCGGAATTTACGACATCACAGTGACCAATCAGGATGACGAAGTCGTGGCTATTTTTCGTGGTCGCTCGTATGCAACGCGTGAGCCGGTATTCTCAAAGTGATACAAAATATATTGAAAAACGGAAAATAATGTGACACATTGCCAGACGGCGGTCTGTGAACAACAGAGGTAGAGCATGTACACACAGGGTCTTGACCAGAAATCCAGTCAAAGTGCAGAAATCAAGGTTGAGTCGGCGGAAGACAACGCGCGTTTTCAGGCGCACGTCGACGCGGAAGAAAAAATTGAGCCGAAGGATTGGATGCCTGAAGCTTACCGGCGCACGCTTGTCAGGCAAATATCCCAACACGCGCATTCGGAAATCATCGGTATGCAGCCGGAAGGCAACTGGCTGACGAGAGCGCCGAGCCTCAGGCGCAAATCGATCCTGCTGGCGAAGATCCAGGACGAGGCCGGCCACGGTCTCTATCTTTACAGTGCCGCAGAAACGCTCGGCATTTCTCGAGAGCAGATGGGTGATCAACTGCTGGCAGGTACAGCCAAATATTCGAGTATCTTCAACTATCCAACGCTTACCTGGGCCGACATCGGTGCAGTGGGTTGGCTGGTTGATGGCGCGGCCATCATGAATCAGATTCCGCTTTGCCGATGCTCATACGGGCCTTACTCGCGAGCGATGATTCGTATATGCAAGGAAGAAAGTTTTCACCAGCGTCAGGGCTACGAAATTATGGTGGAGCTATGCCGTGGCAGCAAAGAACAAAAGGAAATGGCTCAGGACGCTTTGAATCGCTGGTGGTGGCCGTCATTGATGATGTTCGGCCCCAGTGACAAGGATTCGCAGCATTCAGCGCAGTCGATGGCATGGAAGATCAAGCGGTTTTCCAACGACGAGCTGCGACAGAAGTTCGTAGACGTGACGGTGCCGCAGGCTGAATTTATCGGCTTGAAAATGCCCGATGATGATCTCGTCTACGACGAGGAATCCGGCCACTATCGTTACGGCGAGATTAATTGGCAGGAATTCACAGATGTGCTGGCCGGGAACGGTCAATGCAACCGCGAACGAATGCGAACGAGACGTGAGGCGCACCAGAACGGCGCCTGGGTGCGCGAAGCCGCACAGGCTCATGCGGCGAAGAAGGTAGCCAGAGCGGCTGCCTGAGTACAGGAAGAATTCTAATGACCAATAAAGACTGGCCTCTGTATGAGGTCTTTATCCGCGCCAAATCAGGCCTGAGTCACCGCCATGCAGGCAGTGTTCACGCGGCAGACGATGAGATGGCGCTTGATCATGCCCGAGACGTTTATACGCGTCGAAACGAAGGCGTCAGTATCTGGGTCGTGAAATCGAGCAGCATCGTGGCGTCCGATCCGGAAGAATCAGCTGCATTTTTCGAGCCGGCGAAAGACAAGATCTACCGACATCCGACCTTCTACGAAATTCCGGATGGCGTCGAAAATATTTAGCCGGAAAATGATGATGAAGAAAGAAGATGCACTCCTCGCTTATACGCTGCGACTGGGTGATAACGCGCTGATCATTGCGCAACGCCTGATTGAATTAGTGACGCACGGCCCCGAGCTTGAGGAAGAAATGGCGAACGCGAATTTCGCGCTGGACTACCTTGGCCAGGCCCGGATGTTCTACTCCTATGCGGGGGAGCTGGAGGGCGAAGGGCGCAAGGAAGACGAGTTTGCCTTCATGCGTGCTGAGCAGGAATTCCGCAATTTTCTCCTGTTGGAACAGCCTAACGGGCATTTTGGCGACACCATTGCACGCTCGGTGATGTTCGAGGTTTTCTACCTCATGCAGCTTGAAGCGCTTGTCGACTGTGCGGATGAGCGGCTGGCTGAAATCGCTGCGCGCGCTGCCAAGGAAATTCGCTATCACTTGCGCCACGATTCTCAATGGCTGATCAGGCTCGGTGACGGAACCGAAGAAAGCCATGAAAAAATTCAGTCTTCGGTAGCGGAATTGTGGCGATTTACGGGCGAGCTGTTCGCCGGCGACGAGATTGACGAGATCATGCGCGCTGAATTCAGTGGACCGGATCTGGAGAGTATCCAGGCGGCGTGGCGCGAGAGTATCGCGGCCATCCTCGCCGAAGCGACCTTACAGATGCCGGACGACCAGTGGATGGATAAGGGTGGACGAACAGGGCGCCACTCTGAACATTTCGGACCGCTCATTGCCGAGATGCAGTACATGCAGCGGAGCTACCCGGGCCTCGACTGGTAGTCGGCCCATGCTCGCTGAAAACAAAAAAAAACAAATCTGGGATTGGCTGGCGGATGTGCCGGACCCCGAGATACCGATTGTCAGTGTCGTCGACCTGGGCATGATTCGAAAGGTCAATGTCCGCAATGATGCGGTAGAAATCGAGGTCTCACCAACTTATTCGGGCTGCCCCGCAACCGAAGTTATCGAGAGCAGCATTCTCGCCAAACTGAATGACGAGGGTCTTGCAGCCGTGTCAATCAGGCGCGTTTTGTCGCCACCGTGGACGACGGATTGGATCAGCGAAGCCGGCAGGGAGAAATTGCGTCAGTATGGTATTGCACCGCCGGTCGGCAGCGCCAGCAAGCGGGAGTTGCTCGGCAAGGGCGCAGTACATTGTCCTCGTTGTGGCGGAGGCCAAACCACTGTCGTAAGCGAATTTGGTTCTACTGCGTGCAAAGCTTCGTATAAGTGTGATGAATGCCTGGAGCCATTTGAATATTTCAAGTGCATCTAAGTAAACAGAATAAGAGAGACGTATGCGCAAGTACCATTTGCTGACTGTTACCGAACTGCAAAACGAAACACCGGACTCGGTGCGGGTCGCCATGCGGGTGCCAGACGATGCCAGGAAGGAGTTCGAGTTTCTGCCAGGGCAGCATCTGCCGATGCAGATATCGATCGATGGGAAACCGGTTCGGCGAACCTACAGTATTTGTTCGCTGCCTGGCGAAATGCCGCTCGAAATCGGCGTTCGCGTGCAGCCGGGTGGCAAGTTTTCGGAGTACGTGCAAAACGAGCTGAAAGTCGGCGATCAGATCGAGGTGATGCCGCCGTTTGGCCAATTTCACGCGAACATCGATCCGTCTAACGCAAAAACCTATTTGGCCTTTGCTGCAGGAAGTGGAATTACGCCGATCATGTCGATTGTTCGGGCGGCGCTGGAAAATGAAGCCGCGAGTCGTGTGGTGCTTTTCTACGGCAATCGGCGCCAACGAACGGCGATGTTTATCGACGATCTTTATGCGCTGAAGAACAGGTTTCCGGAGCGGCTTCAGCTTTATTTCCTGTTTAGCCAGGAAGATCAGGAATTCGACATCTTCAGCGGACGGCTGGACGAGTCGCGGGTGCCGGAACTCTACCGGGCTTTCTGCGGTGGCCTTGAGCCTGACGAGGCGTTCATTTGCGGGCCGAATACGATGATCGACAGCGTCAAGTCCGCGCTTCTCGGCGTCGGAATGAATGAATCGGCAATTCACATTGAACGATATGGCGCCCCGCGCAAGGGCGGAGGCCCGAAGCCGGCGTCCACGGCGCCCGGCAGCAAAAAGCTCGCGACGATTGATGTCATTATGGATGGTCACAAAAAGTCGTTCGACATGTCAGTCGACGACAGTAATCTTGTCGATGCGGCCGCAGAACATGGCATCGAGCTACCTTATTCCTGCAAGGGCGGTGTCTGTGCGACGTGTCGAACTCACGTCCGTGAGGGCGATGTCACCATGGCAACCAATTATGGTCTGGAACCATGGGAAGTCGAAGCAGGTTTTGTGCTTGCCTGCCAGTCGGTCCCCGTCAGCGACAAAATTACGATCGACTACGACAAAACATAACGCGACGGATGCTTTGTTGCACTGCAACACGCAATTATTTTGCAGCGATTGACGGGCAGACATTGTTTCAGTCCGGTAATATACGCGTCCATTGCAGGCGGTTAATTCGATCCGTTGCACCAAGACACAATACAACCTGGTAACGCGCCGGAGAGCGTATGACTCAGTCAGATCACCCCGAGAGTCCGGACGGCTGCCCGCCTGACCGGAAGACATCCTACGGCTACGAGGAGTTGTTGCAGTGCGCTCGTGGCGAACTGTTCGATCCGGAGAGTGCCAAATTGCCGTTGCCCGACATGCTGATGACAGATCGCGTCACGCGAATTGTCAGCAGCGGTGGCAAATACGGAAAGGGTGAGGTCATCGCTGAGCTGGATATCAACCCGGATCTCTGGTTCTTCAAATGCCATTTCCAGGGTGATCCTGTGATGCCGGGCTGCCTGGGGCTTGACGCGCTTTGGCAATTAGTGGGCTTCTTCCTGGTCTGGTCCGGAAACACGGGTCGCGGCCGCGCGCTTGGCGCGGGTAAGGTCAAATTTACAGGTCAGGTTTTGCCTACGGCGAAGCTCGTAACCTATAACTTGCAGATCAAGCGGATGATCACCCGCAAGCTTGTGCTCGCAATTGCGGACGGCACGGTGTCCGTCGACGGTCGCGAAATCTATACCGCCGAAGATTTAAGAGTCGGCCTTTTTACTTCAACTGACGGTTTCTAGGGAGTCGCCGTGCGTCGTGTAGTTATCTCCGGCCTGGGCGTGGTTTCGTGCCTTGGCAATTCGAAGGATGCGGTTCTGGATTCACTCCGTGCAGGACGCTCGGGCATCACCTTCAATGAATCATTCAAGGAAATGGGCCTGCGCAGCCAGGTGAGTGGGCAGGTCGACATTGATATAAAAGAACACATTGACAGAAAAGTATTGCGATTCATGGGTGACGCAGCTGCGTATTCCTACATCGCAATGCAACAGGCGATTGATGATGCAGGCCTGGAAGAAAGTGATATTTCCAATCCGCGGACCGGCCTGATTGCCGGGTCAGGCGGCGCGTCGAGTGCCAATATCGTGGCCAGTGCCGACACGCTGCGCGAGAAAGGCGTGCGCCGCATCGGTCCATACATGGTCCCGAGGACGATGGGCAGTACGGTCTCTGCGTGCCTGGCCACTCCTTTCAAAATAAAGGGCGTTAATCTTTCGATCACTTCGGCTTGCGCAACAAGTGCGCATTGCATTGGTGCGGCCATGGAGCAAATTCAGCTCGGCAAACAGGATGTTGTCTTCGCCGGCGGTGGGGAGGAGGAGCACTGGACACTGGCCAGTCTTTTCGACGCTATGGGTGCGCTCTCTACCAGGTACAACGACGAGCCCGGAAGAGCCTCCCGCACCTATGACCAGAATCGCGACGGATTCGTTATTGCAGCCGGCGCTGGAATGGTCGTCGTCGAAGAACTTGAGCACGCCAAAGCGCGTGGCGCGAAGATCTATGCGGAAATTGCCGGCTATGGTGCAACATCGGATGGGTACGATATGGTCGCGCCCAGTGGCGAAGGCGCCGTTCGCTGTATGGAACTGGCGATGTCTACCACCGACGCACCGATTGATTACATTAATACTCATGGCACCAGTACGCCGGTCGGAGATACCAAGGAACTGGAAGCCATTCGAGAAGTATTTGGTGAGAACATTCCCCGGTTTGCGTCGACGAAGTCGCTCTGTGGACATTCTCTCGGAGCAACGGGAGCGCAGGAAGCCATTCATTGTCTGCTGATGCTGGAAAACAATTTTATTGCACCATCAATCAATGTGGAGGATCTCGATCCGGCTGCCGAAGGCATGCCGCTCGTGACGGAAACTGTCGAAAACGCTGGAATAACGACTGCGATGACCAACAGTTTCGGCTTTGGCGGCACCAATGGGACCTTGGTCCTGCAAAAGATTTGACCGATTCATGACTCTCGAAACCATCAGCGAGCATGGTTGTTTTGGCGGCACGGTCGGTTTCTACCGGCACCGTTCAGACGCCAATCACTGCGACATGCAATTCTCCGTATTCGTGCCAGCCCAGGCAGCGAATGGTCCTGTTCCAGCGTTGACCTACCTGGCCGGTCTGACCTGCACGGAAGAGACGTTCATGATCAAGGCAGGAGCGCAGAGGGTGGCTGCCGAGCTCGGAATTATGCTGGTGGCGCCGGATACGAGTCCGCGTGGCGAGTCTGTGCCGGACGACCCTGATGGCGCTTATGACTTCGGGCTGGGCGCCGGCTTTTATTTGAATGCGACCGAGCCCCCCTGGAGCAAGCACTATCATATGTATGACTACATAACGAAAGTGCTCCCTGCGGTCTTGTCGAAAAACTTTCCGCTTGATGTCAAACGGCAGGGAATTCTGGGTCACTCGATGGGTGGGCACGGAGCGCTGACCATCGGACTCAAGAACCCGGATATTTACAGGTCTATTTCTGCTTTCGCCCCGATCTGCAGCCCGATTAACTGCCCGTGGGGACAGAAGGCGCTGCGCAACTACCTGGGTCCTGATGAGTCCGCGTGGGCCGAATACGACGCGACCGAGCTCGCCAAGTCGCTGCAATTTCCTCCCCCGAGCTCGATCCTGATCGATCAGGGACTGGCAGATCAGTTCCTGGAGCAGGAACTGCACCCGCATTTGTTCGAGGCGGCTTGCGACGCCAATGACATTGATCTCGTGCTCCGGCGTCACGAGGGATATGACCACGGCTATTACTTCATCGCATCTTTCATGGAAGACCACCTGCGTCACCACGCCAGCATTCTTCAGAAGTAGTCACGGGCACCTGGAATCTCTGTTAGGTATTTCTCCTTATTTCAGTCA
>JAHEFF010000063.1 GCA_024640315.1 Woeseiaceae bacterium
ATCCTGCGTTCATCATTCCTCGTTCTTTTTTCGCCCGGTCAACATGGCCACAACGAGGTTTTCGCGGTGAACGCAACTGGACAACAACACGCCGGCGATGTGCAGCCCAACCAGCAACAGTGTCAGGTTGGAGAAGACCTCATGAATTTCCTCCCACAGATGTTCGCTCTCGGAGTACTCACCAACCCATGCGGCCAGTGGCCCCGCGCTCTCCTCCATGCCATAGAGCACAATTCCGGAAACTACGGTTCCGGCCAGCGATGCCAGCAGCACGAGGGTCATCATGCCGCCGGCCGGATTGTGCCCGATGTAGCGTTTACCGCGGCGTCGGACAAGGTCAGCGAGATATCCGAATGCAGCCGCCGGTGAACGAACGAAATCGTCAAAGCGGGCATGCCGGGAGCCGATAAATCCCCAGATCAGGCGGAAACTAACGACAACCCCGATGAGATAGCCCGCCCAGACATGGGGCGTCAGGAAATCATCTTCGGTGAAATAGGCCGTGAAGAACGAAATCACCAGCGTCCAGTGCCCGATCCGAACAACCGGATCCCAAACCCTGATACTGTTTTCGGTAATACTCATGTGACTTCCCGGTTGTCCGTCATCAGGCGATAGTTTTGAGCCCAGATGATCCTGATACAATCCGCCATCTGACCTACGCCCCAGTTTTCACGAGGAAATCAGCTCTTATGTCGGATGACGTACGTAACAACCGGTCCACAATGGCAGCAATAGGGCTCTTTGCCGCGGTCGTCGTGCTGATTGGCTGGGACCTCTACGTGGACTACGGCGAGGGCGCCAGCATCTGGCACCTGTCGTTCGAGTCGTTCATCTTCCTGGTTGCTCTCAGCGGTGTGGTGTTGATGTGGCGGCAACTCGACCGGACCAGATCCGACCTTGTCGAGGCGCGAGTCGAGGCGGCGCAATGGAAAAAGGAAAGCAGCGAGCTGATTCAAGGACTCGGCGCGGCCATCGAGCGACAATTCGAGCGCTGGCAACTTACCAAGGCCGAAGCCGAAGTAGGGCTGTTCCTGCTGAAAGGGCTCAGCCACAAGGAAATTGCCAAAATTCGACAGACCAGCGAGCGCACCGTTCGGGAGCAGTCCCGTGCGCTCTACCGAAAATCTTCGCTGTCGGGAAGATCGTCGTTGTCCGCCTTCTTTCTGGAAGACCTGCTGCTGCCACATGCTGATCGGGGCGAGTAGAGTCCTTTAAGACATCAAGCGCGCAGCGAGTATGGAGAGGGTCCGGTGCGCGCCGGAATTCCTGAGCCATCGTCGGAAGCGATGATTAAACCGTCCACCTGACACAGGAAAACGCATTTGGATATCTACACGATAACGATCGCAATCAGCATCATCATCTACATTGCGATCGGCAACTATGCCGGACGTGGCATAAAACGACTGGATGAGTACTACGTCGCCGGTCGCCGGGCACCGACTCTGATTATCGTTGGCACGCTGGTTGCGAGTGTCATGAGCTCCACGATGTTCCTGGGCGAGGCCGGGTTCGCCTATGCCGGCCAGGCAGGGCCGTATGTCATTTTCCCGCAGGCTGCTACCGTCGGTTACGTCATTGGCGCGATTTTCTTCGGACGATTCCTGAGAAGGAGCCGTTCGACAACGGTCGCCGCATTCTTCGGCCGCCGATTCAATAGCAAACGCGTTCAGATGACGGCAGGGATAACGATCATTCTGGCACTGGGCGGTTATCTTCTGGCGGTAACACAAGGCGCTGCGATTTTGCTGTCGCAGCTCACTGACCTCGGCTATGTGCAGGGCCTCGTCGTCGCCTGGTTGAGTTACACCACGTTCACGATGTACTCCGGCTCACGTGGGGTCATATTGACCGACACATTGATGTTTCTCCTGTTCACCGTGGCCAGCGTCGCCGCCGCTGTGTACCTGGTCGGCGACCTTGGTGGCTGGTCAACCGTGATCGAAGGTCTGTCGACGATTGAAGAAAAGGCAGACCTGATGTCCTGGCACGGCATCATCGGTCCGGGCACCGAATGGCCAACAGCAATGGACTTCCTGATCTGGATGATCGTCATCGACGCCAGCTGGGCCATCGTTTACGCAGTCAGTCCCTGGCAGTCGAGTCGGCACCTGATGGCAAAAAATGAGCATGTAGTGCTTCGCGCATCGGTACTTGCCTGCCTTGCTGTCGGCATGTTGCAGGTCATCGTTTACGGCATGGGCGCTGTGATCAATCTGGGCAAGGTAGACATCGTGCCGCCCGAAAGCGCCACGATCTGGGCCTCGCTGACGATGATGCCGGAGATACTTGGCGCCTTGATGCTGGCTGGCATCATGGCGGCAATCTTGTCGTCGGCATCCACTTTTCTTTCACTTGTTGGCTTTAGCGCCAGTAACGATATCGGCATTCACACAAGCCTGGATGAAAAGAAAACGCTTCGCTTCAGCCGCTTGATGATGCTCGCGATTGGCGCAATCGCTTTGGTTGCAGCACTGATTTTTCCGCCCAACATATTCTGGCTGACCACTTTTATCGCGACAGTGTTCGCCTCTTCCTGGGGCCCGGTCGGTATCATGAGCATCTGGAGCAGTCGCATCACGGAGTCGGCAGCATTCTGGGGCATGCTGTCCGGACTGGTATTCAATGTCGTGCCAAAGTTTTTTGAGTTTATCGGCATGATTGACCTGCCGTCTTTTCTGAACCCCGTTCTTATTGGCGGCGCCGTGAGCCTCGTTGTGACGATTGTCGTATCGCGACGCACGACAGTGAGTGAAGAAGAAGCATCCTATTTGAAGAAACTGCACAAAACGCCTGCGGACGAAATCAGTGCCAAGAAAACCAGGACGTCACTTATCGCCCCGGCGATATTGATCGCAAACGGGCTGGTGATGCCCTTCCTGCTCATTAATTTTTACGTACGACCGTTTCAGTCTGCGACTGGCGTATTATCCCCGGATGGATCGCTGGACTGGTTTACCGGCGAAGCCATGCTCGCGATGAGCTGGAGTCTGGTCTATATCTCGCTGGGGCTGTTCACGATCAGGATTATTCGAAACGCCTATTCGCCATCGCGATGATACATGCCTGACGATCTTCTCAAGCGTCAGAAGGCGGGCGCAGGAAGCCGGCTAACAAGACAGCAGCGACTGACAGAATTGCACACAACCAAAATGCGATGCTGAAGGTTCCTGAAATGTCGGCGGTAAAGCCGGCCAAAGCAGGCCCGGTGATTTGCCCAAGGCCGAAGAACAGTGTGATAAAACCCAACGCCTTGATGGCTCCGGCAGGCCCCGCGTAGTCTCCGGCTGCGGCCGACATGATGGTCGGGATGCTCCACACGGTCAGGCCGAAAATCGCAATGGATGCATACAAGAACGCATTCGGCAAATCCACTGCAACCAGCACGTAGGAAATCGCAAACATGGCGTAGGCCAGCATCATGCCGGCCTTGCGACCCAGCCGATCAGAGATGGAACCGAACAAGGGACCGGAGAAGATTGAAAGGCCCCCAACGATGGCCCAGAACATACCTGCCGTGTTCTCCCCAAAACCCCGTTCGCTGACCAGGGTTACCACAATAAACGTGGCATAAACTGCGTAGGTGGCGCCGAATAGCGCATAAACACAACCCAGGTGCACCATCGTCCACTTACCGGTCTTTGGTTCCTTCACGGCGGATTGTTCGGAGGATACAGGTGACATCTCAGCGTTACCCGGAGGAGCAGCTTTTCTCTCTGTTGGTTCATTCCGCAAAAAAACCGCAGCCACAGCGGCGATGACAAGAGAGATGGCACCATTGGTTAGCCACCCGGTTCGCCAGCCCTCGACACCGGCGGATGCATTCACCCAGGGGATAAAAAGCCCCGCGAATACAATAGCGATGCCGTTGCCGGACAGGATGAAGCCTGCTGCCCTGCCTCTGTTGCGTTTGGTAAACCAGCGGGAGACAAGCCCCATCATGGGAATATTGGCCAGCCCGGAACCAACTCCTGTCGCCACATAGAGTGACATGACTTCCGGATAACCCGTAGCCCGGCTGACAAGAACCATCGAGCCGCCTACCAGCACCAGCCCAATGGACACCGTCCACCTGGCGCCAATGACTCTCGCAACGATCCCGGCCAGGACAACGGAGCTCATATAGCCGACGAAGTTGCCGGTGCCGATCAGGCCCATTTGCGAATAGTTCAAATCAAGGGATAGTCCCATGGAGGGCAGCAGCATCCCCAATGAAAACCGGCCGAGACCGAGGCACGAGAAAGTGACGGCCATGCCCGTCAGTGCAATGATCCAGTCGTAACGCCCGATTTTGCTTTCGTTCAACAACAGACCAGATTGTTCCAGCAGAGCCCGTCCGGTCCTTCGCACATTGAATACTGCTGATGAACTTGTCAACGCGTGTCGCTGGCGACCAAAGAAAAGCCATCAAAGCGTTGGAAGCCACTCCGCTGCCAGCCGATACTCAACCCGTTCATCATTGACCGGGCAATGAAACGCCAGCAAATACGCAGTCAATAGCAGGTCGACCGCATCATCCTCTCCCCCCCCGTACAACCGGTCCCCGACAACGGGATGTCCTAAGCCTGACAGGTGTCGACGAACCTGATGCTTGCGTCCGGTTTCGATACGGATATCCACGAGCGATCGATCGCCATCGGCACTGACGCCTTTCAATGAAAACTCACTGATTGCCTCTTTACCATCTATCGGCTGCTCGACCCGAACCGGATTGGGCTGCGGGGAAAAGTCGCCCGTCACCAGCGCGCGATAGCGTTTCTCTACCCGGCGCTCCTGAAACAGTCCCGATAGCGCAGCCGCCATGGCCCTGGAATGAGCGACCAGTATCAACCCATTGGCCGCCCGGTCGAGGCGATGAACCGTGAAGGCAGAACGTTCCGGCTGCAGATGCCGCTCCGCCCAGCGCACCACCGTGCAGTGGTCGCCCCACTTCGAGCCCTGAGACCGTAAGCCGAAGGGCTTGCGCCAAACCGAATAACTACCCACGTCTGCAATCAACGTCGGTTCAGCAGGCACCTCTGCCAGAATTTCTGCATCGTAATAAAGGTGTACTTCGTCGCCCTTTCGTAACGCCCGTTTTGCCCGGCGCAGCCGCTGGGTATTTCGCCCCCGGGTCACCCAGACGGCGCCCTGGCTCATCGCCAACTTGATTCGTTGCTTTGAAAGTCCGGTCGCCCGATGCAACACATCGACCGGGCCGCCTTCCGGCGACTCGATCAGCACATGCTTTTCGATGTGAATCATGGGTTCTGTCATGCTCGATTCGTCACTCAAACTGGCCCAATTCTGTCAATTCGTACCGCCATTGCCGTCCACGGAATTGTACTTATTGTCGAATCCGGAAGGCCAAACTATTGTTTTCAGATAACATCGGCGGACAGTGAACAAAATGGTGGCGAATATGACAGCGAAAGACAAATATCAACCAACTCCGAAGGCCCAGGCCTTCCTTGATACGGTCGAAAACGGCAAGTATTCGCGACAGATCATCACGGGTATCAAGAAATTCGTGCAGGGCAAGGTGGTGGGTGACATCCAATCCCTGTACTCGGAATCAGAATTGCAGGCTCTGGCCGCCTTGTCGGGCACGCCGCGAGATGTAGAAGCCCGCATGCCGGTCAAGATCACACAGCACTATTTTGAGCTGGCAAAAGACAGTCTGCCACTGCAGACGCTGGTCAAGGCAAGCCCCAAGGAGACAGGCGATCTCGAAGGGGCCGCCGATCCTGGTAAACAAATGGACTACAGTCCTGTAGAAGGACTGATTCACAAGTATGAGCTTGGGTTGATCTACGTCGCGCTGACCTGCTCCTCGCACTGCCGATTCTGCTATCGGGAGGAACTGATTGCGAAAAAAGAAGTAGCGCGGCCGGATGGCACAGTAGCACCCAAAGGTCTGGCGCAAGTTGGTGAGATTGCTGCCTATGTCAGGCAGCACAACGAGCAGGTTGCACAAAACGGTGGTCGCCACCCTGATACCGGACGTGAAAAGCTACGCGAAATCCTGATGTCGGGCGGAGACCCGATGGTGCTGAGCAACAAGAATATTGCAGGCTGGTGGTCGGCACTGGCCGATGCCGGTGTTGAATCAATCCGCGTCGGCACAAAAGAGCTGGCATTTTATCCTGATCGTTTCGACGCCACATTTTTTGACATGGTGGACAAATTCCATGCCGCCTATCCAGGAACCCGAATCCGCTTCATGGTTCACTTCAACCATCCCGATGAGTTCTTGAAACGGGATGACGAGGGCCGATACATCGATGATCCGAATGGTGGTCTGAAGTGGGTCGAGCCCACGGAGCGCGCCCTGCGCGAGCTCGGGAACAGGGAATGGCTGACCATCGATAACCAGGCGCCGATTATCAAGGGCATCAATGACGACGCAGATGCGCTGCGGATCATGCAGCGGGAATTGCGGCGCAACCGGGTCGAGAATCACTATTTCTTCTGTGGCAGGGACATCATTGGCTACAAGGCATTCAATGTACCGATTGAACGGGTCTGGCAAATCCTGAACGAGTCGCAGAAAGGTCTTTCCGGGATCGAAGCGCACGCTCGACTGTCGATTACACATTACAAAGGGAAGACAGAGGTCGCAGCGGTATCAAATGAACCGCTTGCGGGCATACCCGGCACCGAGAATGGCTTCGTCGTACTGAAATTATTGCGTGGCGCCGAAGATGCGCCGGATCGCGGCAAGGTAACGATCGTCGGAAGAAACCCCGATGCTATTTGGTTCAGTGGTTACAACGACCGTGTCATTTACGACGAGGCGGGATTATATGCAGACGTGGATGAGGTAACATCATCCAAGGAAATCCGGACTGCAATCGGCGGTGTAAGCTAATCCTGACGAAGAGACCCACTTCCTTGTGATCAACAAGCAATGCCAATCCCCAGCCGAGGCCGTCGCGGACATTTTTGATGGCGCGACGGTGCTGGTTGGTGGATTCGGCGCAGCGGGGAGTCCGATTGAACTGATTCATGCGCTCATCGACCAGGGCGCGTCGGACCTCGTCGTGGTCAATAACAATACGGGCAGCGGGCATGTTGGCCTGGCGGCACTGATTGAACAGGGCCGCGTTGCCAGAATGATCTGCTCTTTCCCGCGAACGGCCGGTTCAACGGTATTTCCAGATAAATACCAGGCCGGTGAGATCGACCTTGAACTCGTGCCGCAGGGCACGTTAGCGGAACGCATCCGCGCCGGGGGAGCCGGTATCCCTGCATTTTATACGCCCACATCTGTCGGTACCGAACTCGCAGAGGGCAAGGAAACCCGGATTTTCTCGGGCCGCGAGTACGTGATGGAGCATGGTCTGACGGCCGATTTCGCATTGATTAAATGTTCCCGGGCAGATCGCCTGGGTAATCTCGTTTACAGCAAGACGGCCCGAAATTTTTCACCGGTGATGGCGATGGCCGCAAAAACAACAATCGTCCAGGCCGATTCAATCGTGGCTGTCGGCGACATTGATCCGGAAGTCATCGTTACGCCAGGCGTGTTTGTGGATCGCGTGGTTGCGGTCAGCGATGCGCAGCAGGAATCTGCTCTGCTTGCAGCTGGAGTGAGTTACCCGTGAGCAATCCAGGCCAGGAGATGATCGGCTGGGCGCGCGAAGACATCGCCCGCAATATCGCCCTCGATATACCGGACGGTTCGATTGTTAACCTGGGCATTGGAATTCCCGAATTGGTCGCAGCATGTATTCCGAAAGATCGTGAGGTTATTTTCCACACCGAAAACGGACTTCTGGGCATGGGCCCGCCACCCCATAAAGGTAAGGAAGACCCGGACCTGATCAACGCCGGCAAGCGATACGTGACGACAATCCCCGGAGCATCCTACTTCCATCATGCCGACAGCTTCGCCATGATTCGCGGCGGTCACATTGATATCTGCGTACTCGGTGCAATGCAGGTTTCGCAAACCGGTGATCTTGCAAACTGGTCAATGGGCAGTGCTGACGCCACACCGGCTGTCGGTGGCGCAATGGATCTGGTGGCGGGCGTCGAGACAATTTTCGTTGCTACGACACATTGCACAAGGGACGGTCAACCCAAGCTGGTCCGGGCCTGTACCTTCCCGCTGACCGGCGTCGGTGTCGTTCGACGCATATACACAGACCTGGCGGTCATCGACGTGACAGCACGATCACTCGAAGTCGTACGCCTTGCGCCGGGCATCGATTTTGATTATGTGCAGCAACGGACCGAAGCCGAACTAACGATGGTGGAAAATCCGGGCGTCGAGAAGACGGCGTAGTTGCGCGCACGATCCCGTTCGACGTTTGTTCGCTAGCCTGTAAATTGCTGAAGAGGTTCCGCCGCCAGGCGCGACGACGAAAGAACGTCGCACACCTTAATTTTGGCTTCGATACTTTCCTGCAGCGCTCCTGTGGCAAACTGGGATTGCGGTTTCATCGAGGTTTCATATTATGAGTGACAGTTTCCCTGGTCCCAAAACGCGCGCGGCACTTAAACGCGGCATTCCACTTTTCAAGAACGGGTTGAGATTCGACGCTGAAATGGAACGAGCCGGCCGACGCGGCTTTCGCCCCGTAAGACAGATCGTTATCGACAAAGCACAGGGCGACTTTGTCTGGGACCTGGACGGCAATCGCTACATTGATTTCCAGAATGGCTGGGCGACAAACCCGCTTGGCAACTGTCATCCCGAGATCCTGGAGGCCGTAGAGGCCGCCAACCGGCGCTTCGGTTTCCACTATGATCACCCGTTGCGCTATGACCTGGCTGAAATGCTCGCCGACATAATGCCGGGCAATGCGCTGCCAAGAACTAACTACGAGGTGTCAGGCACCGAGGCGGCCGAAGCCGCTGTCCACCTGGCGCTAACGCACACCAAGCGACGCTTCATCATTACCTTCAGCTCTTCCTACCACGGCATGGGGCTCGGCACGAAGGTCCTGAGCGGGCTCGATGGCCACTACAGCACTTATCTCGAAGGCTGGGGCGGCGGCGTCATCAAGGCGCCTTACCCTTACAGTGAGGGGCTGCCAGCCGGTATGAGCGAGGAGCAATACACGGAGTATTGTCTTTGGTACCTCGATAATCACATTCCTTCCAGCATTGCCGCGCGCGACAACATTGCGGGCATTCTCGTCGAGCCGGGTCTCGCCGAAGGTGGTAACTGGATTCCGTCAACGCGTTTCCTGAGTGGCATTCGTGACATCTGCGACAAAAACGACTGGTTGATGATCTCTGACGAAGTTCTGACAGGGCTGGGTCGTACGGGGAGAATGTGGGGCATCGAACACTATGACGTCGTACCGGATATTCTCGTGTACGGAAAGAATTTGTCCGGCGGCATTGCGCCACTCTGCGGAATCTCCGCGCGTGATGACATCATGGGCGACAACACGGATTTCGCATCAGGCTCGACCTTTGCGGGAATGCCTGCGGGGTGTGCAGCGGCGATCAGGACACTGCAAATATTCGAGCGGGACCAAATCGTGGCGCACGCGAAACGGCTCGGTAATATCGCAGCCGGAATTATGCGGGAATGGGAAAAGTACAATATTGTGCGCCAGGCACGTGGCAATGGCTTACTGCTGGGCGTGAGTTTCGGCAAGCCCGACTCCGCAGGGGCTGATGAAGAAGACTGGTGGACGGCACGGGCTGTTCGCGGAAAGATGCTGGAGAACGGCGCATGGGCTATTTCCGATCACGAAAACACCATTCGACTGTATCCCGCGCTCAATATGGAGGAGTCCGTGCTTCGTGAAGGACTGCAAATTATGGAGGACGCTATTGGGCACGTCGAGAAACACGGGCACTCGGAAGGTGACGCCGCCGCATACCCGAGCGGTGTTTCTGGTTTTTAGCTGATTCCTGCACCAGGAATATTGTGACCGAAGACAATATGGCACGGGCACTACCCAGCAGGTTTGTACTTGCTGTCACGGTCGGCGGCGTCATCGGCCTCGGCATCCTGCGTGGCCCGGGTGAAATCGCCGAGGTCGTTCCCGATTCCGCTTTATATCTTGGACTCTGGTTGTTTGGCGGCCTGTTCGTATTGTTGAGCACCGCGGTGACCGCGGAGTTACTCGGAATGACGCCCCGATCCGGAGGAACCTACGCGCTCATTCGCCGTGCATATGGTCCTTACGCCGGATTCGTCATCGGCTGGGTCGACTGGCTGAGCTTCGCGGCGGATCTCGCATTGAAAGCCGTCGTCATCCTGGAATTTGTCGCAATTCTCGTTCCGGAGGCGGCGAACTGGCGTACGCCACTCGCGATTCTCCTGACCTCCGCCTTTGCCGTTATTCAGCTTCGTGGCATCGGACTGGGTGCACTTATCCAGGAGCTTGCCACGTCGCTGATCGGGCTGGTCATCTTCGGCCTGGCTTTGCTACTGATCTTTATGGGAGCAGCGGATGTCGGCACCGCGAACTCGATACCCGCGAATAATTCACTCAGTGACTGGAGCCTGCTGATCGCGACAATCATATTCACCTATGACGGATGGCTTTATGCATCGTACTTCAGCGGCGAGATCAGGGGTGGCGCCGGGGCGGTGGCTCGTTCCTGCATCAAGGGTATGACAGTAGTGATTGTCTTATATATGCTGCTGAACATCGCACTCGTGAAAAGCGTCGGCTTGGCCGCGCTGGCGGGCAGCGAACTGGCCCTTGCGCGCGCGCTCGAACTCGCTATCCACCCGGCAGCAGGCAGCATTGTCGTTATTGCTGCCATCATGATCTTGCTGAGTCATCAGAACCTGGAGTACATGGGCGGACCGCGAATTCTTCAGGCGCTTGCGGTGGATGGCTTCGCGTCATCGCGAGCACAAAAGGTCGGCAAGGGCGGCAACCCGGTATTTGCTGTCGTAATCACCTGGTTACTGGCTGTCGGGCTGATTCTGATCGGCGGATTTGAATTCCTGTTGATGCTTGCCGTGTTCTTCTACGTGCCCCTGTACCTCGCAATGATTGTCGGCATTTTCGTCCTGCGCAAGCGAGAGCCGGATACCGAGCGCCCGTACCGTGCATGGGGTCATCCCTACAGTACGATTCTATGTCTCGTCGCGTGGACGATCGTCACGTTGTTCCAGGCATACGTCGAGAGAGAGACTGCAGTTTATGCGGTGGTGTTGGCGGCCGCATCCTGGCCTGTCTTTCGGTACCTTTCACGTCCTGGCAAACGCCACTAGCCATCTGTCAGGGCTGGTGGCTGTTGATCGCATACCGATCAATCGCCTGCCTGCAGTTTCGCGTCCTCGGGTGTGGCAACTTGCCCCCGGTCGTCTCGCCACGCCGGTTCCGGCGGTGTTTCGACCCAGGCGGGACATTCGCCGCGGTAATTGCCAATCTTGTCGTCGCCCGATCCGTGTGCTGTATAGCCCAACAGCGCTCGAAGGCGCGGCCCGAAGCCTGCGGCGATCTCGGGTGGTACTTCCAGGTAATGATTCGATTCCTGTCTCAGCCAACCCAGTGAGTAGGTATTGATAAGACCCGCACGCGGCGCGTCGTTTTGGTTCGCGCCGCCACCATGCCAGGTCGAGCCCATGTAGAAAAGCGCCGAACCTTTCGACATCACGGCGGATTCCCAGTTGGACACATCCGGCAGGTGCCAGGAGCGGATATAACGGTGACTGCCCGGCACGACGCGCGTGCCTCCGTTCTCTTCAGTAAAGTCATTCAGCGCCCACATGACCCCTATCTGAAGTTCCATCCCGGCGCTCTCGATCGGGTAAAGGGAATCGTCACGGTGTAATGCCTGCGCAGACTCGCCGGGCAGAATTTCAATTGCCGACATACTGCCGACCTGGTACATCGCGCAGTGCGGCAAAAGAATCTCGTTCGCGATGCGTATCACCCAATCGTGGTCCACCAGTGCGGCGGCACTGGGCGCCTTGCAGAGTACACTGGTGGAAGTTCGGAGCGTCCGCTCGCCGTTGAAATCACCGGTAGTTTTGAGCCCGGACGAGTCGAGACGAGGGCGCAACTCCGCCAGTACCGTATCGATCAAACCGGGCTCGACGAGATCTTTGACCACCACTGCCCCGTCGCGCCGCAAGGAACCGACGACGCTCTCAGTCGTGGCTGCATTGTCAAAATAAGCTAACCCCATTGCAATCCTCCCGGCATACCGAATTCCCGCCTCAATCATATGCAAACCGAACCTGCCGATTCTTTCCGGTCGATCCCGTTAAGTGAACCTGATGGTACCTAAACTGGCCCAAGCTGGCACACCGCCTATGGTTTGATCCAGCAGCTCGGGAACGGAAGGCCTGCGGCAAGCAACCCAGGAGTCGACACAATTGCGGCTACACCCACGAGTGGAGGAATCAGAGTTTCAATGGGAGACGGCCTGGCCAGAACGACAATCGTAACGGTTAGCGACTCTCATGCGCCGGCGGCCGCGATACGGAGACAGTGATCAGTCAGGTGCCAGCGTGCGGTAAAAACCAACTTTAGGGATAGCTGCCTTAAATCAATGCGTCGCCGCTTTTTTCATACCAGCTCAACAAGCCGTTCCAGATGGCCTCGGCCGTTTCCGCGTACCAAAACAATTCCCGATCTTCGAAGTCAATCACTCCTTCATCAACGAGAAAATCGAAATCGATCACCTTACGCCAGTATTCCTCGCCAACCAGAATAACCGGGAGAGGCCTGATCTTTCGTGACTGGATCAGCGTGAGTGTCTCAAATATCTCATCGAACGTGCCGAATCCGCCCGGGAATGCGACCAGCGCCTTGGCACGCATCACGAAGTGCATCTTCCGCAACGCGAAATAATGAAACTGAAAACATAGCTCCGGGGTAACGTAGGGGTTGGGATACTGTTCATGCGGCAGAGTGATATTCAAGCCAACTGTCTTGGCGCCGGACTCTTGTGCACCCCGGTTCGCCGCTTCCATAATGCCAGGACCACCGCCGGTCAGAACGACCAAACGAGAATCTCCTGGCCCACCGCCCGCATCGGCGACCACCCTGGCGAACTCCCTGGCGACATCGTAGTACTGGCTCTTTGCCAGAATTCGCTCGGCGACGATTAACTGACGCTGCAGATCTCGATTTTCGGGTTCATTCAATAGCGCATCGCGCAAGTGCTCAACATTCTTTGTCGCGGCCGAACGCTCAACAATGCGTGTGCTGCCGAACACGACGATCGTGTGTTTTATGCCGTGCTCGCGGAGCAGCCTTTCAGGTTTGAGGTAGTCCAGCTGCAGCCGCACGCCGCGCGCATCATCACTATCAAGAAATGCCACATCCTCGATGGCAGGCCGATACGAGGGACTAGTCAGAATGGCCTCGATCTTGGCCGGTCCTTGCGGATCTTCTCCGGACGATTTCGGGGATTGCCAGGGAAGCGGCCTTTTGCGGCGGTCCGGACTCGCGGGCGTCGGCACTTCGGGCCTTGCGGATTTATCAGTCATTGAATTTCCCTCACAGGAACACATTCCCACCTCTCGCACGCAAAGTCTCGTCCCGGGGCCATGTGGGTGTCTACGATCACGAGTATCGTGCACCGAATGCCGCAGGTCGCATGCAGCATGTCTTTTACAGGCTCTGGCTGGTCACCCCTCACTCATGGTGACAAACCTGCAACCTCATTTATCGCAAACCTTGAGTCCCGCCGGCGTGCATAGCGGTGACGCATGCCGATGCTCTGTAACCTCTATTCATTCGGGGGCATTTCAAGTCGGCGCAAACGTTCACGCAATATCTCGATTTCTTCCATCAACTCCAGTGCGAGAGCAACGCCGGCGAGATTGATATTGAGATCATTCTGCAGGCGCATGGCTGAGCGCGCCCTTAGCAGGCTGGTCCCGGAGAAGCGCCACTGCGATTGCTCCTGACCGACAGGCTCCAATACGCCTTCCCCGACAAGTTCAATGATGAATTCGGTGGAGGTCGAGCAGACCTGGCAAAGTTCCTGCAGTGAAATTTCGACCCGCTCGTCCAGCACAATTCCAGTCAGCGTCTCTTGATTCATGGCCGATTACGCTCCAAGTTTCTTGCGCGGATCATATGCAAATTCCTGTTCCATCTTGCGATACAGTTCTCTCGCTGCTTCGCTATCTGCAGGTGGTAAGGTGATCACCAGCGTCACATAAAGGTCTCCGGGTGGCTCACCCGGGATGCCGCGCTTCCGCAAACGCAATTTGCGGCCACTGGTGGTCTCTGCCGGCACCTTCAGATCCACCGGACCGTCGGGTGTCGGCACTTTGACTTTAGCACCCAGCGCGGCTTCCCACGGCGTCACCGGCAGATCAAGATACACGTCACGACCTTCCACCCTGTAACGGCTGTGTGGATTGAATTCAATCTCCAGGTACAAGTCGCCGGCTCGACCTTGCCCAACCCCCGGCGCACCCTGCCCGGACAAACGAATTCTCTGCCCCTGTTTCACGCCCTTGGGTATTTTGACATTCAATGTGCGTTGTTTCGTTGTTACGTGCCCGGAGCCATCCAATTCCGGTGTGCGCAACGTAATGCTGCGGCTGGCACCCCGGTAAGCATCTTCAAGATCAATCAACACCTTTGCGTGATGGTCTTCACCACGCAGATGAAATTCGGTTTGCTTTCGACGCGCCTGGGCAGATCCGAAGTTGCGGCCAAACAGGCTTTCAAAAAAATCATCACCGGCCGAGCCGTCTCCGCCAGTATATCCACCGCTGAATTCAAACCCGGCATCCCAGTCAGGCGGTGGTTTGAATTCCTGCCCCGCTTTCCAGTTCGCACCCAGCTGGTTATAGGCAGCACGTTTTTCCGGGTCTTTAAGCACCGCATAAGCTTCACCAAGCTCCTTGAAGCGCGCCTCGGCGTCGGCTTCCTTGCTCACGTCAGGATGATACTTGCGCGCGA
>JAHEFF010000093.1 GCA_024640315.1 Woeseiaceae bacterium
GGATTCCCTGCCCAGTATGTCGGCGAATTTTCCAGGCGTCTCAATCCAATGGCAATGCGCCGCGTGCCCCGCGTCGCGCAAGCTGGAATTGACGAGTTCGACATCGTCCTGATTCCCCGTTAATACGGCGATCGAAATAGTGTGATTCTCGGTCAAATCGCTATGCCCTGAAATCCATTCCAATGGCGAAGCCAGGCAGATTCTGTAAACAAGAAACGAGTCTATACAGAACCCCTTGTGGAGTCCCTGATGCCATGTCAAAACCGTGACGGGAATCAAATAAAAGGGCCGCCTGAAGGGAGATTGCGGCGATTCCGGACGATTTTCAAAGATTCAGACCCTGTGACAGCCATTTACCGGCAGAGCATTCAGTTACGCCTCGTTCACGGGTATCATTGCGGCCGCTGCCGGATACTGTCGCCTGCAGCATCAAAACAACCTAATTCTTACCGGCATGAAGCCGAACCCGGGAACCCAGATGGCCAGTTATAGTACAAACGAGTTTCGCTCAGGACTTCGCATCATCATCGATCGTGACCCCTGCATCATTGTCGAGAATGAGTTCGTCAAGCCAGGTAAAGGACAGGCGTTCAATCGTGTTCGCATCAAGAACCTCAAATCCGGCAAGGTCGTCGACAAGACGTTCAAGTCGGGTGAGAGCGTGGAAGCAGCCGATGTGAAGGACACCGACATGCAGTATCTGTATTCGGACGGTGAATTCTGGCATTTCATGGTGGCCGATACATTTGAGCAGTATGCCGCTGACAGCAAAGCTGTTGGTGACGCGAAGATGTGGTTGACTGAACAGGACGTCTGTCAGGTGACCCTGTGGAACAATGAACCCTTGATCGTTGAAGCGCCAAATTTTGTCGAGCTGGAAATCACGGAGACGGACCCCGGTCTTCGCGGTGATACCGCCAGCGGCGGCGTCAAACCTGCGACATTGTCGACGGGCGCAGTAGTTCGCGTTCCATTGTTCGTCGAGCAGGGCGAAGTGGTCAAGGTGGACACCCGATCCGGGGAATACGTGGGTCGCGTCAAATAAACTCGTCGAGCCGCGACTGCTGCGATTCGAGGATGCGAACGAAGCCAGCACAGAGTTTTTCGGCGCCCGCCTGATCCTCCGGCGTAAAGCGCGCGCGGTCCGGACTGTCAATGTCGAGTACGGCAAACACCTTGTCATCTGAAATCAGTGGTACGACGAGTTCGGATCTCGATGCGGGGTCACAGGCAATGTGCCCTTCGAATGCGTGCACATCGTCAATTCTGAGTGTTGCCATTTTTTCGACTGCGGTCCCGCAGACGCCCTGGCCAAGCGGGATTCGCGTACAGGCTGGCAGTCCCTGGAAAGGCCCGAGGACCAGTTCAGAGCCGCGCAGGATATAGAGGCCGAGCCAGTTGATATCCGGAATTTCCGCATACAGCAGCGCGACAAAATTGGTGCTCAAGGCCAGGCGGTCCTCTTCACCGTCCGCCAGGGCTGCGAATTGCTTTTCGAGCAATTCGTAATTAACGGCCATCTTTTTCACCAGGCATAAACGTCATCACATTGCGAATGTCATCCAGAGCTTCGTCAATCAACAGAACGCGGTCAAGCCCGAGTGCGACGCCGGCGCTCGCGGGCATACCGTCGCGCAGTGCGCCGATCAGTTTTGCGTCGATTTCGTGGACAGGCAAACCGGCGTTTCCACGTCGTTGATTGTCAGACTCAAAGCGTTCCAGTTGTTCCTCGGAATCATTCAGCTCCACAAATCCATTCGCAATCTCGATCGCACCAACAAAGATCTCAAACCGGTCGGCCACGCCGGCGTCCTCGGGGCACAGTCGTGCAAGGGCGGCCTGGCTGGCAGGATAGTGGAAGACAACGGTTAGGCGATCGTCCGGAAAGGTTTCCGCGATCCGCGTGGCCATCGCCAGGTCGAGCCAGGCATCAACATCATCGCCGACAGACTGACGAAGACCGGCGTCAGCATTCAGGGCGTTAGCAATAGATTCCACGCTTGCGGTGAGTGGGTCGATGTCCATCGAGTCCCTGAATACCTGCCGATAGCTGATGTATCTTGTTTCGCGGAGGGTCAGATTGCTGATCAGCTTGCTGGTCAGCGCCACTGCATCACTCATGATCTGCTGCAGCCCAAAGCCGATCCGATACCACTCGATCATCGTGAACTCGGGCAGATGAAGCCGGCCGGATTCATTGTCCCGAAAAACCGTGCAGATCTGGAAGATGTCAGGGTAGCCTGCCGCGAGCAGCCGTTTCATACAGTACTCGGGTGACGTATGCAGAAACGACGGCCGGCCGCCCGACATCACTTCGAAGCTCGCAATATTGGGATCTGTTGGTGCCGACCCTTGTAGAGCGGGAGTGCAGACCTCCAGCACATCCTGAGACCTGAAGTAGTTGCGGGCGCGATCGAGCATTTGCGCTCGCGCTCTTGCGGTTGCCACATCGGCGATCGGTTTCCAGTTCATCGGGGCGTCAAAATCTCGCCAATTGGCTGCCCCATTTCAACCGTCTTGCCGGCTTCCAACGCATCGAAGTTGTCGCAAGCGCCGGGTGGGGTCAGGAGAATTACGGTCGAGCCCATGTTGAACCAGCCGATTGTGTCGCCTTTCTGGAATGCCGCGCTGCTGCCGTCATTGTCGATCGCTATGTCCTCGACAATGCCATATTTTTTCGGCCTGATATCGCCAGTCCACTTTGAATTAATGGTGCCGACATTCATTGCGCCAACGAATATGAGAACCATCTTTCCTGCGTCCGTTTGCAGATGGCAGACCAATCTTTCGTTACGGGTAAAAAGTTGCGGCAAGTGTCGAACGGTTGCGTCGTTGACACTGTAGAGCGATCCGGGAACATATCGCGCAGCAATCAACCGGCCCGATACAGGTGCGTGAATGCGGTGATAGTTGTATGGCGCGAGGTAGATCGTCGCGAAAGAACCATCCATGTAGCGCTCCGCTTCCGGGGTGTCGGTTGCGAGTAAATCTGTCAAGGTGTAGTCAAGACCCTTGGCCTGAAAGATTCGGTTCCTGTCTATTCGACCCACGGCGCTGACTGTGCCGTCCACCGGTGACACAATACTGGTGACCGATTCATCGATATTACGTGCGTCCGGAGCCAGTGCGCGGATAAAGAAATCGTTAAAGGTTGCGAAGCCTTCCGGCACGGGATGGCGAAGTTCGTCAATGTCCACTTTGTACAGGTCGACGAACCGGCGAATCAGGAAGTTCTTGACAGCAACGATGCGTATTCCTGCCAACCAGCGAATCATCGACGTGAGCAGGTACTTCGGCAAAAGTTTCTGCAACTGCACGAAAAGCTGGGCGGTTATGGCAGACATACTTCTTCCCGTGCTACTCGGTCGGCAGCCTGGGCTGCATTGTCGCACTGACAATCAGCAGACCACTGTCGTGTGTTATCTCGAGCGTTACGGGCGACCCGGGAATAGTGTCGGGCCCGGGATTCATCAACATCAGGTGCTTTCCGCCGGCCTCAAAAATGGCCGTATCGCCGACTGCAATCTCGATGCCGTCGATTGGACGCATACGCGATACGCCATCGGCGATGGTTGTTTCATGCATCTCGACGCGTTCAAATTGCGGACTGCTGGCGTTATGTACCGTAATCGCTGCCGTGCCACGATTCGTGATCTTCATATAGGCGACGCCCATATTGCTGCCCGGTACCGGGGCAAGAATACGTAGCTCTGAAACAATGACCGGGGGCCCCGAGTCCTGTGCACAGGACACCAGAAGCGTTGCCAGTAACATTACGGTGAGAAGGTAGCGCACTAACCCGAGTCCGTGATCGTCGGCATATCATGCACGAAACGGTCGATGGTGTGCGGTGCGCTGAACAGTGCATGCCATTCGCCGTTGGGGTTGATAATCAGAACTGCCGCCGAGTGATCGACGCTGTAGTTTTCTTCCAGGTCGCCGGACTTTGCGAAAAATATGCCCATGGACTTTGTCAGCTTCATAAGTTCATCGAGGTCGCCCGTCACCCCCGTGACGCCCGGTCCAAAGTTGCCGACATAAGACGCCATTGCTTCAGGAGTGTCTCTTTCCGGATCGACACTAATCAGGACGATTCGCGGGAATTCCTGGCCATCCTCTACTA
>JAHEFF010000094.1 GCA_024640315.1 Woeseiaceae bacterium
GCTTCGGTCACTTCGACGGCCTGCTCGGTCATCAGGATAATCGCCATCGGCGCAGCATCACCTGGACGTGGTCCCGTCTTCAGAATGCGCAGGTAGCCACCTGGGCGCTCTTTGAAGCGAGGGCCAATATCGGTAAACAACTTACCAACCACTTCCTTGTCACGCAGGCGATCGAACGCGAGCCGCCGGTTGGCAACGCTATCCACTTTGGCAAGCGTAATAAGCGGCTCAACCACACGACGCAGTTCCTTGGCTTTGGGCACTGTCGTCTTGATCGTTTCGTGCTTCAGCATCGACGCCGCCATGTTGCGAAACATGGCTTTGCGATGAGAGCTGTTGCGACCCAGCTTACGGCCGGATTTTCTATGACGCATTATTCTTTACCTATGGGTACAGGGGTTCTTAAGCCGACATGCCGAGCTCGTGCTCGGGACGTAAACTTGCCGGCGGCCAGTTCTCAAGACGCATGCCCAATCCAAGGCCATGCCCTTCGAGAACTTCTTTGATTTCGGTCAGAGACTTCTTGCCGAGGTTCGGCGTCCGCAGAAGCTCAACCTCTGTGCGCTGAACCAAATCGCCGATATACATGATGTTCTCAGCCTTGAGGCAGTTCGCGGAACGAACCGTCAATTCGAGCTCATCAACCGGGCGCAACAGAATCGGATCAACCTGGGTCTCTGCCGGATCCACGAAACCGTCTTCCTGACCTTGCAGGTCGACAAAAACTGACAGCTGATCTTTCAGAATGCTGCCGGCACGACGGATAGCCTCTTCAGGATCTATCGTTCCATTGGTCTCAATTTCGAGGATCAGTTTGTCGAGGTCAGTACGCTGTTCAACGCGCGCCGCTTCGACGTTGTACGTCACCCGGTGTACCGGACTAAACGACGCATCCAGCTGAAGACGACCAATCGGGCCCGTCTGCTCTTCGAACACTGGACGCTGCGTCGCGGGTCGGTAACCGCGACCACGCTCAACCTTCAGGACCATGTTCAGCTCACCGACTTTGGTCAGGTTCGCTATTACGAGTTCGGGATTCATTATCTCGACATCGTGGTCCAATTGAATGTCAGCACCCGTCACGGTCCCAGGGCCTTTCTTCGAAATACGAAGCTCTGCCGTGTCACGTGTGTGCATTTGCACCGCAACCTGCTTGAGGTTCAGGAGGATCTCGACGACATCTTCCTGCACGCCTTCGATACTCGTGTACTCGTGCAATACACCTTCAATCTCTGCTTCGGTGACAGCTGCACCCGGCATTGACGAAAGCAAAATACGACGCAATGCATTGCCTAAGGTATGGCCAAAACCGCGTTCAAAGGGCTCGATGACCACTTTGGCCAACAGATCATTAACCGGCGTTACTTTAACGACGCGCGGTTTCAGAAATTCATGTACAGATTCCTGCATGGGAATATTCCTTCCTGACTACTTGGAGTACAACTCGACGACGAGGTTTTCGTTAATGTCCGGGAGAATATCTTCCCGATCCGGCAACGACTTAATAACGCCCGACATCTTCTTCGCGTCGACAGTTACCCAATCGGGCAGGCCGACTTGTCCCGCAATCTCAAGCGCACTCTGAATACGAAGTTGCTTGCGGGCTTTCTCACGAACACCTATTGAATCGCCCGCACTAACTTGCGCAGACGGGATGTTAACGAGTTTGCCGTTTAGCTCGATGCTCTTGTGGCTAACAAGCTGGCGTGCTTCTGCGCGCGTAGACGCAAAGCCCATACGATAAACGACGTTATCCAGACGACCCTCGAGAAGGCGCAACAGGTTCTCACCAGTTGATCCCTTCAGCTGCGCGGCACGCTTGTAATAGTTGCGGAACTGACGCTCCAGCACACCATACATGCGACGGAGCTTTTGCTTCTCGCGAAGCTGCAAACCGTAATCCGACAGGCGCGGACGACGCTGTGGAGCACCGCCAGGGGGCACATCCAGTTTGCACTTCGACTCAAGCGGCCGAACACCGCTCTTAAGAAACAAATCCGTGCCTTCGCGGCGGGACAGTTTACATTTTGGTCCTAAATATCTTGCCATTACTTAAGCCTCTATACCCGCCGCTTCTTAGGCGGGCGACAGCCGTTGTGAGGAATCGGTGTTACGTCCTCGATGTTTTGAATACGAAAACCCAGAGCATTCAGAGCGCGCACCGCGGACTCGCGCCCGGGGCCCGGCCCACGAACACGTACGTCCAGATTCTTGACACCGAAATCGAGAGCCGTACGTCCCGCTTTTTCAGAAGCGATCTGTGCCGCAAAAGGCGTGGACTTACGTGAGCCGCGAAAACCGCAGCCACCTGCCGTTGCCCACGACAGAGCATTGCCCTGACGATCGGTGATCGTGATGATCGTGTTGTTGAAGGACGCATGGATGTGAGCGATCGCATCGACCACATGCTTCTTGACCTTCTTCTTTTTTGGTTCTGCCATATCAATTAGTGCTCTTAAAGTGTCTGACCACCTGCGTGTTCACGCAGATGAGCCGAGAGAATCCCTTACCGTTTAATCGGTCTCCGCGGACCCTTGCGAGTGCGTGCATTAGTGCGTGTACGTTGGCCGCGCAGCGGCAAGCCACGTCTATGACGGATACCACGGTAACAGCCGAGGTCCATCAAACGTTTGATATTCATAGAGATATCGCGGCGAAGATCGCCCTCAACCTCAAAATTTGCAACCGCGGTACGAAGCTTCGCAACTTCGGGTTCAGCAAGATCTTTCACTGCCGTGGTCGGATCGATTTCCGCCGCCGTACAGATCTGCTTAGCGCGCGTGCTACCAATGCCATAGATCGACGTCAGTGCAATCACGATGTGCTTATTCAGCGGTATATTTATGCCTGCTATACGTGCCACTCTAATTCCTCGTTTCGGGCCTAGCCGTGCTTTCGAAGCCCTTTTCGTTTATCCCTGGCGCTGTTTATGCCGCGCGTCGGTGCAGATCACTCTTACAACGCCTTTGCGACGAACAATCTTGCAGTTTCTGCAGATTTTTTTAACTGATGCTCTAACTTTCATGAGGTCACTCCTGGCCGCCGACAGAATCAGCGTGCTTGTTTGCCTCTGCCATAATTACGCAGATTTGCCTTCTGCATCATGCCGTCATACTGGTGGCTCATTGCATGGGCCTGCATTTGCGCCATGAAGTCCATCGTAACAACGACGAGAATGAGTAATGAGGTACCACCGAAACTGAACGGCATACTTGGGTAGAACATGCGTACAAGCTCAGGCAGCAAACAAACACCCGCGATGTACAAAGCGCCCCAAAACGTCAGTCGTGTCAGTACCTTGTCAATATATTCGGCGGTATGCGCACCAGGTCTGATCCCTGGCACAAAAGCCCCCGAGCGCTTCAAATTATCCGCTGTGTCCTTGGAATTGAACATCAGCGCGGTATAGAAGAAGCAGAAGAAAATAATCATTGCGGCATAAAGCAGCACGTAGATGGGCTGACCTGGACCCAGATTGGCGCCAACAGTCTGCAACGCACGCTGCAATGCATTTGGTTCAGCTGCCTGACCGAAGAACTGCGCGATCGTCGCCGGGAACATCAGAATACTTGAGGCAAAAATCGGCGGAATTACGCCGGACATATTGATCTTGAACGGCAAGTGCGTGCTCTGCGCCTGGTACATCTTGCGGCCCTGCTGACGTCTTGCATAGTTCACGGTGATGCGGCGCTGTGCGCGCTCCATGTACACGACAAATACGATTGCAGCGACAGCGCCAATGAGCATGACGATTGCTGTTGCCGGGGACATTTCACCATTGCGCACCAGCGTAGCAGTACCTGCCACCGCGGCCGGCAGTCCTGCAACGATACCTGCAAGGATGATCATCGAAATACCGTTACCGATACCGCGTTCCGTGATCTGCTCGCCCAGCCACATCAGGAAAATCGTACCCGTGACAAGCGTAATACACGCCGTGACGAGGAACGATGGACCCGGGTTCACAACCAGGTCTGGTTGTCCTTGCAGCCAGGACGCGGCAGCGATCGACTGGAAGCTCGCCAGAGCTACCGTGCCATATCGTGTGTACTTCACAATCTGCCGTCGGCCCTGCTCACCTTCCTTACGCAGT
>JAHEFF010000064.1 GCA_024640315.1 Woeseiaceae bacterium
TCAGCACCGCTTCACCGAGGTCTGCCAGCGTCGTGCCGTTATTGGACGATTCCAGCTCGGCTGCTTTTTCAAATGCGGTGATGGCGCCGGGAAAGTTTTGCATCTGCTGGTACGAACGACCGAGCATCTTCCACCCGGCAAGATCATTCGGGTTTTCCTGCAGTCGCGCAGCCAGCGATGCGACCATGTCGTCGACTGTCGGCTCATTCTGCGCCTGCGAGGACTGCAGGTCCGGGTTGGGTGTACCTATCTGTGAGTACAGAATTCCGGCAACTGCCGCCACCGTTACAACAGAAAAGACAGACTTCATCGAAAGTCTTTTTTCGGCACGATAGAGCGGCAGTGCGACAACGAGCACGGCCGCGGCGAGCATGACGCCAATGATCAGCCAGAACATGAGCTAGCTCGTAACCTGTCCGGGCTCGGAATCGTCGTCAATGTCAATTGGCATCGCCATGCGTTTGCGCAGCACTCGTACCACAATGAAGCCACCAACCAGCAAGAACGCGCCCGGTGCGATCCAGAGCAGCAGTGTAATACCGCTCATGCGTGGCCGGTAAAGCGCAAAGTCACCGTAACGCTCCACAAGAAAGTCGTATACCTCTGCGTCCGTCTTTCCTTCGCTCAGGAGCCTGCGAATTTCGCGCCGCAAGTCATCTGCGAGAAATGCGCTGGAATCCTTAATCGTCTGGTTTTGACATTTCAGGCAACGAACTTCTTCAATAATTTTCTCGTAGCGAGCCTGCAATTCAGGGTCGTCGAACGCTTCGCCCGTGTCGATGGCAAGCACGGAAAACGAAGCGAGCAGGATAATAGCGGTAATAAAAATGCGAGTCATTGGGTGGCGCCCGTTTCAGCTGCAATCAGTGGAGCGAAGTCCTTTTCCCAGGAATAACGGCTCAACGGTCCGAGGTGCTTGTGTAATACACGACCGTCCTTGCTTATCAGGAAGGTTTCAGGGGCGCCATAGACACCCCAGTCAATTCCGACACGACCATCTTCGTCATAGCCCGATGCGACATAAGGATCGCCAAGCTGAACAAGCCAGTTCAGGGCCTCATCGCGACGGTCCCGCCAGTTGATGCCGTAGATTGGCACCAGGTTTTCGGCAGCCAGCTCAGTCAGAAAGCCGTGTTCCTGACGACAGCCAACACACCATGTCGCCCAAACGTTGACCACTGCCAGCTCTCCCTCGTAGTGTTCATTGCTAACGGTTTCGTCCGGGTTCTTCAGTTTCGGTAGCTCGAATTGAGGCGCTGGTTTGCCGAGGAAAGGAGAAGGAAGCGCATTGAGATCGCGTTCAGGATCCAATCCCTTGATGAACACCAGAATCATCAGGGCCAAAACAACGAGCGGTATCGCAAAGCGAATCATCAGGCCGGCTCTCCACTTAATTCTGTTGCGGGTTGCTTCGCTTTGGCCGTCAATCGATAGCGGCGATCACTGGCAGCCACCATTCCGCCAAGCGCCATGATGAATGCACCAAGCCAGATCAACCGGATCAGTGGCTTGTATTGTATGCGCACACTCCACGCGTTATTTCCGAGCGGATCACCTAGTGCAACGAACAGATCTCTGTTCCAGCCCGCATCAATTCCTGCTTCGGTCATTGGGCTTTGCTGAACAAGGTACGTGCGTTTCTGCGGCCTGAGCTGCGAGACAAACTCGCCATTCTTGCGAATGTCCACTTCGCCTTCGATGGCCCGGTAGTTTGGGCCCTGAACGTTCTGCAGACTCCGCAGTTCAAATTCGTATCCTGCCACTGACACCTGGTCCCCGGCTACGAGACTGCGGTCTGCTTCGACGCTGAAGGCTGACACAATCGCGACGCCCAGCACGAATATACCAACACCGAAGTGCGCAATGGACATCCCCAGCACGCTCCGGGTGATCGCTGGCGTGCCCGGCGCACGACGCCATGAGCGAACCGGCTGAATCATCGAGACCGCCATGATCCAGACCGCGGCAATAACCCCAATCACCAGCAGAACGCTCCCGCTTCCGTAAATAACGATTGGAATCGCGATTCCCAGAACCAGCGCAATGATGGCTGGCACTTTCAGCCGGCGCATCAATGGGCCCATATCCTGACTGCGCCAGGCAGAATGCATTCCGACGCCCATCAACAGCACCAGGGGAAGCATCGGAATGGCAAATGCGATCTCAAAATAAGGCGGGCCCACTGAAATCTTGGCGCCCGTGAAAAGCTCGACGAGCAACGGGGCCAGGGTGCCTCCAAGAATCAGCGCTGTTGCGATAATCAGTAGAACATTGTTCAACAACAGAAATGTCTCGCGGGATGTGGCGTGAAAGCCAGCTTCGGAATCAAGGCCCGGCGCGCGCCACGCATATAGCGCCAGCGCACCGCCAATGACGATGCCCAGGAAAGCGAGAATAAACAGCCCTCGTTCCGGATCCACTGCAAAGGCGTGTACCGAAATCAGGATGCCGGAGCGGACCAGGAACGTGCCCAGCAAACTCAGCGAGAAAGCCGTGATAGCGAGCAACAGGGTCCAGCTCTTGAACAAGCCACGCTTTTCCGTGACCGCCAGCGAATGAATCAGCGCAGTGCCGGCAAGCCATGGCATGAAAGACGCGTTTTCAACGGGGTCCCAGAACCACCAGCCTCCCCAGCCGAGTTCGTAATAAGCCCACCAGCTGCCAAGCGCGATACCCATAGTGAGGAATAACCAGGCGTAGGTCGTCCATGGGCGGGTCCAGCGCGCCCACTTCTGGTCCAGGTTGCCGCTGATCATTGCTGCGATAGCAAATGCAAAAGCGACTGAAAAGCCGACGTAGCCGACGTAAAGCAATGGCGGGTGAATGGCCAGGCCGGGATCCTGCAGCAAGGGATTGAGATCCGCGCCATCAGCCGGTGCCGGAATCAACCGCTCGAACGGATTGGACGTCAGCAGTGTAAACAGCAGGAAACCACAGCTTAACAGCCCCAGAACCGCCACTACGCGAGCGCTAAAAGCCTCGGGCAACTCGGAACTGTAGCGGCCGACCAAAACAGTCCAACCGGCGAGCAGGAGCACCCACAAGAGCAGCGAACCTTCATGTGCACCCCAAACCGCCGAAATTTTGTAAACCGTCGGCAGCGCAAGCTGTGAATGATTGGCGACATAGAGAACCGAGAAGTCACTTTGTACGAATGACCACGCCAGGCAGCCGAAAGCGATCGCGACGAAGACAAATTGGCCGTTTGCGGCGGGCCTCGCTACGGCCATCAGCGAACTGTCACCCTGGTGGGCCCCGATCAACGGCAATACGCCCTGACAGATAGCGAGCGACAACGCGAGGATAAGCGCAAAATGCCCGATTTCCGGTATCACTGAGTGGCCTCTTCTGCTTCGATAACTGCGTCCTGCGCGGCCGAGTGTTTGGCAAGAGAGTCGGCCACTTCCGGTGGCATGTAGTTCTCATCATGTTTCGCCAGGACTTCATCGGCGACAAATACGCCGTCGTCGTCCAGGCGGCCATGAGCGATGATACCCTGCCCTTCACGGAACAGGTCGGGCAGGATGCCGTTATAGGCAACAGTAAGCTGGCTGTTGAGGTCGGTTAAATCGAAATTGACCTCGAGTTCGCCTGCCTCACGGCGCACGCTGCCCTCAACGACCAGGCCTCCGACCCGAAAATTACGGTCTTCCGGATAGTTGCCCTCGGTCACCTCCGAGATATCCACAAAGAACATCATGTTCTCCTCGAATGCACGCAGGGCCAGCGCTGTCGCAATCGCAATGCCGGCAGCAGCCAGGCCAACGGCCAGCATTCTTTGTTGTCTTGGTTTCATGTGTCTGACTCCATTGCCCGAATACGGGTCTTGACGTCGTTCAATACAGATTTATGCCGTTGCGCGCCCTGGACCACGCAAATAACCAGTACAGCGAGCGTCAGTCCGAAACAGCTCCAGACGTAAGCGCCGTAGTTTCCCATGGCGAACATCTCGCTCATTCAAGGTCTCCGTCAGGAAGCAACAGATTTCGAACCCAGCGTTTGCGACGCTCCCTGAATAACACTTCCGTCCGTACACGCCCGAGTACCAGTGCACCGAACAGGAACGTAAAGCCGACGATGTTCGCCAGCAACGGATACAGCATCTCGACCGGCATCGCCGGGCCGCCCTCGCGAACCAGTGTTGCACCCTGGTGTAGCGAACTCCACCACTCCACCGAGAAATGGATGATCGGAATATTCACGGCGCCGACCATCGCCAGCACGGCGCTGGCCCTGTCCGCTTTGAGCGGGTCATCAATCGCTGTACGTAAGGCCATGTAACCAAAATAGATAAACAGCATCAAAAGCTGGGATGTAAGCCTTGGATCACCCCACTCCCACCAGGTTCCCCACATCGGCCGGCCCCAAATCGATCCGGTCATCAGGGCAAGGAAGGTGAACCAGGCGCCCAGCGGCGCTGCCGCCGCCGCCACGGCATGGGAAAGCTTGATGCGCCAAATGAGGCCAATACCGGCCGAGATGGCCATCACCATGTACGTCATCATGGAAAGGTAGGCCGCCGGCACGTGCACATAAATGATGCGAAAAGCATCGCCTTGCTGATAGTCGGCTGGCGCGAGAAACAGGCCGGCATACGAACCATAGACCACCAGTGCAATGCCCGGCACGGCAAACCAGGGAATCATCTTCGCCGACAGCCGATAGAAGTGTGGTGGCGACGCCAGTTTGTGAAACCATGTCCACATATAGATTTTTACTCGTTACTGATCCGCAAAGCTGCAGCCGTGGCGAATGGTGCGAGGGTTAGCGCCAACATGCAATAGGCTGCCAGAAAGTAGATTCCGGCTGCAACGGCGTCGTCTGCCGCGGCCAGCGACACCGTTCTGGCACCAAAGATCAATATTGGCATGGCAAGCGGCAGAATCACCAGGCTCAGCAGCGCCGAGCCGCGGTGCAGCCCAACGGTCAGTGCTGCACCGATGGAGCCGAGGAGACTCAGGCTGACGGTACCGAAAACCAGCGTCAGCATCATGATGCTTATGGTTCCGGCAGGCATCTGGAAGGTAATGGCCATCAGCGGCGACACCAGGACCAGCGGCAGACCGGTGGTCAGCCAGTGTGCGAGGGCCTTGGCCAGGGCGAGCAATGGCAGCGGCTGCGGGCTGAGAATCAGTTGATCGAGACTGCCATCCTCGTGGTCGCTGAGAAACAGGCTGTTTAGCGACAGCAAAGCTGCAAGCAATGCCGCCACCCAGACAACCCCGGGGCCACTAAACTGCAGCTGTTCGGCACTCGGCCCGATCGCGAGCGGAAACAAGGTGCTGATCATGGCGAAGAAGAATAATGGATTCAGCACATCACCCGGTCGTTTCCAGGCCAGCAAAACGTCGCGCCGGATCACGGCGACAAGCCCGCTCCATATGCCAGGATGGTTGCCGCTGGCCGTCGTCATTGCAGCGTGACCCGTCGGGTGCTGCCATCAATTTCAATTGGCTGATGCGATGCGACCACGCAAAGGCCGCCTGATAACAGGTGTTCGCGGGTCACGTCCTTAACCAACACCTGGCCCGCCTTGTCGAGGTTGGTAAACGGCTCATCCATCATCCACAGGCGAGCGTTTGCCAGCAGCATGCGTGCAAGCGCCACCCTGCGTTGTTGTCCGGCGGACAGCACGCGGATAGGCAGGTCGGCGATCCCGGACAGACTCAAGCGTTCAAGCACATCCGCAAGACGAGTCTGATCGCTGTCACGAAGACCCGATTCAAACTTCAGATTTTCCAGGATGTTGAGGTCTCCCTTGAAACCGACGCGATGTGAAAGCCAGACAAGATCAGAGCGAAAAGCCTGGAAGTTTTTGCGGACAGGCACGCCGTCCCAGCTCACAGTGCCGGTTTCAAATTCCAGCAAGCCGGCGACAGCGCGGAGCAAGCTTGTTTTGCCGCTGCCGTTCGGGCCTTCAATGACCAGTAATTCGCCCTCACTTAGCGCAAATTCCAGATTCTTGAAGAGGCAACGATCGCCGCGAAACAGGCAGAGATCGTTTCCGGAAAGTATTTCAGTCAATGTCTTAGCTCCGCCTGTCTTCGATCAAAGACAGTTTCGAATCAATCCAGTTCAGTCAGTTTTACTTAATAAATCAAGCACAAATGAACTTAATGTAAAGTCGTATCTATGAACCATTCTGTTTGTCCTTGAAAACAAAGGAATCCCCTGATGCAATTTGCATGACGTCCGGGCCGACCGTAGACTGAGTGGCCCGGTTGCTTTCGCGCTGGAGAGGCGCCGGAAGCAACTGTATCAGAAACATAAGAAACTACTCGTATCGGGTTCAATTTTATGGATTTACGCGCAGCCGGATTGAAGGAACAACCCTTCTGTTCGAAAGGAAGGCCAGTGGCCTTTTTCGGCTATGCGGGCCAGGAAAAAGCCACCGAATTCTTGCGTAGCGTGCAGGATCACAATACAGGCCTCGGACTCTTCCAGGGGCCTCCTAAGTCCGGCAAAACGACTATCATCCGGCACTTCGCAGAATCGCAGGGGGAGCAGTCCGCCGTCGCGATCGTCAATGGCGAGGGAATCAATGCCACCGCCCTGCTCGAATCGATTTTGCGAAGCTTCGGCTATCAGCACAAGTTCGATTCCCTGAATGAATTGCTCAGCATGGTGACGGTATTCATCAAGCAACGGACGGCAGGCGGCACGCCACCGATGTTGTTCGTTGAGAACACGCACGCGATGAACCCCAATGCCATGCACTTATTGTGCAAATTAGCGTCAGTCCGCGTCAGAGAGAAATATGCGCTTCGTTTGGTATTGGTCAGCGACCGAACTATCGACTACATCCCTCGTGCACCAGCGATGGAGTGCATGGCCAAACGCCTGACCGGCGATTTCCACCTGAATCCACTCACTATTGATGAAACCAGCGACTACCTTTACGCCAAGATGCGTCAAGGCGGCTGCGTAGATCCTGATTTCGTGTTTCCGGATGAGGTTTGCGAGGAGTTGTATCGCGCGTCTGGTGGCTGGCCCGGCATCCTGGACCGGCTTGCCATGCTAGCCCTGGAACAAGCGGAACACTGTCCGGTTGGTGTCGAACACGTCGAGCACCCTTCGGTACCCAAAAGCACGCGACCCGACTATTCAGACCCGGCAGAAGGCAGCGCCAGCGGCACCGTGCGCAAAGGGCCATTGCTGTTTCTTACCCGCAATGGCGAAACCCTGAGAAAAATTCGCTTTGACGGAACCAGGCTTCTTGTAGGGCGCGCCGAGCACAACGACCTTTGTGTCGACAGCAAGTTCCTTAGCCGTCACCACGCACTCCTCGTCAGGCACGGTACTGCGACGCTCTTGATGGACCTCAACAGCGCCAATGGAACTTTCGTCAATTCGCGGCGAATTTCAAACCAGGTCCTGTCGAACGAGGATGTCATCACACTGGGTGATTACGGGCTGAAGTTCGTCGATCCGGGAGCAAGACCGGGTAAAGGGCTTGAAGGCATCAGCCTCGATGATACGGTCATCATGATGACACTCGAGGACATGCACAACGTGCTGGTTAGAGAGAACACGGCAATCCTGCCGGTCAAGCCAGAGGTTGGCGGCTCTCCTGGTGAAACCGCTCGCTAGTCGGGATCGTCCACGACATCGAGCGGCAACTGGTGCTGCGGCACGAGCGTTTCGCGATAGTAATTTTCCTTAAAGTGCTTTCGGCACATCGATACATAGCGATCGTTGCCACCTATTTCCACCTGGGAACCCTGGGTAATCGCGTTGCCGTCCTGATCCAGACGAATGACCATTGTCGCTTTGCCGCCACAGAAACAAATTGCCCTCAGTTCCTTCAGATTGTCTGCCCAGGCCAGCAAGTACTTGCTGCCCGGAAACGGCTCGCCCTGGAAGTCTGTGCGCAGGCCGTATGCGAGTACCGGAATATTGAGCTCATCGGTGACCTCACCCAACTGGTGCACCTGCTCCTTCGTCAGAAACTGCGCTTCATCGACCAGTACGCAATGCAACGGTGATTCGAAGTCCCGCTTCGAAATGAGCCTGAACAAGTCCTCATCAGCAGCGAATGTGGTGGCATTGGTTTCCAGGCCTATCCGCGACGTGACTTTGCCCACACCGAATCGGTCATCAAAGTCGGGTGCGAGAACGAGCGTGTTCATGCCACGCTCCCGGTAGTTATAGCTCGACTGCAACAGGGCTGTGGACTTGCCGGCGTTCATCGACGAATAGTAAAAGTAGAATTTCGCCATTCATGTATCCTAACCGGACCTTAAACGGCCTGCATCCATTAAGAAGGAAGAATGCTGTGCGTAGATTGATTCTGACCGCGATTGCCGCCCTACTGGTTGTGACACCCGCCTGGGCCTGGCACGAGGTTGGTCACAAAGCGACAGCGTCTATCGCATTCGATCAGTTGGAGCCGTCACGTCAGCGGGAAGTGATCACGGTTTTGACGGCTCACCCCCGATTTGCGGAGGACTTCGAGCGGTTAATGCCGCGAGAAATTGAAACAGGTGATGAGATGCAGAGGGGGCGCTGGCTCCTCGAGCAGGCATCCATCTGGCCTGATCTTGTCCAGACTCTGGGCGACGACGTGCGCCGCAAGTACAACCGGAGTCGCTGGCATTACATCAACATGCTCGTATGGCTGACGGCAGCAGACGAAGCTGCGCTTCGTGGCAAGCTCGATCACAACATGGAGACGGAATTCACACTGCCAATGAGGCAGAGTCTGAACCTCGTGCAGGCGCTGCGTGGAAATCTGCAAATCTGGCATAGCGACAGCGCAACAGATGCTGAAAAGGCAGTGGCGCTTTGCTGGATTCTTCATCTGGCCGGCGATATGCATCAACCACTGCACAATGTCGCGCTGTTTAGCGGCGCATATTTTCCGCAGGGAGATCGCGGCGGCAACAGCGTCGAGGTCGTTTGGGGGGATGACACCCGAAACCTGCATGCGGTATGGGACGGTCTGCCGACGTACATGGAAAGCCTGGAACCCTCGGCGCGCACTGTGCGATCGATTAAAGAAGATGTTGTCGATGACGCGGCTATCGATGAGTGGCTCGCGCATCATGCGGACCTGGCAAGAAGATTCGTCTATACCGATGACGTAAAGATGCAACTGGTGAAGAAACTTGAAAACAGTGAGCCGCCGATCATCACCCTGAGCCACGAATACTTGGTGGCAGCGCGGTCAATCGCAAAGCGCCAGGTGAACCTGGCCGGACACAGGATTGCTGCTTTGATCAAGTAGCCGGCGATACCGAAATTAGTGCATCTACAAGGAATAAAAAAACATGCACCAGATCAAAACGCGTTCACTTGTTACAGGCTGTCTGCTTTCGCTGCTGTCTGCGCTTAATGTCGCAGCGGAAGAATTCAACCTGACCAGTGCCACGATCGCTGACATCAATGCAGCCTTTGATTCAGGTGCATTGAATTCAGAGATGTTAGTCAAAATGTCTCTTGCGCGGATTGACGCTTACGACGAAGCGGGTCCGAAGCTGAACGCGGTACTCTTGATCAACCCGAATGCCCTTGAAACCGCGCGAGCGCTGGACAGGGAACGAAAATCTCAAGGCAGGCGCTCGCCTTTGCACGGAATACCTGTGGTTCTGAAGGATAATCTCGACACGGCAGATATGCCGACGACGGCCGGGTCGTTCATGCTCGAAGATTCAATTCCTCCTGACGACGCGTTCCTGGTGAGCAAGCTCCGAGCCGCCGGCGCCATCGTTCTGGCCAAGCTGAACATGAGCGAATTCGCATCGGGTGGCGCAATGAACTCGCTGGATGGACCAATTTATAACCCGCACGATCCGGAAAGAACGCCGTCCGGGTCATCCGGTGGCACCGGCGCAGCGATCGCTTCGGCCTACGCGCCAGTGGGGCTGGGCACGGACACCGGGGGTTCTGTTCGGGGCCCCTCCTCCGCCAATGGCATAGTCGGCCTCAAGCCGACGCACGGATTGCTGAGTCGTGACGGGATCATTCCATTAGCGCTGTCATTCGATACCGCCGGCCCGATGGCGCGCAGTGTTTATGACGTAGCGGTCTCTCTTGGCGTGATGACCGGCGTCGACCTGGCCGACGCAGCCACGATAAAAAGTGAAGAACGCTTCGAGACAGACTACACGCGTTTTCTCGATGCCGATGCCCTGAAAGGTGCCCGCATCGGTATCGCTCGAGACTTCATGGAAGCAGACGAGGAAGTTGACTGGATTGTCGAGGCGTCACTGCAGTCAATGAGAAATGCAGGTGCCGAAATCATCGATGTCGAATTGCCCGAGTGGCTGCTGGAGTCACGCGGCGAATTCTATCGTGCGATTCGGTATCGCGAATTTCGGTCGCAAATCGAAGACTACCTGGGGACACTCGGACCAGACTACCCGAAGACGCTTGCCGAACTGATCAGCAAGTCGATGACGCTCACGTCGCGTCGCGATGACGGGATTACTCCGAATCCCGGTCGTTGGGATTTGATGATGAAGGAAGACGACAGTGGTGAGTTAACGGACTATGAATACCTCGCCGTTCGGGACCACGCTTTGCCGCTAATGCGGGGCGTTATCGGCGGACTGCTGGAGACAGAGAAGCTTGACGCTATCGTCTACCCTACTTCGCCTACCCGACCGGAGCGGGCAGATCCCGATCCCGATCCAGATGGAGCGCCCGGTGGCGGTGGATCGCCGGTCATCCTTGCCAACCTCACCGGGTTTCCCGACCTCATAGTGCCGGCAGGATTCACTGGTCGAGGTTTGCCGGTGTCGATTTCATTTCTGGGTCCTGCGTTTAGCGAGCCAAGATTGCTGGCCCTGGGTTACGCCTTTGAGCAACGCACCGGGGCGCGGCGTTTGCCGATCACAACTCCGCCACTGGACGGCGAACTAATCACCTATTGAGTAACGGCGGAGAAATTTAAGTGATCGGACTATCTATGCGTGAGCTGGAATGTCATACCCGCCTTCGAGTGTTTTTCAGTCGCCTGAGGTAATCAACGGATGGGTGAATCATCGCGTGCCAGCAAAATGAAAAGAGCCCGGCAAGTCCTGTGAGGATCGCAGCGAAAATTCCGAGAAAGAGCATGCCGGCAAACACCTCGAGGCTCATAGCGAACCTCCCGCAATAGAGGCGGCGAGGAATGCACACAGCATAAGCACGAGTGCAACCCAGTAAAGCGCCGGTTTCCTGAATTCACGATTGTCGGTAGTCATGTTGATCTCCTGTAGCCTCGTACAGAAGATTGCCAGACTGCCTTGCCGCGGTATGGTCCCAAGGCGTCACGGCTTGGTCAAAAGGCGTCTTTTCGCTCAATCAGGGTGATGTGCTGTTTAAGAGTAGTCCTTCAGGAGCCAGTGACCCAGCTCCCGGTCTCCCACCTTGATTTGCAGATAGAGCTTCAGGAACTCTGCGTTTAGCTTTTGTTTGAATCGAATTGCGGGTGTATCGACATAGTCGGATACGCTGTAGAAGGTATGCATGCCTGCTTCCTGCAGATGCTTGTAGCACTCAATTCGCAATAGCGGCGCCAGAGCGCCGCCGCGGTATTCAGGCACGACGAAGGCATCATAGAGATACGCCTCACCCGGCTTCAGCTCGTAGTTGCATGCAGTGTCATTCACCTCATTCAGGTCGGCCCACGTGTAAGCTGCGATTTGCTCGCCGTGTTTGAGTACTACGCAGAAATGACCCTTGTCCACCCGGGCCTGGATGTTCGCCAATGAGGCCCATTCCGAGCATGCGGCAATGGCCGGTACATCCTTTGGATCCAGAATCTCGCTCTTGATTTCGGCGGGAAGCGCGCCGTATTGCAGGTCGGCAAGATCTTTGCCCTCGCGGACCAGGTAATAGGCATTAATATGCAGGCCGACTTGCTTCAGCCGTGCGTTGATGCGATGTCTTATATGTCCGTGCCGACGAGCCTTTCGTATTGAACTAAACATTAAGTCCCTTCCGCTATCGGGCGCAGCTGCGCAGTTTTGCCAGCCATTTGGTTGGTGCCCGGGGCGGGAATCGAACCCGCACTCGCTTTCGCGAAACGGATTTTAAGTCCGTAGCGTCTACCAGTTCCGCCACCCGGGCGCGGTCCGTATTATAAGCGCAGCAGCTTAAGTTTTGCTTGATGCATTTGACGTGAGCTGATCGTGCACAAAGCAGGACGGGCATAGCACGAAGCATGTTAATCGCTGTATCATGGCAGACCCGATGCGGCCGGACATTCCGCGTCGGGCGAACCAGATTGCGGCGGCCCTAAGTCGCGAGACTCGTTGAATAAGAATAGAAGGATCAGGCCCAGGTTTTTCGGATTGTCATCCGGGGGAATGCCCGGCTAAAAAAATATGCCAAAAAACGTCATCGTAGTCGGTATGGCGCGGTCAGGAACGAGTCTGACCGCCTCTATTTTCGCCAGGAAAGGCTATTTCGTAGCCGATGATCCGAACGAGCAATTGCAGGCGGCGGACAAAAATAACCCAGGCGGGTTCTGGGAACTCGATGAACTCATTGAAGCCGACGCCAGTATTCTCGCGGCCGTCGGTTTCCCGCATCACAATACGTGGACATTAGGAGCAATCGAGCCGCAACAGGCGGAGGCCATCAAGTCTCTGGAACGTCGCGATGAACACAGAGCCCTGGTTGAGTACTACATGGACAAGCAACCGTGGATTTGGAAAGACCCGCGATTTTGCTACACGCTGGGGTATTGGTGGCCATTGGTGGATGCCGAGACCACAAGAGTGTTACTCGTAACGCGAGATCCGAAGGAAATCCTGCGTAGTCTTTTGCGCGCCGGTTGGGGGGATGCCCCCTCCGGTGACAAGAGCGATTATATTAAGAGAATTAAAGATCACATCGATTTCGCGCGGCGGACAATCAAGGAATTCGATATCCCGCACCTCGAAATTGACTATGGTGACTTTGCGGCCAAGCCTCGCGAAACCGCTGAAAAAATCGGCCGCTTTTTTGACCTGGAACTTACCGCCGATGATTTGGGATACAAGAGCAAGTTCAATACATCTGCACCCAGGGGATATGTCGCGTTCATGCTTGAGCGCATCGCCCGAATGCTGCCGTCAGGCTTCCGGCGCTATCTGAAGAAATTGTTGCCGGAATTTGTTTTGCAGGCGCTGATTCCCAATCGCGTGAAGAAATAGACGCCACCGGGAAATTAACGGCCGTAATTCATGGCGCATGAGCCGGCCGGGGCCGGTCAAATGCCATGTCAGAAAAATTGGAGGCTAGGGTCGGAATCGAACCGGCGTCCACGGCTTTGCAGGCCGCTGCATAACCACTCTGCCACCTAGCCACAGGTGAGCCGGGAATCTCCCGGGGGGAAAACTTAACACAACGCGAAGCAGCGTCGCAGTATAGCGTCTGCTACCGCCGAATCAATTTCTATATCCCGTAATATGGTCAATTCAACTGTCCAGCCGCATAATGCCGGCATGACAACAGTCTTTCAAAAAGGCTTGCTGCTTTTTATCTCCTTCGTTCTGGCAGGCTGTGGCAGTGAATCCACGCCGGAATCCGTCACCGCAATGGACACTCCCGCAGCTACCGGCAGCATGGGGCCCAATCTCGCCACCGGGTCCGATGGCACGGTGGTACTCAGCTGGATCGAGCCGGATGGCGATGGACACGCCCTCAGGTTCTCTGCGCTGGCCGGGGCAGGCTGGAAAGCGCCGCGAACAGTTGCCCGCGGCGACACCTGGTTCGTCAATTGGGCTGATTTCCCGTCTGTTGTGCCGTTGTCAGATTCGCTCTGGGGCGCGCACTGGCTCGATAGCCAGCCCGAAGGTGGTTACGCCTATGACGTAAAGGTGTCCTTGTCGAATGATCGTGGCGACACCTGGTCCGAGCCGTTTCTGCCACATTTCGACGGTACTCCGACGGAGCACGGATTCGTTACCCTGTTCCCGGATTCAAACGGACTTGGTCTCGTCTGGCTGGATGGCCGCAAGATGGTCAATGACTATGACGAAAATGACGTAGGCGCCAGTGGCATGACACTGCGTGCCGCAACATTCGGCGTGGACCAGGTACCGATTCGCTCATCGATGGTCGATGGCCTCACTTGCGACTGCTGTCAGACCGATGTCGCGCTGACCACAGATGGGCCGGTGGCAGTGTATCGGGATCGCACTACAGCTGAAGTACGCGACATTTACGTGTCGCGACGTGAGTTTGGCGAGTGGCAGCCGGGAATCCCGGTAGCCAGGGATGATTGGGAGATCGCTGCCTGCCCGGTCAACGGCCCCATAATCAGGTCAGCTGACGACATGCTCGTTGTTGCGTGGTTTACGGCCGCCGCCGGACAGCCCATCGTTAAAGCGGCCTGGTCCGGAGATGGTGGCAAGAACTTCGCGGATCCGATTGCGATCAGTTCCGACGTGCCACTTGGTCACATTGGCGCGGTCTTGCTGCCGGGCGGCGATCTCATTGTAGGCTGGCAAAAGAAGATTGGCGCAGGACGCGCCGAACTGCTTCTGCGCCGCGT
>JAHEFF010000005.1:0-79183 GCA_024640315.1 Woeseiaceae bacterium
CCCCTGCGGGCGCCTGCGGCGTCCAAATCGCATGCGATTTGTCGAACTGGAGTCCTCAGCTTCATCCAGACACCCAAAATGAAAAAGGGCCCCCGATGGGGACCCTTTGTCATTTGGCGCGCCCGGAGAGATTGATCAAAACAGCGCCGCCGCTGTTTTGACCCTGCGGGCGCCTGCGGCGTCCAAAACGCTACCGCGTTTTGTCGAACTGGAGTTCTCATCTTCATCCGGACACACAACAAATGAAAAAGGGCCCCCGATGGGGACCCTTTGTCATTTGGCGCGCCCGGAGAGATTCGAACTCCCGACCGCCTGGTTCGTAGCCAGGTACTCTATCCAGCTGAGCTACGGGCGCATTGTTTTGTGTCTTGCGATCGAAATCGCTTTTTTTTTGTGGCGGAGAGGGAGGGATTGATTCACCACCTGCGGTGGCTCACCCTCCGGGCGCACTTCGTGCGTCCATTCCGGCTCCGCCGGTCTGTCGAACCCCATTGTCTAATTCGAGGATTCGAATTCTAACTTTCTTCTACTACTTTTGGGCCCTCTTTGAGGACCCAAAAGTAGTAGTGGCGGAGAGGGAGGGATTCGAACCCTCGAAGGGGTATTAGCCCTTACTCCCTTAGCAGGGGAGCGCTTTCGACCACTCAGCCACCTCTCCGATTTTCTCAATTTGTTGGCAAAATGGCTTCGTTGAAGATCCTGCCACCAGCGCTCCTTCGCGCTTTGACTCGGCGCGTCCTGCGCCTCGCCCTGCGGGCGGCTTCGCCGTCCAAATTCGCTCCCGGCGAATTTGTCGACCACTCAGCCACCTCTCCGTTTACTCAAATTGTTGTCAAAAACCCACCATCGTCCCCGACGGCGGACGTGCATAGTACTGATGGGATTGGGCGAGGTAAAGCAGGAAATTGACCTTTATTCCGCTTTAGATTCGGGCTCCCCGGCCCCTTCGGTATTCTTCTCGCTCTGAATCCGTTCGTATATTTCTTCGCGGTGCACAGCCACGTCCTTCGGCGCATTAATTCCGATGCGGACCTGGTTTCCCTTCACCCCTAAGACCGTGATTGTGACATCGCTCCCAATCATGACGGTCTCACCGGCGCGTCGCGTAAGTATCAGCATGACTTCCTACTCCTGCCGTATGCGGGCATCTAGCCCTTGCTACGCTGCTTATTGTTGTAAACGCTTGTTATTGTAGACGAAATTGCCTGCGGCTGTCCCCTGCCTTTGCACATTCGTCGGTAAACTCTTGAAATCTCACCAGGAAGTCAGCCTATTTGCTCCGAAACCCAGTCGCGAACAGAGCCCAGAGCGGCATCCAGGCCGTCGGGATTGCTGCCGCCAGCCTGTGCAAAGTCGGGTCGACCGCCCCCTTTGCCGCCGACCTGTTCGGCAACGAAATTGATGAGGTCACCCGCACGGATCTTGTCAATATTGTTCTTGGTGACACCCGCCGCAAGCCTCACTTTGCCATTGTCTACTGACCCCATAACGACCACGGCATTCTGAAGCTTGTCTTTGACGCGGTCTATTGCGTCGCGCATCGCCTTGGCGTCGACACCGTCCACGCGCGACGCCACCACCTTGATCCCCGCGACTACCTGAATGTTGTCTTCCTGGTCGGTCGCCTCTCCAGTGATCAGCGCATGCTTTGCCGTCGCCAGTTTCTTTTCGAGTTCCCTGTTGTTCAAAAGAAGCTGCTCGATCTTGGCCGCTGCCTGTGCAGGCTGACTTTTCAGCATGTCGGCGATTTCGTAGAGCATTCGCTGGTTCGCTTCTATCCAATCCATTGCACCCTGGCCAGTCACAGCCTCGATGCGGCGCACACCAGCCGCCACGCCGCCTTCCGACGTAATCTTGAATACGCCGATGTCGCCTGTGCTGTTGACGTGTGTGCCGCCGCAGAGTTCAACGGAAAACCCGTCGCCCAAACGGAGAACACGAACCTCGTCATCGTACTTCTCACCGAACAGTGCCATTGCGCCGGATGCGACAGCATCGTCATAACTCATAAGCCGGGTATCCGCCCGGACATTTTTTCGCACCTGCTCGTTGACCAGGTTTTCGATCTGCTCCAACTGCTCGGGCGTTACACCTTCATAGTGGGAAAAATCGAAGCGTAATTTGTCTGGCGCGACCAACGATCCCTTCTGTTGCACATGATCTCCCAGCACCTGCCTCAATGCCGCATGCATAAGGTGAGTCGCGGAATGATTTAGAACAATGGCTGCGCGCCGTTCGGCATCGACTTTCGCGTTGGCCTGGTCCGCAACATTCAGCGTGCCACTCTGCATCTTGCCGAAATGGACGTTGGCCTTGCCCGATTTTCTTGTGTCACTGACCAGGAACGATCCATTTTTGGTTCCTATGACACCGGTGTCGCCGACCTGCCCGCCGCTTTCTGCATAAAAAGGCGTTGCATCGAGTATCAATGCAGCTTCATCTCCCTCGGATGCCGAATCAACCGATTCGCCGTTCCTGTAGATAGCCATGATTGTTCCGGAAGTCTCGACAACTTCGTAACCGGAGAATTTAGTTACCGAATCTGTTTTTATTCCGGACTGATCGCCGACACCGAACTTGCTGGCTGCACGTGCACGCTGCCGCTGCGACTCCATCTCTTTTTCGAATCCTGCCTGATCGACAGTCAGGTCACGTTCTCGTGCAATATCCGCCGTGAGGTCAACCGGGAAACCGTATGTATCGTAAAGTTTGAAGACGACGTCACCCGGCAATTCCTTGCCCTTTAGTCCGGCAATAGCTTCGTCGAGGATCTCCATGCCCTGATCAAGGGTCTCGGCGAATCGGCGTTCTTCTTTATCGAGCACTTTCTCAACATGCGCTTTGGCCTTCACCAGCTCCGGATAGGCATCGCCCATTTCAGCGCAGAGCGGATCCACCAGCTTACTGAAGAACGCCTCATCGACGCCGAGTTTCTTACCGTGTCGGATTGCACGACGAATGATTCGGCGAAGCACGTAGCCCCTGCCCTCGTTGCCTGGCAATACGCCATCAACAATCAGGAACGCGCACGCCCGAATATGATCGGCGATTACATTCAATGAGCTTGAGCCGTTGTTCTCAACGCCGAGGATCTTTGCGGTGGCATCGATAATATTGGCGAAAAGATCTATGTCGTAATTCGTGTGCACGCCCTGCATAACCGCGGCAGCACGTTCGAGGCCCATGCCCGTATCCACGGACGGCTTCGGCAAAGGCACCATTTCTCCGCTGGCAGAACGGTCGAATTGCATGAAGACGAGATTCCAGATCTCGACATAGCGATCACCATCTTCATCCGGCGAACCGGGCGGCCCGCCGGGAACATCCGGGCCATGATCAAAAAATATCTCACTACAGGGCCCACAAGGTCCCGTGTCGCCCATGGCCCAGAAATTGTCCTTGGCGCCCATGCGAGTGAAACGTTTCGGATCAACTTTCATCGTCTTAAGCCAGATGTCCGCCGCTTCGTCGTCATCTTCGAAGACGGTGACCCAGAGTCGTTCGGCCGGGAGGCCCAACGTTTCAGTCAGGAACTCCCAGGCGTACTTGATGGCATCTTCTTTGAAATAGTCGCCGAAACTGAAATTGCCAAGCATTTCAAAGAAGGTGTGATGTCGGGCTGTGTAGCCAACATTCTCGAGGTCGTTGTGTTTACCGCCGGCACGAACGCATCGTTGCGAGGTTACCGCTCGGTTGTACTTACGCTTGTCTTCACCCAGGAAAACGTCCTTGAACTGGACCATGCCTGCATTGGTAAACAGCAAAGTGGGATCGTTGCCCGGAACGAGCGGCGAGCTCGCGACAATCTCATGGCCATGCCCATGGAAGAATTCCAGGAATGCCTGGCGCAACTCGTTGCTGGTCATGCGTTTCATTCAGGGTTTGTGGGGTCTGCCGGCGTATTTGCAATTGCGCGTAGTGTAGCGATAACTGCTAGTCATCACCATGCGCCTGGACTGCAACCTGGATTTGCTCAGAATCGAATCCACGGTATTGCAGGAACCGCATCTGGCGCGCCTTCTCCGAGAAATCTCCCGGCAGGCCCGCGCCAAACTTTCGTACCCGCACGTCTCTTGCCAGTTCGAACCAGTCCTGATCCACTTCCTTCAGCGCACTTTCGGCAATTGATGCACGCAGGCCGCGTTCCTTGAGCTCCTGGCGGATGCGCACCGGCCCTTTGCCCTGATTGATACGCGACTGCACAAAACTGCCGGCGAAACGCTCGTCGCTCTGTAATCCATCATCCGTCAGCCGGTCGACTTCCACGGCCGCGATGTCGTGGTTATAGCCCGCGTTGGTCAGCTTATTAACCAACTCGTCCCGACCGTACTCGCGGCGTGCGAGGTAGTCCATGGCCTTTTTTCGGGCCTCTTTAGGATCTGAAAAACGATCGACCTCTTCCGCATGGAAGAGGTCGGCGTTCAGTTCATTGATGGACTTGGCTTCACTCATGGAATGAGCATCAGTCTGCAAGGCGATGCCTGTTAAGCGACAGCCTCATCCGTATCGGCAGCCTCAGCTCCCGCATCCTGATCTGCTGCTACCTGTGTCGGCGGCATCAGTGTCGCGCGAATTCGGGCTTCGATATCGGCCGCGATCTCGGGGTTACTCTTCAGGTACAGGCGGACATTTTCCTTACCCTGACCGATGCGATCATCACCATAGCTGTACCACGAGCCTGCCTTGTCGATAATGCCCTGTTCGACACCGTGGTCGATGATTTCGCCTTCGCGGGAAATTCCCTCGCCGTAGAGAATTTCGAACTCAGCCTGTTTAAACGGCGGAGACACCTTGTTCTTGACGACCTTCACCCGGGTCTGGTTGCCGATCACTTCGTCGCCCTTCTTGATGGCGCCGATACGCCGAATGTCGAGACGAACCGATGAATAGAATTTGAGTGCATTACCACCGGTCGTCGTTTCCGGGCTGCCGAACATGACCCCGATCTTCATACGAATCTGGTTGATAAAGATCACCATCGTATTGGATCGCTTGATGTTGCCGGTCAGCTTCCTGAGCGCCTGTGACATCAAACGGGCCTGCAGGCCCATGTGCGAATCTCCCATTTCGCCCTCGATTTCCGCCTTGGGCGTCAGTGCCGCAACCGAGTCGATGACCACGACATCGATCGCGCCGGATCGAACCAGCATATCGGTGATTTCGAGCGCCTGCTCGCCGGTATCCGGCTGAGACACCAGGAGTTCGTCCACGTTAACGCCCAGTTTTTCGGCGTATGCAGGATCGAGCGCATGCTCGGCATCGACAAATGCCGCCGTGCCACCGAGTTTTTGCGCTTCTGCGACAACCTGCAGCGTTAAAGTCGTTTTGCCGGAAGATTCCGGACCGTAGATTTCGATGACGCGTCCCTTGGGAAGGCCACGGATGCCAAGCGCCGCATCCAGGCCGATGGATCCGGTAGAAATCGATTCCATGTCCTTGATAACGCCGCCATCGCCCAATCGCATGACAGATCCTTTGCCGAATTGTTTTTCTATTTGTCCCAGAGCGGCGGCGAGCGCCTTTTTGCGATTGTCATCCATTATTTTTAAACCATTCCGAAGGTGAAAAGTTAATGGGGGATTATTCCATAAATCCGCGCGGACGGTAGCCGCGAGGCCGACGAGAAACTCAGCAATATCTTAAGAATTGAGCCGAAGCTATTGTTTCAATGGGTGGTACTGAACTTCGCCGCGGAACGAGACCGACTCCACCAGTTCAAATTCCGACCAGGTGAGCTCAACCGGCCGCGCCAGGCGCACTTCCTGAAAAGTCCGGACCTTTCTTGCCACGGTGATGTGCGGCCGGTAAACGCGGGGATCGGGGTCATAGCCGAACGGAATCAGCGCCTGCTGCAGCGACTGGACGAGGCGTTCCAGCTCCGGCGGAACTGTCCTGGTGTGCACGCAGGCAATTTTCGGCCGCTGCCAGAAAGTCAGGCTTTCGAAACGAACCCGTATCTGCCCCGGATCGATGAGCGCGACCGCTGACCTGAGCCCGGGAATTCGCTCTTCCGGAAAATCACCGATATAAACCAGCGTTACGTGCCAGTTGCCGCGATCCACCGCAGTCCCCTCCACGGTGGACAAGGACGGGACAATCGCATCGCGCAGCTGTTCCCGCTGCCGGTGGGATGGCCATAAGGCAAAAAACAGTTTCTTGTCAGCCACTCTCTCTCAGACGCTCCCTCAGGCCCTGTAGTGCCAATATTACCGCTTGTGCACGAATGGTTTCGCGATTCCCCTGAAGAAAATGCTTCTCGGCCTCGATGTCGGGACTCATATCGGTCGTTGTCGCCCAGGCAAACCATACAGTCCCGACCGGCTTGTCCGCGGTACCGCCATCCGGTCCGGCGACACCGCTGACCGCGACTGCAAAGCTGGCACCGCTCAGCTGCAGAACACCACTCACCATTTCCAGAACCACAGCCTCGCTCACGGCACCATGCTCCTGAAGTGTTCGCGGGTCCACGCCCAGCAACGACACCTTGGCGCTGTTTGAATAGCTGACGATGCCGTAGCCGAAGCACTGCGAGCTACCGGCAATATCCGTGAGCGACTTTGCGATCCAGCCACCGGTGCAGGACTCGGCCGTCGATACCACCTGGTCAGCTGCGATCAGTTCCCGGACGAGCGCCTCAGCCAGGGTGGCAATGGATTCGGTATCACTCACTCAAGATCTCTTCGTAAAGGTCAACGTAGCTTTCTACCATTGAAGCGACCGGAAATTCATCCCGCATGCGCTTTCGCCCGGCCACTCCCAGGCCGACCCCGATATCGGGCTCCTCAACCAGCACCCCGATCGCCCGTTGCAAGTCACTCAAATCACCGGGCTCGACCAGTATGCCCGTCTGGCCGTGGACAACAGCTTCCGCCGAGCCCGCTATATTGAAAGCAATCACGGGCAAACCGGCTGCAGCAGCTTTCAGCATTGCCACGCCCAGCCCTTCCTTTTCCGCAGGGTGGACGAGCAGATCAAACGCCCCGAGGTACTCGTCCAGGTCATCACGGAATCCGGCAAATTGCACGGCTCCCGACAGGCCCAGTTTGCTCGTCAGGGCGCGCAACTGCGACTCGGCATTGCCGGTGCCGAAGAAGACCACTTTGATACCAGGATTTTCTGCGAGCAATCCTGGCAGCACATCAAGGAGAAAACGATGCCCTTTTCTCTTGATGAGCTGAGCGACAACAGCGATGGCAAATGCATGCACACTGATGCCGAATTTCTCGTGCAGCACGCGCCGGTCGACGTCCACCGCGACAGCGTCGAGGTCAACCGCACTCCTTATGATTGAAAGCTTGCCGCTCCGGACTCTGCTCTTCTTCAGAACAGCTTCAATGTTCTCGGAAATCGCGACCACTTTCCTGAACGGCCGGTAACGAATCGCGGCGGCCGTTGGCGACTCGGGACTATCGACACGGCGTGTGACAACGGCGTGCGTGCCAGCCAGCAACGCCGCCCAGCCGCCGGGAAAGTCGGCGCCTCTGCGGCTGTGGCAATGGAGAATATCCGGCCTTTCCCGTCGCAAGAGTGAATAGAGGCGCCACGCAAATCGGAAATCATGTTCCCCCGCACAGGGGATATTGGTGACGGACAATCCCGACGCCCTTGCCGCCGTATCGATCGCCGAGCCCGGAGGGCACACGAGCATCGACTCCACACCCTTTTCTGTCAGGCCTTTTATCAGCCAGATCACCTGCTGTGCACCGCCAAAAAAATGGCGGCCGGTTTCGACGTGCACGATTTTCATTCGAGTGTACCGGGCATCGACTTCGTCATCGACAGAGGCTAGCATGACCCGTCCATGTCGCCGACAACAATAATACGATGAGCGCCAAGGTGAGCCCCGTTCATACGCCGATGATGCAGCAGTACCTGAGCATCAAGGCCGATTATCCAGACATGCTGGTCTTCTACCGGATGGGGGATTTCTATGAACTCTTTTTCGATGACGCTCGTCGCGCGGCCTCACTGCTCGACATCACGCTGACCGCCAGGGGCAAGTCCGCGGGCAACCCGATACCGATGGCGGGCGTGCCATACCACGCTGCGGAAGGCTACCTGGCCAGGCTGGTCCGGAAAGGCGAGTCGGTTGCCATTTGCGAACAGGTCGGCGATCCGGCAGCAAGCAAGGGACCTGTCGAACGCAAAGTGATGCGAGTGGTTACGCCCGGCACACTCACCGATGAAGCGTTGCTGCCGGAAGCCAGGGATAACCTGGTCGCCGCAATCTACATGGATGGCGACCGGATCGGGCTTGCGTGGCTGGACCTGGCAGGTGGCCGCTTTCGCGTGACGGAGTTCAGTGGCCGTGACGCCCTGGCCGGCGAACTGGAACGTTTAAAACCCGCAGAAATAATCATCGACGATGAGAATCGCGAGAACCCCGGGTTTCGTGACGGTGTACGAGTGAGCGGCAGACCCCCCTGGCACTTTGACCACGATAGCGCAACACGGCTGCTTTGCTCTCAGTTTCAGACTCAGAGCCTGTCCGGATTCGGCTGCGACGATGTCCCGCTTGGCGTCGCTGCGGCAGGCGCACTGCTGCAATATGTCAGCGACACTCAGAAAACCGCCTTGCCACACCTGACCTCCATCACGGTCGAACAATTGAGTGATGCGGTCATCATGGACGGGCCAACGCGCAGGAACCTCGAGCTCGAAGAAAGCCTGACAGGCCATTCGGAACACACGCTCGCCGGTGTCATGGACCGCTGCCAAAGCCCGATGGGCAGCCGCTTGCTGAAACGCTGGATCCAGCGGCCGCTTCGGGATACGAATACCCTGCGAGGCCGATACCAGGCTGTCGAAACGTTGTTGTTTGCTCGTCTTATCGAGCCCCTGCAGTCGGGCCTTCATGGCATCGGCGATGTCGAGCGCATCTTGTCCCGCGTGGCACTTCGGTCAGCAAGGCCGCGTGACCTGCGACAGCTCGAGGTGGCGTTGTCCAGGATTCCGGACCTGAAGAGCCCGTTGAAGACCGCCGAGTCTCCTCTCTTACAGGGCCTCGCCAGGGATATTGGCGATCACGGCCGGGAAAGAGACCTGCTGCACAAGGCGATCATCGACAACCCGCCCATGTTGATCCGGGACGGCGGCGTCATTGCGCCGGGTTTTGACGACGAACTGGACGAATTGCGCTCTATCGCAGAGAACGCCGACCAATATCTCCGCGATCTTGAAACGCGGGAAAAGGAGCGAACGGGCGTGGCGAACCTGAAGCTCGGTTACAACCGGGTGCACGGCTACTATATCGAAATCAGTAAGTTGCAAGCCGACAAGGCGCCGACAGACTATGTCAGACGGCAAACCCTGAAATCGGCGGAGCGCTTCATTACGCCTGAGCTGAAAGCATTTGAGGATAAAGTCTTAAGTGCGCGCGAACGCGCCCTGACACGGGAGAAATACCTCTACGATTGCCTGATCGAAACCTTGTCTGAATCTTTGCCGTCATTGCAGGCCACGGCAGCGGGACTCGCGGAACTCGATGTTCTCAGCTCCTTTGCCGAGCGGGCGGAAACACTGGGACTTGCCAAACCGGAGATCGTTGACGAGCCGTGCATCGAAATCTCCGGTGGCCGTCACCTGGTCGTCGAACAGGTCATTGACACACCCTTCGTCGCAAACGATCTCGAACTCAATCGTCAGCGAAAACTGCTCGTCATCACTGGCCCGAACATGGGCGGAAAATCCACCTACATGCGCCAGACGGCACTCATCGCGATACTGGCCCATATCGGAAGTTTTGTGCCGGCCGAAAGGCTTCGGATCGGCCCGGTTGACCGGATCTTTACGCGAATTGGCGCGTCCGACGATATTGCGGGTGGCCGGTCGACGTTTATGGTCGAGATGACCGAGACTGCAACCATCCTGAACAATGCAACCGAATCGAGCCTGGTACTGATGGATGAAATCGGGCGCGGCACCAGTACTTTCGATGGTTTGTCGCTCGCCTGGGCGGCAGCTCACCACATGGGCGAGAAGGTGCAGGCGTTCACGTTATTTGCAACGCACTATTTTGAGCTGACTGCACTGGCCGACGAGATACCGGCCTGTACGAATGTCCACCTCGACGCTACGGAACATAAAGGACAACTGGTTTTTCTGCACGCGGTGAAACCTGGACCGGCCAATCAAAGTTACGGGTTGCAGGTTGCCGCACTGGCCGGTGTGCCACCGATTGTCATCAAGAGAGCACGGACGTACCTGGCAACACTGGAAACACACCAGGTTTCGGAGCACCCGCAGGCGCAACTGCCGTTAACCGCCCCGGCCGAAGAGAAGCCGGACGAGCTAGCCAATGCGCTGGACGAGATCAATCCGGACGATATGACGCCGCGCGAAGCCATGGATGCGCTCTATCGTCTGAAGAAGATTGGCGACACCTGAACGCGAGCCGGACCCGCGAATCTAGCTCAGTTCCTGCCGCAGATTTTCCAGAGCTTCCCTGTTCGTCCAGGACCAGACGGCGTCAATTGCCTCGTCAATATCGAGCCACTTCCACGCACCATGCTCGGCCGGGTTTGCTATGACATCGATCGGTGCGCGGACGCGGTAACGCCACTCGTGTTCCCTGTTTTCCGTTACACCTGGCGGGTAACGATCGCGCCACCGCGGATCGATCTCGAAGGTTCGGGCCATTCCGGAGTCGACAAGATCCCCTTCGTCGGTCAGACCAGTCTCTTCTTCCAGTTCACGTCGAGCAGCGTGCAAAGAAGATTCGCCAGGATCCAGCGATCCGGTGACAGATTGCCAGAATTCAAAAGGCATGATGCGATTCAGCAACAGGATCTTGCCTGGCTCGGTGTAGACGACGACCAGTACGGATTCGGGCCTGCGTAACCCGGTGATTGGACTACTCCGGTCGCGGTGCGCGCAAGCGAATACCGGCTTCCTTGAGCTGCTCGGCGGACACTACACCCGGTGCGTTGGTCAGGGGGCAACTCGCGGTTTGTGTTTTCGGAAATGCGATAACATCCCGAATACTTTCAGCACCAGCCATCAGCATGATCATTCGATCCAGGCCGAAAGCGATGCCGCCGTGCGGCGGGCAACCGTAACTCAGCGCGCGCAGCAGGAAGCCGAACTTTTCCTCGGCTTCCTCGTCGCTGATGCCGAGCAACTCGAATACTGCGGCCTGCATCGACCGGTCGTGAATACGGATTGAACCACCGCCAATCTCCGAGCCGTTCAGAACCATGTCGTAGGCACGCGACAGTACGGTACCGGGCTCGGCTTTGACTGCGTCGGCATCGTCCACGGCCGGCGCTGTGAACGGATGGTGAAGTGACGTCCAGCGTTTCGACTGCGGGTCTTTTTCAAACATCGGAAAGTCAACTACCCAGAGCGGCTGCCACCCTTCCTGCACAAGCCCCCGATCTTCGCCAAGCTTGACGCGAAGCGCACCCAGCGCGTCGTTCACGACACGGGCTTTGTCTGCGCCAAAAAAGACGAGGTCGCCGTCCTTCGCTCCGGTTCTGTCCATGATGCCGCTGATGGCATCGTCTGGCAGGAATTTGAGAATGGGCGACTGCAGCCCGTCGCGACCGGCGCTCACATCGTTCACCTTGATGTAGGCAAGTCCTTTCGCCCCGTATCGGCCAACATATGCGGTGTAGTCGTCGATCTCCCTGCGACTCAATGCACTGCCACCAGGCAGGCAAAGTGCGGCCACGCGTCCGTCGGGGTCCGCCGCCGGCCCTGCAAAGACCTTGAATTCAACTGAGCCCATCAAATCTGCCACTTCGATCAGCTCGAGCGGGATGCGCAAATCCGGTTTATCAGAGCCGTATCGCTGCATTGCCTCCGCATAGCTAATACGCGGAAACGGTGACGGCAAATCGACATCCATCACCTCTTTGAACAGATTCCGAACGAGGCCTTCCATCGTATTTGTGACATCGCCTTCATCGACGAAACTCATCTCGATATCGAGCTGGGTAAATTCAGGCTGCCGGTCCGCGCGCAGATCCTCGTCACGGAAGCATCGAACGATCTGGTAGTAGCGATCCAGTCCCGACATCATCAGCAGCTGTTTGAAAATCTGCGGCGATTGCGGCAATGCAAAAAACTTTCCGGGATTGGTTCGGCTCGGCACGATGTAGTCGCGCGCGCCCTCCGGCGTCGCCCGCGTCAGCATCGGCGTTTCCACGTCGATAAAACCATTGTCATCGAGATAGTTGCGCATCGCACGGGTCACCGCGTGACGCAGGCGCAGGTTGCCAAGCATGTTTTCGCGGCGCAGATCGAGGTAACGATACTTCAGTCGCAGCTCTTCGTTGGCCTGCTCGTCGTGATGAAAAGGCGGCGTCTCGGAATCGTTGAGCGTCACCAGCTCGTGGGCGAGAACCTCGACCTGGCCCGTCCGCATGTTCGGATTAATAGTTCCCTCGGGCCTTTGCCGGACTTTGCCTTTGACGGCCAGAACAAACTCGCTGCGGATCCGCTCGGCTTCCGCAAAGATTTCAGCGCGATCCGGGTCAAATACGATCTGTAACAGGCCCTCCCTGTCGCGAAGATCGACAAATATTACGCCGCCGTGATCCCGGCGCCGGTGCACCCAGCCACAAACCGAGATTTCCTCGCCGATCAGGGTTTCGTCTACTTGTCCGCAATAATGGCTGCGCATCGTCTTGTCTATGACCGAAAATTGGAGGCGGAATGGTACGGGCTGCCGGAGTAGGCTGCAACACTGCAGGCACCCGTTTGGTCGTTATTTTTCGCCTTCTTCCGGCATGACGAGCGGTAATTCGGGCAGCTTGTCATTGCGCCACGTCGGAATCACCACACCGAGGGAGATTATCATCTTGAGCGCCTCGTCAACTTCCATATCCAGAACGACCACATCTTTTCTTGGCACGATGATGATGAAGCCGGAGGTCGGATTCGGCGTAGTCGGTACAAAAGTACAGACAACATCCTCGCCGGTGCGCCCCTGGACTTCACCCAGGTTGCTGGACGTCTGGAATGCGAGGCTGTACAGACCTTTGCGGGGATACTCGATCAGCAGCACATTTTTGAACGACTCGCTCTTGTCCGAAAACACCATCTCCGCAAATTTCTTGACCGCAGAATAGACCGCGCGAACGACCGGTATTCTGTCCAGGAGCGATTCCCAACCGTTGACAAACGCGCGGCCAACGAAATTCGCGGCCAGCATTCCGGTGATGACGAGCAGCAGGAATGTAAAGATGACGCCAAGGCCGGGAAGCTCTATGCCGAGCAACTGGTCCGGGTTATAGTTTGGCGGCAACCAGCCCAGGAAGTTGTCCAGCCAACGGTCCATCTGGCTGACAACGAATTTCAGCAGCTGATAAGTGACCGCCAGCGGCAACCAGACCAGCAGGCCCGCAATAATGTAACGGCGAAGGTTCTTCACTTGGTGCTGTCTTTGCTGGCGGTCGTCGTTTTGGATTCCGCTTTGGCGGAATCCTTTTTGTCCGTTTTGACGGTCGATTTGGCTGGCTCGGAATCGCTCTTGTGCACGTTCTTCTGTTTATCCTTTTTGAAATCCGTCTCGTACCAGCCCTGTCCTTTCAGGCGAAAGCGAGGCGCTGACAGCAGCCGCTTGAGCGCGGGCTCACCACACTCGGGACAATCCAAGAGCGGCTCATCGCTAATCTTCTGCAGTGCGTCCAGCTTATGGTCACACTTCCTGCAGGCATACTCGTAAATGGGCATGCGTTCGACTCCGGGTAAAGATGCGTTGCATCCGTGATCCCGGATGCAACGAGTTCCTCATTATATGTGTATCAGGCCGCGTTCTGGAACTCGAGATGGCCCTCATCGACGCCAATCTCGATCGTATCACCCGGCTTGAAACGGCCCTGCAGGATTTCCTGCGCCAGCGGATTCTCAACCTGCTGCTGAATTGCGCGCTTCAGCGGCCTAGCTCCATATACCGGGTCAAACCCGGCTTCGGCCAGTTTATCGCGGGCAGCGTCCGAAAGTACGATTTTCATGTCGCGCCCGGCGAGACGCTCGTAAAGGTAGCCGAGCTGGATATCCACGATCGCGCGGATGTGCTCCCTGCCCAGCGGGTGGAATACCACGGCGTCGTCGATACGGTTGATAAATTCGGGTCGGAAGTGCGTTGCGACGACTTCCATGACCGCGCTCTTCATCGCTTCATAGTTTTGCTCGCCCGCCAGCTCCTGGATTCGCTGCGATCCCAGGTTCGATGTCATGACAATGACGCAATTGCGGAAATCGACCGTCCTTCCCTGCCCGTCCGTCAGGCGCCCGTCATCGAGAACCTGCAGAAGAACATTAAAAACATCCGGGTGCGCTTTTTCGACCTCGTCGAGAAGAATGACGGAGTAAGGCCGGCGGCGAACCGACTCGGTCAGGTAGCCACCCTCGTCGTACCCGACGTATCCAGGCGGTGCGCCAATCAGGCGCGCCACAGAATGCTTTTCCATAAACTCCGACATGTCGAGCCGCACCATGGCGTCATCCGTGTCGAACAGGAAATGCGCGAGCGCTTTGGTCAGCTCGGTTTTGCCAACACCTGTCGGGCCGAGGAACAGGAACGACCCGATCGGACGGTTCGGGTCCGACAGGCCCGCCCTGGAACGGCGAATCGCGTTCGCAACTGCAGTCACGGCTTCATGTTGACCGACTACGCGCTGCTCTATCGCCGCCTCCATTTGCAGCAACTTGTCCTTCTCGCCCTCGAGCATTTTCGAAACCGGGATGCCGGTCCATTTCGAGACGATTTCCGCTACCTCTTCTTCGGTGACGTTGTTACGCAACAGCGTGGTTTCCTGACCTTCCGCCGCCATCGCCTCCTTTAACTGTTTTTCCAGCTCCGGAATCTGGCCGTACTGCAACTCCGACATACGTGCCAGATCATTGGCCCTGTGAGCGGTCTCGAGTTCAAGTCGGGCCCGTTCAAGATCCTCCTTGATCTGTGTCGTACCCTGCATGGCTGCCTTTTCGGATTTCCAGATCTCATCAAGATCTGAAAACTCTCGCTCGAGCGCTTCGAGCTCTTCATCGAGATCTTCCAGGCGCTTCCGGGATGCGTCGTCAGATTCCTTTTTCAGCGCTTCGCGCTCGATTTTGAGCTGGATGACGCGACGTTCGAGCTTGTCCATTTCCTCAGGTTTCGAATCGATCTCGATACGAATACGTGATGCCGCTTCATCGATCAGGTCGATCGCTTTGTCCGGCAGTTGCCGATCTGAAATATAGCGATGCGACAGCGTCGCCGCCGCCACGATTGCGGGATCCGTAATTTCAACACCATGATGCACTTCGTATCGCTCTTTCAGTCCGCGAAGAATTGCGATGGTGTCTTCGACTGTTGGTTCTTCAACTAAAACTTTCTGAAAACGCCGCTCGAGGGCCGCGTCTTTTTCGAGATACTTCCGATATTCATCAAGCGTCGTCGCGCCGACACAGTGCAGTTCGCCACGCGCAAGAGCAGGCTTCAGCATATTACCGGCGTCCATGGATCCCTCAGCCTTCCCAGCGCCGACCATTGTGTGCAATTCGTCAATGAAAAGAATGATCTGCCCTTCCTGTTTCGCAAGATCGTTCAGGACAGCCTTAAGTCGTTCTTCAAACTCACCGCGAAACTTCGCGCCGGCAATCAGTGAGCCCATGTCAAGCGACAGGATTCGTTTGTTCCGCAAACCTTCCGGAATCTCATTGTTCACGATCCGCTGCGCAAGACCTTCAATAATTGCGGTCTTGCCGACGCCTGGCTCACCGATGAGGACAGGATTGTTCTTTGTACGTCGCTGCAGAATCTGGATCGTGCGTCGAATCTCGTCGTCCCGGCCGATAATCGGGTCGAGCTTTCCCTGCTCTGCACGCTCGGTCAGGTCGATGGTGTATTTTTCGAGGGCCTGCCGGGTGTCTTCAGCATTCGGGTCATTGACCTGCTGGCCACCACGAATCTCATCGATGGATTTTTCGACCGCACCCCGGATGGCGCCGGCCTGCTCCATAATTGGCTTGAGATGGGACTTGCCATCCATTGCGGCAAGCACGAATAACTCGCTGGAGATGTACTGGTCATTACGCTTTTGCGCGAGCTTGTCGGTCAGGTTCAGAAGGTTCGATAATTCATTCGAAATATGAATTTCGCCGGCAGTTCCCTCCACCTTCGGCAGCCTGTCAAGCGCGTCGCCGAGTTGCGAGCGAAGCAGATTTACGTTCACGCCTGACTTGGCAAGCAGACCGCGTATCGAGCTACCCTGTTGGTCGAGCAACGCAACCATCACGTGCGCGGGCTCAATGAACTGATTGTCCAGGCCAACAGCAAGCGACTGAGCCTCGGCCAGCGCCATCTGAAATTTGCTTGTCAGTTTATCCATTCGCATTGTTGAAAATTGGGGTCAGACCCCGATTCCTCCGAATCTAAGATGAATAACGTCCAAATGGGCTCTGACCCCATTTCCATGCGCAATTAATTGAGTCGTTTGAAGCTTTTTCAAGCCGCTCCGGGCAACTCAGGCATTGCGAAAAACGAACGCCGCCATGCGGCCGCACTGCCCGTCACGCCGGTAGGAAAAGAACCGGGCTGAATCCTCATGCGTACACCAGCCACCGCCGAACACCTGGTGAATACCAGCCGCCTGCAGGCGCCGACTGGCAAGAGCGTACAGGTCTGCCTGCCAGCGACCACGCTCATTCGGCACGAAGCAATCGGCGGCGTTGATGTCGCCCTGCAGAAAGGCCTCGCGAACTTCGCCACCTACTTCAAACGCCGACTGCGAGATGGCCGGACCCAACCAGGCGAGAATGCTGTGCGGCGGCGCGTTAAATGCGCACACCGTGTTCTCAAGGACGCCGGCCGACAATCCCCGCCAACCCGCATGCGCGGCGGCAACCTCTCTGCCGTCTTCGCTGGCCAGAAGAACCGGGAGACAATCGGCAATCATTACGACACAAACCCTGTCGACCTGTCGCGTCAGCGAGGCATCAGCCTCAGCATCGCGAGTCGGTTCTTCGAGCACCTTGGCGCCGTGAACCTGCGACAACCAGGCCGGCTCTGACGGCAAGTTGCAGGCCGTAGCAAGACGCTGTCGATTCCTCCTGACAGCATCCGGGTCGTCACCTACGTGCTCACCGAGATTGAGTGACGCATAGACACCGGTACTAACCCCGCCCGTCCGCAGCGAACATCCAGCGACAACATTGCCAGGCGCTGACCAGGCCGCCGGAATCCAGAAATCAGCTGACGTCACTCCTTTTCCCCGGCGTCGCGTCGCAATGTTTCGAGCAACCTGGCGAAATCATCCGGCGGCGCACATTGCTGATCAATTTCTGCGCCTGTCTGCGGGTGCAGGAATGTAAGCCGCGTTGCGTGCAACGCCTGACGGCGAAACGTGCGCAGCAATTCAACCAGTTCTTCCGACGCGCCTGCGGGCCGTTGCAGCCTGCCACCGTAAGCCTGGTCGCCCAACAGAGGGTTTCGACGGTGTGCGAAATGCACACGGATCTGGTGCGTTCTGCCTGTTTCAAGCTGAACGCTTATATAGGTATGCGCCCGGAACCGCTCGATGACCCGATAGTGGCTAACCGCCGGCTTGCCGTCCTCGCGAACGGTCATTTTTCGCCGGTCAACGGGATGACGGCCAATTGGGGCATCGATTTTGCCGCCACCGGTGAGCACACCACTGCAGACAGCCAGGTAATGACGCGAGATATCCCTGTCCGCGAGCGCCCTCGTCAGGGCTGTATGTGATTCCAGCGTTTTGCCGACGAGCAACAGTCCACTGGTGTCCTTGTCCAGCCGGTGAATAATCCCCGCGCGCGGTAACTCCTCGAGCGACGACTGATGGTGCAGAAGTCCGTTCATCAGCGTGCCACGAGTGTTGCCGGCGCCGGGATGTACAACGAGTCCTGCGGGCTTGTTGATGATCAGCAATTCATCGTCCTCGAAGACAATATCCAGGGCGATGGGCTCTGGTTTGCTGGTGACGCTCACCTCTGCCTGCGGCGTCAGGACTACCCGTTCGCCCCCGGTAACCGGATCGCGCGGGCGCATCTCGCGCTCATCCACAGTGACCAGACCAAGCTTGATCCAGCTCTGCAGCCTGCTCCTCGAATATTCCGGAAACATACGCGCCAGCGCCTGGTCCAAACGCTGTCCGGACAGGTCCAACGGTATTTCTTTTTGCAGGGATTCTTCGGCCATGAACCTTGTCAAACCAATGGGCGGGGCAACTTCAAGTTTACGGTATACTTGCTGATCGCGCCGGATTGATGCAAAGTCCGGCGGCTGCCCGGTTCAGGACGGCAAAAACCAGAAATATGGCCAATTCTATCGAAAATTTGCGGCAAGCTTTGCGTGCTGCCTGCTGCGGGACACCTCAGCCGAGACGTCGACTCGTGATTCTGTCAGTCGTGGCGCTGCTGTTCGCTGGTTGCGGCGGCAATGAGGAAGAGTTTGACCTCACGAAAAATATCCGCGAAGCCTACGTAGAGGCCCAGGAAGCCGTTGAAGTTGCCAACTATCGGAAGGCTATTGGCATTTTCGAGGCATTGCAGGCGCGATTCCCGTTCAGTGAATTTGCCACGCAAATTCAGCTCGAACTTACCTACTCCTACTACAAGGACGGGCGTACAGAACAGGCCATCGACGCTGCCGATACCTTTCTGCGGGAAAACCCGACGCATCCAAGGGTTGACTACGCAACATATATAAAAGGGCTTGCTTACTTCGAACAAGGCCAGACTTTTCTGGAGCGAGTGTTTCGCAAGGATATCTCCCGGCGTCCGCCGCGAGACGGCGAACTCGCCTTCTCCATTTTCAGCCGGCTTGTCGAACGCTACCCGGCCAGCCCGTACGCGGCGGATTCACAACAGCGCATGGTCTACCTGCGGAACCGGCTGGCTGCATACGAGAATGCCGTCGCCTGGTTCTACATGGAGCGGGATGCCTATGTTGCCGCTTTAAATCGGGCTAAAACGGCTATTGAGGTTTATCACGGAGCGGACAGCGGCGCCGAGTCTCTGCAGATTATGATTGAAGCCTACGAAGGCCTCGGCATGACAGATCTTGCCAACGACACACGGCGCATCCTGCAAAAGAACTTCTCGGACGATTCCGTCGCGCAGAATTGATCATTCAAGGAAGGTGTAGCGCGACGTTACGGGGTAACGCCCAATCCGCCCACTACCCAGTAAATTTCCCTGCCGGCTAAAGCGGTTTGATCTTTAGTGACCCGGACTGAAAGTTCGAGTATCTACTCCGGGAAGGTATAGCGCGACGTTATGGGGTACCTCCAATCCCGCCCAAACGCCCTGCTGCTGATCCGGATACCAGGCGGCGCCTGACGACGTTTGTACTCGTTGCGTTTGACCAGTTCGAGGATTCTGACAACAATGTCTTTGTCGAAACCCTGGCCAACAATCTCATCGACAGACAGGTCCTGCTCGATAAAGGCCCTGAGAATTGGATCGAGCACATCATATGCCGGCAAGGAGTCCGTGTCTTTCTGGTTAGGCCGCAGTTCGGCCGACGGGGGCCGGGTGATGATGCGCTCTGGAATCACTTCGCTAACCGTGTTCCTGTAATTCGCCAGCCTGTACACAAGCGATTTGCTGCAATCCTTGATCGGCGCAAAACCGCCGGCCATATCACCGTACAGCGTTGCATAGCCCACGGACATTTCGCTCTTGTTGCCTGTGGTTAACAGCATGGAACCGGTCTTGTTCGAAATCGACATCAATAACAATCCACGGCAGCGCGCCTGGATGTTTTCCTCAGTCACGTCTTCGTCACACCCTGCAAAAATATCGCGCAGTTGCGCGACGGTAGCTTCGTACATAGGTTCGATCGGAATAACGTCGTAGCGAATACCGAGTAACGATGCCTGCCTGGCCGCATCTTCCTGGCTCATGTTACTGGTATAGCGAAACGGCATCATGATGGCCCGGACTCTGTCAGGGCCCAACGCATCACAGGCAATGGCCACCACAAGCGCCGAGTCCACTCCACCCGACAAGCCCAAAATGACTCCGGGAAAGCCGTTCTTGTCGACATAGTCCCGCGTACCGCAGACCAGCGCTTCGTAGACACTTTGCTCCGTCGACATCAGCGGCGTGATCTCACCCCTGGCGGGTCGGACACCGGCGCCGTCAGCATCCAGCTCCACACGAAAAAGGCCCTCCGAATAGGGTGCAGCCCGGAAGCAAATCTCACCGTCCCGGTCCATTGTGAATGATCCGCCGTCGAAGACCAGTTCGTCCTGCCCACCCACCATGTTGAGGTAAACAAACGGCACGCCGGTCTCCTTTACGCGCTGCCGGACGACACGTTCCCGGTTGGTCTGGCTATTCGTCTCATAAGGCGATCCATTTATCGCGATAATCACCTCGGCGCCAGCCGCACGGCTGGCCGCCAACGGTCCGCTCTTCCAGACGTCCTCGCAAATATTTATCCCGATACGAATACCGTTGAGCGAAAACACTGACGGTTCCCGCCCGGCGGCGAAATACCGTTCCTCATCGAACACGCTGTAATTCGGCAACAGCTGCTTGCGATATTGTGCAAGGGGAGTGCCATCTTTAAAGACCACCGCAGAGTTATAGATTTCCCCGTCGTGGTATTCGGGATAGCCGAGCAACACGCCGATATCCCGCACCCGGCTGCGAATTATCCCGAGCGCCTCGTCAACGCGTTTTCGTAACCCTGAGTGAAAAAGCAGATCTTCTGGTGGATAACCGCTGATGCTGAGTTCCGGGAACACGACAAGATCTGCCGCCATCTCGTCGTGAGCCCGAGCACAGTAGTCGAGGATCTTTTGGGTGTTACCAGCGACATCGCCGACGACAAGGTCAACCTGGGCCAGCGCTACTGTTATCCTGTCACTCATTGTAGAAAGACCTGAACCCTTTGTAAGGCAGGCAAATCGCGACTACTTGTTCAGCAGCTCCTGCATCTTGCTGCCGAGTTCTGCCGGGGATCTTACTGTTGCAACACCAGCAGCATCGAGCGCACGGAATTTGTCTTCCGCGGTTCCCTTGCCTCCGGCAATGATAGCGCCTGCATGCCCCATGCGCTTGCCCGGTGGTGCCGTAACACCGGCGATATAGGCGACCACCGGCTTGGTCACGTTCGACTGGATGAATTCTGCAGCCGCTTCCTCGTCGGTACCCCCGATTTCGCCAACCATCACGACGCCTTCGGTTTCCGGGTCGGCCTGGAAAAGTTCCAGGCAGTCGATGAAATTCATGCCGCGGACAGGATCACCGCCAATGCCAACACAGGTGCTTTGACCAAGGCCATTCTGGGTTGTCTGATAGACGGCTTCGTAGGTCAGCGTACCGGAACGCGACACCACGCCAATTTTTCCTTTCTGGTGGATAAAACCAGGCATGATGCCGATCTTGCATTCACCCGGCGTGATGATGCCCGGGCAATTCGGCCCGATCAGGCGACAGTCGTAACTCGCAAGCGCCGACTTCACTTTGACCATGTCGAGCACCGGAATGCCCTCGGTGATGCAAACGATGAGTTCGACCCCGGAATCGGCAGCCTCGAGAATGGCGTCCGCAGCAAAAGGCGCCGGCACATAAATCATGCTGACGTCCGCGCCGGTTTCGGCAACGGCTTCTCTCATCGTGTCATAAACGGGAACGCCAAGGTGCTCTTCGCCGCCGCGACCCGGTGTCACACCGGCGACAACATTCGTACCATAGTCGATGCACTGTTCCGTGTGAAAAGACCCCTGGTTGCCCGTGATGCCCTGACAAATAATCTTGCTTTCTTTGTTGACCAGTATGCTCATGATAAGTCCGCGTTAACTGCCCGACGCCGCAACCGCTTTCTGCGCGGCGTCGGTCAGGTCCTCTGCTGAAATGATGTCGAACCCGCTCTCAGCGAGTAGCTCGCGGCCTTTATCGACGTTTGTGCCTTCCAGTCGAACAACAACCGGAACGCCGACACCAACCTCTTTCACCGCAGAGACGATGCCCTGCGCGATCAGATCGCACCTGACGATGCCGCCGAATATATTGACGAGGATGGCTGATACGTTTTTGTTCGACAGAATCAGTTTGAATGCCGCCGCGACGCGCTCGCTCGTCGCTCCACCGCCCACATCAAGGAAGTTTGCGGGCTCTCCGCCGTGCAGCTTGATCAGATCCATTGTCGCCATGGCGAGGCCAGCTCCGTTCACCATGCAGGCGATATTTCCGTCCAGTGATACGTAGTTGAGGTCGTGCTCTGCGGCCTCTCTTTCCTTCGGGTCTTCCTGGCTCGGATCCCTCATTTCCATCAGTCGGGCCTGCCGAAACAGTGCGTTGTCCTCGATGTTGATCTTCGCATCAAGTGCCAGTACGTCACCGGCCTTGGTCACGATGAGTGGATTCACTTCGACAAGGCTGGCATCACATTCACAAAAGAGGCGATAAAGCTTGCTGATCAGATCCGCGAACTGGCGACTTTGCTTCTTGTCGAGCCCAAGGCCGAATGCTAACTGTCGTGCCTGGTACGGCTGCAGGCCGGCGTCGGCCGACACGGCTACCGTGAAGATCTGCTCAGGCGTTTCGGCCGCAACCTGCTCGATGTCCATGCCACCGGCTGCAGAGGCAATAAATGAAATCTTGCTGACTTCACGATCCACCAACATGCTGAGGTACAGCTCACGATCAATTTCCGAGCCTTCCTCAACATACACGACATTGACCGGCAACCCCTCCGGTCCCGACTGGTGAGTGACAAGCTGAGTGCCCAGCATCTCAGTCGCATATTCGCGAACTTCCTCAGCCGAGCGAGCCAGTTTGACACCGCCCGCTTTGCCGCGACCGCCGGCGTGCACTTGCGCCTTGACGACCCACAGGTCGCCGCCAAGATTTTCCGTGGCGGCGACTGCCGCATCGGGGGAATCGGCCGCGACGCCCCTGGGTACCGGAATGCCGAATTCTGCAAAAAGCTGTTTTGACTGGTATTCGTGAAGATTCATTTGGTTTCTTTATTGGTGATCGCCGGGGAGCAAATTGCCTGGATCAATGCCATTTAATGCAATGCCCGGGCGACCTGTCCTGAAAAGTCGGCGTATTTTGTAGGAAAGCAACCTAAGACGCAAAATTACGGTCGCGCTTCGTCTACAATCTGCGCTGGCCGGAACGTTCGCCGGTGACGCAAGCGGAGAAAATGAACCAGGCACTAACAGATACCAGGTCGCTCAGGATCGATTCTCCCTTGCAACGCGCCATTGATGAGTCAGACCTGACATGGCGGGTTCTGGGCACACTGAACGTCTTCCGCATTGTTATCGCGGTTATCCTGATCGGCCTTTTTTTTGCCGGCGAGGAATCACGGTTTTTCGGTGACCGGTACCCGACTATCTTCGCGGCAACCGTCAGCGGCTATCTTGTATTCGCCATAATCACCGGCTTTGCGATTCGTGGCCGCTGGGTGACCGCTGGTCCGCAAATCCTCACCCAGATTCCAGTCGACATTCTGGCCATTGTCATCCTGATGCACGCCAGCGGCGGCATCAGCAGCGGACTGGGAGGCCTGCTGGTGGTATTCGTCGGCGCGGGCAGCCTGATTCTCCCGTTCCGCATTCCTGCTTTTTTTGCCGCGATCGCCACGCTTGCGGTGCTGGGAGAGCAATTGTTCTCCCAGATCGGCGGCGTCAGCGACACGAGCAATTTCTCAGCCGCCGGTGTCCTTGGCGCCATCATTTTTGCCATCGCTTTAGCGGCCAGACCGCTTGCGAGGCGCATTCAGTTTAGTGAGGCGCTGGCGCGCCAGCGTGGTGTGGATCTGGCCAACCTGTCAGAGCTGAACGAATACATCGTTCAGCATCTTCGCGAAAGCATTGTCGTTGTGGATTCCGACAACCGGGTTCGCCTCATCAATGCGAGCGCGGCCCGTTTGCTGGGCGCCCCGGCCGATTGTCATGGCACCGATATCGGTGACGCGTCGCGAGACCTGGCCGACTACGTAGCTCACTGGCGTCGCGATCCGGAAGCCGGCTCCCACACGGACATCACCATGAATGCGAATGAGGACAGCTCCCGCATCAAGGCGCACCTGGCGCCGCTCGGCAAAGGAGAGGCACGAGACGGGCCGATCCTGGTGTTCCTGGAGGACTCCAGCCTGATGAATGCCAGGGTGCAACAATCGAAACTGGCATCGCTTGGACGACTGTCCGCCAGCATTGCGCATGAAATCAGGAACCCGGTCGGCGCGATGAGCCATGCGGGCCAATTACTTGGCGAGTCCGAGGCATTGACAGCGGACGATCTGCGCCTGACAGAAATAATTCGAACGCATGCAGAGCGGGTCAGCCATATTATTGACAATGTTCTGCAGCTTTCCCGCCGCGAATCCAGCCAGCCCGAGCGCTTCGAACTCGGTCCCTGGCTGATGGATTTCGCGCAGGAATTTACGCGCACCCTGGAACTGCAGGAGGGCGAGCTGTCGGTAACGAGCGTTGCACCAGGCCTCGAGATTCGCATGGATCCGAGCCACCTGCGCCAGGTGCTCTGGAATCTCTGTGACAACGCCGTCAAATACGCGAGCGAGACGGGAGGCATCCTGGTTGAACTGCAGGCCGGCCGAACAGGAAGAACCGGCCAGCCATACCTCGAAGTGCTTGACCAGGGCCACGGCGTCGATGCTGCCACCGCGGACAAGATATTCGAGCCTTTCTTTACAGCGAGAAGCGGCGGTACCGGACTGGGGCTTTATATATCCAGAGAGTTGTGCGAGCTTAACCGGGCAACCCTGGTGTACAACGCCCGGGAAACCGGCGGCAGCATATTCAGAATCGTATTCGCTGATCCTGATCGCTGGGAAGCAGTAGACAGCTAGACAAATATCTGAAGAGCAACAGTAACGCAATGCAGAAACCCCTGGCACTGGTCATCGATGACGAACCTGATATTCGCGAACTCCTTGCATTGACGTTGGGGCGAATGGACATAGAAACGGTGCTGGCCGAAGATGTCAGTGGCGCCAAAGAGCAACTCGGCAGCCGGCAATTCGATATTTGCCTTACCGATATGCGGTTGCCTGATGGCGATGGACTCGATCTCGTCCAGTGGATGCAGCACCACGCCGCCGGCGTGCCGGTAGCGGTGATCACCGCCCACGGCAACGTCGAGACTGCGGTTCAGGCGCTGAAACTCGGCGCCTTTGATTTCATTTCCAAACCGCTCGATCTGGGCAATCTGCGCAATATCATCGGCAACGCACTGAAACTGAGCAAAAAGGATGGGGATGAGGCGTCCCGCCTGTTGGGTGAATCTGCGCCCATGCAGAACCTGCGCCAGATGATCGACCGGGTTGCGCGCAGCCAGGCGCCGATTCACATATCCGGAGAGTCCGGCACCGGCAAGGAACTCGTCGCCCGGCTGATCCACGACTCCGGACCGCGAAGAGACGGTCCCTTCGTACCCGTCAATTGTGGCGCCATTCCCGCAGAACTCATGGAAAGCGAGTTCTTCGGCCACCGCAAGGGCTCATTTACCGGCGCCGTCAATGACAAGACCGGCCTCGTGCAATCAGCCAATGCCGGCACGCTCTTCCTGGACGAAATCGCCGATCTTCCCCTGCCCATGCAGGTGAAGCTTTTGCGGGTCATCCAGGAGCAGACTGTTCGTCCGGTCGGTGCCGCCGGCGAAGAGCAGGTCGATGTCAGAATCCTGTCAGCAACCCACAAGGACCTCGCGAAAATGGTCAAAGACGGCGATTTTCGTGAGGATCTCTATTACCGCATCAACGTCATCGAGTTGCGGGTGCCCGCGTTGAGGGAACGTGAAGACGATGTTTTGCAGCTCGCCGCTTTCATCCTTGAGCGCCTGGGCTCGAGTTTCGAGGTTCTGGATGACAGCGCCCGAACCGGGTTGATGAAATACGCCTTCCCCGGCAACGTCCGAGAGCTCGAGAACATGCTCGAAAGAGCCGTGACGCTCTCCGGCGGCGGTACGATTTCCGAGAGCGGCCTGGCATTTCGCGCCGGATCGAATGACCAGCAAGGCGTTACGGCACCGGGCAAGGATCTCGGCAACCAGATCGACGATGTGCAGCGCCAGGCGATTGTCGAGGCACTGGAAAAAACCCGCTACAACAAAACGGCCGCCGCAAAACTGCTCGGACTGACTTTTCGACAGCTTCGATACCGCATCAAGAAGCTCGGCATCGAGTAGCTCCCGGCAACGGGTGACAAATTTTGTCACCTTTCGACATTAGCTGACAGAATCTGACCGTTTTCAGGTCAGTGCAGTGGCATCCCACAGACACTAAAAACCTTTTTAGTCTTTATAAAACAAATACTTAATGCCAAATAACCAAAGTTGGCACGGGGCTTGCTTTATACATCCTACAGGCGCATTACGCCGTTTGTTAATGACTAACACTCTCAAACATTCATGGAGTTTACTGAGATGAAGAAACAACAGGGTTTTACACTGATCGAACTTATGATCGTAGTTGCCATCATCGGCATTCTGGCTGCGATCGCTATCCCGGCCTACCAGGACTACACGATTCGTGCACAGGTTTCTGAAGGTCTGAACCTGTCGGGCGCTGCTAAAGCGGCAGTCACCGAGTTCTACCAGGACCAGGGCGCGGCCCCCACGACCAATGCACAGGCAGGTCTTGACGATGCCATCGCTGGTAAGTACGTCGCAAGCGTAGCGGTAGGCGCCGGTGGCGTAATCACCGTCACGTATGGCGGCGATGCCAACGCTAACCTCGTAGCCGCCGGTACGCTGTTGATGACGCCTGACTTCGTCACCAGCCCAGGCAGTGTTCAGTGGGGCTGCAGCAGTGGCGCCATACCGAACAAGTGGTTGCCAGCTGCATGCCGTCCGTAAGGACTGCTCGAAGGATGTCCTAGCGACTTCCTTTGCAGGACAAGAAAGCCCCGGCTCTGCCGGGGCTTTTTTTTGGTCGGGTTGAAACCGGTGTGACGTGGTTCACACTTTCCGGGCAGACTCAATAGCATGAAAATTTTGTTGGATCCCGGTAGGCTCAATCTCATCGCGCCGAGGTCTCCGGCCATAAACAGAACAAAGAGCGGATCAGCTTCATGTCATATCGCAGCCGGGGATTCACCCTTATCGAATTGATGATCGTCATGACGATTATCGGCATCCTGGCGTCACTTGCCGTGTCGGCTTACCAGACATTTACGGTCAGGGCCCAGGTCTCGGAGGGCCTGAACTTCGCCGCCGGCGCCAAAGTGCCCATTGTCGACGCGTATACCAATGGCGGCGTCGCTCCCGCCAACCGGGTAGCGGCAGGCATGACCCCGATGGCAACGGATACCCGCGGCAGCTATGTCACTTCGACCGAGATCGTCAACGGTCGGATCGACATCACTTTCGGCGGCCCGCTTGCGCACCAGGACCTTATCGGCGCGGTGCTTTCGCTAACGCCTTACGAAACAGCCGGAAATACCATCGTCTGGCGCTGTGGCAACGCCCCGCCACCGGCCGGCGTGCTGCTAAACGGTGGTTCGGGCCACATCGCCCCGACCGTCGACCCCCGCTACCTGCCTACCAGCTGCCGTTAAAACATCCGGAATTACGCCGCTTTTACTGTAAATTGACCCTCAATCGCGGGTTTGACTTAATGAAATTCCACAACTGTGACAAACAGCACAAAATCGAGTTGATCCGAGCACTTAGATTGGCGAGACTGTGACGCTTGGGGGAGTTGCTCCTCTGCAATTTATGGGATTCTTCGCAGCATGGCAGTAACAGCATCGCAATCAGTTCTTTCGGGCTTGCCAAGGCGCCTGGTGCAGGATGGTATCGTCACGGAAGAAGCCGTTCAGGAGGCGACTGAAGCCGCCCGAAAGGCAAAGGAACCGCTGGTCTCCTATCTCGTCGATAAGGAAATGGCGGACCCGCGTGCGATCGCGGTAGCCGCGTCGCACGAATTCGGAGTACCGCTTCTCGACCTGGATGCGATCGAGATCGACGTTGAAACTCTTCGGGCCGTTGATCAGAAGTTGCTAATCAAGCACCGTGTACTGCCATTGGTCAAGCGCGGCCAGAGACTGTTCCTGGGTATTTCCGACCCGACCAATCTGCAGGCCATCGACGACGTCAAGTTCCAGACAAGCCTGCGCATCGATCCGGTCGTAGTCGAAGACGGCAAGCTGATGGAACGTATCAGCAAGGCCCTGGAAGCCGTCGACACCTCGATGTCCAGTTTCGACGACGACGATTTCGACCTCGAGAATCTCGATGTCACCGGCGGCGAACAGGAAGATGACGGCGTCACCAAGGATGACATTGAAGATGCGCCAGTAGTTCGCTTCGTCAACAAGATTCTGCTCGACGCTATCAAGCGCGGCGCCTCTGACGTTCATTTCGAACCCTACGAGAAGATCTTCAGGGTAAGAACCCGTCTCGACGGCGTGTTGTCGGAAGTTGCACAACCGCCCGTCGCGCTCGCCAACAAAGTCTGCGCAAGACTCAAAGTCATGTCACGCATGGACATCGCCGAGCGTCGTGTACCGCAGGACGGTCGCATCAAGATGCGTTTATCGAAGAACCGCGCTATCGACTTTCGTGTGAATACCTGCCCCACGCTCTTCGGCGAAAAGATTGTGCTACGTATTCTCGATCCGACGAGCGCCCAGTTGGGTATTGACGCTCTCGGATACGACGAGCAGCAGAAAAATCTGTACATGAAACACCTGAACAAGCCCTACGGGATGATCCTCGTCACCGGCCCGACAGGTTCAGGTAAGACCGTTTCGCTTTACACCGGCCTCAATATTCTCAACACCGTGGACCGGAACATCTCGACAGCCGAAGATCCGGCGGAAATCAACTTGCCGGGAATTAACCAGGTCAACGTCAACCCCAAGGTTGGGCTGACCTTTGCGTCGTCCCTCAAGGCGTTTCTCCGCCAGGATCCGGACGTGATCATGGTCGGTGAGATTCGAGACCTCGAGACGGCAGAGATTGCGATCAAGGCAGCGCAGACCGGTCACCTTGTGCTCTCGACACTGCACACGAATGACGCTCCGCGAACACTGACCCGCCTGGTCGACATGGGCGTAAAACCCTATGCCATCGCAACCTCGGTCAGCCTGATTATCGCCCAGCGACTGGCTCGCCGAATATGCGACAACTGCAAGGAAGTCAGGGACATACCGCGCGAGGCGCTGGAGAAAGAGGGTTTCGACGCCGAAGATATAGAAAACGGATTGACAGTTTTCGGTCCGGTAGGATGCAAGTCCTGCAACGATGGCTACAAAGGTCGTGTCGGTATATTCCAGGTGATGGAAGTATCGGAAACGATGGGAAGAATAATAATGGAAGGCGGCAACGCAATGCAGATTGCCGACCAGGCTGCTAATGAGGGGGTTCTCGATCTACGGCGTGCTGGTTTGAACAAAGTTAAGGAAGGATTGACCAGCCTCGAGGAAATCAACAGGGTAACAATCGAGTAGATTGCTACTGATCTAACGGAAGAGAACTACGATGGCAAACGCAACCGCAATAAGTAATTCGCCTTTCCTCTGGGAAGGTACTGATCGCAAAGGCAACAAGATCAAAGGCAAAAGCATGGCAGCCGACGAGGCGGCTGTGCGGGCAGACCTTCGTCGCCAGGGCGTGGTACCGAGCCGAATCAGGAAGCAGAGCTCCGGCCTGTTTAAAGGTAAGTCCAAAATAACACCAGGCGACATCGCGATCTTCAGTCGTCAGCTCGCGACGATGCTGGCAGCCGGCATACCGCTGGTGCAGGCCTTCGAGATCGTTGGTAACGGCCACGAAAATGCCGCGATGCAGAAACTTATCCTTGCCATCAAGGCCGATGTGGAGGGCGGTAGCGCACTCGCCGAGGCATTGGCGAAACACCCGCTTTACTTCGACGATTTATTTGTAAACCTTGTGGAAGCCGGCGAACAGGCTGGTGCACTCGAGACTTTGCTCGAGAAGGTCGCGACCTACAAGGAAAAGACCGAAGCGATCAAAAAGAAGATTAAAAAGGCGCTGACCTATCCTGCGGCTGTTTTGGTCGTCGCATTTGTCGTGACGATTATTCTGCTGATTTTCGTCATTCCTGCTTTCGAGGACTTGTTCAAAGGATTTGGCGCAGACCTCCCCGCATTTACACGAATGGTCATTGATCTGTCGCTGTTCGTCCGCAATCAGGGCTGGATCCTTGCGATCTTGATTGGTGGAGCGTTCTATACCTTCTTCTATTTCAAAAAGCGCTCCAGACCAATGCGACACTTCCTGGATCGGGTGGCGCTGAAGGCACCGATTCTCGGACCGATCCTGCAGAAGGCATCGATTGCCCGATATGCCCGCACACTGTCAACGATGTTTTCGGCCGGCGTACCGCTGGTTGAAGCGCTTGACTCAGTGGCAGGCGCCACCGGTAACATTGTTTACGAAATCGGCGTGCTGCAGATGAAAGACGAGGTTGCAACCGGTCAACGACTGCAACAGGCAATGGAGAACACCGATCTCTTCCCCAACATGGTCATCCAGATGATTGCCGTAGGCGAAGAATCAGGATCACTCGACGAAATGTCTGCCAAAGTTGCCGATTTCTACGAGGAAGACGTGGACAACGCCGTCGACAACCTGTCGAGCCTGTTGGAGCCGATGATTATGGCAATCCTCGGCATTCTCGTTGGCGGCCTGGTTGTCGCCATGTACCTGCCTATCTTCAAGATGGGATCGGTAATCTGACAACGGACCGCTGAACTGGTCTCAGCGAGAACAACGGAAGATAATGAAACGGCGTCGCAAGACGCCGTTTCTGTATTACGGAGCCAATAGTTGATGCAAGCCATATTTGTCCAGTCGCCATTGCTATTCATAAGTACTGCTTTCGTATTCGCCCTGCTCGTCGGCAGCTTCCTGAACGTCGTCATTTATCGACTACCGGTCATGATGGAACGCGCCTGGCGGGCGCAATGTGATGAACTGGCCGCCACGCCGGCCAACGAACTGCCGGAAGGTCGCTTTGATCTCATCGCACCGAGGTCACGGTGTCCGTCTTGCGGGCAACAAATAACGGCCCTGCAGAACATCCCGGTAATTAGCTATGTACTGCTAGGTGGCAAATGTGCCGGTTGCGGCACCAAAATCGCACTTCGGTATCCGATCATCGAGCTGCTTACGGCTGTGCTGACAGGCATGGTCGCCTGGCGCTTTGGCTTTGGCTGGGAGGCGGCAGCGGCAATCGTCATGACATGGGCCCTGGTCGCCATCAGCGTTATTGATATAGACCATCAATATATTTACGACAATATGGTGCTGCCGCTCATTTGGATCGGGCTCGCGCTGAGTCTGTTTCATCCCATGGACGGCGCAGATAAGCTATTCATTGACCCCAAGGCCGCAATCGTTGGCGCCCTTGCGGGCTACCTGAGCCTTTGGAGCATCTACCACCTGTTCCGCCTGCTGACCGGCAAGGAAGGCATGGGTTACGGTGATTTCAAGTTGCTTGCCGCCCTGGGCGCCTGGCTGGGCTGGTCGCTACTGCCGTTGATCATCCTGATGTCCGCCGTTGTGGGCGCGGTTGTGGGCATTCTCCTGATCGTGTTCAAACAACACGAGCGCAGCGTGCCGATCCCGTTTGGGCCCTACCTTGCTGCAGCAGGATGGATCTCGATGCTCTGGGGTCGGGAAATCATTAACTGGTATCTGGATTTCATGGGTTAACCAGGCGGAGGCTCGTCTGAAAAGCACCGCAAAAGAGACTGCATTTCGCGTCGGGCTGACCGGTGGCATTGCCAGTGGCAAGACCACGATCGCCAACTGTTTCGCCGAACTCGGCGTACCGGTGATCGACACTGATGTCATTGCACGTCAGGTTGTTACGCCGGATTCGCCGGCGCTCGACGAGATTCGCTCCGAATTTGGTGATTCCGTCATTGCCGACGACGGTTCGCTCGACAGAGCGGCAATGCGGAAACTGGTCTTCGGCGACGATAGCAAGCGAACGAAACTCGAATCAATACTTCATCCCCGCATTCGTGATGAAGCCTTTCAGCAGGCATCGGTCTCAGACGCACCGTATGTAATCATCGTGGTTCCTCTGCTGTTTGAATCTCCAATGAAAGATGCGATGGATAGAATTCTTGTCGTTGACTGCAGTGTCGAGACGCAGCTGCAACGACTCCTTGCGCGTGACAACGAGAGCGAAGCACAGGCCCGTCGCATAATTGCGACACAGGCGAGCCGTGCAGAGAGGTTGTCGATCGCCGATGACGTTATCAGGAACGACGGCGGCATACACGACAGTGAACAAGCGGTTCGCCGCTTACATGAGCGATATCTGCGAATGGCGCGGAAAAAAACCTGAGCCCGCCATTTGCCTGAAGTCTGAGTGTGGCGCAGAATACCGTTATGGCTGCAACGGCACCCAGCACTTCGCAACAGGCGGCAATGAATCGCATACCGGAATATGAGCAACCAATTAATGAACGCATGCGGACTTTTATGCGTTTGGAGTTTCTGTATCAGCAATTGCTTTATAACTGCGAAACAGACTCTGATTGGGCGACGCGCGGCGCAATTTCGAGCCTTCTCGAAATCATGGCCATACTCACTCGTGGCGATGTCAGGAGCGACGTGCGTAAGGAACTCGACATGCAGATTGACAACCTGCAGAAGTTCCAGAGCCGGGCGGGGGTCGACACCGGGCGCCTCGGCGTGCTGCTTGGAAACCTGATCGCCAACCGCGACGAAATTGATGCCGTTGGTACGCAGTTCATGCAACCGCTGAAAGACTGCGAGTTCCTGAGTTCAATTAAACACCGGAGTTCTATTCCGGGCGGCACCTGCGAATTCGATTTGCCAGAGTTCAGCCATTGGTTGCGACAACCCAATTCCAGGAGACAACAGGACATGTCGACCTGGCTGCAAATCATCCGCCCGCTTTGCGATGCAGTTACCGAGCTACTTTGGCTCGTTCGGGAAAGCGCTCAGCCCGTCGACAAGACAGCGCTCAATGGCATGTACCAGCACCGAATGCAGAAAGATGCGAGCTGCAGACTTCTGCGCGTGCGCATGCCGGATTCGAGCACGCTCTACCCGGAGATCAGCGGCAGCCAGCATCGATTCACCGTCCGTTTCTTAGAGTGGTCAACCATCGACGCTCGCGCCGTACAAACCGGACACGACGTCAAATTCAAATTGAGTATCTGCTAGCCGTGCTTATTGCTGAATCAATGCTTCGATGACCGGAGCGTCAGCCGGCAACAGGTTTTGCCGGTGCAGGGAATTCTTGCCGACCCATTTGATCTGCTGTCCTTCAGCACCTGCCGGAGTACCTTGCCATTCGTCAATGCGATAGAAATCAATCGCGACTTTCAAATCAGCATAGTCGTGCTCTATACGCTGGAAAAGGCGTGGAGCAGCGATTTCGATGCCCAGCTCCTCGAAGAGTTCACGGCGAAGTGCCGCTGTCGCCGACTCTCCAGTAATCACCTTGCCGCCAGGAAACTCCCAATGATCCTGCATTGAACGCGACCGGGTCCGATCGGCGATCAACACCCGCTCTTCCTGGTCTTCCAATATGCCTGCGACAACATGGATTCGTGCAGAGCGATTATCTAGCTTATCTTGCCGTGACACTGCTTGAACTTCTTGCCGGAGCCGCAGGGACAGGGCTCGTTTCGGCCAACTTTGCGTCCACTTCGGACGAATGGTTCGACCCCCGGCTCGGCCGTTCCCGCCTCCCGGGGCTGGGCGCCACCGCCAAGCGTTCTGGGCTGACTCTGCGCCAGTGCCGAGGCCTCGTCATGTTTAAATTTCAGCGCCTGTGCCTTGCGGCGATCTTCTTCCATGCGCTGAACATCTGCCTCGCTCTGGATTCGTACGCGTGACAGAATGCTGATCGTGTCATGCTTCACCTGCTCCAGCATTTCGCCGAACATCTCGAACGCCTCACGTTTGTATTCCTGCTTCGGATTCTTTTGTGCGTAACTTCTTAATCCGACGCCCTGGCGGAGGTAATCCATCGCAGCAAGGTGTTCTTTCCAGTGAAAATCGAGCTGTTTCAGCATGACTTCTTTTTCGACAAGGCGCATCAAAGACTCGCCGATCGAATCGGTCTTTTCCTTGTAGGCGTCCTGGATTGTCCTGACGCACCGCTCGCGAATCTGGTCTTCGTTCAGACGGCTGTCCTCCCGAATCCAGCCAGGCACGTCCATGGTAATCGCGAAATCACTTTCAAATGCCGCCGCGAGACCCTCTGTATCCCACTGCTCCTCCAGACTGCCTGGCGGAATATACTGATCAACCAGGCCTTCGATGACTTCCTCGCGAATCGCAGCGACAGATTCAGTAACATCGTCGGCCGCCATCAGCTCCGAACGCTGGTGATAAACGACTTTACGCTGGTCGTTTGCAACGTCGTCATATTCGAGCAGGTTCTTGCGCATATCGAAGTTATGCGATTCAACCTTGCGTTGTGCTTTTTCTATTTGCCGCGAAAGGAGCTTGCTCTCAATGGCTTCTCCTTCCCGCATTCCGGCACGCGCCAACAAGGCTTTGGTGCGCTGCGGATCGCCGAAGATGCGCATCAGTGTGTCTTCCATCGACAGGTAGAAGCGGCTCGATCCAGGGTCTCCCTGACGGCCTGAGCGTCCACGTAGCTGATTGTCGATGCGTCTCGACTCATGCCGCTCGGTACCCACAATATGCAGGCCACCCGCCTCCAGGACCTTGTTGTGGCGCTCAGTCCAGTCGGCGCGTACGGCCTCCTCGTCCGCGCCCTCGCCCGCCTCAGCCAGTTCCGCGTCCAGGTTTCCGCCGAGCACGATATCCGTGCCTCGGCCGGCCATGTTGGTCGCAATCGTGATCGCCCCGGGGCGGCCTGCCTGCTGCACGATATTCGCTTCCCGTTCGTGCTGCTTGGCATTCAGGACTTCATGTTTAATGCCATTTTTACTTAGTTTTGAGGACAGCAATTCCGAGGTCTCGATCGACGTGGTGCCGACAAGAACCGGCTGTCCACGTTCCCGGCAATCGGTGACATCCTCGATAATGGCGTCGAATTTATCGTCTTCGTTCAGATAGACCAGGTCAGGCATATCTTTTCGAATCATGGGCTTGTGCGTTGGAATGACAATGACCTCGAGTCCGTAAATCTGCTGGAACTCGAATGCTTCGGTGTCCGCCGTGCCGGTCATGCCGGACAGGTTGTTGTAAAGCCTGAAATAGTTCTGAAAAGTAATCGACGCTACCGTCTGGTTTTCCTGTTTGACCGCAACGCCTTCCTTGGCTTCAACAGCCTGATGCAAGCCGTCGGACCAACGGCGCCCGGGCATCGTTCGGCCGGTAAATTCGTCGACAATGACGATCTCGCCATCTTTGACGATGTATTCGACGTCCTTGTGAAACATGACGTGGGCACGTAACGCCGCATTCAAATGATGCAATAAACGGATATTTTGGGCGTCATAGAGGCTTTCGCCGTCGCCCAGAAGCCCTGACTGGATCATCAATTCCTCGAGAAACTGATGGCCCTCTTCAGTGACGTGAACTTGCTTGGATTTCTCGTCGCCACTGTAGTGGCCGCAGATCGCAAGGCGACAAACCGGTATACCGTTGTCTTCGTCTTCGGTAAGAACAACATCTGCCCCTTTGTCCGAACCAAAGCCGACCGCCTGTTCGACTGACATGACGTTCGACTCTTCGCCATTTTCATCCGTGATCGTGACCGGTTTGCCCTTTTCGTCAATCAGCGCAATTTTCTTCACCAAGATGTCGAAATTGGTCAGACCATCCGGTTCGTCATGGGGACGAAGTTTCGGTATCAGTTTGTTGATTTTCAGATACAGGTCCGTGCTTTCATCCACCGGTCCGGAAATGATCAGGGGCGTCCGCGCCTCGTCGATCAAAATCGAGTCAACCTCATCGACGACAGCAAAATTCAGGTCGCGCTGCACCTTGTCATTCAGTGAAAAAGCCAGGTTGTCCCGCAGGTAATCAAAACCGAGCTCGTTATTGGTCGCATATGTGATATCGGATTCGTAGGCCGCGCGTTTTTCATCTTGCGATTGCCCCGACCTTGTAACGCCGACGGTCAAACCGAGAAATTCGTAAACCGGCCGCATCCAGTCCGCGTCACGTTGTGCGAGGTATTCGTTCACGGTAACGATGTGTACGCCCTTGCTGGACAAGGTGTTCAGGTAAGCGGGCAACGTTGCCATCAAGGTCTTGCCCTCACCGGTGCGCATTTCAGAGATATTGCCGCCGTGCAGAACCATGCCACCAATAAGTTGCACATCGAACGGACGCATTTTAAGGGTCCGAAAGGCAGCCTCACGGGCGACAGCGAACGCCTCAGGAAGCAGGTCATCCAGCGTCTCGCCTTTATTAAAACGGCCGCGGAATTCTGCCGTTTTCGCTCTCAGTTCATCATCGCCCAGCGCCTTCAGGCCCTCTTCAAGGTCATTGATGCGATTGACGGTCTTCGAAAACTGACGAAGCAGGCGCTGATTGCGACTGCCAAAAATTCGGGTCAAAAAATTGGCCACTGAGGGCTCCTGGTACTTCCGGCCGGAATTTCGGCCAGCAGTTGAACAAAAAACGGGTATTTTACTGACTAATCAGGAATTTGCACGATAACAACGCGCAATTCCGGACAGAATTATCTGCTGAGGTATGGGACCGGGAACCGTATTTACAAGTTCGCGTCAACGGCATTGATCCGGGGAAGCAAACTGGACCGAAGTCGCGCAAATCGCTGCGAGCGAAGGCATGGCCGCCAATCAGATGTCAAACTGTCGCTGGCGTGTGCAGGACAAGGCAAACGCCGCCGAAAAAGCGGAGTGTACCAATGGGTACGTGAGCATTTTACGGAGGCGTTTAATGCCGCATTGCGACGCCAGGGGCTCTTCTTCGGGCTTCTCTAGTCGGCGTCGCGTCGGATAAAGGTAACAGGATTAACCCGCTGGCCATTTTTCAGCACTTCAAAGTGCAGGTTCGGGCCAGTCGCACGACCGGTCTCGCCCATCAGGGCGACTGTCTGACCTTTTTTGACTTCTTCGCCAACTTTTACGAGGTTACTCTCATTGTGCGCGTAGCGCGTCGAATAACCATTTCCATGGTTGATCTCTACGAGATTGCCGAATCCGTAGCGATCCGACGACCAGGTGACGACACCGTCGGCGACAGCAATGATTTCATCACCGTCTTTCCCCGCAAAATCCACACCGCGGTGATTCGCCGGTTTGCCGGTAAACGGGTCGGTACGACGACCGAAGTAGGAAGACATCCAGCCAGAGCGAACCGGTCGGCCTTGCGGATAAACCCTTTCTGACAGATTCTGGTTCTGGAGCACGCTTTCGAGCACGCCCAGCTGAGCCTCACGATTGTAAAGCTGGCTGTCGAGCTCCGCCATCGCGGCCATGAGCTCCGGTACCACAGCAGAACCGGAGGCATAGGACTCTTCCTCCGGACCGCCAATCGCGGGTTCTGAATCAAAGTCGAATTCGCCGTCTTCGAGATCGGCCATTTCCGTGAGCCGGCGGCCCAGCGCATCCAGGCGGATTACGCGAGCATTCATTTGCCCGATTCGGATCGCCAGGGCATCCAGCGTATCCTCGGTCTGTTGCCGGGTATCGGCAATTTGGGTTTTCTGTGTGTCGAGTTCTTCGGTGAGGTTGGCGACCTCCGTCTGGCTGACACCCGAGCCAGTTTGCGCGGAATATAAGTAACCTGCACCGAACGCGATGCTTCCAAGGACACCGGTGAGCACAACCCCGACGACGGCGGCCCCGCGGCCTGTCAGGTTGATTTGCCTGGGTCTTCCAAACCCATTGCCGAAAATAACTACATTCATCGAGTGGTCCCCGAACGTCATTCGCTCATTTTGTAAGCTGTTGAATTATAACAACTTGTGATACAGACCAGCTGCCAGGGGTGGCGCCCTATCATTGTTATCGGTCTGCAATATCTACTCACTTCGGTAGCCCCGCTGTCCTAGGACATATTGTCCCTTAGATCGGTGGTTTTGCGTCCCCGCCTTTCAGCGGGTATGCCGTTTTCGGATTGCCAATATGCAAAATAAAGCTGTTTATTACAATATCCATGTTTCTGAACCTTGATTTCGGTCACCGGAAGGCAAAAAAAAACGCTAACTCCGTCACAATTTATGTCCGCTACAAAACTTGAAAATCTACTCAAATCGGGGGCCGGTGGCGGCCTGGAAAAACTAGTCCAGACCGCTCAAAATATGGATTCGCTGACCAGTGCGCTTAAGGACGCCCTGGAATCCGGGATGGCTGACAAGTTACTTGCCGCCAATGTCCGGGAGAACGGCGAACTGGTCGTCATTTGCAGCTCGTCTGCCTGGGCTTCACGTATCCGCTTCGAATCAGACCCGCTACTCGCTGCCGCCAGCAAGGCCGGCTTTGAGGCCGCCACCCTCCGCGTCACAGTCACCCAGCAATAATTGCTCTCTGGCACCGGCTACACGCGCCTGGCTTTTCGCAATCTCAACAAGCAATCGATCAGTAGCTCATCACCCGACAGGCTGCGATCGGCCCAAAAACAGCCGCTCACGCCAACACTTGCTGAAGGTACGCTTTTGCGGCGTCAAGCAGCCACAGGAAAGCGTTCGTCCGGCAAGCGGGATTCATTGCAACGGAGGCGTCAGGAATCAGGCGTACGCAGGAGTTGCGTAAGAAATCGGCGCTTTCTTGGGATCGCTGAAAGTAACCTCTTCCCAGGCTGTTTCATCGTTAAGTAACGCGCGCAGCAACTTGTTATTCAAATCATGGCCAGACTTGTGCGCGGAGAATTCGCCGATAAGACTGTGACCCAGGAGATAGACGTCACCAATCGCATCCAGAATTTTGTGAATGACAAACTCGTTGGCGTAACGGAGCCCGTCTTCATTGAGGATTCGATAGTCGTCGAGGACGATTGCATTATCCATGCTGCCGCCCAGAGTCAGATTGTTTGCACGCAGCGCTTCAACGTCACGCAGAAAACAGAACGTCCGCGCCCTGCTGACTTCTTTCAGGAAAGATGTTGAAGAAAAATCGATCGACTCCTGACGGCTGAGCTTGTTAAACACCGGGTGATTGAACGAAATTCCAAAATTTACCTTGAAGCCGTTAAACGGGGTCAATTGAGCCCATTTATCATCCTCCTCAACACGAATCTTCTTCTTGATTCGTATAAATTTCTTCGGCGCGTTTTGTTCTTCGATGCCAGCTGATTGCAGCAGGAACACAAATGGCCCGGCGCTACCATCCATGATCGGCACTTCAGGCGCCGACAGGTCAACATGGAGATTATCGATGCCGAGACCTGCCAGTGCAGACATCAGGTGTTCGACGGTAGCCACTTTCACGCCGTCACGAATGAGCGTCGTGCCGAGCATCGTTTCACCGACGAGCCGCGCATCGGCCTTGATATCAACCGGCTCGTCCAGATCTACGCGACGAAAAGTGATGCCCGCATTTGCCGCCGCCGGGCGAAGGGTCATATACACCTTCTCGCCAGTATGGAGTCCCACGCCGGTAGCACGGATAGCAGTTTTCAAAGTTCGCTGTCGAAGCATATTCAGGAAACCGCAATTAGATTCAATGGCTTATCGCCGCTGACCGGATGAATAACGCGGAAGCCTATCACAATGGCGAATTACTCACCAAGCATGCGAAGGCCCCAAAAAGGGTCGGATAAGCAGAGCTTGCCTGGCTTATCCGACCCGAGCGGAGACAGATGGCGTCATTTGCTGACCACGACGAGTGAGTAAGCCGCAGTCCGCACGCCATCAGTCAGTCTGCCTGGCGCCGCAGGAACGCCGGGATATCCAGCAACTCTTCCTGAAGGCCACTATCCTCCAACCCATCACCCACCGCACGCTTCCTTTGCACCGTCGGCTTGTCCAGGTTCTGGTAGTTCGGCTGGGAAACCGCTTCAGTCTGCCGCTTGACCACCCGCATCGGTGAACCGGCCTGCGCCGCATGCTGGCCCAGCCCCGTCGCGACGACAGTTACCCTGATCCGATCGCCCATGTCCGGATCGATCACAGTACCAACGACCACCGTTGCCTCGTCAGAAGCAAACTCCTTCACTGTGTTGCCAACTTCCTGGAACTCGCCGATTGAGAGATCCATGCCAGCCGTCACGTTGACCAGTATGCCGTTAGCGCCAGCCAGGTTGATGTCTTCGAGAAGCGGACTCGAAACGGCTGCCTCAGCCGCTTCACGCGCCCGGTCTTCTCCCGATGAGGTTCCCGAACCCATCATTGCCATGCCCATTTCCGCCATAACAGTACGGACGTCAGCAAAGTCGACATTGATCAGGCCGGGTCGGGTGATCAGCTCTGCGATCCCCTGAACTGCACCCTGCAATACCTCGTTGGCAGCACGGAACGCATCCAGGAGCGTCGTCTCACCGCCAAGGACGGTCAGCAGCTTTTCGTTGGGTATTGTGATCAACGAATCAACGTACTTGCCGAGTTCGCCAATACCATAATCGGCGATTGCCTGGCGTTTGACACCTTCCATCTCAAAGGGCTTGGTAACGACAGCGACTGTCAGGATGCCAAGTTCCTTGGCAACCTGGGCAACAATCGGTGTTGCGCCTGTGCCCGTGCCACCGCCCATTCCTGCGGTGATAAACAGCATGTCAGCGCCCTCAATGACCTCGTGAATCCGGTCACGATCCTCCATGGCCGCCTGCCGGCCGATATCCGGGTCGGCACCGGCGCCGAGACCCTTGGTTATGTTGCAGCCGATTTGCAGCGCCGTCCTGACACGAGCACTGTTCAGTGCCTGCGCATCCGTATTGGCGCAAATAAAATCGACCCCCTCGATTCCCGAATTCACCATATGGGCGACGGCGTTACCGCCGCCTCCGCCAACACCTATCACTTTTATGACGGCGCTCTGGCTATGCGCATCCATTAACTCAAACATGTGTACCTCCGCTCTTTGTACATTGATTTTCAAACCCACTCGTTAAAAAAAGCTTCGTATTTTTTGAAGCGTCCCACTTAAAACTGTCCCTGGAACCAGGATTTCATCCGGTTCCACATGTCACCAATGCTGCCGCCAACCGGCCTTGCCCGCTGTCCGAGGCGGACGACGTTCTCGTAGCCGTATAGGAGCAGGCCGACGCCGGTTGCATGAATCGGGTTACGTACGACCTCCAGGAGGCCATCGACATACTGTGGTGAGCCAAGCCTTACCGGCATGTGGAATACCTCTTCCGCGAGTTCCACGGCTCCCTCCATTTTTGCGCTGCCGCCGGTAATTACGACGCCTGCCGCAATCAGTTCCTCGAACCCGCTGCGACGCAGCTCGTCGCGAACAAGACCAAACAGTTCTTCAAATCGGGGCTCGACGATTTCCGCAAGCGTCTGCCTCGCAAGGCGGCGCGGCGGGCGATCACCTACGCTTGGAACCTCGATCGTTTCATCCGGATTAGCGAGCTGCGACAGAGCGCAGGCATATTTGATCTTGATTTCTTCGGCGTACTGCAGCGGCGTTCGCATCGATACTGCGATGTCGTTGGTGACCTGGTCACCGGCAATCGGGATCACTGCCGTATGCTGAATCGCGCCGCCAAGAAAAACGGCGAGATCCGTCGTGCCACCACCAATGTCTACGATGCAGGCTCCGAGTTCCTTTTCGTCTTCTGTCAGTACAGAATAACTTGACGCCAGTTGCTCGAGCACAATGTCGTCGACCTCCAGTCCGCAACGCTGCACGCATTTGACGATGTTCTGTGCAGCACTGACGGCGCCTGTGACCATATGAACTTTCGCCTCAAGACGAACACCCGACATGCCGATCGGATCGCGAATGCCTTCCTGGCTGTCGATCAGAAACTCCTGAGGCAGGATGTGCAAAATTTTCTGATCTGCCGGTATGGCGACCGCGCCTGCGGCGTCGATTACCCGATCAACATCACCGTCGCTGACTTCTTTGTCCCGTATGGCAACGATGCCATGCGAATTCAGGCTGCGAACGTGGCTGCCCGCTATACCAGCGTAAACGGAATGAATATCACAACCGGCCATCAACTCGGCTTCTTCCACGGCCCGCTGAATCGAATGCACCGTCGACTCGATATTGACGACTACGCCTTTCTTCAGGCCGCGCGATGGATGCGAACCGATACCCACAACTTCGATCGTGCCGTCTTCACTGACTTCGCCAACGATCGCCACCACTTTCGATGTGCCGATGTCGAGCCCGACAATCAGATTCTTGTCGTTCTTCTTATTCAATTACTCAACCCCGCGACCATGCCGCCTGCGTTTTTCCCGGATTCGCTGACCGGGGATCGCGTCCCGTTTTTCCAGCCAATGGTGAAGCCGTTGCTGTAGCGCATATCAACGAACTCGATTTCACCGTCACGACTGGCGATGAAATTCGCTGCAACATCGAGAAACAACTGAGCCCTGGCATCGACATCCTTGCGGCCCAGTCGAATATCAATGCCGTTACTTAACTTCAGATCCCAGGCGCCACGTGCGTCCAGTTTCACTTCGCGAAGATCGAGGCCACTGGGAATCAGCTTGTCCCTCATGTTCAGGTAGCGCTTCGCGACGACTGACGACTGCCCTTCGGGTCCGTCCAGCCGCGGCAGTTCGGCAGGCATATGGCGAGCGCTAAGGACGAACAGGTCGCCGCGCGTGTTCAGGAGTCCACTTTCGCCCCAGATCGCAGCCGGAATCTGTTCGGTTACGGATATCTCGAGCGTACCCGGCCAGCGCCGCGCCACGTTGGCCTCATCGATCCACGGCAATGCAACTATTCGATCCTGAATTGCGCCCAGGTTCACGCTAAAGAATCCGTCTCCCAATTCGTCACTGATCGACTCCTCGATTTGCAGCGCAGTAACACGTTGAAACGGACCTTCAATCATGATCGATGCGATTGGCTGGTCGAGTAATTGCGCACTAAACCTGTAACTCAGCGTGACTACCGCCAATGCGAAAACAAATACCGATATCCCACGCACGGGCAATGCCGGCATCCGGAACTGACGCTTCGCTGTCGGTTTGCGACGCCTGGCCTGTTTACGCGTCATTGGCGGCCACCCCTACACTGTCGCTTGCAGTTTCTTCTGTGATGCTCGTTTCCAGAACACGCCAGCAAAGCTCGGCAAAATCAATCCCAGCCACTTTCGCTGCCATGGGCACCAGGCTATGACTGGTCATTCCGGGAACAGTATTGACTTCGAGGACCTGCGGCACGCCGTCACTGCCAGTCATGAAATCGACCCGCCCCCAGCCCGTGCAACCGAGCGCCGCAAACGCAGCGACAGCCATGTCGTGAAAACGGCGTTCCAGCTCATCATCGTCTGTTCCCGGGCAGTGGTAACGGGTGTTGTCGGATTCGTATTTCGCGCGGTAGTCGTAGAACACTCGCGGCGTTTCAATGCGGATACTGGATAGCGCCTGTCCCTGCAGAACGGCAACCGTCGATTCCGTACCCACGATGCAGCGCTCCGCCAGTGCTGGCGCACCGAAACTCAACGCAAGACTGACGGCCGCAGGCAACTCGTCCGAATCGAAGACCTTGCTCATTCCGACGCTGGAGCCCTGTCCCGCAGGCTTTATCACAAGCGGAAAGCCGAGTTCGTCTGCTGCCACCCTCGCGTCACCACTGGAATTGATGACGACGTAGTCGGGCGTATCGATGCCTGCAGCGCTGAAGACCTTCTTGCTAAGCACCTTGTCCATCGCCAACGCCGAGGCCATGATCCCGCTACCCGTGTAAGGCGTGTCGAGCCATTGCAGGGCACCCTGTAGCGCCCCGTCTTCGCCACCAGGACCATGGAGCGCGATCCAAACGCGATCGAAGCCGGCCCCGGCGAACTCAATAAGATTATTCTTCGCGGGATCCCAACCGTGCGCATCGATTCCGCGCGATTTCAGTGCACCCAATACAGCCTTACCCGAATCGAGCGAAACTTCGCGCTCGCTGGAGTCGCCGCCGTACATGACAGCAACCCGACCAAAATCACTGGCGTCACTAATCATGATGCGTTTATCGTTTATCGGCTTGATCACGAGGATTCCTCCTCGCCGACGATGCGGACCTCTGGTATCAACTCAATGCCGGTCGTATCCGCGACAGTCTGTTGCACATGCATGATCAGATTTTCGACATCGAGCGCTGTCGCATCGCCTCGATTGATGATGAAGTTGGCGTGTTTCTCGGACACCTCGGCATCGCCGATTCGGCACCCTTTTAATCCCGATGCCTCGATGAGCCTCGCCGCGTAATCGCCGGGCGGGTTACGAAATACCGATCCACAGCTAGGCAGCCCAAGCGGTTGTGTATCTTTGCGGCGCGCAAGCATCTCTTTCAACGTTTCCATACTCGCATCAGCGTCCGCGTCGAATTCGAGTTCCGCCTCTACGAACCATTCTCCGGCAGGACCAGTCACAGTTCGATAAGCGATCTGGTAGTCATTTGGGATTCGCGTGTGTAATTCTCCATGCCGGTCGATCGTTCGCACCACGCGGACGCGTTCCCAGGTCTCGCTGCCATGGGCGCCGGCATTCATCGCAAGCGCACCGCCGACAAGCCCCGGAATACCTGCGAAAAACTCCGACGGACCGAATCCCCAACGAATGCACTGGCGCGCCAATTGCGTACAAGGCACGCTCGCCCCAACACGAACCCGACGCTCTCCGGTTTTTTCAAGATCCGTGAATAGTCCGGATGCAGCGATGACCACGCCGCGCAAACCGCCGTCGCGCACCAGCAAATTGCTGCCAAGCCCAAACCAGAACACCGGCACGTCGGCGTCCAGGTTTTTCAGAAACTCTGACAGGTCATCCAGGCTCGCCGGCTTGAAGAACAAATCAGCAGGTCCGCCAACCCGCCATGACGTGTGTCGGCTCATTGGCTCGTGCTTAAGCACTTCGCCAACTGTCGCTGGTGCCTGAAAAGCTGCCATCATTTCTGCACCTTCAGCTGCGGACCGCAGGCCAGCAGATCCGGCAAACCGGCCGCGTAGGCACCTATGTCGCCGGCACCCATCGTGAGCACCAGATCTCCCTCGGTCAACAGGTCTTCCAGGACTGCAGCAAGATCGTCCAGCGCTTTAACAAAGACTGGCTCGACCCCCGCGCGACTACGAACGGCTCGGGCAATCGCACGGCCGTCTGCGCCGGCGATCGGATCTTCACCAGCCGCGAATACTTCAAGCACGACCAGCACATCAGCGTCGCCTAAAACTGACGCGAAATCGTCGAGCAAGTCGCGCGTTCGTGTAAACCGGTGGGGCTGGAAAACAAGTACAACGCGCTTTCCAGGCCAACCTGAGCGAGCTGCCGCGAGTGTTGCTGCGATTTCGGTCGGGTGATGACCGTAATCGTCGACCAGCATGACCTTGCCTTTCTTCGTGCGAACCTCTCCCAGGCTCTGGAAGCGCCGGTCGATTCCCTCGAAATTTTGGAGCGCCGCGACAACGGCCTGGTCGCTGATCTGCAATTCACTCGCGACGGCGATTGTCGCCAGCGCATTCCTGACGTTATGCATGCCAGGCAAGCGGAGGTTGATATGCAATGATTCATCACGGTCGGCACGAACAACGTCGAACGATGCCGTTCCGCTGTCAAACTCAATATTCTCGGCCCGAACATCGGCTTCCTGGTCGATGCCATACGTAATGATAGAGCGCCCGACTTGCCCAAGGATCTCTCGTACACCGGCATCATCGGCACAAAGTATGGCAAGACCATAGAACGGCAGATTATGAAGGAACTTTATAAAGCCGCTGCGCAATTTTTCGATGTCGCCTTCGTAAGTCGACATGTGATCAGCATCAATGTTGGTCACAATGGACAACATCGGCTTCAAATGCACAAATGATGCGTCGCTTTCGTCGGCCTCGGCGACCAGGTAGTCGCCCTGTCCGAGTCGCGCGTTAGCGTCGGCGCTTTTAAGGCGTCCCCCGATTACGAAGGTTGGATCGAGGCCGCCCTCTGCCAGGACACTGGCAACAAGACTGGTTGTCGTCGTTTTTCCGTGTGTTCCTGCAACTGCAATGGAGTAACGGAAACGCATCAACTCGGCGAGCATCTCTGCGCGCGGCACAACAGGCAGCAGCGCCTCGCGAGCAGCGGCTACTTCCGGATTTGTTTCGTCAACAGCGCTCGACACGACGACCGCGTCAGCATCCTTCACGTTTGCTGCGTCGTGGCCGATGAATACCGTCGCGCCCAGGCTCTCCAGTCTTTTTACGGACTTGTTCTTCTTCAGATCCGAACCCTGCACCTGGTAGCCCAGGCTCAACATAACCTCTGCGATGCCCGACATGCCGGACCCGCCAATCCCGATAAAGTGAACGTGATTTATACGGCGCATGCGTTTAATCACGTCGCCACCCCCGCCGCTTCGAGGCAGACGTCGGTGATTCGCACGAGAGCGCCCGGATTGGCTAACGCGCGCGCCTTGCGCGCACGCTCGAGCAACCCTTCCCTGCTTGCCAGCCAGTTTCGGAGCAGATCCGCGAGTTTCTCGTCGCTCATATCACGCTGTTGCATGATCTCTGCTGCCCCGGCATCGGCCATCGGGCGCGCGTTGGCAGTCTGGTGATCATCGACCGCAGCAGGAAATGGGATAAAGATAGCTGGCAGACCGGCCGCCGATAGTTCGGCGACCGTGAGCGCGCCAGCTCTGCAAATCACAAGATCGGCCCAGGCGTATGCCTCAGCCATATCTTCAATAAAGGGAATTAGCTCAACATCGAGGCCATGGGCTGCATAGGCGGCATTCGCATCATCTAAAGTGCGTTCTCCCGTTTGATGCCGCACGACCGGGCGAACGTCCGCCGGTAACAACGACAAGGCTGCGGGAACAACCTGGTTCAGCGCCAGCGCGCCCTGACTCCCTCCGAGAATCAACAGCCGCACGGGACCCTGTCGCCCGGAGAGACGGGTGTCAGGATCGTCAATTGCAGCAATTTCGGCACGAACCGGGTTGCCTACGGTTTCGGCCACGCGTCCGGAATTAAAACTGCCCGGGAAGGCCTGCAGCACAACCCGGGCAAGACGCGCCAGAAGACGATTCGTTAGACCAGCAACAGCATTTTGTTCATGTATAACCAGTGGCCGCCGGGTCAGCCAGGCGGCAAGACCGCCAGGGCCACTGACGAAACCACCCATACCAAGAACGGCGGCAGGTTTATGTTTCCACATCACGACGAGCGACTGCCAAAGTGCGTAGAAAAGGCGAACAGGTGCGAGTAGCAGGGCAAACGCGCTTTTCCCGCGCAGCCCGCTGACGGAAACCCACTCGATAGGAATACCCGCCGCAGGTATCACGCGAGACTCGAGGCCGCGGTGCGTACCGAGCCAGACGACTTCGCGCGACTGCTGCTGCAAAGCGCGGGCGACAGCAAGTGCAGGATAGACATGACCACCCGTGCCGCCCGCCATAATCAGAATCGGTCGGGAACTCATCGGCCACCACCTTGACGGCATGCTGCAGCAGGACAGGCACAAACACTCATTTGCGTCGCCCTCTTTTCTTCTTGCGCCGATGCTCCGGTTGCCCGCCAACGGCGAGCTCATGATGAATTCTGAAAAGTATGCCGAGACTGATCATGGCGATGATAAGACTCGAACGTCCGTAACTGATCAGCGGCAATGTCAATCCCTTGGTTGGCAATAAGCCCATGTTGACGCCAAGGTTTATGAACGCCTGCAGGCCGAGCCAGGTGCCAATGCCAATCGCAAGATAAGCCTCGAAAAAATATTCACCGTTCGCCGCGCGAATACCGAGAGTGAAGACCCTCCAAAGCAGTGCCCCGAAAAGACATATCAGCAAAATTGTCCCGAAGAGTCCGAACTCCTCGGCAAAAACGGCGAAGACAAAGTCCGTGTGCGCATCCGGAAGGTAGAAGAGTTTCTGTACGCCGTCACCGAGCCCGACACCGAACCATTCGCCGCGACCAATCGCGATCAGGGACTGCGTCAACTGGAAACCCGTGTCATAAGGATCGGCCCAGGGGTCCATGAAACCGGTGAGCCGGTCGAGACGGTACTGTTGTGTTACAGCGAGCGACCCGGCACCGACGATCGCGAGCGCCGCGAATACAAAAAAGTCACGAAATCTCGCGCCGGCAACAAACATCATTACAAATGCTACGGCTACGAGGACAACCGCGGCGCCGAAGTCCGGCTCAGCCAATAACAGGCAGCTCGCAATAAAGAGCACGATCATGGGCCGCACAAATCCGGAAAACTCCTCCCGCACCGATTTGTTGTGCCGGACGAGGTATCCCGCCAGGTAAATCATTAAACAAAGTCGCGCCAGTTCGGATGCCTGGAGGTTGAAGACGCCGAGTCGTATCCAGCGTGTACTGCCGTTGACCGTGTAGCCAACCCCCGGCACGAGCACGACGACGAGCAGACCGAAAGCAGCCAACAACATCAGCGGGCCGGTGCTACGCCAGAAATGCATCGGGATGAACAGGCAGGCGAACCCTGCAATGCTTCCAAGAAACGCGGCGACGGCCTGTCGGCCTACGTAGAAAAACGGGTCACCTGCCGAGTTTTCAGCCGTCGCTATCGAGGCTGACGCCAGGATCACAAGGCCGCACAGCAACAAGGTCAGCGCGATACCCAGCAACACCGGATCGATTCGGATCGGATTCTTGAGCTTTACCGGGAACGGCATGGTTGCGCTACTGACGGTCATATGGTCAACGCCTCAACCACACGGACAAAGTCCTCGCCACGCGCCTGGTAGTTGGGATATTGATCAAAGCTGGCGCAAGCCGGTGCCAGCAAGACCGTGTCACCGGAATCCGCGATCTCGGCCGCCCTTCTGACCGCGCTCAACATGTCATCCGCACGTTCGGTCGGCGTGAGGTCCTTGAATGCTTCTTCAAGTTGTGGCGCATCTTCTCCAATCAGAATGGCCGCGCGCAGCTTTCCGCAGGTCGAGGTAGCCAGCCTGTCAAAGTCGCCACCTTTACCCTGACCACCGGCGATTAAAACAACCGCGCCGGCGACGGATTCGATCGACGCAATTGCCGCACCGACGTTGGTCGCTTTGGAGTCGTTGATGAACTGCACATTTCCGGACCAGCCGGCGGTCTGCATGCGATGCGGCAGCCCCGGGAATTCGTTCAAAACCTGCAACATCGGCGACAACCCGAGACCCATAAGCTGACCGGCAGCGAGGGCAGCAAGACAGTTCGCCTGGTTATGCATGCCGACAAGGGCTATATCCCTGACGGATAACAACAATTGCTCGCCACGTGCGAGAAAAACCTCGCCCTCGTCTTCTCTCAAGCCGAATTCACCGTCCTGCGGTTCATCCAGGGCAAAACTCAATGTCGGCAGGTTCTTCGGCAGATGTTCGTTAATTTCTTCATCCGCACGGTTGAATACGGCCGCCTCCGCCTGGTCGAACACGCGGTACTTCGCTTCGCGGTACTCGGCCTCGTCTGCATGCCAGTCGAGATGATCGGGAGAAATGTTCAGCAACACTGCAACCTTCGCCGGAAGGTTTTGTGTGCGCTGCAGCTGGAAACTCGAGAGCTCAAGCAGGTAGAAATCGGGTTGATCCTCAAGCAGCAGATCAAGGGCCGGTACACCGAGGTTCGCGCCGGCAAGGCCCTTCTTGCCCGCAGCGTCACACATCAGTGCCAGGAGCGTAGTCACCGTGCTCTTGCCGTTGGAACCCGTAACCGCGACAAACGGCGCTTTTGCCTCTGCCACGAATAGTTCGATGTCACTCACGACGTCGATACCTTTCTTGCGTGCCGCTGCAAGAAAAGAGTCGGAGTCCGCGATGCCGGGCGAAACGATGATTCTTGATGCACCTTTCAGTAGTTTTTGCGGGGCATCGCCAAGCACGACCTCGGCGTCGGGGCAGATCTCTTTTAGATCATTGATGCCGGGTGGTTCGTCGCGACTGTCGACGTAAATTGCGTCAACGTCATTGCGCGCGAGATAGCGCGCAACCGACAAGCCGGTCGCCCCAAGACCTAAAACCAGGTCTTTCTTCCCGGCCGACCGTTTTGCTGCCGGCTGTTTTCTGGCGGTGGCGCTCATCTGATTTTCAAACTCGCAAGACCAATCAACACGAGAATGACCGTGATGATCCAGAATCGTACAATCACTTTCGGCTCAGCCCAGCCTTTGAGCTCAAAATGGTGGTGTAGCGGCGCCATTCGGAATACGCGCTTTCCGGTCAGCTTGAAAGACGCCACTTGAATCATGACTGACACCGTTTCGACGACGAAAACTCCACCCATAATCGCGAGCACGATTTCTTGTCGAACGACGACCGCTACAACACCCAGAGCTGCACCAAGCGAAAGTGCACCTATATCGCCCATGAATACCTGCGCCGGATACGTGTTGAACCAGAGAAATCCCAGTCCCGCGCCCGCCAAAGCCGAGCAGAAGACAAGGATTTCACCGGTACCTGCCACGTACGGAATGTCCAGGTAATCAGAGAAATTCGTATTGCCGGTAACGTAGGCAAAAACGCCAAGCGCACCACCTACAAGCACCGTTGGCATGATGGCGAGACCATCCAGGCCATCCGTCAGGTTTACGGCGTTTGAGAAACCGACAATAAAAAGAAAAGTCACAACAATCTGGAACATGCCGAGCGGCAGCCACAGATCTTTTACATAGGGAATCAGAAGCGACGTACTGATTTCGTCCGTCGCCATCATATACAAGGCAACCGAGGCAATTATCGCAGCTGATGACTGCCAGAATAATTTTTGTCTTGCCGAAATGCCGGCGGGATCCTGCAGGATCAGTTTTTTGTAGTCGTCGACATAGCCGATCACACCGAACGCCAGCGTGACAAAAAGAACCACCCAGATGTACCGATTTTCGAGGTCCGCCCAGAGCACCGTACTAACGACAATTGCCGTCAGAATCAACGCACCACCCATCGTTGGTGTACCAACCTTGAGGAGGTGGGTGTCCGGGCCATCGCTACGCACGGGCTGGCCGCCCATCTGGTTCTCGCTAAGCCGCTCAATCATCTTCGGTCCAATGACAAAAGACAGGACCAGCGCCGTCAGTGCGCCGAGGATCGCGCGCATTGTCAGATAATTGAAAACGTTAAAACCGGATTCGAACTGGGCCAGGTAGTTGGTGAGATAAAGCAGCATCGTCAGGCGCTCCTTACCTTGTCGGCGTGCATCGTCAACGCCTGTACGACACGCTCCATGCCCATTGAGCGCGAGCCCTTGACCAGCACGACATCGCCATCACCGATAGTTGCGTTCAGTTCGTCCGCCAGCGCATCGACCGATTCAAACCAGCGTCCGCCTTCTCCAAAGGCTTCCACCGCTTTGCGTGAATAAGGGCCCGTCGCCAGGAGATTGCTGATGCCAGCCTCCCTGATGACCCAACCTGTATGCGCATGCAAAAGCTCGGCATCGCCGCCAAGCTCGGCCATGTCACCAAGCACGAGCCAACTCGTTCCTTCCTGTGCAGCAAGGAATTCAGCGGCCGCCTGCACGCTGACGGGGTTTGCGTTATAGCTGTCGTCGTAGAGGACTGCTCCGCTCCGGCTCTTGACGGCCTGCAATCGTCCGCCAACAGGACGAACTGCCTCGAGTCCTTTCCTGATCTGCTCCGTTGGGATACCGAGCGCATGGGCAATCGCTGCTGCTGCACAGGCATTCAGCACATTGTGTTTTCCGGCCAGCGCAAGGTGAACTTGTATCTGCTTATCCGGCAAGTGCAGTTTGAAATCGGAAACTCCGTCACTCGCGGTGATGCCGCTGGCGCGGACATCAGCATTTGCACCGAGACCGAAACTGATGACCCTGGCATTGCCGGCCAACGACTTCCAATAGTCGAAGTAGTCGTCGTCTGCATTGAGTATGGCGACATCGGCACCGTTGTTTGCGGTCAGTATTTCACCTTTTGCTTTTGCAACACCCTCAACGGAGCCAAATCCCTCCAGGTGAGCGGGCGCAGCATTCGTAATCGCAACAATCTTCGGCGAGGTAAGCGACGCCAGGTAACCTATTTCCCGCGCATGGTTGGCGCCCATTTCGATAACGGCATACCGATCGTCTTCGCTCATCCGGAGCAACATCAGCGGCACGCCAATCTCATTATTCAGGTTGCCATGCGTTGCGAGAGTCTTATCTGATATCGACAGGCAACTGGCCAGCAACTCCTTCAGCGTTGTCTTGCCGTTGCTGCCCGTGATACCGATAACGGTTGCCGGCATTTGATCGCGCCAGCTTGCTGCAAGCTCTCCCAACGCATCCATCGTGTCGTCAACAACGATAGTTGGCAGTTCTGACGCAACAGGGCGCGCCACTACTGCGCCGGCCGCCTTACGTTCGACTGCTTGTTTGAGGAAAGCTGAACCATCGAAATTTGGACCGTGCAGGGCAACAAACAACTCACCAGGCTTCAATGAACGCGTATCGGTACTGACGCCACGAAAAGTCACGTCATCACCGTGCAAGGTGCCGTTCATAACTTTCGCTGCATTTGAGAGAGTGCTCACCATCATTTTTCTGCAGCACCCCTGGCCAGAAGACAGCTTCGTGCCGCTTCGAAATCCGAGAATGAAAGCGTCGTGTTGCCAATCACCTGGTAGTTCTCGTGGCCCTTGCCGGCCACGAGCACGATGTCGTCGGCCTCGGCACTTGCTATTGCCTGCGCAATCGCCTCGGCACGGTCGATGACCGCGACAGCATCCTTGCTCATCCCTTTCAGGATATCGGCAATAATCTGGCCGGGCGGTTCAGAGCGTGGATTGTCGCTGGTTACAATAGACCGGTCAGCGAGCCGCTGAACCACCTCACCCATCATCGGTCGCTTGCCACGATCGCGATCGCCACCACAGCCAAACACGCACCAAAGCCTGCCCCCACAATGCGCGCGCAGTGCTTTGAGGGCCGCTTCGAGACTTGCCGGCGTGTGAGAGTAGTCAATGTAGACCAGGGGCAGATTGCTTTCTGCCGAAATATTGGCGAGCTCCATCCGACCTGGCGGTGCGGACACTTTGCCGAGCACAGCGCATGCATCGTTCAAAGGCACGTCATTGCAGAGCAGCAATGCCAGAACTTCCGCCGCGTTTGCAACATTGAAGTCTCCCGGCAATTGCAGGGATATTTCGCCTCGGCCCCACGAACTATTGATCGAAATATCTGAACCAAATTGATTCGCAACAACCTCGCTTACAAAAACGTATGGCCGGCCATTGGGAGAATGGTCAGGCCTTGTTGATACGGCGACGACATTCGCACCGCAAAGATTCACCAGTTCAACGCCAAATTCCGTATCAATGCACACGATTCGATTCCGGACGTCATGGTCAAGAAACAAACCAGCCTTCGAATTGAAGTAGGACTGCATGCTGCCGTGATAATCGATGTGATCACGGCTAAGGTTGGTAAAAATGGCGGAATCGAATTTCACGCCATCCACCCGCGCTTGTTCGAGTGCGTGTGATGACACTTCAATTGCTGCGTGCTCTGCGCCTTCATCGCGAAAACCGGCCAGTATTCCGTGCAGGTCGATGCAAGCGGGCGTCGTCAGTGAACCCTCGTGACTGAAGCCATCCATGCTGCTTCCCAGTGTGCCGATATAACCGCACTTGAGATTCATCTGGTTCAATGCCTGGCTGGCAAGCCAGGCAACCGTCGTCTTGCCGTTCGTGCCGGTGACGCCGGTAACGCTGACAGCCTTCGACGGTGAATCGAACCAGCGGTTTGCAATTTCGCCAATGTGTTGGGCGAGACCCGGAACTGCAATCATCGGCAAGTCGGTCTCTTCAGCGCATCCGGTACTTGCGTCCCACACGACCGCGGCAACACCGGCAGCTTTCGCCTGGTCCAGGTAGTCGAGCCCATGAGACGAGGCGCCCTGGATAGCAAGGAATACATTTCCGGCCTGCAATTGCCGGGAGTCCGACGCGATACCGGTGACGGAAATTGCGGGCGCGGCCGCAATGCCTTCTAACAAGGCATCGAGAGTTACATCCGGTTTGAGGTGCTCTGCCGGCATGCTCATTGACTCATTGCCTGTATCACGCCGTCGTGACCTGCCCCGGGAAGCGCATCAGGCGGTATGGCCAGCAGTCGCAATGACTCGGCCATGACATCGCCGAACACCGGCGCCGCTACGTCACCACCGTAATAAAGATCACCGGTTGGCTCGTCGATAATGACAACGGCCGCCAGTCTCGGATCGCTCGCAGGTGCCAAACCCGCAAAGATCGAGAAATACTTGTCTTCCGAATACCCGCCTGGAGCAAACTTCCAGGACGTGCCCGTCTTACCAGCGATGCGATAGCCGGCGACACCAGCCTCTTTGCCAGTGCCCCCCGGACGCACAACTTCTTCCATCATGGCGCGGATCGCAAGCGCGTTTTCGCTACCAATAATTCGTTCGCCTTTATTCGGCTGATCCAGCGCAACGAGCGATATCGGACGGATCATGCCGCCGTTGCCGAGCGCGGCATATGCTTGTGTCAGCTGCAACGGAGTGACGGATACGCCGTAACCATAGCCGAGCGTTGCCTGGCTGATTTGTCGCCAGTCGTTGTAGTGTGTGAGTAGTCCTGCAGATTCACCGGGAAAGCCACTCGATGTCAGCGCACCCAGCCCGAAACGGGTCATCGTCTGCCAGAGTTGATCTGGCTCCAGCGACATTGCGATCTTCGTAATACCGACGTTGCTCGAACGCGCGAGAACCGTTGTAAGGCTAATCCTGCCAAGGTCAGAATGATCTTCAATCTTTTTGGGGCCAACCACGACATAACCAGGCGACGTATCGACGATGCTGCTGGCACGATAGCGGCCGCTTTCGAGCGCCGCGGCCACGATCAGCGGTTTAATGCTGGACCCGGGCTCAAAGATATCGGTGATCGCACGGTTCCTGTATCGCTCGGCCAGGTACTGCGAACGATCGTTCGGGTTATAAGAAGGCTGGTTGACCATCGCCAACACTTCACCGCTGGTGATATCCAGAATGACGATGGAACCGGATTCGGCCTTGTGCTCCTGAATCGCGCCTTTCAGTGTGCGATAAGCCAGATACTGCAATCGCAGGTCGATACTGGACCGAAGGTCGCGGCCCTCCCGGGGCGGCTTGATGCTGGCGACGTTTTCCACTGCACGGCCGAGGCGATCTTTTAATACGCGCTTCGAACCGGACTCACCGGCAAGCCAGTGATTGAACGCGAGCTCCAGGCCTTCCTGACCATCATCGTCCACACTCGTAAATCCAACCAGGTGCCCAGCGACCTCGCCCGCGGGATAGTAACGTCGGTACTCGCGAAGTCCGTTGACGCCGGGCAAATGAAGCTCGAGCACCTGCCTGGCCTGATCCGGGCTCAGATGACGTTTCAGATAAAGGAATTCCTTGTCCATGCTTCGCGTGATGCGTCGCATTAGCTGATCCGGATCCAGCTCCAGCACACGGGCAAGTTCCGGCACCCGATCGACCGCAGCAGCCAGTTCCTGCGGGTTCGCCCATACGCTGTCAACGGGCGTGCTGATCGCCAGTGGTTCGCCATTTCTGTCGGTGATCGAACCGCGGTGAGCCGTAATCTTTTCGGTACGCAGGTGGCGGGTATCCGCCTGTTGATTCAGGAAGTCAGTGTTAAAGACCTGCAGATGTACGGCGCGCGCGACCAGCGCAGTTGCGGACAGAGCAAAAAACGCTATGACCAGTGACAATCTGCCCACAAATCTTCGTGCAGTCTGCTGCTTTGTCTCTGCGCCCCGGCTCATTGTCGTTCAATGACGTAAATTTCCGTTGCCTTGGGCCGCACCAGCGACAGCTGTTCTGCCGCTACGCGTTCGATTCTTGCGTGTGTTGCCCACGTGCTCTGCTCAATCTGCAGCTGACCCCACTCAATGTTCAGCTCATCACGCTCAGTCGTCAGCGCTTCGAGTTCGACGAATAATTTGCGCGACTCATGTTTGGTATAAATCAGCGCTATTGCCGACATGACGCAAACGACGGCGAAGGTCATGATCAGGAGAAATGGCTGCCGGGTTTTGCCAATTTCCATTACAGCCGCTCCGCAATACGAAGACGCGAGCTGCGCGCCCGCGGGTTTTGTGCCGTTTCTTCAGCGGAAGGTGCGACGGGCTTACCAATGAGCTTCATCGGTGGCCGCATTTCCTCTGGAATGTCGGGCAACCCGCGGTACTGAACTGGTTCTCTGGAAGCGTCCCGCATGAAACGCTTCACGATCCTGTCTTCGAGTGAGTGAAAACTGATAACACAAAGCCGGCCACCCGGGGCCAGCACGCTGACGGAAGCCTGGAGTGCTGCAGCAAGCTGGCCGAGTTCGTCGTTGAGAAAAATCCTGATCGCCTGAAAAGTCTTGGTCGCAGGGTGGCGCTTCGGTTTTTGCCGCGGCACAGCGTTGCGTACGATTTCCGCCAGCTCCAGGGTGCGGCTGATCGGAGCGGCATCGCGCGCCGCCACAATTGCACGAGCAATTCGCCCGGCGAAGTTTTCTTCACCCAGTTGTCTCAACACATTTCTCAATGTTTTTTCGTCCACTGAAGCAAGCCAGTCGGCGGCGCTTTGGCCCGATGTCGGATCCATTCGCATGTCGAGGGGTCCATCTGACTGGAAGCTGAATCCACGGTCGGCTTCATCCAGCTGTGGTGACGAGACCCCCAGATCGAGTAACAAGCCATCCACTTTTCCGAGTAAGTTCCTTTCTGTCGCATATCGCTCTATTTCCGAGAATTCGCCCTGAATTAATTCAAGTCGCGGATCGTTCTTCAAAGAAGCCGGGGCTGCTGCAATGGCCTGCGGGTCACGATCGATCGCCAAAAGGCACCCATCGGTTCCCAATTCCTGCAAAATCGCCTCTGCATGACCTCCCCGGCCAAACGTTCCATCGACATAACAACCATCCGCTTTAAGGTTCAGGCCCCGGACTGCGGGACCAATGAGAACCGGCACGTGGTGACTGGCACCTTTTATTTCTTCGTTCACTCCGCCGGAACGGATTTAGAGGGTGAGCGTCTCGAGCTGAGCCGACAGATCTGAATCATCTCCATCGTTCAGCCACCCATCTCGTGTTTCGTTCCAGCGTCCTTCATCCCACAATTCAAACCTGTTGCCCTGCCCGAGCAGCAATGCCTGCCGCTCAAGCCCGGCGAACTCACGCAATTCACGCGAGAGAAGAATGCGACCGTGACCATCGATATCCACTTCAGTGGCATGACCGACCATCAACCGCTGCAGGCGGCGAGCCTTCGTATCGAGGCTCGGCAGGCGCATCAGTTTTCTTTCTATTTCTTCCCAGTCCGGGAGCGGATAGAGGAGGAGGCAGTAGTCCTTGTCGACCGTAGCGACCAACTGTCCATCGCAACGCGCAGCAATCCGCTCCCGATAACGGGTCGGAATGGCCAGACGCCCTTTGGCGTCCAAAGTGACTTTGGTAGCCCCACGCAGCACGATTTTGATTCGGGGTCAGACAACGGCACTCGCTATACGGTGACCGCATTTACCCCTTCCTCCCACTTTTCTCCACTTTTCACCATACTATTCGGGCCCCTGACCATCGTCAACCGGTAAATCCAATTATTTGTTGTTGTACAGGGACTTAGGGGCTAATTCGTGGCTGAATTCGGGCGAATTGTGGCAGGCTTTAGAGGCTATAAATCAAGTACTTAGCTACCTTTTCTAGAATAAAAGTCAGATGCGGGTCGCAAGACAGCGACAGCAGTGGGTTCCCGGTGGTTCGCTGCGATACCAGGCACGGCTCGCGCCGGACCTTCGTGCAGATTAGCTTAAGAAATTATAACCGATTGAATTTTAAAGAGAAAGAGAGAGCCGGCCGTAAGCCGGGTTCTGTCGTGGGCAATCATTCATCTGGGACAACCGTCACCGGTCGCCTCTAGCAACCTACCCGGGAGCCCGCTCAGGCGTACGGTAGAGACCCGAAGGTCCCCATGCTCCCCTATTTGGTCTTGCTCCGGACGGGGTTTACCATGCCGCGGCGTGTTACCACCCGCGCGGTGCGCTCTTACCGCACCTTTTCACCCTTACCAGCAAAACTGGCGGTATATTTTCTGTGGCACTTTCCATGGGCTCGCACCCTCCAGGCGTTACCTGGCGTCCTGCCTGACGGAGCCCGGACTTTCCTCCGGATTCGGTTGAATCCGGCGATTACCTGGCCGACTCTCACTTACTCTTCCGCCAGTCTGCGAGGCAGAGCCAGCGGACCGCGAATGATACTTTATTTGACCGCAATGACTCAGGTTTTCTCCGCCTTCAGCGCGAGCATCTTCTGGTAAAGCTCGTTCCTGCTCTTGCCTGTCAATTTCGCGACAATCTCAACCGCCTGTTTTCCAGGAAGCGCCCCGACTAACTCGACGAGCAATGCATCCGCAGTCGTGTCTGAATCGGCATCAGTCTCCTCGATGGCACCAGCCACTACGATGACGAACTCCCCTTTCATGCGGATGTTTCCGTCAACGATCATTCCGGAAAGTGCCTCCAGCGTGGCAGTCACACATTGCTCATGTAGCTTGGTGAGCTCTCGACCGATGAATGCGGGCCGCAGAGAACCCAAGACTTCCGCCATGTCGCAAACCGTGTCGGCGATGCGGTGAACGGACTCGAAAAAAACAAGGGTGCGCGGTTCGCTGACGAGTGATTGCAGCCGCGTTCTTCGGGCAGCACTCTTCGGCGGAAGAAAACCCTCAAAAGCGAATCGGCTGGTTGGCAAGCCGGATGCAGACAGTGCGGCAACAACAGCCGATGGACCCGGCACCGGCGATACAGTAATGCCTGTCGCATGCGCCGAACGCAACAAATTGAAGCCGGGATCGCTGATCAATGGCGTACCTGCATCACTGACGAGAGCGATACTTTTGCCGCTCTTGAGCTCCCTGATCAGCGCAACCGAGACCGCTTCCTCATTGTGCTCGTGAAGCGCTATTTGTCGGTTCCTGATACCGAAATGCGATAGCAATCGGCTGGTCACGCGGGTATCCTCAGCGGCAATAATGTCAACTGCAGCCAGCACCTCCCTGGCACGCGGAGACAAGTCGTCAAGATTCCCGATAGGTGTTGCTACGACGAACAGTGTGCCCTCGTTCAATCTCTGGCTCCATGGTCAGGTAAGTTGCGAATTTGAGATAGGCTTAATTTTTGAATGGTCCACATTCAGGTTACTTTTACATTAATGATCGAATTGACTGACATCCTGCCCGGCACGTCCGGCATCAGGCAAGGAACATGACCCGAACCCGTATTCCAATGAGGCTTATTGTCGCATTCATTGCGATCGCATTCGTAATCAGCGGCTGTGCAACGTCCGATTTTGGCGGTTTCGCCGGCGATCAGAACGAGCGTCGCGCAGAAGCCTTGTCCGACGAAGGTCACCACGCCGACGCGGCCAGTGCCTATATCGGGCTTGCGTCCGAGGCCAGCGGTACGGAACGCGATCGATTGACCTTGCTGGCTATCGAACAATGGCTGTTCGCGGGAGACGGCAAACGCGCACGAAACGCGCTCAGCCAGGTGCCGACGCCAGCCGGCGGCGAATTACTTTGGCTCTGGAGCGCGGACGCCGCAGCCTTATCGTTGTGGGAGGGACGGCCTGACCGGGCATTGTCTTTGCTGGAGCCGCTCTCGGGACAACCACTGCCGGCAAATCACAGGGCTCGGGTTGAAGCGCTCCGCGCCGATGCCTGGTTCCAGAAAGGCGAACCACTGCGAGCCGTCGACCTATATATACAGCGGGAAAACTGGCTGGATGACCAACGCGCGATTGACGCCAGCCGTGAGAGGCTTTGGGCGGGACTGAAACTCGCAGACACAAAGGCGCTAAATGATGCCGCCGGGATTGCTTTCGACCCGATCGCTCGTGGCTGGTTATCGCTGGCCGCGCTCGCGAATTCAACCGGCCAACAGGGAATTGGCTGGGGTAACGGCGTCATTCGCTGGCAGGAAAACTATATTGACCATCCCGCCATCGGGGTACTGTCTGATCTATCCTTGCCGGAGGACAGTCTCCTGAATTATCCGCGACAGATTGCGCTACTGCTGCCGCTATCGGGCAACAGTGCTGCAGCGGGCAATGCCATCAAGAACGGTTTCCTTGGCTCATACTTTTCAGCAGTTGGCGGAGCCGAAAGCCAGCAAGAAGTTCGCATATACGACGTCAACACCGCAGATGGCGTTACCGGCGCCTATTCGCGCGCGGTGCTCGAAGGCGCCGAGTTTGTCGTCGGCCCGTTGCTACGTCGCAGTGTGGCAGAGCTCGCGTCCGAACCCCTGTTACCCGTGCCAGTTCTGAGTCTCAATTACGTTTCGTCAGACATTTTGCCACCACCCGGCTTCTACCAATTTGCCCTCGCGCCAGAAGACGAAGCAGCATCCGCTGCAGAGCGGGCAATTGGCGCCGAAGGATCGCGCGCGGTCGCATTGGTTCCGGCCAACGACTGGGGCCGCAGAGTACTATCGAGTTTTGCAACCGAATTCGAAGGCCTGGGAGGCACGCTGCTCGAGTATCGCAGCTACGAAACGAACAGCCAGGACTTCGCATTCGAAATCGAAGACTTAATGGGCTTGTCACAAAGCGTGCAGCGCTACCAGCGACTCCGCGCCAATATCGGCGGGCCATTGCAGTTCGACCCGCGCCGCCGCGAAGACATCGACTTTGTCTTTCTGGCAGCGGATGCCAAAGCCGGTCGTCTCATCAAGTCGCAGCTGAAATTCCACTATTCGGGTGACTTGCCGGTCTACGCAACTTCTTTCATCTATTCGATGGATGGTCGATCGGATTCCGATCTAAACGACGTTATGTTCGCCGACGCGCCTTGGGTGGTGTCGCCACCTGCATGGATCGCAGACTATCCGTCAATGTATGCCGAGTACTGGCCGGCAGAAAAGCGCCTCACGCGCCTGCATGCAATGGGCTACGACGCTTATCATCTGGTCGGGGAATTGTTCAGTTCCCGCGAGGGTGGCATGGATGAAATTTATGGCGCCACAGGCCGCCTGTTCCTGACTGCGGACGGTCGGGTGCACCGCCGTCTTGCCTGGGCACGGTTCGAACGTGGCCAGCCAGTACCGCTACCAGACGACGACGAGTTTCAAAATATTTTCGACGAATTTGGCACGGAAGCCACTTATGAAGAGCCTGTTGAACTGCAGGAAGCGCCGCGCACCAACTAGGGCGAAAAAAGGAAAACACGCGGAGCAAGCTGCACTGAACCATCTGAGGCGGCACGGCCTTTCCCTGGTCACGCGCAATTTCCATTGCCGGCATGGGGAGGTTGATCTGATCATGCGGGACGGGGAGTGCCTGGTATTTATTGAAGTGCGCTATCGCTCGTCACACAGTTACATAACCGCGGCGCTATCAGTAGATGAACGCAAACAAGGCAAGATTGCGCGCACGGCCGCACTTTACCTTGGGCTCAAACCGTCGTTTAGCGATTGCCCGGTTCGATTCGATGTTGTTGCTTTTGATGGCAGAGAATCGGGCGCTGGCAGGATACAATGGATCAAAGACGCCTTTCGCGTCTGAATATGCAACGATCAACAGGCGCAGCAGACGACAATATGGATTCCGAAACAAGAGTTAAAGCGCATTTTGCTGAGAGTATCGAGGTCAAAGAGGCGGCAGCAGTCGCTCTGCCCGGGCGCATTGCCGCTGCCGGGCACCTCATGGGCCAGGCACTGCAGAACGACGGGAAGATCCTGAGTTGCGGTAACGGCGGATCTGCCGGTGACGCCCAGCATTTTTCGTCCGAGCTCCTCAATCGCTTCGAACGCGAACGACCGGGCCTCCCCGGAATAGCCCTTACCACCGACTCATCGACGCTGACTTCAATTGCAAATGACTACGCGTATGAAGACATTTTCGCCAAGCAGGTCCGCGCGCTTGGGCGGCGAGGCGACGTACTCCTCGCTATCTCAACGTCCGGCAATTCTGAAAATGTCAACCGTGCAATTGCGGCTGCGCACGAACGGCAAATGCTGGTCATTGCCCTCAGTGGCAAAGACGGTGGCTCGATGGCCAACCTGCTCGACACAAATGATGTTGAAATTCGCGTTCCGGCGGAACGAACGGCCCGCATTCAGGAGGTTCACCTCGTCGCAATTCATTGCTTGTGCGACCTGATTGACGAACACCTCTTCGGCGGGTAGCTGTGCGTAGACACCTAGCCTAAATTTGTAAGCGGCAGACGCCGATCACCGAAGTTATCTGAATTGAGTTACTGTCCACGCATTAAGCGTCACTAAAAGGTCACTTGACGACTTTGAGGTGAGAGCGGCCGCTCTTCAATTTTTCCTTGTCTTCGGGATCGTCCGGCGGTTCGGGTTGCTCGCCACCGTGCGAAAAAATCATGCCTTGCCCTGTTTCCTTGGCGTAGATTCCCATCACTGAGGAGACGGGAACCCAGACATCAAACGGCACGCCCGAAAAACGGGCGCGAAAACTGACACCAGCGTTTGTCAGCTTGAGATTGTGAGCAGCGGAATGGCTGATATTGAGGATGATCTTGCCATCCTTGATGTGCTCGGTTGGCACGGTTACGCCGTCTACGCTAGCGTCGATCACAATGTGTGGCGTATGGCCATTATCGCCCATCCACTCATGCATGGCACGAATAAGGTAGGGCCGTTTGGACTTACTTGGATTCGTCATGATCGATGAGCAGGATACCATCCCTGCCCTGCCAGCAAAAAAATGCCAACGACCTACAGGCGCATTTCCTGCTCCAGCTCGGTCAGGCTCACCTGGAACGAACGACGATCAAAGACGCGCTTCATGTAAGCCTCGATTGGAGCCGCTTGTGAGCCAAGGTCGATTCCGTAAACCGGCAGGCGCCAGAGAATTGGCGCAATGCTGCAATCAACCAGGGAAAACTCGTCACTCAGGAAGTATTTACGTGCGGAAAACAATTCCACGCTCGCGAGGATGCTTTCACGCAACATCTTCCGGGACTTCGTCGCAAGCTTGCGGTCGCCGTCCATGTCGAACTGCTCGGCAAGCTGGTACCAGTCCGTCTCGATGCGAAACAGCGCCAGTCTGAACTGGGCACGCGTAACGGGATCGACCGGCATTAGTGGCGGGTGCGGGAAGCGCTCATCCAGGTATTCGATGATCACGCGAGAATCGTAGAGCACGAGATCCCTGTCCACCAACGTAGGCACCGTATGGTACGGATTCAGATCCATAAGATCTTCGGGCAATTCAGGTCCGTCGACATTCACGATCTCGATGTTGATGTTCTTTTCAGCAAGCACCAGGCGTGTACGGTGGCTATGAATACATGTTGGCTTGGAAAAAAGCGTCATCACGGATCGTCTGTTGGCAATTACTGCCATGATTTGGTCCCCTCGGGAAAACGGTTAGATTGGTTCTTCTTGTTATTAGTAATCAGGCGAATTGGAAATAGCACCGGTCAGGTGACATCCTTCCAAATCTGCTTTTTGAGCATCGACGCGAGAATCCAGAAAAAGACCAGGAACATCAGCACCCAGACGCCGAGAACCCGCCTTTCGGAACGTATCGGTTCGCTAATGTATTCAAGGAAATTTACCGTATCGCGAGCGAATTCATCGAATTCCTCGGCAGACATCGACCCGGGCGTCAACTGCTCGAATTGCTCGAAGTGCCTCGTACCATTCTCGTCCGTGGAAAACTCGGCCGTCTGGTAACCCTGCAATTCCCACAATACGTGAGGCATGCTCGTACCTTCCAGGACGCGATTATCCACGCCCGTAGGACTGTCGGGATCAATATAGAAGCCCTTCAGGAAATTGAAAACATAATCCGTTCCGCGCGCCCGGGCCATCAGAGACAAATCCGGTGGCGGCTGACCAAACCAGCGCGCGGCCTGATCAAGCGGCATCGTTGCCTGAATAGTCTCAAAGGTCTTCTCGGCATTGAACATCAGGTTTTCGATGAGCTGGTCTTCGCTCAGGTTGAGATCCCGGCCGAGCGTGTTGAATCGAACATACTTCGCCGAGTGGCAGCCCGCGCAATAATTCATAAAATTGCGAGCGCCGCGCTGCAGCGAATTGATGTTGTCGGGGTCGTTTCCCGCAGGTTCCAGCTCAACTGACGAAGCAGCAAAGGCTCCAGACGTTACGAGAAGCGCTGCGAGCGCCGGACCGATCCTGAATGCTTTAACCATGATAGACCACCCTGTCCGGAACCGGCTTCGTCTTATCAATCGTCGTGTAGTACGGCATGAATATGAAAAATGCGAAATAGAGAATCGAGAATATTCTCGCCAACATTACGTACACACCTTCAGCGGGCTGCACGCCCAGCCAACCCAGCATCACGAAGCTAACGATGAATATCCCAAGCGCTGACTTGTACATCCAACCCCGGTAGCGGATCGATTTCACCCTCGAGCGATCGAGCCAGGGCAGGAAGACCGGCAACACAACCGACAGGCCAAAAAGGACGAATCCCCAGAATTTGTCAGGCACCGCTCTCAAGATTGCGTAATACGGCGTGTAGTACCAGACCGGCGCAATGTGCTCCGGCGTAGCCATGGTATTAGCCGGTTCAAAGTTCGCGTGCTCCAGGAAGTAGCCGCCCATATCCGGGGCAAAGAATACGACCGAGGAGAAAATCATCAGGAAGACGATGATTCCGACCAGGTCTTTAGTCGTGTGATACGGGTGGAACGCAACGCCATCCAGAGGCACACCATCCGGCCCCTTGTTCTTCTTGATATCGACCCCGTCCGGGTTGTTCGAACCGACATGATGCAGTGCGACGATGTGGAGGAATACCAGCGCAATAAGAATCAGCGGCAGCAGGATCACGTGGAATGCGAAGAAGCGGTTCAGCGTGATGTCCGATATCGCATAGTCACCCCTGATCCACTCAACCAGCGCTTCGCCGACAAAGGGAATGGCGCCGAATAGCGAAATAATGACCTGGGCACCCCAGTAAGACATCTGCCCCCACGGCAACAGATAACCAGCGAATCCTTCTGCCATCAGGACGAAGAATATGAGCATGCCGATCAGCCAGATAAGCTCACGCGGCTTCTGGTACGAGCCGTAAAGCATGGCGCGAAACATATGCAAATAAACGACGATGAAAAAGAATGATGCCCCGGTCGAATGCATATACCGAATGAGCCAGCCCCACTCGACGTCGCGCATGATGTACTCGACAGAAGCGAATGCGTCGACTGCTGCCGGCTTGTAGTTCATTGTCAGGAAGATGCCGGTGAGGAGCTGGATGACCAGAACCACCATCGCCAGCACACCAAAAATGTACCACCAGTTGAAATTCTTAGACGCGTAATATTCAGTGATGTGATATTTCATCGTTTCCGTAAACGGGAAACGATCGTCAACCCACTTCATAAAAGCACTACCGCGGGTGCCAACTTCAGATTCGATGCGTGCCATTATGCCGACCCCGCTTCTGCGCCAATCATGATCACATCCTCGCGGATGTACCGGTACGGCGGCACACGAAGATTGGTTGGCGCCGGAACGCCTTTGTAGACACGACCTGCCAGGTCAAATCGCGACCCGTGGCAAGGGCAGAAGAAACCGCCAAACCAATCGTCAGCCGGACCCACTTCAAACTCAGCCAGCGGCGCACATCCAAGGTGCGTGCAGGACCCTTCGACCACCAGGTATTCGGGTTTGAGTGAACGATACTCATTCACTGCAAATTCGGGCTGCTGCTCGACGACCTCTGAATCAGGGTCCCGAAGAAGGTCATTTGAACTGGGAAGACGCGACAACATCTCTTCGTCCCTGCGCAGCACATATACCAGCCTGCCGCGCCACATGACCCGAATCATCTCGCCAGGCTCAAGCGAGCCGATCGGCACCTCAACGGGCGCCCCGAGTGCTTGCGCTCTCGCGCTGGGTTTTAACGAAGCCAAAAACGGAATTGCTACCGCTACGAGCCCGGCACCGCCGGTCACAGCTGTGGCAACAGTCAGAAAATGACGCCTGTTACGGTCAACGTCATCAGTCATGTAACACTCCCATTCACCATCTCTTTCAAGTCGTTAGTCCAGGCCGTTTAGGGCTTTTTTTCGGGCAAAACCATGATCCATAAAGGAGAATTGTAGTCCTATCCGGGCAGCGATATCTCCGGGTTTTGTTTAACCTAAGCTCCCCTCACACCGATTTGACACGACTTTCATGTGGACGGTTTATCGCTTTATTCGAAAACTGGTAGATTTGCTTCCAGACCCTATACACCGTCAGGATGGTGGTGGGTTCGGGACCGGGTGCGGAATCAGTCGCGCATTATACACAGGGCCATTCAAAATTGGCTAGACATCAAGGCGCTTAACGTGCCTCTATTGCTACAAATACTTACAAGGGCGAATAGCGACTAAATCGACGTGGCAAGACTCAAACCAGTCCTGATTTTCCTGATTCAGTCCGTTATCGTCGGGCTGGCCGCCGCGTTCGTGGTCGTTCTGTTCCGGCCGCAGCTTCTGCCAGCGATTGATGCCGGACGTCTCGGCACCAACGGCCAGCCGGCCAGCTACGCTGACGCCGTCGATATCGCGGCCCCTTCCGTAGCCAATGTCTATACGCGACGCCTGGTCGCAGACGGCAATGTCGCCGGTGGAAGCGAAAGATTCCGGGTGGATACTGGCGTCGGCTCGGCCGTAATTATTGATCCGGAAGGCTACCTGGTCACCAACTTCCATGTCATAGGTCTCGCCAATGAAATCAGACTGCAGCTCGCAGACGGCCGAATTGCCAGCCCGGAGCTGATTGGCGTTGATGCAGAAACAGACCTCGCGCTCCTGAAAGTTGACTTTGGCACACTTCCCGCCATTCCTCTCGGGCGATCGGATCAGCTCAGAATCGGCGACGTTGTGCTCGCCATAGGCAATCCGTACGGCCTTACCAAAACAGTGACGCAAGGCATCGTTAGTGCGACGGGCCGCGGCGTACTCGGACTGCTGACATTCGAAAACTTCATTCAAACCGATGCTGCAATCAATGAGGGCAACTCGGGTGGCGCCTTGATCAATACGAGCGGACAGCTCGTTGGCATCAATACCGCGGTCCTCACCCAGGATGCCGGTACCGAGGGCATCGGATTCGCTATCCCGGTCGATCTCGTCCGCGGAGTGGTTGAGGAAATCAAGAAAAACGGTCGGGTGATTCGTGGCTATGTGGGGCTCGTGCCGGAGCAGCTCACCCGGGTCGAGTCTGCGGCGCTCGGCATCGATCCGAATCTCGGAATCTTGCTCAGCGATGTCGTGGAAGAAAGCCCTGCGGAGCAGGCTGGCCTGGTTCGCGGCGACGTGATTCTGACTATTAATGGCGAACCCATCCGTTCGCGTCAGCAAGCTTTGCTGATCGTTGCACGTCTCAATCCGGGCGACGTGGTGGAGTTGGAGGGGTTACGTAACGGCCAGCAGTTCAATGTCAGTGTGACGGCCGCAGAACGCCGCCCAAGACTCTGAGCGCTTCGCCTGCACAGAACAGGATTCCAGGTGCCACAACGGGTCAGCGGAAAGTATTTTCCTAGCCGACGACTCGCCTGATTTCGGCACCCAGCTGTCGCAGCTTCTCCTCGATTCTCTCGTAACCCCGATCAACGTGATAGATACGATCTACCAACGTCTCTCCCTCGGCCGCCAGGCCTGCAAGCACCAATCCGGCTGATGCGCGCAAATCGGTCGCCATTACCGGCGCCGCCGTGAGTTTCTTAACACCGCGGCAGACCGCCGTGTGACCTTCGATCTGGATATCCGCACCCATCCGCTGCAATTCCAGTACGTGCTGAAATCTGTTTTCGAAAATCGTCTCTGTGATCGTACCCACGCCCTCGGCCATCGCGTTCATGGCGCAAAACTGTGCCTGCATATCCGTCGGGAAGCCGGGGTACGGCGTGGTCCTGATATCGACGGCTTTCGGCCTTTTGCCCCGCATGTCGATTTCGATGGACTTATCACCAAACTGGATATCGGCGCCAGCCTCCTGCAATTTGGCGATGACGGCCTCAAGGTGATCAGGCGCGGCACGATCGAGGCGGATTTTGCCGCCAGTCATGGCGGCTGCAACAAGGTAAGTGCCAGTTTCGATCCGATCGGGCAAGACCGTGTAATCGGTGCCATGCAGCTCTCTGACGCCCTCGATTTTTATTGCGCTCGTTCCAGCGCCGCTGATTCTGGCCCCCATGGCGCTAAGAAAATCAGCCAAATCGATGACCTCCGGTTCGCGCGCCGCATTTTCGAGAATGGTTTCGCCCTCAGCCAGCGCTGCGGCCATCATCAGGTTCTCGGTGCCAGTCACGGTCACGGTATCAAATACTATGTGTGCTCCGCGGAGCCTGTCTGCACGCGCATGGATGTACCCGTTTTCAACCTTGATGTCGGCGCCCATGGCCTCAAGCCCCTGGACGTGCAAATTGACCGGCCGCGCGCCAATCGCACAACCACCCGGGAGCGAGACGTCGGCCTCGCCAAATCGCGCAACCAGCGGACCCAGGACCAATATCGATGCGCGCATTGTCTTGACCAGCTCGTAAGGCGCGCGCCTGTCGACCACATTGCCTGCATTCGCCTCGACATTGAGCTTGTCGTCAAACGTGACCTCTACGCCCATGCTCTGCAGCAGCGTGATCGTCGTCGCTACATCCTTTAGCTGCGGTACGTTTCGAACCACAACCGGCTCGGCAGACAAGAGCGTACCTGCCAGTATGGGAAGCGCGGCGTTCTTCGCGCCTGATACCGCGATCGCGCCGTTGAGCGAGATGCCGCCCTTTATAAGTAGCTTGTCCACCAGGCCTAGCCCGCCGCCTGCAGTTCGCTCCACTCCTCAGGGGTGTGCGCACGAATCGACATTGCGTGGATTTCATTGCCCATGAGCTCGCCCAGACACTGGTAGATCAGCTGGTGTCTCGCGATGCGCCCCTTGCCGGAAAACGCTGGCGAGATGACAAGTGCCGCATAGTGCGTATTGTCTTCGCTGAAGATCTCGACGATCGAATCTTCGAGACCATTTTGGATGAGGATCTTGATTTCTGCCGGGTCCATAACTGAAAGTTCTGCTTTAATGTGAAGTGGCGCGAAGTGTAACAAAACAAGCGCCGTGCCCATTGTGTATTATTAACCGCCGTCCCGGATGACCAGCCCGACTGAGCATATCGAAGACGTCAACGTCCGAACTACAGGCAGCCATACAAAAAGAAAGCTGTTGAGCCGATAATCCGAATTCTATGCTTGGCAATATCTCAGAAGTTTTTTTCGGCCTGATCCTGCTGATCTGGGGAGCCGACCGGTTCGTCCATGGCGCAGCCGCCATGGCTCGCAACCTGGGCGTCGCTCCATTGATGATCGGTCTCACGATCGTTTCATTCGCGACTTCTGCCCCCGAGATCCTTGTTTCCGTCGTCGCCTCCCTGCGAGGTGAGTCGGACCTGGCGATCGGCAACGCGATCGGCTCGAATATCGCAAATATCGGACTTGTTCTCGGAGCCGTCGCCCTGATTCGGCCCATCGAGCTGAAATCCGCCACACTGCGGCGTGAAATGCCGGCGCTGCTCGCAGTATCGCTCCTGACTGTCGCCTTGTTCCTCGATTCACAACTGAATCGGATCGACGGCTTCGTCCTGCTGACCGGACTGGTCATTGTCGTCATCTGGCTGGTGCGGTTGGGATTGCGTTCGTCTTCAACCGACCCGCTGCAGGCAGATTTTGAAGCCGAAATTCCGAAAGGAATGAAGATGAAGGCTGCAGTCATCTGGCTGGTCGTTGGCCTTGCAGCGCTTCTTTTCGGCGCCGAACTCCTGGTCGACGGTGCAATCCAGATCGCACGGGCAGTCGGCGTTTCGGAGATCGTTATCGGCATCACGCTGGTCGCTCTCGCTACCAGCCTCCCGGAACTCGCCGTCTCGCTGGTGAGCGCGATCAGGGGCGAATTTGGTCTCGCCATTGGCAATATCGTCGGCTCCAACATATTTAATTTGCTGGCGGTTGTCGGTATTGCCGCGGTCATCCAGCCTGCGGTCCTGCCACCAACGGTACTGTCACTGCATATCTTCGTCATGGTCGCATTCACCCTGGTCCTTTTCGCCATGACTTATGAGTACGATGGCCGGGCAACTATCAGTCGTTTCGAGGGGTTTGCCCTGGTTTTCGCATTTCTGGCTTATGTCACGTATGTCGTGCTGCAAAACGTTAGAATCGGAGGCTGACAGGAATTTCGGACCAGGCTTTGACGGATATATCTTCCACTGAATTACTCGCGCTAGCCGCCAGGGTACTTGAGATCGAGTCCCGTGCAGTGAGTGATCTCATCCCGAGGCTCGATGCTTCTTTTGCAGACGCGTGTCGGCTATGCCTTGAAACCGAAGGCCGGGTCGTCGTGACCGGCATGGGCAAATCCGGCCATATTGGCGGCAAGATCGCAGCCACGCTCGCCAGTACCGGAACACCGTCATTCTTTATGCACCCCGCGGAAGCCAGTCATGGCGATCTCGGCATGATTACTCAGCACGATTTACTGCTGGCTGTGTCGTATTCCGGGGAAACTGACGAAGTGGTCACGATCCTGCCACTTGTCAAACGAATGGGCGCAAAACTGATATCGATGACCGGCAAACCGAATTCGACTCTCGCCAGGGTGGCCAACGTCCACCTTGATATCAGTGTCGGCGAGGAAGCCTGCCCGCTGAACCTCGCACCTACCGCCAGCACGACGGCGACTCTTGCAATGGGTGACGCGTTGGCCGTGGCATTGTTGGAAAGCCGCGGCTTTACGGCCGAAGATTTCGCGCTTTCCCACCCAAGCGGTAGCCTAGGCAAACGATTGATACTGAGAGTGTCGGATGTGATGCACGCCGGCGACAAAGTCCCGTCTGTGAATGCGCGGGTCAGCGTTAGGGATGGGCTGCTCGAAATGACAGAAAAGGGACTGGGCATGACGGCGATCGTCGACGACGACAACCGAATTCTCGGCGTTTATACGGACGGCGACCTCCGGAGAAGCCTTGACGGTGAAATTGACGTGCACAAGACCACCATGGATGAGGTGATGCATGCCGGTTGCATCACCGTTGGACCGAATACCATGGCGGCCGAAGCAGTTCATATTCTCGAGGAAAAAAAGATCACTTCGCTGCTTGTTGCTGATGATGAAAATCACCTGGTTGGTGCGTTAAACATTCACGATCTTTTTCGCGCGGGTGTAATGTGATTGCGGCTGACGACGTGCAGTGCCCCGCAGATCTGAAGCTGGTTGGTTTTGACGTGGACGGCGTCTTTACCGATGGCCGCTTCTATTTGTCTGACGACGGCATTGAAAGCAAAGCTTTCTCAACCCAGGATGGCTTCGGCATTCGGCAACTGCTTAACGCCGACATTGCGGTTGCAGTCATCAGCGGCAGGCAATCGGTAGCCGTCGAACGGCGCATGACCGAACTGGGGGTGCAACACGTCGTCCAGGGCTGCAGGGACAAAGTCGCAGCATTTGACGAAATCGTCTCGCTGCTCGGTCTGTCCATCGACCAGACAGCGTTCGTCGGAGACGACGTTCCGGACTTGCCATTACTGCGGCATGCAGGCTTTGCCATCGCGGTTGCCAATGCAGTGGCCGCTGTTAAAGCTGAATGCCATTTAGTCACCGCTGCATCGGGGGGCGCCGGCGCCGTCCGGGAAGTGAGCGAAGTGATTCTGAAAGCAATGAACCGCACTTAGGTCGATCGCAATGAGCCTCCGACACATTCTCACCATTGTTGTCCTGACGGCGGCTGCGTTTGGCAGTTGGTACCTGACACGGTCGCTAACTCATTCGGAGATCGTCGAGACGATTTCGGACTCGGGCAGTGGCGGATTTTACCTTCGTGCTGCGCGCATACTCGGCACCGATGACGACGGGCAGCTCCTCTACGAGATAGAAGCGGAATTTGCCCAACAGCAGGAAAACAACGACATAGAACTACAGAATGTGCGCATCAACTATTCGACGGGTGCTGCGGTACCCTGGATCATCAACGCGGATCTCGCGACGATTACGGAAGATCATGACTTGTTGAGACTGAGCGGTCACGTTATAGCGGTTAGCAATGAAGGTTTCTCCGGTACAGTGACAGAAATTCGCGCGCCAGTACTGGACATCGATCCGAATACCTACAGAGCACAGACAGACGGCCGAGTGCAGTTACGGATTGGCTCACGCAGCCTGACTGCTACGGGCATGCTAGCATTGCTCCAGGAAAACCGGCTTGAGCTCAAATCAAATGTCAGCGGCAAATTTGTACCCTGATATGAAGTCCATTAAACATATTTTTCAGCCAACAAAATATCTGCGCCGATGCGGCGCCGGGCTGACCTGTATTGGTCTTTCTATTGCCGCATTTGCGCAGACAGATGACCTCAGGCTTCCGGTGTCGCTTGACGCCGATTCCACTGCCTACGACGGGAAAAGTTCGGTTGTCATGTTTCGTGGCCTGAGGCTAACGCAGGGTCGGCTCGGCATCTCTGCCGACGAAGGTTTCGCCAGCAAGATGGATTTCGAAGACAGCACCTGGCATTTCGAGGGCAACGTCTTGATCGATTTGGAAAACGGGCATATCGAGAGCGACGTGGCAGACATGGAATTTTCCGGATACCAGTTGCGTACGGCCACCATTAGCGGATCCCCGGCCACATTTGAAATGCAGCGCCCCGGTAGTGAGCAGACCACATATGCCGAGGCTGGAAAGCTTGTCTACGACTTCGAAAAGGGCATTGTCGAATTCTCCGACCAGGCGACAATCTCTGAAGGCGGCAACCAGATCTCTTCGAATTTTCTCGTCTACAACATCAGGGAACAACGAATAAATGCTTCCTCTGGCGGTGAGGGTGACCCCAAAGTGCGAATCACATACACACCCGGTGCGCTGGATGACCTGCGCGACCAGCTTGAAGAGGGTGGCCAGGAGGATGAACCACCGCCTGAAGACGCTCAGCAGGACGAGAACGATCCTGAGGAAGAGGGAGAATCCGGCAGATGAGTATTCTGAGCGTTCAGGATATTGCCAAACGCTACAAATTCCGGGAAGTCGTTAAAGGGATATCGCTGGAACTGACCAGCGGCGAGGTTGTTGGGCTGCTGGGTCCCAACGGCGCAGGCAAGACGACGGCGTTCTACATGATTGTGGGCCTTATTCGGTCAGATCGGGGGAAGATACTGCTGGATGGCCAGGACATGACAGCACTACCGATGCACAAAAGAGCCGCGCTCGGCCTCGGTTACCTGCCACAGGAAGCATCCATTTTCAGGAAGCTGACCGTTGAACAAAACATTCTCGCCATCCTCGAGAACCGCGACGAACTCGATCGGGCAGGACGTGAACAGGAGCTCGATCAGTTACTGGACGAACTACATGTCGGTCACGTTCGAACCAGCCTCGGTATTAGTCTTTCCGGTGGCGAGAGACGCCGGGTGGAGATCGCACGGGCGCTGGCTGCGAACCCGCAATTCGTCCTGCTGGACGAGCCATTCGCCGGCGTAGATCCCATCTCGGTACTCGATATTCAGCGCATAATCCGTCACCTTTCGGACCGCAAGATTGGGGTTCTGATTACTGACCATAATGTGCGTGAAACCCTCGGAATATGCTCTCGAGCCTATATACTGAGTGACGGTAGTCTGATCGCATCGGGATCACCGGACGATATTTTGGAGAATCAGCACGTTCGGGAAGTGTATCTCGGACAGGAGTTCAAACTCTGAGTCAGAATTGCGTAACTAAAGCTGAATTCGAGTGGGCAATGCGGCGAACCACAACTAAACGTGAACTGACTTGTAAGACCAGCCAAACATGCTGAAACCTACACTGCAATTGAAGCTTGGTCAGACGCTGACCATGACGCCGCAATTGCAGCAGGCTATTCGCCTGTTGCAGCTTCCGGTGCTTGATCTGTCTGCGCAGATTCAGGATGCGCTGGAAGAAAACATCATGCTCGAGATGGAGGATCTTCCGGATGTGCCGAAGACCTCGGCCGATTCGACGGCAGAGATTGAGGCTATCAGAGCGGAGGATAGCTGGCAGTCCCGATCCATGGAACGTATCCAGGACGGCGGCTGGAATGGCGAAGGTCGGCCGATCAATGATTTTGCAGACCAGAGCGGACAAACGCTCCGTGAGCACCTTTTGTGGCAGCTCGAGCTCGAGAACTTTACGCCGCGCGAGGCGCTGATCGGCGAAGCACTGATCGATGCGATTAACGATGATGGCTACCTGACCGTTGACCTTGAGGAAATTAGTGACTTCATCGATGACAACGCCGAAGTCACGCCAGAGGAAGTGGAGCAAACGCTGATCAAGGTTCAGACACTCGACCCGGTCGGCATTGGAGCGCGATCACTGTCGGAATGCATTGTCCTGCAACTCAATCAACTTGAACGCAAAACGCCGGGAGTGGAGCTGGCGATTCGCATGGCAAGCGACCACCTTGCACATATTGGCAGCCAGGAATACGGCGAGATTCGCCGCTCGCTCCGTACATCGGAAGAGGATTTCGACGTCGCACTCGCCCTGGTGAAGAGTTGCAATCCCAAGCCGGGGCTCGCAGTCAGTCCGGCACCCGCCGAGTATGTCATCCCGGACGTTTTCGTACGCAAGATCGACGGCAAGTGGCAGGTGGAAATCAGCGCATCAGGCATTCCGCGCCTGTCAGTCAATCAGCAGTATGCGAAATTGCTGCGCGGCAGCGGCGACCACGCTGCGTTGCGAACCCAGCTGCAGGAGGCGCGTTGGCTGGTCCGCAGCCTGGAAATCAGGAATGAGACGTTGATGAAGGTGGCGACCTGCATAGTGTCGCGGCAACGCGACTTTCTCGAGCATGGCGACGAAGCGATGAAGCCGCTAGTATTGAGAGACGTAGCGGAATCGATCGGCATGCACGAATCGACTATTTCACGTGTGACAACCAACAAGTACATGCATACACCCCGGGGCGTATTCGAATTCAAGTACTTTTTCTCCAGCCACCTGTCGACCGTGGACGGAGAGGACCAGTCATCCACATCCGTTCGAGCCAAGATTCGCAAACTAATTGGTGCCGAGAATCCCGCCAAACCCCTGAGCGACAGCAAAATCGCAAATCTCCTCGCTGAAGAAGGGATCAATGTTGCACGTCGCACAGTAGCCAAATATCGCGAGGCAATGAAAATATTGTCATCCAGCGAGAGAAAAGTGAGGAAGCCGAAATAGGTAGTTCAACTGATTGGAAAGCGAAAGGAGAGACCTAAACTCGATAAGTGTCGGGCGAGTGGATACGCCAGGCCGAATGAGAGGAATGCCGGCACAAGGCCCGAAAAGGACAACAATCGCAGGAGTAGATTATGCAGCTAGATATCACCGGTCATCATGTCGAAGTCACCGAGCCCTTGAGAGATTATGTCATTAGCAAGCTCGAGAAAATCGAAAGACACTTTGACCTGGTTTCAAATGTGCATTGTATCTTGACAGTAGAAAAGCTGCGGCATAAGGCCGAAGCAACGGTGAGCGTCAATGGCGCGAAGATTTATGCCGACGCGACAGAAGAAGGCATGTATGCTGCCATCGACGGACTCGCAGACAAACTCGAACGACGAGTAAGGAAACACAAGGAAAAACTCGTCGACCACCGCGCCAGAGATTCAGACAAGAGAAAGATAGGCTGACAAACTAAAATTCATGCGGGCACCGGCAGAACTTCTTGCCGGTGCCCGCATGATCTTTACCGCCAATCAAAATAATAAATCATGAACCTTGAAGAACTCATTAAGCCGGACAGCATTCTTTGCAACGTTTCAGCACGCAGCAAGAAGCATTGTCTTGAGATTTTGAGCGAACTTTTGACGCGATCGAACCCGGACATTTCAAACGAAGAGGTTTTCGCCAAACTCATCGAGCGCGAAAGATTGGGTTGTACCTGCCTCGACAAGGGTGTGGCCTTCCCACATTGTCGTATCAGCGGCCTGAAGAAGAGTTGCGCAGCACTGATGCGGCTGACCGAACCGGTGGACTTCGATTCGTCGGACGGGCACCCGGTTGACTTAATTTTTGGCCTGATGGTCCCCGAGAATCTCGGCGCAGAAGATCTGGCCGATATCGACATGCTGACCAGCCTGTTACGTGACGAAGCGCTGTGCGCAAGACTCCGGGCAGCGACCAGCAGTCTCCATCTGAGCGAAGCCTTGCTCGCAGGGCAGCTTGCTCCTGTAGTCAAGCTTATGAGCGCTCAACAGGGCTGATTGTGCCCGGCGAAAATCGACTAGTTATCGTCAGCGGCCTTTCCGGTTCCGGCAAGAGTGTCGCGCTACATGCGCTCGAAGATCTGGGCTACTACTGCATCGACAACATGCCTGCCGGATTGCTTCGTGCATTACTGGATGAGGTGACGAAACCCGGGGACGGTGCCGCCGACAAAATCGCCATTGGTGTCGATGCAAGAAATCGCCGCGAAGACCTGGAGACGCTGCCGAAGCTGATTGCTGGCCTGCGAGCCTCAGGAACACAAACTGATCTGCTTTTCCTTCAGGCCGACGACGACATACTGCTGAAGCGCTATAGCGAAACGCGCAGAAGACATCCACTCGCAGATCTTGAAACCGAACTGCAGGCGGCCATTATTCGCGAACGCGAACTGCTGGGGCCGGTAATCAATGCGGCGGATCTGGTCATCGATACTACGCACACCAGTGTTTACGAACTTGTCGACGCCATCCAGGACCGGGTTGACCGCCGGAGAACAAGACAACTGTCGATCCTGCTACAGTCATTCGGCTTTAAGCATGGGATACCTGCCGATGCCGATTTCGTCTTCGATCTTCGCTGCCTGCCAAACCCCTACTGGAACACCGAATTGCGCAGTCTTAACGGGCTGGATCCGGAGGTTGCCAGCTTCCTCGACGCCCAACCAGCGTTTGCACGGATGTATGAAGACATCCTGGCGTTTCTCACGCATTGGATTCCGGAATACATCAATGTCAATCGAAGCTATTTGACCGTGGCACTTGGCTGCACCGGCGGACAGCATCGCTCGGTTCATATGACAAACAAGCTGGCCGGTGCACTAAAACAATCCCACGATCCCGTGAAAACCCGGCATAACGAACTCTCAACAAGCAACGTGGCTGCTCCCTGAGCAAGTGTGGATGCCCACAAACGGGTGTGATTAACGGTTCAGGACGGATACACTTCGGCACGACCGGAGGCACGATCCATGGAAGCGAGAGAGCACACTCAGGCTAATCTCTCACTGCTGCGCGAAAAGCTTGGCAGCGGCCGCGTGCGTTCCGCACAGATGTTAGTCGGCAGTCTTCACCCCGCGGAGGTCGCCCGACTGCTGGAGTCCCTGCCCCAAACCGAGCGCGCATTCATTTGGGAAATGGTCGACCCGGGCCTCGGTGGTGACGTCCTCGTAGAGTTGGCCGACGAGGTTCGCGATCACCTCATTGAAGGCATGCAAACGGACGAGGTCGTCGCCGCGCTCGATGGCATGGAGCTCGATGATCTCGCTGACCTTGTTGCCGACCTGCCGGAAGCACTGACCCAGGAAGTCCTGCGCTCGCTGGATCATCAGAACCGCGATCGACTGCACGCTGTTCTGTCCTACGACGAAGATAGTGCCGGCGGCCTGATGAACGTTGACGTCATCACGGTCAGACCGGACGTTACACTCGACGTTGTCCGTCGATATCTTCGTGCCCGCGGACAAATTCCGGATGGCACTGACAGCATTTACGTCGTTAATCGCAACAACGAGTATTTCGGATCGCTGTTCCTGTCGCGGCTGCTGACACTGGATCCGAATCAGTCAGTGGCGGAAGTAATGTCGAACGAGGTGCAGCCGATTCCCGCAGACACGCCGTCTCTGGATGTCGTTTGGGAATTCGAACATCGTGACCTCCTGTCCGCACCGGTGGTTGACGACCAAAATCGCCTGGTAGGTCGAATTACGATCGATGACATCGTTGACGTGATTCGTGACGAAGCCGAGCACTCGCTGAGGGGCGCAGCGGGCCTGGATGAAGAAGAAGACATGTTCGCGCCCGTAGTGAAAAGCGCCCAACGACGGGCATTATGGCTTGGTGTGAATCTGGCCACAGCCTTTCTCGCCGCATCCGTCGTCGACCTTTTTCAGACAACACTCGACAAGATCGTATTGCTGGCCGTGTTGATGCCGGTTGTACCCAGCATGGGCGGTGTTGCCGGCAGCCAGTCCCTGGTGGTCATTACCCGGGCCATGGCACTGGGCCAGATTGATCGCAGCAATGCAGACAGAATACTGCGCAAAGAGTTTATGGTCGGCATGCTGAACGGGATCACCTGGTCGATCGTCGTTGCCGTGGTTACTTACATTTGGTTTGGCGACTGGCGCATCGGGGCGGTCATTGCCGCAGCAATGATCATCAACATGGCCGTCGCCGCGCTTGCCGGATTCTCGGTACCGCTGATCCTGAAGCGCATGAAGATCGACCCGGCACTCGCCGGCGGCGTCGTTCTGACAACGATCACCGACGTCGTAGGCTATATGTCATTTCTGGGATTGGGCGCGATCTTTCTTTTATAAATTAATCTCCAGACAGCTGCGTGGGCTGATACTCTCCGGGCATGTCCGGCTCAACTGCATTGTTCATCGCCGGTGAAGCGATTCATCAACAAACTCTCCACCCAGCCGTAGTCCCAATCCCAATCGCCGGGGTTCTCAAGAATTCGGTTGGCCAGCCTCGTCGCGTATGCCTGAACCGCTTGATTTACCGCCTCGGTCCTGCCGTTCTTGCGATCCAGTAATATTTCGGGCTCTATCGTGACCCGGTAATGGAAGCGACCCAGCCGTCGGGTGTGCACCGAAAGTAAACTTGCGTTGTGACGGAGGGCCAACATTGGCGCACCGACAGGAAACTGCCCAATGTGACCCAGTACCTCTGCTGGCACGAGTTTTTTCACCCGGCTGCGTTCTCCGGCAATCCAGATACAGCCCTGGTTCTTCAACACTTCCCCTATCTGCTTCAGATAGCTGTTATTTCCGTCATCCGGAATTCGGATGCGGTCGCGAAGATAGCGGTTCTCCGGGTGACAATGCATCGGCCCGACGATCCGGTTTCCCAGCAAAGTAGTCGGGTAACTTGCACCGTGATCGGACGTGGAAAGCTGGACCAATTCAATCCCGGCACGGGCCAGCGCAATCTTGGAATACAGCGTCCCGCAAAACGACATGCCCCAGAACACCACGCCATTTCCGCGATCAAGTGCATCGCTGACATGTTCGAGGCCGACCACCTCAGTGCGGACGTCCCAATTCGCTTTGTGACTTGACTGCCAGCGACCCCAGGTATCTTCGAACCGCC
>JAHEFF010000005.1:79283-121830 GCA_024640315.1 Woeseiaceae bacterium
AACGCATGCGGGTCGACGTGAAACGAGTCACAGTCGTACAAGTCACATTCTGGCCCGGCCCTGCTACCTGCAATTTAGTGCCCGCGAGAATTCGCCTGATTGGCCTGGAGTCTATTCGAAAGCGCTCAGATCTTTCTTCACCCACGACGGAGCAAAGAGTCTTGGGACATCGGCTCCCGTGATGAAATCGAGCAGCTGATCCTTCACTTTCATCGCGTCCTGGTAACCGAGCTCAATAAGCTCCCGCGTATAAGCGCGCTCAAATAACAGGAAGCTCAAGAGTCGATCTTCGCTCTTGCTGCGCCCGCGCAAACCGCGCAGTAGAGCGCGAACCGCCCTGGGCATTTCTTCGAGGTGTTTGTGCGCTATGACGCGCAGATCCTGGCTCGGTAACACGACCATCGTGTCGATCGGCTTCATGCGCTTCAATGAACCTGCGCGTTCTGTTTCCGGGACGGAGTCTATCAATTGATTGATACGTGTCATTCGTTCGAGGTCTGAATAGAGCCCGTCCATGAAAAGGGTATCGAGCATATAGCCTGCGATCTGGGCAAAACTCGGAAATGCCTGGGGCTTTTGCGGATCCGGGCCCGGTAATGCAGCCTCATCTCGAATGCCGATCACAAGAATCCGGTCTGCTCCCAGATGAATAGCGGGACTCAGCGGTGTCGCCTGGCGCATTGCACCGTCTCCAAAATATTCCCCACCGATATTCACGGGCGGAAAAATCATCGGCACGGCGATGCTGGCCATCAGGTGATCGAGGTTGAGCGGATGCCGCACGCCGATCCGGCGCGTCCGGGACCACGGCGGCACGCCGTTCGATCCCTGGTAAAAGGTTGTAGACCTGGCGGATCCGTAACCTGCTGCGGTGATAGCAACGGCATGCAGATAACCAGAGTCAATTGCAGCCTGAATGCGCGGGAAGCGAATATTTCGACTGAGCAAAGATCGCAATGGCGAATTATCGAGGAGTGATTTTGGTGTACCGACCAGCATGCCGCCGAGAACGATCGCGGAGAACCAGTGCAGGCTACTTTTCAGCATGGTCAGGCTATCAGTCCGAAACACCTGCTCGCAGCGAAAATGGCCCCAGACTTTTTCCAGCTCGGCCACCGCAACCCGGAAATGCCTGGCCTTGCTGGCAAGAACAACCGAGTTGATGGCTCCGGCAGATGTTCCACTGATGACCGGAAACGGGTTGACACAACCGTGAGGGACCAGTTCGGCGATTGCGCGAAGCACCCCAACCTGAAAGGCTCCTCGGGCGCCGCCGCCCGGCAGAACCAGGGCTGTTTTTAAATTATCCGGGTGAATTTTCATGGCTTTGGCGTATTATAGGTTGACCGGAAGGTATGCCAATTGCGCTTGTCGCAAATACGTGAAATGGCCGAATTGGGGGCCGTGAATCGAGACCCAGATCATGCAAAAACTCATCGCCGCTCTGTCTGTTTTACTTCTTCTGGCCTTTGGCGCCAGCATTCCGCAGGCGGCTGACCAGGTCGCGCCCGGAGATGCTGCCCCGGATTTCGAACTGAAGGATCAGGACGGACAAATGCATTCTATCGAGGACTATCGCGGCCAGTGGGTGGTCCTTTATTTCTACCCGAAAGATGGCACCCCGGGCTGCACCACCGAGGCTTGCGAATTTCGCGACAACATCTTTGCCTTCAGCAATGCGAACTGTCAGATCCTCGGCGTCAGTCTCGACGATGAAGAGTCGCACAAATCATTCGCCGAAAAACATGGGCTGCCATTCCCTTTGCTTGCTGACACCGACGGCACCGCAGCAGATTCCTATGGCGTTAAAGCAAAAATGATGGGCATGACGATCGCAAAACGTCAGACCTTCCTCATCGACCCCAACGGTAACATCGCGAAGCATTACGACAAGGTCGACCCGGATACACATTCAAAGCAAGTGCTGGCTGACCTCGAGGCATTGAAAGGCAGCGATTGAGCTGACATCGGATTTGAAAACCAAGCGGGCGCCAAACGGCGCCTTTTTTCTGATCACTAGTGCAGCGATTTTATGCCGTCATCCAGACCACTGAGCGTAAGCGGAAACATGCGATCGTCCATAAGTTCGCGTGTAATTTTGACGGAAGGTGTGTAGTCCCAGCGAAGTTCCGGTTCCGGGTTCAGCCAGATCGCCTTCGGGTAGGCACTGAGAAGGCGTTTGATCCAAACAGCGCCGGGCTCCTCATTCCAATGTTCCACGCTGCCCCCTGCGTAGACAATTTCATACGGACTCATGGTGGCATCACCGACAAAGATCAGTTTGTAGTCAGGTCCGTATTTGTGAGTAATTTCTGCGGTCGGAATGCGCTCTGCATGCCGTCGCCGGTTGTCTTTCCACAGACTTTCGTAGACGAAATTGTGAAAGTAGAAATATTCGAGGTGCTTGAACTCCGTGCGGGTGGCCGAGAAAAGCTCTTCACATATTCGCACATGATCATCCATCGAACCGCCAATATCGAGGCACAGCAAAACCTTCACCGCATTATGGCGTTCAGGGACCATTCGAATATCCAGGAGACCCGCATTCCGGGCCGTTTTATCGATCGTGTCCTCAAGATCAAGCTGGTCAGCGGCACCTTCACGCGCGAACTTGCGCAGCTTTCTCAATGCGATCTTGATGTTCCGCGTGCCGAGTTCAACGCTGTCGTCGAGGTTCCTGTATTCGCGGCGATCCCACACCTTGGTTGCGCGTCGGTGACGTGAGCCTTGCTGACCGATTCGCACGCCTTCCGGGTTGTATCCATACGCGCCGAACGGGGATGTGCCGGCGGTTCCAATCCACCGGTTGCCCCCTTCATGGCGACCTTCCTGCTCTTCCAGCCTCTCCCTGAGCGCCTCCATCAGGGCATCAAACCCGCCCATAGCCTCGATCTGTTGCCGCTCCTCGTCCGTTAGCAGCAACTCAGCCTGCTTTCTCAGCCAGTCGTCGGGCACCTCTCCGACGAGAGCGTTGAACGCTTCTTCGATGCCCTGGAAATGCGCAGCAAAAATCTGGTCAAACCGGTCAAATTTTGACTCATCTTTGACCAGGCAGGATCGCGACAGGTAATAGAAGTCGTCGACGCTATACCCGGCCACACCCTGCTTCATCGCTTCGAGCAATGTCAGCAATTCAGTGATAGACGGCTTCATGCCGCCTTCCCTGAGCATGAAGAAGAACTTGGTCAGCACGACCCGTTACCGCGTGTTCGTGCGCCGATCAAGAAAAACGAGCTGCTCGAACAGGTGTACGTCCTGCTCGTTTTTCAAAAGCGCACCATACAAAGGCGGGATTGCATTTCTGGAGTCTTCGGCGCGCAACGCCTCGACAGGAATATCTTCCGCGACGAGTAATTTGATCCAGTCGAGCAATTCGGATGTCGACGGCTTCTTCTTGAGCCCCGGAACATCGCGAACCTGGTAGAAGGCCTCAAGCGCTTCCTTGAGGAGCGACTTCTTGAGCTTCGGATAGTGGACGTCGATGATCCTTTCCATCGTTTCCTTGTCCGGAAACTTGATGTAGTGGAAAAAGCACCGCCGAAGGAATGCGTCTGGCAGCTCCTTTTCGTTGTTGCTGGTAATGATCACGATTGGTCGATGCGCAGCCTTGACGAGCTCTTTCGTTTCATAGACGAAAAACTCCATACGATCGAGTTCCTGCAGAAGGTCGTTTGGAAATTCGATATCCGCCTTGTCGATCTCGTCGATCAGCAACACCGGCTGCTCGTCGGAAACAAATGCCTCCCAGACTTTGCCTTTGACGATGTAGTTCGCGATGTCATGAACCCGATCATCGCCAAGTTGAGAATCTCGCAAACGGGCCACGGCGTCGTAATCATAAAGACCCTGTTGCGCCTTGGTGGTCGACTTGATATGCCATTCATGTAACGGGCGACCCAGCGCCCTGGCCACTTCGAGCGCAAGCTGAGTCTTTCCCGTGCCTGGCTCGCCCTTGATCAAAATTGGCCGCTCGAGGGTGACTGCAGCGTTGACGGCCATCATCAGGTCATCCGTAGCAACGTACGAGCTCGTACCGGTAAATTTCTTGTCAGTCATGTCCGATTTCAAAGTTTAAAAGTAGCGTTCAAGTATCGCGCAATAGTGACGCCGGCACCATCCGCAGCGGGCGCGACCAGGTTATGTCGTCAATGAACGGCTTTGAGCGTCAGGGTGTGTACGGCATCGCCGGGCAGAAACGGTGACGGACGTCCCTGCACCCAGTCATCGTGGCCAACGCGATAATAGTCGGACATAGGGTGGCCACTCTGCCCTGCCGGCATATGCAAATATCCGCCTTGCTCATTGCCGGGAGATACTGCGAATCGCTCGGACGCGCCGAACGACGGCCCCTGGGCTCGCGGCAAGTTAGAGTCGCCAGGCAGTGCCTCTGCCGGCATATCGAGCCAGCGTGACAGAAACGGCAGCGCGCGACTCAGCGGATGCCTGATCCTGGCAATATTTCGCTCACCCCAGGTGCGCTGTTCGAGGCCGCCTTCGAAATTCTCGGCGAAATATTCGATGCTGGAGTCTACGGATTGCAGCAACAGGTCTTCCCAGCTTTCATAGTTGGCGGTAAGCAAGTGCGCCGGGCGTTCTGTCACCAGCGCCCAGAGCGGGCCCTCGAACTGATTGCTGATGCGAAGCTCCGTATCCTCACCGTAGACCTCCAGTACCGGCTGCATCATCATCGCGAATACGCGGCTTCGTACTTCCGAACGAAAGGTCCTGACAAGGCGGTAGCCGACAGAATCCGGCGAAGCTCGCGGTATCCAGCCCTGTGCCAGCGCGCGGTATGCGCTCCGGTCCACGTTTCCTGACATAGCCTGATCATCGAGAGCTGCAATCAATAGTTCCTGCCAGCGGCCGAGAAAGATGGCCCGGTCGTCGAGTTGCACATCAAGCATATCGACGGGAGCAAACCGCTCCTTGGAAAAGAGGTCGTCCCGAATCTGCCGGGCCCTGGCGCCCAGGTCATAGCCGCCATCGCCAATGACGGCCAAACCGTCTGCATCGACAACACGGGCGTTGGCCGTCCAGATCCTTCCGGACGCAGGATTTATCACCCTCGGATATTCCGCTGGCGGCACCCAGCCAGTCCAGCCACCGCCTTCGCTCCAGTCGGCTGGCAAGAGCGGATCGAAACCCTCGCGCCTTGGGATCGAGCCGGCAATGGTCCAGCCGATGTTTCCGCGTGAATCGCCAGCAACGAAGTTCTGCGGTGGCATACCGATCGTGTTAGCGATATCCAATGCTTCCTCGACACTGGCCGCTGTTTCCAGGGCGAGGTGACCAAGCGTTACGCCTTCGACGTGATGAGCGATCCAGCTGACCGCGATCTGTCGATCCGGGTCGGGGCTGTCATCCAGAACCGGGCCCCAGATTGTTTCACGGATCTCGTAAATCTCCGGTTCGGCATTCTTGACGGCGATACTTTCCGTGAAAATCTCGAATTTACGCGGACCGTCCGGCGTTAGATAAGTATCCGGCTCGCTGCCGGGCACAACAATCACCGCATCTGTCCAGTCGCCGTAGCTATTGGTGTTACCCCAGGCAACTCGTCCGTTGCTACCGGCAACGAGGATCGGCGCACCAGGCAAAGTGACGCCATTGAGATCTATTGCGGACGCGTCGGTGGTCCGCAAACGGGCCCGGTAAAATACATTGGGCGCTGTAATGCCAAGATGCATGTCATTGGCGACAATCGCCTCGCCGCTTTCTGTCAATGACCCGGCAACCGCCCAGTTGTTACTGCCCGGCAACAAGGGTTCTCTGTCTTCGAGGTTCAGGCTTCGGACGCTTGCGGTAATCGCACCATTAAGGTTGTACTCATTAGCGTCCGGGATGTGTGCAGCTTTTGCCGGCTCTCCAAGCATCGGTGCGTCCCAGGTTGTGCCCTGCGGATAGAGCCAGTCAAACACTTGCTGCGGCAGAACCCGGTGTACAAGTCCCCGGCGAACGTCACGATTGGCGCGTTCGTCGTTTAGCTCCATATACATCGTATAGACGACCAGCAATGAGTCCGTTTTCTCCCACGGACGCGGTTCGGTTCCCGTCAGGAAATACTCGAAAGGCTTGGCAGCCAGGCTCGCGAGCCCTGCATTTACACCATTTGTGTACGCTTCAATAACCTCGACATCATTGCCTGGCAAATTATCCATGACGCGGGTTGCTCGTTTGCGAAAGCGATGAAACCGGTGCCGGCGGTCGACGGGCAATGCATCCGCCCCGAAAAGCTCGGATAGTTCGCCGGCCGCGTTGCGGCGAGTCAAATCCATTTGAAAGAAGCGATCCTGCCCGTGGACATACCCGGTGGCGTACGCCAGATCTGCGCGATTGGTCGCTGTGATAACGGGAATGCCGCCCGCGTCACGCTCAATGGTTACGTCTTGCCGAATGCCGCTGGTGGCAACCTCGCCATTCAATTTTGGGAGACTTTTCGTCAGTATGTAGTAGGCAGGCAACGCCGCAATAATTGCCAGACTTACCGCAGTCACCAGGAATCTGACGAAGAGTCGTTTCATAAAGTCGCCTTTCCGATTTCTGAATCAGATCGAGGTTTTGACCTCGACAATCTGCATTGAGTTTGTGCTGCCGGATACTCCATCCAGGTCGCCTTTCGTGAAAATAACACGATCGCCCTCCTCGACGAGTTTGTGCGACAGCAGGGTGGCAAATATTTCCCGATACAAATGACGTGAACTTGTGGACTCAATGGTGAAGGACACCGGATAGACACCGCGATAAAGGGTGACCCTGCGACCCGTTTCATCATGGGGCGTAAATGCGTAGATAGGAATGTCGGAACGAATACGTGACATCCAGAGTGTGGTCGACCCGGATTCCGTTAATGCGATGATCGCCTTTACGTTCAGGTGATTGGCGGTGTACATCACTGCCATGGCGATCGCCTCGTCAACTTCCCTAAACCGGTCATCAAGGCGATGAGAAGTTCGTCCTCGCGCAAGCAGGTGCTTCTCCGCACCAACGCAGACGTCACTCATAGCATTTACGACGGCAACCGGATACTGGCCCACAGCCGTTTCCGCGGACAGCATGACGGCATCTGTTCCATCCATCACGGCATTGGCCACATCGGAAACCTCGGCACGCGTGGGAATCGGACTTAAGATCATCGACTCCATCATCTGAGTCGCAGTGATGACAACCTTGTTCATATATCGCGTACGCCGGATGATGCTCTTTTGCATACCGGTGAGTTCGGCGTAACCCATTTCCACGCCAAGGTCGCCGCGTGCCACCATAATGGCATCTGACGCCGCAATAATTTCGTCGATGCAATCCAGCGCTTCTACACGCTCGATCTTCGCGATGATCTTGCCCTTCCCTCCGGCTTTCTCGACGAGTCTGCGGGCTTCATTAACATCCTCCGCGCTACGGACAAACGAAACGGCGATATAGTCCATACCCATTTCAGCAGCGAAGACAATGTCAGACCGATCCTTGTCAGTCAGTGCGGGCGCTGACAATCCACCGCCCTCCCGATTGATACCCTTGTGGTCGGAAAGGACTCCACCAATCACAACCGTCGTGTGCACCCGCGTACCTTCGATCCGGTCAACAGAGAGGGTCATTTGACCGTCATTAAGCAACAGGATGTCACCGGGGTGCACATCCGCATGCAGGTCCTCATAGGCTACGCCTACTCCGTCGATATTTCCCTCAAACTCATCAAGTGACGGATCAAGAAAAAACGCGTCGCCCTTAGCCAGGATGACGCTGCTATTTTCAAATCGCCGAATACGGATTTTTGGACCCTGCAGATCACCAATCACGCCAACCACACGGCCGCAGTCAGCGGCTACGGACCTCAGGCTAAGCAGGCGCTCTTTTTGCTCGTCCTGATTACCATGCGAAAAGTTAAATCGCGCAACGTCGAGGCCCGACTCGATAACGTCGCGAAGTATTGCGGGATCATCGGTTGAGGGCCCGAGAGTCGCCACTATCTTGGTTCTGCGTTGCATGGGCGCGATTATTGCACACGTTTGTAGCGATCGCCCTGTAGATTCCCCGGTGTAACAGATAGCCAAAAACGCTATGCTAGCCAATTGACACTCAATGTTAACCGGACGAAGCGAACGACATGATCAGCCGCCGCCACTTTCTTCGGACGCTTGCCATTGCGGCAGCAAGTCCCGCAGCAGCCACAGGTCGAGACAGGGCATCGCCCGGCGTCGGATTCGGCGATCTGATCCGGGATCCCGACGGTGTTATCGACCTGCCGGCAGGTTTTTCCTACACCATCATTTCCCGCAAGGGAGAGGAAATGAACGACGGCCTGCTGGTGCCCGCCAAGCATGACGGTATGGCAGCGTTCCGGGGTGAAAATGGCACTTTACGAATCGTTTGCAACCACGAAAACTATATTTCCATGCAGCGCGACGGACCGTTCGGCAGGAAACTGAAGCGGCTTGACCTGGTCGAGCAAAGCAAAATCTATGACTTTGGCAAGGGCACCAGCCCCGGCACCGGTGGCACAACGACCATCCACTATGACCCGTCGACAAAGGAACGCCTCAGTATTCACTTGAGTCTTAGCGGCACCGAAATCAATTGCGCCGGCGGCCCGATGCCATGGGGTAGCTGGTTGTCTTGCGAAGAGACATTCATGGATCCCGGTTCCAGCTTTGAGAGTGGCAAGATCGTGCATCGGGAAAAACGACACGGCTATATCTTTGAAGTACCGGCGCACGAAGACGGACTGGCCGAGCCTGTACCTCTGACTGAAATGGGTCGCTTCGAACATGAGGCAGCGGCCGCTGATCCAGCGTCCGGCGCGATCTATCTGACCGAGGACCGGCACCGCAGCCTGCTGTACCGCTTCATTCCAAACAGGCCAGGGGTCTTGCGTGAAGGCGGGAGACTGCAGGCGCTTGCAGTCGTGGGGAAACCCGGGCTCGACACGAGGAACTGGAATTCCCGAACGTTAACTCCCGGAGAATGGTTCGACACTGAGTGGATTGATCTGGACGACCCGGACGGGGACGACAATGACCTGCGTCTCCGTGGTCGCGATAAAGGCGCCGCCATATTCGCCCGTGGCGAAGGCATCTGTTACGCAGACGGTGATCTTGCATTCACCTGCACAATTGGCGGCCCAGCGCGTCTCGGCCAGGTATTTGCCTATCGCCCAAGCCCGGCCGAGGCGACTCCCGGCGAGGTAGCTGACCCTGGACGGCTCTCGCTTATTGCAGAATCCACTGCTGACAGCCTTCTGCGCAATGGCGACAATCTGACATTGAGTCCCTGGGGCGACCTGTTAATCTGCGAGGACACGTCCGGCAATTGCGGACTCATCGGCATTCGTCCGGACGGCCAGCAATACAGCGTTGCCAGCAATTCATACACCAGGGCAGAGCTTGCAGGCATCTGCTTTTCGCCGGACGGTGACGTCATGTTTGTCAATATTCAGCAAAACGGCACTACGCTCGCTATTACGGGACCCTGGTCCACACCGTCATAGCTCGCCCGCCGCGCAGAAGAAACCGCGGCTTTTCAACGCAAGTGACGGATTAAGAGGCGGCGCGTTCTTCGAGGATTGCAACGGCGGGTAGCGTCTTGCCCTCGACAAATTCAAGAAAGGCACCACCGCCAGTCGAGATATAGGAAATCCTGTCAGCCACACCGTACTTGTCTATCGCGGCAAGCGTGTCGCCACCGCCCGCGACGGAGAAGGCGGCGCTTTCGGCGATCGCTTCTGCCAGCACTTTCGTCCCTTCGCCAAACTGATCGAACTCGAATACTCCGACCGGACCATTCCAGATGATCGTACCCGCGGTGGCCAGCAACCCGGCAAAATCCTTGGCTGTCTGTGGCCCGATATCGAGAATCAGCTCGTCATCTGAAACGTTGTCGACGCTCCTGACAGTGGCGGTTGCATCAGCGGCAAACTCGTTCGCGACGACGACATCGATGGGGACCGGGATATCGGCAAGGTCGTCGTCATTGTTCGCAAGTGCGGAGGCGGTATCGAGCATGTCAGGCTCGTGCAACGATTTACCAACGTTGTGCCCGGCAGCGGCGATAAAGGTGTTTGCTATTCCACCACCAACAATCAGCTGATCCACAATGCCGGCCAGAGCCTTGAGCACAGTCAGCTTCGTTGACACCTTGGAACCGCCCACGATCGCAACCATCGGCCTGGCCGGGTCGTCGAGCGCTTTGGCCAGGGCATCAAGCTCACCGACCAGCAGCGGGCCGGCGCAGGCAATCGGCGCATATCTGGCGACGCCATAGGTGCTGGCCTGTGCACGATGAGCGGTGCCGAATGCGTCCATGACGAAGACATCGCAAAGGTCAGCCATCTTTTTTGCGAGCGCGTCATCGCAAGCCTTCTCACCAGCCAGGAAACGCACATTTTCGAGCAGGACGACCTGCCCTGGCTCTGCATCGACGCCGTCAATCCAGTTGTCGACCAACGCGACAGGCATGTCCAGTAACCCGGCCAAACGAACAGCCACCGGCGCCAGCGAGAATCTCTCCTCCGGGCTGCCCTCTGTCGGCCTGCCAAGGTGAGACATCAGCATGACCGCCGCGCCTGAATCGAGTGCGGCCCGAATAGTCGGCAACGCCGCCCGAATCCGGACGTCGCTCGTAATCACGCCATCAGTTACGGGTACATTCAGATCCTCACGGATCAGGACACGTTTTCCGGCGAGATCCAGCTCGCTCATATTAATGACGGGCATGCTTGTGCGACCTGCTTTCGTTCTATTTGGCGTTGTAGAGTGCGACCGCCGTGTCCAGCATACGGTTCGAGAAACCCCACTCATTGTCATACCAGGAAATTACCTTGACGAGATTGCCCTGCATCACCTTGGTAAGACCTGCATCATAGGTGGATGATGCGGGGTCGTGATTGAAGTCGATCGACACCAGTGGTTGCTCGTTATAAGCGAGCACGCCTTTCAGGTCGCCTTCGCTGGCTTCCCGCATGATGTCATTGATCTCTTCGACCGAGGTGTCCCGCTCAGCGATGAAAGTCAGGTCGACCGCTGAAACATTGATTGTCGGCACACGCATTGAAAAACCATCCAGCTTGCCGTTCAGCTCCGGAAGAACCAGACCCACGGCCTTGGCTGCGCCGGTGCTGGTTGGAATCTGTGACATCGTCGCGGAACGTGCCCGCCGCAGGTCCTTGTGATAGACATCTGTCAACACCTGGTCGTTGGTGTATGCGTGAATCGTCGTCATGACGCCGTGTTTGACACCGATCTTCTCGTGCAATGGCTTGACCAGCGGTGCCAGGCAGTTCGTCGTGCACGACGCATTGGAAATGATTTTGTCACTGGCCTTGAGGGTGTCGTGATTGACGCCGTAAACAATCGTGTTATCAATATCCGGGCCGCCTGGCGCCGAAATGATCACCTTGCTGGCGCCGCCCTCAATGTGCTTTCCGGCGGTATCGCGGGTGGTAAAGAAACCGGTCGACTCGAAGACGATGTCCACCTTAAGCTCTCCCCACGGCAGCTTCGCCGGGTCGCGCTCCGCCAGTACGCGAATCCTGTCACCATTGACGATCATATAATCGCCATCGACTTCGACGGTGCCCGGAAACCGGCCATGCGCGGTGTCGCGTTGCGTCAGAAGCGCATTGGTATTGGCATCGCCCAGGTCGTTGACGGCAACAATCTCGATTTCGGAACCCTTGTCCCCTTCATAAAGCGCACGAAGTACGTTGCGACCAATACGCCCGTAACCGTTAATGCCGACCTTGATAGTCATCGATTTCTCCTGCTTAAAGTTCCTGGCCCGACATCAGTCGGACGATTAATTAATTTGCCAGCGTTTCCCTGGCAATCTTCAATACGTTGGCTAACGAAAAGCCAAAATACTCGAACAGTTCCTCGGCCGGTGCCGAGGCACCGAAGCGGTCCAGTCCAACTACCCGGCCTTTGGTTCCGGTGTAGCGCCACCAACCCGCGGTGACACCGGCCTCTATCGCGACGCGCGCCGTGACGCCCGACGGCAACACTGACTCCCGGTAGTCTTTTGGCTGACTGTCAAACTGGTCTGTGCAGGGCATTGATACCACCCTTACCTTGACGCCTTCGGCCGATAGTTCCCCGGCTGCAGCGACTGCCAATGCAACCTCCGATCCTGTTGCAATTAGAATCAGTTCAGGCGCACCGCCCGAATCCTTCAGGACATAGCCGCCGCGCACAATATCAACGATTTGTGCGTCGGAACGATGCTGGTGCGGCAAACCTTGCCGGGTCAGGATCAGGCTGGTCGGCCCATCGCGGCGCTCAAGGGCAAACCGCCATGCAACCGCCGTCTCAACGGTATCGCACGGTCGCCACACCGACATGTTTGGCATCAGGCGCAAGCTGGCAGTATGTTCGACCGGTTGATGAGTTGGCCCATCCTCACCAAGTCCAATCGAGTCATGTGTGAAGACGAAAACGTTTTGCACTTTCATCAGCGCAGCCATACGCAAAGCGTTTCTCGAGTAGTCGGAAAACGTCAGAAATGTGCCGGAATAGGGAATGATGCCACCATGCAGTGCAAGGCCGTTGCACATAGCTGACATGCCGAATTCACGGACGCCAAAATATATGTAGTTTCCGGATGCGTCATCCCCGGTGATGACGGTCGAACCGTCGTGCTTGGTCAAATTGGAGCCTGTCAGATCCGCCGAACCGCCCGCCATTTCTGGCAGGGCCGGCGCGAACGCATTTAGCGCAACGAGAGATGCCTTGCGGGTTGCCATGTCGGCCGCTGCCTCATTTATGGCAGTCACAGCCTTATCGGCAAAATCACTCCAGTCTGCGGGCAGACTGCCGCTGGTGCGGCGCTCGAATTCTGCTGCCAGCTCGGGATGCGCCTGACGATATGCATCCCAGGACTTTTGCCATTTCGCTTCCGCTGCAGCGCCCTTACTGATTCCGCTCCAGGCATCGGCAACGTCTGCCGGGATCTCGAACGGTGGGTAGTTCCAGCCTAACTCTTTGCGGACAGCTGCAATTTCCTCATCGCCAAGCGGCGCACCATGGGTGCTGGACGTGCCTTGCTTGTTCGGCGAACCAAAGCCGATCACTGTCTTGCAACAGATCAGCGACGGTCGATCCGTATCGGCAGTTGCCACTTCAATTGCCTCGGCGATTGCTGCGCTGTCATGCCCATCGACGTTGTCGATGACCTGCCAGCCATAGGATTCAAATCGATTCGCCGTGTCGTCAGTAAACCAAGCAGCGGTCTCGCCATCTATTGAGATACCGTTGTCGTCATAAAGGCAGATCAGCTTGCCGAGCTTCAGGGTTCCTGCAAGCGAGCACGCTTCATGAGAAATGCCTTCCATAAGGCAGCCGTCGCCCGCAAACACCCAGGTGCGATGGTCTACGATGTTCAGACCATCGCGGTTAAATGTCACCGCGAGCATCTTTTCCGCCAGCGCCATGCCAACGGCATTGGTGATGCCCTGCCCGAGCGGACCCGTGGTGGTCTCGATGGACAACTCTGCCTCCCGTTCCGGGTGACCTGCAGTGCGGTAACCAAACTGGCGAAAGTTGCGGATCTCATCCATTGACAGCGGATAACCTGTCAGGTGCAGCACGCTGTAGAGCAGCATGGAGCCGTGCCCGTTAGACAACACAAAGCGGTCCCTGTCCACCCACTCCGGGTTGCCGGGATTGTGCTTCAGGTAATCGTTCCATAGCACTTCGGCGATGTCGGCCATGCCCATGGGCATTCCCGGATGGCCTGAATTGGCGGCCTGTACTGCGTCCATGCTGAGTGCACGAATGGCGTTGGCAAGGGTGCGACGATCGGGTGCACCGTCAGCGGTCGAGCGGCTGGATTGTTGTGACATGAGTAGGTGATGGCCCTTTGTGGCCTGGAATTATCGTTAATGTCCGGATTTCGGGACGTAAGCTGCCCTCCCCGAAGCCGCGCATTTTCCCTGTTTAGGATGGGTGTCGCAAGCGATTGTGAAAGACAGCGCTCTTTGTGACATTTTGTTACCCGTGCCGCGTGGTGTATTGGCCGCCCGGTAATGTACAATCTCGCGCTCGCATCACGACAAAGCGCCATTTTCCATGAGTAACTCGTATTTGTTCACCTCGGAATCCGTGTCAGAAGGTCACCCGGACAAGGTTTCCGACCAGATTTCAGACGCCGTCCTTGACGCAATCCTCGAGCAGGACAACAAGGCGCGTGTCGCCTGCGAAACAATGGTCAAAACCGGCATGGTTATTGTCGCCGGAGAAGTGACCACGTCGGCCTGGGTCGATATAGAGGAGCTGGTTCGCGAAACCGTCCTCGAGATTGGCTATAACCATTCCGCAATGGGCTTCGATGGGGCGTCGTGCGCCGTATTGAACGCGCTGGGCAAACAATCACCGGACATTGCCCAGGGCGTGGACCGGGAAGACCCCGAATCCCAGGGTGCAGGCGATCAGGGCCTCATGTTCGGCTATGCAAGCAACGAAACCGAGGTGCTGATGCCGGCGCCTATCACTTATTCACACGACCTCGTCCGGCGGCAAGCGGAAGTCAGGAAGGCTGGCGTACTGCCCTGGTTGCGGCCAGACGCAAAAAGCCAGGTGACATTCGTCTACGAGGACCACAAACCGGTTGCCATCGACGCCGTCGTTCTGTCAACGCAGCACGACCCGGACATTAAGTTGTCTGCGCTGCGAGAAGCGGTCATGGACGAAATAATCAAACCTGTTCTGCCCGCCGAATTCATCAGCAAAGACACTCAATTCCATATCAATCCCACCGGCCGCTTCGAAATTGGTGGCCCGATGGGTGATTGCGGCCTAACCGGCCGAAAAATCATTGTGGACACATACGGCGGTGCCGCCCGGCACGGTGGCGGTGCTTTCTCCGGCAAGGACCCATCCAAGGTGGATCGCTCGGCGGCGTATGCCTGTCGCTACGTCGCGAAAAACATTGTTGCGGCCGGCCTGGCCGCACGCTGCGAAATCCAGGTGTCCTACGCCATCGGCGTGGCTGAGCCGACATCCATCAGCGTGCATACATTTGGTACGGGCAAGGTCAGCGAAGAAGAGTTGACCGTCCTGGTTCGCGACAATTTCGACCTCAGGCCGTATGGCATTCTGAAAATGCTCGACCTGATTCGACCAATCTACAAGCCAACCGCTGCTTACGGCGCATTTGGCCGCAAAGACATTGACCTGAGCTGGGAACGGACCGACAAGGCAGATGCTTTGCGCGGTGCAGTCGCAGCCTGACACAGACTTTTTCGAGGAGATAACGATGAGCAGCGAAGCCGTCGCGCTGGAAACGCAGGATTATAAGGTCGCGGATATTGCACTCGCGGACTGGGGTCGCAAGGAAATCGCGATTGCCGAAACAGAGATGCCGGGCCTGATGGCCCTGCGCGAGGAGTATGGCGATCAGAAGCCGTTGGATGGCGTTCGACTGGTCGGCTGTCTGCACATGACCATTCAGACCGCCGTTTTGATCGAGACCCTTGTAGACCTGGGTGCCGACATCCGCTGGTCGTCATGCAATATTTTTTCCACGCAGGACCATGCTGCCGCTGCGATTGCTGCATCCGGCGTGCCGGTGTTCGCCTGGAAAGGCGAAACCGAGGACGAATACTGGTGGTGTGTAGAGCAAACCATTACCGGGCCAGATGGCTGGACGCCGAACATGATCCTGGACGATGGCGGAGACCTGACCCAGGTAATGCATGAGAAATACCCCGAACTGATGAAAGAGGTCAAAGGCCTCTCGGAAGAGACGACTACGGGCGTCAAGAGACTTTACGACATGATGAAGGCCGGCAGCCTGCTGTGCCCCGCGTTCAACGTGAATGACTCTGTGACCAAGTCCAAATTCGACAACTTGTATGGCTGCCGCGAATCTCTCGTCGACGGAATCAAACGGGCCACCGACGTCATGATCGCTGGCAAGGTCGCGATCGTTTGCGGCTTCGGCGACGTCGGCAAAGGCTGCGCACAGTCGCTTCGCGGGCTGGGCGCCACCGTCTGGGTGACGGAAATCGATCCTATCTGCGCATTACAGGCCGCAATGGAAGGCTATCGCGTCGTTGATTTTGACGACACCTGCGACCAGGCCGACATCGTGGTCACGGCTACCGGCAACTATCACGTAGTGACCGGACCGCAGATGGAGCGCATGAAAAATCAGGCTATCGTCTGCAACATCGGCCATTTTGACAACGAGATCGATGTCGCATATCTGCAGAAGTTCGAGTGGGAAAACATCAAGCCGCAGGTTGATCACATCATATTCCCGGACGGCAAGCGCATTATTCTGCTTGCCGAAGGCCGGCTGGTGAATCTGGGGTGTGCAACAGGCCACCCGAGCTTCGTCATGTCGAATTCGTTTACGAACCAGGTCCTGGCGCAGATCGAGCTTTGGCAGAACGGCGACAAGTATGCCAGGGAAGTGTATGTGTTGCCGAAACACCTGGACGAAAAAGTGGCAAGGCTTCACCTCAACAGGATCGGCGCGAACATCACTGAATTAACTGATGAGCAGGCAGCGTATATCGGCGTCGACAAGAACGGACCGTATAAGCCGGAACAATATAGGTACTAGCAGCCTGTGGAAAAAGGCTCAGGCGAGTGACGGACCAAGAGGACTCTGCCGGGATAACTCAGTGTGCGCATCAGTATACGAGGTTTTTGAGGTCCAATTTGACGCCGTACCCCGTGGCATGAAGCCTTTTCGACGAGGTGTCAGGTTGGCAAAGCACCGAGACGGCATGGCCTGGCGATGAATATATCGCCTGTCGCCGCCCGAATATTGCATGTAACGGATTCACACCTGTTCGCTGACGCGAATGGCGCCTTGCGCGGCACCATCACGAATTCGACACTGTCAGCCGTCATTGATCACATCCGGGTGAGCGGCTGGCCTGCCGATGTCGTGGCAATGACCGGCGATGTGATCCAGGACGACTCTGCAGCGGCTTACGAACGATTCCGCAAGATCATGGAACCGCTCGGTCTGCCGGTTCACTGTGTTCCCGGCAACCACGACGTCAGGACATTAATGAAAGCTGCACTGGATAGCCCACCGTTCCACTATTGCGCATCAGTTGAGATAGGAAACTGGCTGATCACGGGGATTGACAGCTGCGTCGAGGGAGAGGCCGGCGGCCGGGTCAGCGCCGCGGAACTGGCGCGCCTCGAGGATATCCTGTCCAAAACAGATGCCGAGCATGTCGCGGTCTGCTTGCATCACCCACCTCTGCCGATGGGCAGCAAATGGCTCGATTCGGTCGGCCTGTCTGATGCTGATACGTTTCTGCAGCTCATCACAAACGCGGGCAATGTGCGCACAACACTTTTCGGCCACGTTCATCAACAGCTCGATGAAGTGAGGGACTCGGTGAGAATTATCGGCACGCCGTCCACCTGCGCTCAATTCAAACCCGCAAGTGAAAAGTTCGCGCTGGACAGCAATCCGCCGGCCTACCGGCGCGTCAGCCTGCACGAGGACGGCAGCATTCAGCCGGAACTGATCTGGTTGGAAGCCGACTAAGACAGATATGCGACTCAATCACTCCTGCGTCACGGCATTCCTCGTCCTGATCTTCGGCAGCCCGGCGCTTGCGGCTGACGGCAGTCATCCGCTTTCAATGTGGCAGATAAACGGCCAGGTAAACCGCATTTACCTGCTCGGCTCCATCCACTTGCTACGTGAGGAGGACCACCCTCTTCCGGCGGCGATTTATCGTGCCTACGATGACGCCGACAAAATCATTATGGAACTCGACATGGATGATATGGATCCGGTCGAGAGTCAGACGCTAACCAACGAACTCGGGCTGATTCAGGACGGTCGAACGCTCGTCGACCTGATGGGTGCCGACAGGTATGCAGAAGCGGCGCGACTTGCCGAGGTCGCGCAAATCCCACTGTCATTACTCGACAAGTCGGAGCCCTGGTTTGCCGCAATGAACGTCGAGATCATGTTGTTGATGCGCATCGGCTTCAACCCGACTTACGGAATCGAAACACACCTGATGGAACTCGCCAAGTCGGATCAAAAGGAAATTCTGGGCTTCGAAACCATCCGTCAGCAGCTGGGGTTTCTCGACGGCCTGTCAGCGGAGGCCCAGCGGGAGATGCTGATACAGGCACTGTCAGAAGGCGCCAGTATGCGGGAAATGATGGATTCCATGATCGAGGCCTGGCGACTTGGCGACCTGGAATACATGGAAGAAAACCTGCTGGCTGATATGCAGGACTACCCGGAGTTGAATCGGATCATCGTTATCGACCGGAACGTCGACTGGACTAACAAGATTGAAGATCTTCTGGACGACAAGGCGGACTATCTGATCGTAGTCGGTGCCCTGCATCTCATTGGCGAAGATGGCGTACCTGGCTTGCTCGAGGCCCGCGGCCACGAAGTAACCCAATTACACCAGGCGGTCGAATAGGCGAGAATCAAATTTCCGTCATTTGAAAATCTTCTTTCCCGGCCCCGCAATCGGGACACCTCCAGGAAAGAGGAACATCTTCCCAGCGGGTGCCAGCCGGAATTCCTGCCTCAAGGTCGCCTTCTTCCTCGCTGTATACAAAGCCGCAGATCAGGCACATATAGGTTTTCATAAGTCCCAGTTTGCCTCACGACTGCAATTCCTACTAGCCCGTAAATGTCCTTACCGGTAGCATTCGCAATCCTGCAGAAGGGGTTGTTATGAGTTATTTCACGGAAGCCAGAGAATATATTGCCGGCGGCGTCAATTCGCCGGTCAGGGCGTTTGCCGGCGTCGGCGGTGAGCCCGTCTTTATCAAAAGCGCAAAAGGCGCGTGGCTCGAGACCGAAGACGGCCGAAAGCTGATCGACTATGTCGGCTCATGGGGACCGATGATCCTGGGCCATGGCCATCCCGCAGTGCTAAGCGCCGTGAAGAAAGCGGCGGACAACGGGCTGAGTTTCGGCGCGCCGTCATTAATCGAGACCGAGCTTGCGAGGAAGGTATGCGAGTACATGCCCTCCATCGAGCGAGTACGCATGGTCAGCTCGGGGACAGAAGCGACTATGAGTGCTATCCGGCTTGCCCGGGGTCACACGGGACGCGACAAGATCATCAAATTCGAAGGTTGCTACCATGGACATTCAGACTCGCTGCTGATTAAAGCAGGATCCGGCGCATTGACGCTGGGAGTTCCGAGTTCACCGGGCGTGCCGGCTGGACTTGCCGAGCATACGATTACGCTCGAATACAACAACATTGATGCCGTTGCACAGGCATTTGCAGAACTTGGCGACCAAATTGCCTGCGTAATCGTTGAACCAATCGCCGGCAATATGAATATGGTGCCACCCGTTGAAGGGTTCCTGGCGTCCTTGCGCAAATGCTGCACCGAATCGGGAGCGATATTGATCCTTGACGAAGTGATGACTGGATTTCGGGTGGCACTCGGTGGAGCTCAATCCGCTTATGGCATCACTCCCGATCTGACCACGATTGGAAAAGTCGTTGGAGGCGGTCTTCCGGCAGCCGCATTTGGGGGGCGAGCTGACATTATGGCAAGCCTGGCCCCCGATGGTCCCGTGTACCAGGCGGGCACATTGTCCGGAAACCCGCTCGCAATGGCCGCCGGACTGGCAACGCTCGAGGAAATCAGCAGGCCCGGCTTTTTCGAAGCTCTGTCAGCCCGAACGTCACAGCTGGTAGATGGCCTGGCCGGGATCGCGAGCGAAGCCGGCGTTGGCCTAAGCTGTGAAAGCATGGGCGGCATGTTTGGTTTCATATTCACCGATGCCGGCCCTGTCAGAAGTTTCAGCCAGGTTGCCGCTGCCGATGTCGAGCGCTTCAGGAAATTCTTTCACGGGATGCTGGATGCCGGAGTCTATCTGGCGCCTTCTGCATTCGAAGCCGGATTCGTTTCAGCCGCGCATGGAGACGACGAAATAGAAAGAACGCTAGCTGCCGCCCGCGCGGTCATGAAAAGGCTGTAGGCAATACCTGGAACAAACCCCAGCCGCTGAAGCTCGAAGTGATGCCTAAAATCGGACCGTTTCCAGAACGGCACGCATTGACTCCAGCCGTTCGATCGGATCGTCTGTTTCGAGACAGGATTGTTTTTGCGGCGGTGTGATGGGCAGGATCTCGGCGTAACGGTAGCTGATCCAGCCGGCATCACCGTAGTTCTTGTCGACATCCTCATACAAGCGGCCCAGATCGTCCAGGACGCCGCTGAGAATGTCTGCGAGTGGCTGATATTTTTCCGGCAACGGGCACACTGATTCCACGGGAAGCAGATCAACTTCACCGACAAACAAGCCGTCATCCTCGCGCCTCACAGACCGCACACGGAAACGTTGCTGACCGACGGCAGTAACGCCGAGCAGTCCGTCACTTCCCTGGTACCAGTCGGTGATCTTTGCCAGCGTTCCGACGTCACAGGTTTCCGCCGTTCCGGTCTCGGATCCTTCCTTGATCAACAATACGCCAAAGGGACTATCACTCTTCATGCAACGGCTGATCATGTCCAGATATCGCTTCTCGAAAATCCTGAGTGGCAATGGTCCACCCGGATAAAGAACGGTATGCAGGGGAAAGAGAGAAACTTCCATCTCTTTAGTATAGGCGTTAGACGACAGACTGCCTGCGTTTCTGCAAAGCCATTGTCAGCTTCTGCCTGACAGCCCCGAAACCGCCATTGCTCATGAATATGACCTGGTCACCAGGCAGAAGCTTGCCCTCCATCGCCGAGACAAGCTCGTCGTAGTTCGACAAGACATGCAACCTGTTGCCAAGTGGTTCGAGCCCAGCGTCGAAAGACTCGGAGAAATCGTCCGGTCGGTAGACAAACATCAGGTCGGCATCGGCCAGCGACTCGGCCAGCGATTCGTTATGTACACCCATTTTCATCGTGTTGGATCGTGGCTCGAGCGCGATGACGATTCGTTGCCCGGGGAAGCGCCTCTTAAGTGCGGCAATCGTACGGCGAATTGCGGTGGGATGGTGTGCAAAGTCGTCATAGATCGCTATTTCGGCGACGGTAGCGGTTCGCTCCATACGACGTTTGACGCCGTCGAATCGCGACACCGCCTCGACGGCCTCGGCGAGGCCAACGCCTGCCGATCGGGCAGCGGCTATTGCCGCCAGGGCATTTTCGAGATTGTGCCTGCCACCGAGCTTCCACGGCCCCTCGATGGTGTCGGACGAACCGTGGGTGATCTCGATGCGCCGCTCACCTTTGTCGGAAAACCGGCCACGCCAGTCTGCATCGCTTTGAGCGCTAAAATGTTCAACGGGTGTCCAACATCCCTGTTCGATGACCGCCGCGACGTTTGCGTCATCTCCGTTCACGATCACGCGGCCGTTGCCCGGCACGGTTCGCATCAATTGATGAAACTGCCAGAGAATTGCGTCGATATCCCTGTAAATATCGGCGTGATCAAATTCGAGATTGTTAATGATCAGTGTCTGCGGCCGGTAGTGAACGAACTTGGCCCTTTTGTCGAAAAATGCGGTGTCATATTCATCCGCTTCGACGACGAAGAAATCAGATTCACCAAAGCGTGCCGACGCGTCAAAATTAACCGGCACTCCGCCAATTAAAAAGCCCGGTGAGAGTCCCGCATCCTCGAGAATCCATGCGAGCAGACTGGCTGTAGTCGTTTTGCCGTGAGTTCCGGACACAGCCATGACATGACGCTTATGCAGCACGTGCTCGGACAGCCACTGCGGTCCCGAGCAGTAAGGTATGCGCCGATCGAGAACGGCCTCAACAATCGGGTTGCCACGGCTCATCGCATTGCCGACGACTACATAGTCCGGCACGTTGTCGAGTTGTGAAGGGTCGTATCCTTCAACAATATCGATACCCAGGTTGGATAGCTGAGTGCTCATCGGCGGATAGACGTTCGCATCGCAGCCGGTAACGCGATGCCCGGCTGCTTTTGCAAGGGCCGCAATGCCACCCATGAACGTTCCGCAAATTCCCAGTATGTGAATATGCATAATCAGGCGGAATCGCTACCGGTCATGGAGAGATAGAACATGTATTGAAGGACGAAAATCGTCATGGCGATTGAAATTCCGATATACCAGTGGCGCTCGATTGCCCGCGCGATGATATGACCTTTGACGGGCACTGACCAGATCAGGATCAGCCATACGACAATCGAAGCAAGCGAGGCACCGAGGAACGGATTCAGCAGCACGAAAGCTGCCACCATCATGATGGTTAGAATAGATCCGCAGGCCATGATGCTGGCCACTGTCGGCACCAGTCGGTGAGTGAAACCCGTAATGGCCAATACGATCCAGTAAAGCACGTAGCCGGCGATACTGCCCGCCAGCGAAACCAGGATACTGTCGTCGTCGGGTGACTGCACCAGGCCACTTGAGATCAATGTTGCCAGGACCAGCAGACCCAACGCATAAACCAGCACCAACGCCGAGTCGGGGACGTGCTCCGGGCCCTTGCGTAACATAATGATGTCGAAGAATGTTCTGAGAAGAAGCTGCAGTGTTCTGTCACAATAGCGAGATGCAAGAGCACCATCATCTCACGATAACCCTGCCAATCGAAGGCCCGGTCCCCATTCTCAATGTCTGATTACCACTTTGTCGACCTGGCCGTCGACGACAGTCTGGCCAGTGCGATTTCCAACCTCGAACGTATCGGTGTCGATACCGAATTCATGCGCGAGAGAACATACTTCGCCGAACTCTGTCTGTTGCAGGTATCGACCCACGATGAGATTTTCTGCGCCGATCCGCTAAATCGCGGACCGGACAACGACAAACCATTCGGGGAATTCTGGAATACGATTGTCAAACCGGAATGGGTGGTTCACTCGGCGCGCCAGGACATCGAAGTGATTTACCAAACGGCCGGCCTGATGCCACGGGCGATTTTTGATACCCAGGTTGCAGCGGCATTTCTCGGCTTCCAGCCGCAGGTGGGCTACGCGGGCCTGGTCAAGGAGTTGTTCGACGTTGAACTCGACAAGTCGCATACGCGCGCGGACTGGTCGAAACGCCCGCTCTCCGACGCGGTTCTGAAATACGCAGCGGAAGACGTCCAGTACCTCTTGCCGGCCTACGAAATCCTGGTCGACCGGCTCGAAGATTCCGGGCGGCTGGACTGGGCTATCCAGGACTCACAGGACCTGCTCGATCCAGCGCTTTATGAAGCAGATCCGTCGCTGGCAATCAATCGGATGAAAGGCGCGCGAAACCTCGATGGCCGCGCACGTGCGGCCGCGGCTGCCCTGGCGGCCTGGCGCGAAGAAGAAGCTCTGCGGACAAATCGGCCAAGGCAATGGATCATGCGCGACCAGGTGCTGGTGGACATCGCAGTCACCTGCCCGGGATCTCCTGCTGATCTCGCTAGGATCGACGGCCTCGCGGAAAAGACGATACGGAGAACGGGTAACGAAATTCTGCGTCTCGTTGCCGAATCGACCCATGACGAAAGCGGTTACCGTCCTCCCGCACGACCCGACGAGCGTCAGAAAAAGATGCTCAGGGAAATGCAGCGGCTCGTCGCGTCAATAGGCGAAAAACACCATATCGCGGTGGAATTGCTTGCGCCGAAAAGGGAATTGTCCGCTGCCATGCTGGGCAACAGGGACTCAAGGGTATTCAGGGGCTGGCGCCACGAGTTAATTGGCGGCGAACTCCTGGCGTTACTGGAGAACTTCTAGAAAGCGCTCGTAGACCTCGTCGATAGCACCATCCGCATTGACCGTTTTAAGTTTGCCGCGCTTGCTGTAGAAGTCGATCAGCGGCTCGGTCCGGCTGCGATACACCTCAAGGCGGCTCTTGATGACTTCCTCGTTGTCATCTTCCCGCTGGATCAGTTCGCCTCCTGCGTTGGTGCACTCGACAAGCTCCTCCCGGGGTGAAAAGTATATGTTCAGCAACTTTCCCGTCAGTGAGCAGGTACGCCGGCCGGTGAGGCGTTTCATCAGTATGTCGAAATCAACGTCCAGCAAAACTGCGGCGTCAAGCGGCTTGCCCATTTCGTCAAGAAGATCATTGAGATCCAGCGCCTGTTTCTCCGTTCGGGGGAAACCGTCAAGGATGAATCCGCTCTCGGCATCTGCCTCCATCAGGCGCTCGCTGATGATCCCCAGCACGATGTCATCTGACACGAGCTGGCCGGCGTCCATGATCTCCTTCGCCTGCTGACCAAAACGACTGCCGGAGGCCGCTGCCGCACGCAACATATCGCCCGTCGATATCTGCGGAATATTTCTGTCCGCCATCAGTTTCTTGGCTTGGGTGCCCTTGCCCGATCCCGGAGCGCCCAATAAAACGATACGCATGACTTTTCTCTTTGGGGGTGGTGCGGCGAATAAGGGCGACAAAACTAGTGGAATTACCGATGTACGTCAATCGAAGCCGAGCATAACAGGCGATGATCCGACAAGCCGATTCCGTTATGCTTCGCATCAATTTTCAACGATTCTAAGGTGCCAGAACCCCATGTCGAAGATGAATGCGTTTTATGCCCAATCCGGCGGCGTCACCGCCGTAATCAATACCACCGCCTGCGGGGTCATCGAAACGGCTCGCAAGCACAAGCACAGAATTGCCAATGTCTACGCCGGCCGCAATGGCATTATCGGCGCGCTGACGGAAGACATGATCGACACGAATAAAGAGTCGGCACGGACCATTGCCGGCCTGCGCCATACGCCAGGCGGTGCGTTCGGGTCCGCCAGGTACAAACTGAAAGGAATTGAAGAGAATCGCGCAGAGTACGAACGGCTGATTGAAGTCTTCAAGGCACACAATATCGGCTACTTCTTCTATAACGGCGGCAATGATTCGATGGACACGGCACACAAGGTGTCGCAGATTTCGAAGAGCCTGGGTTATCCCGTCACCTGCCTCGGAATACCCAAGACCGTCGACAATGACCTGCCCGTGACTGATACCTGCCCGGGTTTCGGCTCGGTAGCCAAATACGTTGCGGTTTCGACGAAAGAGGCGGCGCTCGATGTCCTCTCGATGGCAAAAACGTCGACCAAAGTATTCGTTCTTGAAGTCATGGGTCGGCACGCCGGCTGGATTGCGGCGGCCGGCGGCCTTGCAGGATCCGGCGCTGAAGGCGAGCCTCCGCATATCATCCTGTTCCCGGAAATTCCCTTTAAAAAGGCGGCATTTCTGAAGCGGGTTCGTGATTGTGTGAAGAAACACGACTACTGCGTGATCGTGGTCAGTGAAGGCGCCCGCTACGCCAACGGCCGCTTCCTGGCCGAAGCCGGCACCAGGGACGCGTTTGGTCATGCCCAGCTTGGTGGGGTCGCACCGGTGGTCGCGCAGATGGTGCGCGACAACCTTGGACTCAAATATCACTACGCTGTAGCGGATTACCTGCAGCGCTCGGCCCGACACATCGCATCGGCGACGGACGTCAAGCAGGCCTATGCTGTCGGCCAGGCGGCAGTGAAAATGGCCCTGGCCGGCGAAACCGCGGTCATGCCGGTGATCAAGCGGATATCGGACAAGCCGTATCGCTGGAAAATCGAGAAGGCACCGCTCTCCAGGATCGCCAATAAGGAGAAAATGCTGCCACGCCGGTACATTTCAGCGGACGGATTTTCGATCACCGCGGCAGGCCGCCGTTACCTGGAACCACTGATCCGGGGCGAGGATTATCCTCCATATATCAACGGTTTGCCGAACTACGTCACACTTAAGAACGTGCCTGTGTCGAAGAAGCTAAACACAAAATTTGTGGTATGATGCGCGGCCTCCGCAGGGTGGGAGCTGCCTGAGGCGGCTTCGGGAGCCCCGGCGGACACTCCTACGCAAACAAGAAATACCTGACGTAGGAAATCACACATAGGTTTTGATGAGCCCCGGTGGCTGGATGCTCCGGGGCCTTGTATTTGATTGGGAGACAATCTGATGAGTAACGATCTCGCACTGTGGCTGGCCATTGGCTCAGGCGCTCTGGCAGTGCTTTACGGCCTGATATCCACACAGTGGATCCTCAAGCAGTCAGCTGGCAATGACCGGATGCAGGAAATTGCACAGGCCATCCAGGAAGGCGCAAGCGCATACATGAATCGTCAGTACGCGACGATTGGTGTCGTGGGCATTGTGCTGTTTGCAGTTCTCGGCTTCGCACTTGGCTGGGCAACGGCTGTCGGTTTCGCGATCGGCGCAATCTTCTCCGCGCTGGCCGGTTATATCGGCATGTTCGTTTCTGTACGTGCCAATGTGCGCACTGCTGAAGCCGCGAAAGAGGGCGTAAACCCGGCACTCAACGTCGCGTTCAAGGGAGGCGCCATTACGGGCCTGCTGGTCGTAGGTCTCGGATTGATCGGTGTCGCAGGCTACTACCTCTTGCTGCAAAAACTGGGCATTGGAACGGATGACGCCATCCACGCGCTGGTTGGCCTGGCATTTGGCGGCTCGTTGATCTCGATCTTCGCCCGACTCGGCGGCGGCATCTTCACCAAAGGTGCGGACGTTGGCGCGGACCTGGTCGGCAAGGTCGAAGCCGGCATTCCGGAAGATGATCCCCGTAACCCGGGCGTTATCGCAGACAACGTCGGCGACAATGTCGGTGACTGCGCCGGTATGGCTGCTGACCTTTTCGAAACCTACGCAGTAACGATCATCGCTACCATGTTGCTCGGCTCGCTGGTTGCCTCAACATTCGGCGCGGCGGCGATATTGTATCCGCTGGTTTTGGGTGCGGTTTCAATCGTTGCATCGATCATCGGTACGTTCTTCGTAAAGACTTCCGACGGCGGCAAGGTGATGGGCGCTCTATATAAAGGCGTCATCGTAGCCGGTGTCATCGCTGCAATAGCTTTCTACCCCATCACCAATATGATGATGGCTGAAAGCGGCAATGCGATTGGTATTTTTGGTTCCGCCCTCATTGGCCTGGCTCTGACAGCAGCAATGGTCGTCATCACCGAGTACTACACGGGTACCGACTTCAAGCCGGTCAGGACAATCGCTGAAGCATCGCTCACCGGTGACGCGACCAACATCATCGCCGGACTTGGCGTATCCATGAAAGCAACGGCGCTTCCTGTAATCGCGGTATGCGCAAGCATTTGGGGCGCGTTCGAACTGGCGCCGGAAGGCGACGAACTCGCGGGACTTTACAACATCGCAATCGCGGCAACGGCCATGCTTTCAATGACCGGCGTCATCGTCGCGCTGGATGCGTTCGGTCCAATCACGGATAACGCAGGCGGCATCGCCGAGATGTCCGAGCTGCCTTCAGAAGTTCGCACGATTACTGACCAGCTCGACGCGGTAGGCAATACGACGAAAGCAGTAACCAAGGGCTACGCCATTGGTTCTGCAGGTCTCGCCGCACTTGTGCTTTTCGCGGATTACACACATGCGCTGGAAACCGCGGGGATCGCTGCAAGCTTCGACCTGTCTGATCATCGCGTCATCATCGGTCTGTTTATAGGCGGTCTCGTTCCGTTCCTGTTCGGCTCGATGGCGATGGAAGCTGTCGGTCGTGCTGCCGGATCTGTCGTAAATGAAGTCCGACGTCAGTTCAGGGAAATCAAAGGCATCATGGAAGGTACTGGCAAACCCGACTACAGTCGCGCGGTTGATCTGTTGACCAAAGCCGCGATCAAGGAAATGATCGTGCCTTCATTGCTGCCGATTGGCGTGCCATTGGTCATAGGACTCCTGCTGGGCCCGGTTGCGCTTGGTGGCCTGTTGCTTGGCACGATCGTTACCGGCTTGTTCGTTGCAATCTCCATGACTGCCGGTGGCGGCGCATGGGATAACGCGAAGAAGTACATCGAAGACGGCAACTGTGGCGGCAAGGGCTCTGACGCTCACAAAGCTGCCGTTACCGGCGACACGGTCGGCGATCCGTACAAGGATACCGCTGGCCCGGCCATCAACCCGTTGATCAAGATCATCAATATTGTGGCCCTGCTGATGGTGCCGCTGCTCGGCTAAGACCGAGGAATGCAGGATCGAAAGCCGCCTGGCGACAGTCAGGCGGCTTTTTTTATGGGCCGCGGTGCGTATCAGCTTCTGTCAACGTGCCGTCCAAAGGCAGCGCACTGCGGCGGCGCGCTTTCAGCCCCGAACAATCCCCACGCATTCAGGGGCTCAGAGTACGATGGCTGCCCGTGCCAGCGGTGCCCAGCGCGGCCGGAGCGTCGACAAAGTTGCCCTGGACGAAGTCGATACCGGCGGTTCGCAACCAGTCGAAATCTTCCTGTTCTTCAACCTGTTCCGCGACAACCCGGAACTCCATTGTTCGGGCGAGCTTGATCATGGCGCCGACCATTTCCTGGTTGACCTGATCGGTAGCCAGGTGCCGCGTGTAGGTGCCATCGATCTTCAGGTAGTCAATCGGCAGGTGCTTGAGGCTCGAAAATGCGCCAAGTCCGCTACCGAAATCGTCCAGCGCGAATTCGCAGCCGATACCGTGCAGTACTTCGATGAATCGCTGCGCATACTGGACGTTGGTTGAGATCGCGCTTTCGGTAACCTCGAAGCAAATACTGCCGGGCGATACGCCACTATGGTCGAGCGCCTCGACAACAAAGCTCAGGAAACTCTCGTCGCTCAAAGTCTGACCCGAGATGTTGATCGCGCAACTGCGCTGACCAGCTATTTTTATTTCGCCCGCATTGACTGCGGCGAGAACAGCGTTGACCACCCAGCGATCGATTTGTGGCATGAGCTGGTACCGCTCCGCCGACCGCAGGAAATCCGCCGAATTACCAATGCGGCCACGTTCATCCGGCATACGAATCAGGACCTCGACAGCAGGACCGGACGCAGGGCCACTGCCTGTAGCAATAATCGACTGAAGCGCTAACTCAAATTGATTGTCGCGCAACGCATTTTGCAGCTGACGCAACCATTGAATGTCGCCGCGCTCGCGGGCAACCGCTTCATCGCGAGCTGAATAGACGTGAACCTGCCCTCGGCCACGCTGCTTGGCAACGTAGCAGGCAGAATCTGCAGCGCTCAGAATATCCTGCAAATTGCCGCTGGTATTTCGGACTTCGACAAGTCCGATCGAAATACCAATATTGAATATCTTGTCCTGCCAGACAAAGCGGTAGTCGGCTACGGCGTTACAGATATCTGCAGCAATCTGCTGCGCTTTATCGAGCGGGCAGCCTACCAACAGAGTGCCGAATTCATCACCGCCCAAACGGGCGACGAAGTCCGAGTCACGCACCTGGTCCCTGATGAGGCTGGCAACTTCGCGCAGCATATTGTCACCCGCAATGTGTCCGCAGCTGTCATTCACCGCTTTGAACCGATCGAGGTCCATGTAGGCCAGAATATGTACCGCTTCTTCAGAATGCGCGGAATCCATCGCCTCTTCGAGTCGCCGTTCAAATTCACGTCGATTGATCAGCCCGGTGAGCGCGTCATGGGCGGCCTGGTAGCTCATCTGTCGCGCCAGGCCCCGAATCTCGCTGACATCGTGCATGACCACCACCGTGCCGGAGACATTGCTACCCGGGCCCTTGATCGGAGAGGCCGAAATTTCTACCGAGTGCTCGTGCTTACCGTCCCGACTCACCAGTAATGCGCGACGCCCCATATTGACGCGCCGGCGAATGGACAGGCAGCGTTCGACAGGATCACCCAATGAGCGGCGATCGACCTCGTCGATCAGCGAAAACAGTTCTCCGGTTTTGTGCCCTGACACATCGTCCCGGTTGCTGCCCGTCATCGATTCGGCAGCGTGATTCATATAGTCGATCCGACCCTCGTTGTCGGTCGTAATCACGCCTTCGGAAATCGATTCGAGCGTGAACTGTGCCTGCCGTTTGCTGCGACTTAGCGAGACTTCGAGATTCTTGCGATAGCTCACATCGCGAGCGATAGTCAGAATGGCCTTTTTGCCATGGTGTTCAATAACGGCGCTTTGGGCCTCGACCCAAAGGCCCGACTCGTCGCCATTGATGAGCTGAATCTCCAGGCGGTCCGGCGCATTTTCACCTGCCAGCCGCTTCGCCACCGACTTGCGAAACAAGGCACGATAGGCCGGCTTGACCAAATCTGCGACGTCGCGCCCGACCAGTTGTTCTGGCTCAATACCGATGAGGCTTGCCGCACTTTCGTTGGCGAGCAGGATACGGTCATCGTGAACCAGGACGACTTCCGGCAGCGTTCTTGAAAAATCGGCGAACAACTTGTCCTTGTCATGAATTTCCTCGTCGCGCTCACCTATTGCATCGAAGAGGCGATTGATCGTCTTCGCGAGGTCCGAAATCCCGCCACTGCCCTGCTCGGCCAGGCGCCTGCCAACGGACGCATCGCCAGAGACATCGATCAGTTCACTGTTGAGTCTTTCCAGGCGCTCGACAAGACGGTGCCGTCCGCGCGCGACGAGAATCAGCGCGACGATCGCCGCCGCCAGGACGGCCGCGAGCAGGATCATGATGATGGTCGACGTCATGCCGCACCTGGCTCAGGTGCCGCCAAATCCTCACTGCCATTCCCACCCGGATCAGTTATGTATCTTTCTAAGCGCAAGGTCCGCCTGTCCCTGTTCGGCTGTTTTATCAAATGATGTTGAGAAACGATCATTTGTTATTATTGAGCGCTCGCGATGCCTCTCCGTCACAGGAGTATCGAGATAGTTTCAGAGCAATTAACGTGTGCACAACTAAGGATATCCCAGCAGCCGCGGCACGCCGCGTCGATTCACCATAATTCAGCAACCATCGTCTGCCTGGCTCCACGCCAGCCACTGGCAGATGTGTGATTCGGACATTTTTTTATTTGTTTATCAACGATTTACAGGCAATAATACTATGAATACAGATTCCGCGCGGAAGCAAATGGTCGAACAACAGGTGCGCACCTGGGACGTCTTCGATCCAGATGTTCTGAGAATCTTTGGCCAAGTCGCGCGGGATCGCTTCGTCCCGGAAAATCTGAAAGACGTAGCGTATGCAGATGCAGAAATCCCGCTACCGCATGGCCAGTGCATGCTGCGGCCGTCGATTGCAGGCAGATTGATCCAGGCTCTGCAAATCCAGCCAACCGACACGGTCCTTGAAATAGGCACCGGCACCGGATATCTGACGGCATGCCTGGCTAAGCTCGCACAATCCGTTTTCAGCGTCGACATCCATGACGATTTCATCGCGGCGGCTGAAGAAAAGCTTGCGAACGAAAATGTGCGGAATGTGACGCTTAAGACCATGGACGCAATGGTGGACCTGCCGCAGCAAAAGTTCGATGTAATCGTGGTAACAGGATCAATCAGCAATTACAGCGATCGATTCGTTGATGCGCTAAAGCCGGGCGGAAGACTTTTTGTCGTGACCGGGAAGTCTCCTGTCATGACGGCAAAGCTGATCACCGCGGGTGGCAATGGCGAAACAACGGTTGAAGAATTGTTTGAAACGGACATTCCCGCACTCGGTTCCGGCGAAGGACAACCCGCTTTTTCCTTTTGATACGAAACCAACTTGCCCATGGAAGCATCATAAAAAAGTGCGCCACGGCAATTAAACGACTTGACTGATATAGTGATATAGTTGACTATAACACCTGACGGTACGGCGACTCGGCCTATTGGGATCCAAATAAGATGAAAAATGTACTTAAAATCAAATATTTAGTTTCTGTTGTGCTCTTTGCGAGTATGCCAGGCATTGCCGGCGCAGCCTCATTGCTCGAGGTCTACCAGCAAGCACTGCAAAGCGACCCCCTTATTCACGAGGCTGAGGCACGTCGAATGGCAACCCAGGAAGCCGTACCGCAGGCACGGGGCGCATTGCTGCCGCAGCTCAATGCGGCCGCGAACTACGGGACGGGAAATAATTCCGGACTGCAGCAACAGCCCGTCATTGATCCCGGCACCGGGGACGTTATCGGTTTCGTGTCCGTAGAATCGGAATCCGACTTTGACACGTTCGGCTGGAATGCAGAATTACGGCAGACGGTGTTTCGCTGGGATCAGTTCGTCGGATTAAAACAGGCCCAAAAGCAGGTCGCCAAGGCCGAAGTGGATTTTGAATTCGCGCAGCAGGACCTGATTGTTCGCGTCGTCACCCGCTATTTCGAGGTTCTCGGCGCAGAAGACCGGCTAACGTCTATTCATGCCGATCGACTGGCTATCGCCAGGCAGCTCGAACAAGCCAAGCAACGATTTGAAGTCGGGCTGATTGCCATTACGGATGTACAGGAGTCCCAGGCCGCGTATGACCAGTCAGTGGCTGCCGAGATCCAGGCGAAGCGCGAACTCGCCACGGCACGCGAATTTCTCCGTGAGATTACGGGCGAGTACACGCCGCAGCTGTCCGCCCCCGGCGATGACTTCCCGCTCGTATCGCCGAGCCCCGCAGATGCCGCAAGCTGGATCGATCTCGCGATGGACCAGAACCTTGCCCTCGTATCGAGCCGCTTCGATGAGGAAATAGCGCGTGACGAAATATCGTTTCGTCGGACCGGGCACTATCCGACGCTTGATCTTGTCGCCAGTCGCGATACGAGTGATACAGACATCACCAATCTTACGGTAGGCGGCCAGCCAACCGCCAACCCCAGTTTCCCGGTGGATAGTTCGCGCGAGTCGATATTCCTGCAATTTAATCTGCCGCTATTTACCGGTGGTCGTACGTCGTCTCGCGTCCGTGAGTCCGTCTACCTGCACAGAGCCAGCCTTGAACAACTGCAACGTGTATCCCGCGAAACTGAACGTTCCGCTCGTGATGCCTTCCTGGGCGTAGAGTCGGAAATCAGTCGTGTTAATGCACTGGGGCAAGCTGTTGAGTCGAGCAGGACGGCACTCGAGGCGACCCAGGCCGGCTTCGAAGTCGGTACGCGTACAATCGTCGATGTGCTGAATTCACAGCGTTCTCTGTATATTGCGATCACGAATTACTACCAGAGCCGTTACACCTACATCGGAAATGTGCTGCGGCTCAAGCTCGCTGCCGGCAATCTGCGGATTCAGGACCTCGAAGAAATCGACCGCCACCTGATTGCAAGACGGCCGCCGGAAGAAGTCATCGCCGAGGATGAAGCGGCAAATCCGTAGGGTTGCCAACCAACGGCTCAAGAAGCATCAGGAGTCGTCGCAACGATCCCCTGTTCTGCTGCACGAGGTCGCGGCCGCGGTTGCCAATATCTTCCGCCGTTGCCGGGTCTGCAAACAGATCTGCAACGGCCGACCCCAGTTGACCGGCGTTGTTCACAGTGATCGACGCACCCAGTTTCTCGAACTTGTCGGCAATGTCCTGCGCGTTATAAAGATACGGACCGGTTACGACGGGACGGCCCAGAGCTGCCGGTTCCAGTAAATTGTGCCCACCCACCGGGACCAGCGTTCCGCCAACAAATGCCACGTTGCAGGCCGCATAAAAGAGCGGCACTTCACCCATTGTATCGCCGAGAAAAACGTCAATGTCCGAGGTGCATGGAAGCCCGTCGGTCCTAGAGATGAACCGCCGCCCATCTTTGTGCAGCATTGTTCGCACCGACGAAAACCGCTCGGGGTGCCGGGGTATCAGGATTAAAAGCGCGTCAGGAAAACGTTCACGAACGAGATCGTGAGCATGTAGCACTTGCTCTTCTTCTTTATCGTGAGTGCTGGCGGCTACCCACACCGGCCGTCCCTCGAAATTGTTCCGCCGAAACTGTGCGCCCGCTTTTTCAAGGTCGTCGGGAAGCTGAATGTCGAATTTGATGTTGCCGGTCACCCAGGTTCTTTCCGGTGCTGCACCAAGGGATCGAAACCGGTCCGCATCAGCTTGTGATTGCGCCGCGATGACAATTCCGTGTGACAAGGTTTCCCGAAACAAGGGCAGGAACTTCCGATAGCTCACCACCGACTTGGGCGATATCCGGGCGCTGACCAAAACGAGCGGAATTTTCCTGCGGCCGCACTCCCGGTATAGATTCGGCCAGATCTCCGTCTCCATAACCAGCGCAATTTCAGGATTCACAGCGTCGAAGAAATTGGTCACAGCGTTGGGTGTTTCGAAGGGTATGTAGCAGTGCTCGACAGTATCGCCGAACAGCAGCCGGACCCGTGCAGCGCCTGTCGGCGTTACCGTTGTGATCAGCATATGCCGATTCGGGAATTGATCAGCCAGCGCACGGACAAGCGGCACCGAAGCCTGCACTTCACCCACTGAAACCGCATGTACCCAGATGCAACCGGCGGGAAGATACGGGTAGCCTCGACCAAATCGTTGCCCAAAACGATCCCAGTAGGTCCTGTTGGTGAGCCCGCGAAAAAACCAGTAGCACGCGTAAACGGGGAGCAATAAATAGGTCAGAACGACGTAGACAAGGCGCATATCAGTATTGACTCAGGACAGGACAGGCACTGATCGCCGGCCTACTCTCTGAGCTTGTCAATGATCCTGCTGGATGACTGACCTTCCCGGAACGCAAGAACACGGACTTCACCACCATTGTTCAAGACGTCCTTCGCACCCGCTATTTCGTCGGGCCGGTAGTCTCCGCCCTTAACCAGCACATCCGGCAAAATTTCCCTGATGGCACGACCCGGTGTGTCTTCAGAAAACGGAACGACCCAGTCAACCGAGGCGAGACCGGCAAGCACCAGCATACGGTCTTCCAGTCGATTCACGGGTCGCGACTCACCTTTCAGCCTGCGCACAGAATCGTCGTCATTAATTGCGACAATCAGCCGGTCGCCAAGACTCTTCGCCTCCTCCAGGTAAGCGACATGGCCAGCATGCAAAACGTCGAAGCAGCCGTTCGTCATGACGACTTTCTCGTTGCGGCTTTTGGCCTCGGTAACCAGAGGAATAAGCTCTTTTTCGGACACCAGACCACGTCCACCCTGCCCGCGCCGGTGGAGCGCTACCCGCAACTCGGATGGCGTTACCGAAGCGACGCCGATCTTGCCCACTACAAGTCCGGCGGCAAGGTTGGACAAGGCGGCCGCAGATGAAAGACTTTCCCCCGCAGCAAGCGCGCCGGCGAGAACCGCGATCACGGTGTCCCCGGCGCCGGTCACGTCGAATACTTCACGTGCCCGTGCAGAAAGGAACAGCGGTTCATCACTGCCCTCGATAAGGAGCATGCCCTTCTCGCTGCGCGTCACCAGCAATGCCGACAGATCAAGCCGCTCGAGCATTTCCCGCGCTCGGGAAACCAGATCTTCATCGTTTGTACAACGACCCGCGACGCCCTCAAATTCTCCCTGGTTGGGCGTGATGGCCGTTGCACCGCGGTATTTCTCGAAATCGGAACCTTTCGGATCAATGAATACAGGGACGCCCGCGTCGCGGCACGCAGTGATCATCGCAGCAATGTCGGTCAGGCTGCCCTTGCCATAGTCCGACAACACAACGGCATTCGCCGATGCAAGGTTTTCAACGAGAGATTTCGTGAGTTCACAGCTGCCCGAAGGCATCGGTTCTTCGCGATCCAGGCGCATAAGCTGCTGGCCGCGACTTTGCACACGGGTTTTGGTAATTGTGGGCCAGCCGGAGACCCGGGTAAAAGCACATTCGACACCGCTGCCAGCCATCGCGGCCTCGAGTACGTGCGCCTCATCGTCCTCGCCAACAACTCCGAGGAGCCTGGTGTTGACCCCCAGCCGAGCGAGGTTGACCGCCACATTGGCGGCACCGCCGGCCCGATCCTCATTTTGCCGGACGTGCACAATGGGTACAGGCGCTTCGGGGGAAATACGGCTTGTGCCACCGAACAGGTACCTGTCCAGCATCACGTCACCGACTACCAGCACGCTCGCCCTACTAAAGTCAGGAATTGAAATAGCCACGGCGCGATAGTACTACAGCTGGCAAGGTTTCGGCCTTCACGCGACCGGTATAAGGCAAACTTGAGCGCGGGGGAGACAAGGCAATGATCGACCTGAAAGCGGAGCGTACACAAAGTACGGTGAGCATTTCGGATCGATTATTAACGCCGTATCACACCGCCTGAAGCGCTGTCAGCCGCACTTGGAATCGCCGCAGGAAAGACAGGTCATACACCCATCCATCATGACGAGCGCAACGGTATTGCACTTACTGCAAAGCTGAGCGCCTTCCGGGTAATTGCTTTTCGAGAAGGCGTCCTGCTGCTTTTTACCTTCTTCGAATTCAGCGCGTTTCTCCGCGATGAGTTTTTGCTGCCCTTCATCAAGCTCAGGCTTCGCTAGCAGCCCAATCGCAATGAGGTGCTTTTCTACCGTGTAGCCCAGCTCCGCAATGATCGATGGCATGAATTTCCCACCCGGCTGCCAATAGCCGCCGCGGGGATCAAATACTGCTTTCAATTCATCGACCAGGAAAGTGACATCACCACCTTTTCTGAAAACCGCTGAAATGATACGCGTCAACGCAACGATCCATTGGTAATGGTCGAGATTCTTCGAATTGATGAATATCTCGAATGGACGGCGCTTTTCGTGCTCCGTGCCTTCGTTAAGAATAATGTCGTTGATCGTCACGTACATTGCGTGATCCGAAACGGGTGTTTTGACCTTGTACGTGGATCCAATAAGCATCTCGGGGCGTTCGAGTTTCTCGTGCATCCGGATGACTTCTGCACCGCCGTCTGTCGCTTCACGGCGATACTCCACCTTGGGTGCCTCTATGGCTTCCTCTGCGGGCTTTGTTACCGCGTAGCCAACTATCTTCTTGTCAATCTTCAACCTGTCCATTAATGCTTTCCTCAATACTTACGTCTTCTCAATCCGGCTTTTCGTTTGCCGTCAGACGCTGCCGCCAGCAATGGGCGGATCGTGTCTTTTGGGTTCAACCAGGTCCTGGTCAAATCCTTCAATTCTTCGGCCAGACCTGCTGACCGCCTTTTCCATACCTGGCTCTGACTCATAACTTCAGATCCCCTCCCTGAGTATGTCCGGAAATCCTGGTCTCAGAATTTCCCGTAGTAACCTTCCTTGAGCGCATCAAACAAATTCGCCGCGGTATGCACTTCACCGTCATATTCAATCTCTTCGTCTCCCTTGAGATCGACGGTAGAACCATCGTCAAGGGTGAACGTGTACGAAGTGTTCTTGAGGTCCTGCTCCTTGACCAGCACACCCTGAAAGGCTTCCGGGTTGAAGCGGAATGTGGTGCAGCCCTTCAGACCCTGCTCGTACGCATACATGTATATGTCCTTGAAATCCTCGTACGGATAGTTCGTCGGAACGTTCGCCGTCTTGGAGATCGACGAATCAATCCATTTCTGCGCAGCGGCCTGGATATCCACATGCGCGGTCGGCGAAATGTCCTCGGCGGTGATGAAATATTCAGGCAGCGCATTCTCGGCGCCTGCTTCCATGCTTTCACTAACCGGCATCGAATCAGGATTGATCAGTTCGCGGTATGCGAGCATTTCGAAAGAAAACACATCAACCTTCTCTTTCGACTTCTTGCCTTCCCGAATCACGTTCCTGAAATAATGGTGAGCAAAACTCGGCTCAATGCCATTGCTGGCGTTGTTTGCCAGTGACAATGAAATCGTTCCCGTCGGCGCTATCGAACTGTGATGTGTAAACCGGGATCCTACTTTGGCCAGTTCTGCGACCAGTTCAGGCGCTTCCGTGGCAATCCGCTGCATATAACGGCTGTAACGACTATGCAGGATTCGGCCCGGCACTTTGTCGCCCACTTTGTAGCCATCTGCGGTCATTTCCGGCCGCTTCGCGAGCATCTCCCCGGTGACTTCAAATTCTTCGGTCATGATCGGCGCCGGCCCTTTTTCCCTGGCGAGTTCGAGACCCATTTCCCAGCCGGCGATCGCCAGCTGCTTGGCAACCTCTTCTGTAAACCTGACTGCTTCCGGCTCACCGTACTTCATACGAAGCATAGTGATCGTAGAGCCCAGGCCCAGGAAGCCCATACCGTGACGGCGCTTGCGATGAATCTCGTCGCGTTGCAATGGCAAAGGCAGCCCGTTGATCTCGACAACGTTGTCGAGCATGCGTGTGAAGGTCTTCACAACCTTGCGGAACTCGCTCCAGTCAAAGCGCGCCTTGTCTGTGAAGGCATTCACTACAAATTTGGTCAGATTAACGGAACCCAGCAGGCAGGAACCGTATGGCGGCAGCGGTTGCTCTCCGCAGGGATTGGTTGCCCGAATATTCTCTGCAAACCAGTTGTTGTTCATTTCGTTGACTTTGTCGATCAGCACGAATCCCGGCTCGGCGAAGTCGTACGTCGACGCCATGATGACGTCCCACACCCGGCGTGCAGGCATGGTCTTGTATATTTTGCAGCAAACCAGCCCTGCGTCATTGCGTACGTAGTTATCCGGTTCCGGCCATTCCCGCCACACGATCTGGCTCTCGTCGCTGATGTCCAGGCTGTCCTGTTCTACTTCTTTCGACGTAATCGGAAACGCGAGTTGCCAGTCGACGTCCTTCCTCACGGCTTGCATAAATTCGTCTGTGATCAGCAACGACAGGTTGAACTGACGCAGGCGACCGTCTTCACGCTTTGCGCGGATGAATTCCATCACATCCGGATGACCCACATCGAAAGTACCCATCTGGGCGCCGCGCCTGCCGCCTGCGGACGAGACCGTGAAACACATCTTGTCATAGATATCCATGAACGAGAGCGGCCCCGATGTATAGGCTCCTGCGCCTGTTACATAGGCTCCCTTGGGTCGCAAGGTCGAGAATTCGTAGCCGATGCCACAACCCGCTTTCAGCGTCAGACCTGCTTCGTGGACTTTGTTGAGGATATTGTCCATTGAGTCTGCGACCGTGCCTGACACGGTACAGTTAATGGTCGACGTTGCCGGCTTGTGTTGCTGAGCACCGGCATTTGAAATGATTCGTCCTGCCGGAATTGCGCCCGAGCGCAAGGCCCAAAGAAACTCTTTAAAACACTCTTCGCGAAGCGATTCTTTTTCGACGTCTGCCAATGCCCTGGCGACACGCTTGTAGGTATCGTCAATGGTTTCGTCAATGACCGTTCCGTCTTTAGCGCAAAGCCTGTACTTGGTTGCCCAAATGTCCATTGACGCTGGTTGAAATGTGATGTCAGCGACCGAATGCGCTGCAAAATGTACCGCGGACTTCATATGGTCCTTTACTCCCTAAATTCCCTCTAGGAGACCCCAGAATTATTGTTTCTCGCCCCCAAAAAAGAGCGAATAGTACCCCGCTCGCCGATGCCCAAAATTTAAACGGCGAGTGCCAAAATGGCCTTAGATTCTCTTTATTGCAGGCACAAGATGTTGTGCCAACTAAGGCTAAAGATTATGCCCGATACGCACCTCTGTCAAGGCTTTACCCGAAATTTATCTATGGTTCTTACTAATGAAAAATCAATGAGTTACAGCAATAAACCGAAAAACTCCTTTAAATTCAAGGCAAAAAAAATGACACTTATGTGAAATTTCTTATCCACAACATCTAGTGGCATTAAGTCAAAAGAAAACCGGCTCGTTTTTGACTGGTTTTCGCGGCTTTTTTCGGTTTTTTCCGCCCTTGAAACCGCCCGCCGCGCCCCTATTAAGGTGCTCAATCCGGCCGTTAACGGTAAGCCCGACGGCGACATAAAACGATGTGAAATGAGGAGTTTGTGTAATGAATATCACCCGATTCGAACCGTGGACTTTATTCGATGTCCTGCAGCGGGATATTGACCGTGTGGCCGGCCGCCACGTCCCCACCGTGGGGCAGCGGGACAACGGCGACAGCGTTGCCGACTGGGTTCCTGCAGTCGATATCGTCGAGGAGCAAGACCGTTTTGTGCTGCGCGCTGATGTCCCTGGCGTCAGGGCCGAAGACATCGACGTCAACATGGAAAATGGTGTTCTCACCGTATCTGGCGAACGTCGGGAAGAATCTTCCGACCAGGCAAATGGCGTCAAGCGTATTGAGCGGCTGACCGGCAAGTTCTACCGTCGGTTCTCGCTGCCGGAAGTTGCCAACGCCGAAGAAATTTCGGCGAAAAGCGCTAACGGAATTCTTGAGGTCATCATCCCCAAACAGCCTGAAATCAGGGCCCGACGAATCACCGTCGAAGCCGCTTGATTCATGCTGCGAGCGGTCGTCCATTTCCGGCATCTATAACGATGCCGGTCAGGACGACCGTTTCGCAAAACAGACAATCGAAAGGAACTTGCCCGGCAGTCGCCTGTCCTTTGCCAAACAGGCTATTATTTCATTCACCCGTGGTTCAGCGGACCCAGACTACCTTCGGAAAAATGCTTTGACTAAGGATAATCAGATCATGAGCACAACGTACCGCCTGATGTGGGCCACCGTACTAATGTCGTTGATCACCGCAGTTCATGCCGCGTTGCCACAGGCTGTCGATGGTGAGCCACTACCCAGTCTTGCGCCGCTGGTCAAGCGGGTTGCTCCGGCTGTCGTCAATATCCGGGTAAGCCAGACCATCGAGTCACGATCCCTTTACGGCGATGAAATGTTCCGGCGATTTTTCGGTATTCCGGACGACCAGCCCGGTCAGTCACGGGAAGTTGCCAGCGCAGGATCAGGAGTTATCGTTGACGCCGAGAACGGCTATATCCTGACAAATCATCATGTCGTAGAAAATGCGGACAAGATCCAGATTTCGCTAATCAACGATACCTCGCTGGATGCCGAGGTCATCGGTTCGGATGCATTGACCGACATCGCGCTTCTGCAGGTTGATCCCGAGGGACTGACCGAACTGCCAATCGGCGATTCCGATGCCGTTGAGGTTGGTGATTTCGTCATTGCCATTGGTAATCCGTTCGGGCTCGGCCACACCGTGACATCCGGAATCGTTAGCGCACTGGGGCGCACCGGAATCAGCCGAAACGGCCTGGAAGATTTCATCCAGACGGACGCTTCCATTAACCCGGGAAATTCCGGTGGCGCGCTTGTCAACATGCGCGGCGAACTGGTCGGTATTAATTCCGCGATCATTAGCCGAACTGGTGGCAATGTCGGTATCGGCTTCGCTGTACCCTCCGAGATTGCCCAATCTATCATGCGCCAGATCCTCGACTTCGGTGAAGTCCGGCGAGGTTTGCTGGGCGTCACCATCCAGACAATCGACGAGGAAAGCGCCGAGGTACTCGGTACCGAAGTGGATCGGGGCGCACTGATCACAGGCATCGAACCGGGCTCGGCAGCCGAAGGCGCCGGTCTTCGTGTCGACGACATCATCGTGGGCGTGGACGACCGCCGCATTCACAACAACCGGGAGCTGGCCAATGCAATCGGGCTGAAAGGCTCAGGCGAAAAAGTCCGGATTGAATACGTACGCGACGGAAGTGAACGTGTCGCCACTGCCGAGCTGGGGCAGCGAACTTCGACTCAGGCCAGCGGCGCTGATGTTCACCCGGGACTGTCAGGCGCGCAATTCGCCACGTCGTCTACCGCGGCGAGCGGCGGAATCGAGGTGACTTCAGTCGAGGAAAACAGCCCGGCCGCTCAACGCGGTTTGCGTTCCGGGGACGTCATTACGGCCGTCAACCGGCAGCCGGTGCAGAATCTCCAGCAATTGCGGGAGATTGCCTCCGGCAATCGAATCCTTTTCTTGCTGGTCAGACGAGGCGATCGTCAGCTGATGCTGCAAATTCGCTGAGTCCCAACAGGCAAAATGAAACGGGAAGGTCTGACTATCCAGGGGCGGCCTTTGTTTGGCCAGTGCAAATGAATTTGCAGCGGCGGCAACGCGCCGTTATGGTCTGACTATGTCCAATCGAGCTAGATCTCTGGCGCTCGCGACGTTGGCTTTCATACATGCGGCAACGGCTATCGCAGCCGACATTCCGGATACCAACGACTCGCGACTTCTACAGCAGCGCAAAACGTTTCGCGCTGTCTTTCCCGACGTCGAGCTGGGTAACTGGAAACCGGCCGCCCGGTATGAGAATCAGCTCGAGGATTACGTCCTGTGGCCCGACCTCCGGGCAACCTGGTTCAGGGCCAACGTCAGGACCGCCGATCACGCGGAAATAGAAGCGTTTCTCGACCGGCACGGTATCCTGAAACCTGCGCGCGAACTGCGCTATCGCTATGCGCTGCATCTTGCTGATGAAGGCAGGATGGATGAGTTCTTTTCGATCTACCAGGAGTACTACCAGGGACTGGAAATCGCGAAACTCGACTGCCTGGCGCTACAGGCCGAAATCGAAGCAGGCCGGGAAGAGCGAATCATCGGCCGGGCGCTCGATTTGTGGCAGGTTGGAAAAAGCCAGGCCGATGAATGCGACCCGGTTTTTGCAAATCTGCAAGATCGCAATTTGCTGACGACAGAGGAGTACGCAAGAAGGTTTGAGCTGGCGATCGAAGGCAAGCGGTTCACACTTGCACGATATCTCTCGAAACCGCTCGACTCAAAGTATCGTGATGAGGCCAACAGCTGGATTAGCGCGCAAAACGATCCAACGGGATTCGTTTCGTCGCTGGATGCGCGTCAGGACAGGGATCTCGATCGGCGACAACTTGCTTACGCCGTGGAACGAATTGCATTCAACGATCCGCTGGCTGCGTTCAATCATTGGAACAACCTGAAACAACGCTTTTCGTTCAGCCCTGATCAGCTGAATGCCACAAGCCGGCACATAGCACTTTGGAGCGCCAGGCTGCATCAACCGGGAGCGGCAGACTGGCTGGCGGCTTTGCCGGCCGCAGCGGCAAACACGGAGTCCGGGCGCTGGCTGGTCAGAGCA
>JAHEFF010000023.1 GCA_024640315.1 Woeseiaceae bacterium
CCAACAAATCCAAAAGTGCGATAGTGTTTCAGAAACGTCCATAGTCAGATTGTCTCCAGCAAAACCTTGAGTGGGACACTTTTGTTGCTGATTGAATTGGTCCGAATGGTTCGAAAATCAGCGAAATCTGCCAGCGTATCCACTATTATCGTGCTCTAGGAGCTCGATAGGACCCAGCGATTACCGTGTCTGCGGACTACAAATATCGCGCTTTTATCAGTTACAGCCACAAGGACGAGAAATGGGCGTCCTGGCTGCATAAAGCGCTCGAAACATTCAAAGTGCCCAAGTACCTCGTTGGCCAGGAAACGCCAATGGGCACTGTGCCCGAGCGCATGGGCAAAGTGTTTCGGGATCGCGAGGAGCTCTCGTCATCGCACAGCCTCGGCACCGAACTGACCCAGGCGCTTGAAGATTCTGCCTGCCAGATTGTTATCTGTTCCCCGAACGCCGCGAAGTCTCACTGGACGAACGAAGAGATCAAGGCCTACAAACGCCTCGGTCGCGAAAGCCGCATCTTTTGCCTGATCGTCGATGGCGAGCCGTATGCGTCTGGAGATCCGGAGACCGCGGATGACGAGTGTTTCCCGCAAGCGGTGCGCTTCCGTGCCGGGCCGGACGGCGAGCTGTCGGACGAGCCCAGCGAGCCGATCGCCGCGGATGCCCGACCTCATGCCGACGGCAAGCTCAACGCCAAGCTGAAACTGATCGCCGGCATGCTCGGCGTAGGTTTTGACGACCTGAAGCAGCGCGAGCTTCAGCGGCAGAAGAAGCGTAAAGCAATTATCGCCACCTCGTCGGTGGCCGGCATGCTCGTTGCCAGCGGGCTGGCTTACTCGGTCTACCTCAACCTGACCGCCATACCGCCGGTGGAAATCGACCCGGTGTCCGTGTTAATCGCCGACTTCGATAACCAGACCGGCGACCCGGTCTTCGACGGCTCCCTCGAGCAGGCATTTCAGATCGGCCTCGAGGTTGCGCCATTCATTACCTCCTATTCACGATCGGACGCCCAGGCCATTGCCGCCGAGATCAGTCAGGATGGTGCGCTCGATGCCGACGTCGCCCGACTGGTTTCCGTCCGGGAGAATATCGGCATGGTGTTGGCCGGCACTATTCTTCCGGACGGGGATGGTTACGAACTGAGCGTTGTCGCCATCGAGCCGCAGGCCGGCGAAATCCTCGGAGAGGCGGATGTCGACGCAGACGACAAGAATGAGGTCCTTGCTGCGGTCGGCCAGCTGGCGAGTGAGCTGACCGAAGAATTCGGCGCCGATGTCCTGGATGAAGACATTGCGTTCGCGAACGACAGCTTCACGGCAGCGTCGCTGGAAGCCGTCAAGAGCTATACGACGGCCCAGGACCTGCAGCACAAGCGTCGCGACGATGAAGCCGCCGAGTACTACGCCGAGGCCGTCGAGCTCGACCCGAACTTCACACGCGCCTATTCCGGCTGGGCACTGAGCGCATTCGTACTCGGCCAGACGCAACGATCTGACGAGCTGTGGAGCCAGGCGCTGGCCAACCTGGATCGGGTGACGGAACGCGAGCGTCTTCGAACGCTCGGTCTCTACTATTCGGTAGTGACGCGCAACTATCCAAAGGCGTTGGAGAGCTACCAGGCGCTGGTCGAGAAGTACCCGGCCGATGAGATCGGCCAGAGTAACCTCGCTGTCCACCATTTCTACTCCCTGAATTTCGAGGAGGCGCTGGTCGCGGGCAAGAAGGTCATGGACATCTATCCCGGTAGAGCGATGTACCAGACGAATTATGCCCTCTTCGCGATGTATGCCAGCGACTTCGAGACAGGCGACACCGAGGCGCGCGGCGCACTTGAGATTAGCCCGGATTATTACAACGCCTGGTTGCCGATCGCGATCAAGGCCATTGTCGATGGCGACTTCGAAGCAGCGAGAAGTGCTTATGAATCGATGGCCTTGTCGAGCGCCCAGGGCGCGCCGCTGGCCGAGATCGGTTTGGGAGACCTGTCGATCTTTACCGGCGATTTCGAGGCGGGCCGGGAACACTTGCGGCGTGCTGTCGAACTCGCCACCGCAGACGACAATCAGTACGTCGCTGCAACAGCCTACATGGCTATTGCATTCGCCTACGAAGCGGAGGGCAATCTCGAGGCCGCACAGGAGGCGTCGGCGAGCGCGCTGCAGGCTGCAAGCGGCGAGCCCTGGATCGTGCAGGCGGCGTTGCTACATATTGCTGCCGGCAATATCGAAGCGGCCGCGGAGATCGCCGCGGACCTCACCAATCAGTTACAGCCGCAGACGCGAGCGTACGGAATGTTGATCGAGGGACTGATCGCGCACAGCAATGGTCGGATCGTCGACGCTATCGAAAAGCTGTCGGCGGGCCTTGAGCTGGCTGATTTCTGGCTGATCCGCTTCTATCTCGGCAGGATTTACCTGGATGCAGGCTATTATGCCGAGGCGGTTGATGAACTGACCCAGTCCATGGACAGAAAGGGTGAAGCCGCCGCATTGTTCCTCGACGACATATCGACCTTCCGGTACGTCGCGCCGGTCTACTACTGGCTCGGTCGGGCCGAGGCGCAACTCGGTATGGGCACATCGGCCACTGAGAAACTTGAGCAGTTCATCAGCCTCCGTCCGAATGGCGGCGCGCTGGTAGACGACGCGCGCGAGCGCCTGTAACCAGCGCCAAAAAAAGCCCCCGCGGCATCCGCGCCGCGGGGGCATTCATTACTTGACCACTACGGTCTGACGTTGATCGTCAGGTCCTGCATCTCGCCCGTGGGCAGCGACACTGTGAAGCAGTAAGGTGTCGACGGCCGCTCTGCGAACAGGTCCGCACCAGTATTTGGATCGACCGCCTGCAGGTTGTAGATGTAGCTGCCGTCAGTATCCTGGCGCAGTCCGCTATTGCCAGGAGACAGCGCGCCTGCACCTGTTGCGGGACACGCTCCCGGCTCCAGCGCGAGCGTCTGCTCTGCGACCGTGAGCGGCGTGGAACCGTCTGTCCAGGCCCATGTCAGCGGGAATGATGAGCCAGTCTTGCCCGAGGTCTTGCCGGAGATGCCCGACGTGCTGTACTGGAAGAGTACGGTGACCGTCGCCGACCCGCTCCCGGTATTGCCGGACGTATCTGCTGCGGTACAGGTCACCTCGGTGTCGCCGACTGCAAAGATGTCGCCCGAGGCAATAGGAACGCCAGGTGCCGACTCGCAAGCGACGGACGATGCATCCGGGAAGATGTCATCGATGTCGACGTCGAAGGTCACCGACGTGCCACTCAGCGAGTTCGTATCCTGCGTACTGCCGCCAGGGAAGCTCACCGTAACATTCGGCGCCGTATTGTCGCTGATAATAACGCTCTGCTGGATCGTGCTGGTATTGCCGGCAAAGTCCGAGGCGCACCAGGTGATCTCTGTGGTGCCGAGCGGGAACTCGGTCGGCGCAGGTGTTACGCAGCTAGCGTCGAGGTATGCGCCCACGGATGGATTGGGATCAATGCCGTCCGGATCTACTGCGTCCGGTGCTGTCAGCGTAACCGGCGTGTTAACCGCGGTGGCTTCCTTTTCGATGGGGTCCAGCGAATCGCCGCATGGGATTGGCATGCCCTGATCATCTGAGCAAGTGAAGTCAGGTGCGTCGCTATCCTGAACGACAACGTTGAAGCTCGCGGTCGTCTTGTTATAACTGCCCCCCGTACCATCGACGACGCAGCTGGAGCTGGCGCCATCGCAGGGGCCTGCGTCGTATGCGTCGCAGGTGACCGTCGTCGAGCCATAAGCAAAGGTGCTGCCGCTTGCCGGCTCGCAGCTCAGCTGAGGAAATTCGTAGGGGGGGTCGTCCCTGAAGATGTTGTCGGTAACGGTGATCTCTGCGTCTGGATCGTCCCATACGTTCTTGCCCTCGTAATTCACGACCGCACCGTCGGCATTGTCGGGCGCCACAATCAGCTCCGTTGCCGGAATGGTGATCACAGGCGCTACGTTGTCCGCGATGAATACGAATCCTTCCCACACATTCACGTTGCCCTGCGCGTCGGCTTCGGTCGAGCATGTCGCAGGATTTGAGCCGAGGGCGGCGACGAAGCCGTCCATACCTGTAAAGCCGTTTGTGATGGAGCAGGTGACGCCGACCTCGCTGCCCGTGCAGTCCTGCGTCGCAGGATCACAGTTATCGTACGCCGTGAGGCCGAGTTCGGCGACAAGGTCGATCGTCGCTGCGGCATCAGGGGTACCACCAGCCGGGTCAGTTTCGAACGAGTAGGTTTCTTGCTCGAACTCCGGGTTGAACGATGGCGGGATGACGTCCTTGATGATCAGCGTCTTGTCCTTGATGATCTGGCAGTTTTCGATGTTGCCCGGATCGTTGCAGTCGATCGTATTGCCCGCTTGAGCCGCAATCGCCCAGCCAAGTTTCTTCTGCAACACGCTGCAGTCTTCGCCAATCGGGTCACAGCCTACGGGGATGTCGATCAGTTCCTGCAGGTCCGTACCGTCGCCGAAGATACGCAGGGTCAGATTAGTGATGCCCCTGACTGGCGTCGTAAACGTGATCGAGCCGTCGAGGTTGTTTTCGATCGTGGCAACCTTGAGTTCCGAGAAGTCCGGGTTGTTGACCGCTGCAATGACATTGTCCTCGGTGATCTGGCCCGGATCGCAATTCTGGAGGGTATCGACGTTGTTGGACCGCCAGGCGATAACCTGCGCGTCGAACTGGTCGAACTCGTCGCCGGCGAATATGAAGTCTCCGTTGAACGAGGAAACAGTATTGACATCGCCGCCAACGCCGAAGGTGACGTCGAGGAATGAATCATACTGGTCATCGGGCGCGTCATTGCGATACGCCGGGTTTCGCAGCGAGGAGTTCAGCAGGTCGGTCTCCGCGAGGTTCTCGTAGTCGTAACTGGTCGTCGATGTGGGATCAGTCGACGACGAGTCAGAAAAGGCCTCGTTGCGGTAAGCCGGGTTACGATACGCCGGATTCCGGTAAGCCGGGTTGCGATACGCCGGGTTGCGATACGCCGGGTTCCGGTAGGCCGGGTTCAATGGGTTGATGTCCAGGCCGTTCCAGTCAGGCTGGAATAGCTCCGGGTTGTGCACCTCCTCAAAGCGGACGTCCGCGACGACACCCGGATTGACGATGTCACCAGCTGCGGAGATACCGTTGACGGTGAGTTCTGCGACCAGTTGATCTTGGTCGTCATAGGCCAATACCGTGACCGGTGCATCGAGGCTTTGTGAGACGACGAACAGCGTGACGTAGTCGGATGACAGGCCCGGTATCAAACGGGTCTCGACGACATCCGGTACGCAAAACTGATCGGTATCAGGGTCGCATGATGGATCGAACGTTGGCCCGAACGGCAGCTGGCGCCAGGAGGCGCGCGCGTCCGTAAGGATCTCGTTGTCACCACCGAGACCGACCTGAACCGGGTTACCCGGCTGACTGGCGATGACCAGAGTGAACTCGCGATCCAGATCGATATCATTGTTCAGGCCAAGCACAAAGGCTCTCTGAATCAGTCCGGAAAGGCAATTGCCGGTCGACGGATCGACGACTGCGCAGTAGTTCTTGGCCGGCGTCGGCGATACGAGCCGCACCCGGTCTTCGATGTCGGCACCATAAATTTCCGAGTCCTTGGCGCGCGCATCGTACTGCGGCAAGTAGGTTGGGTCCGCCGTCGGGCTACAGTATCCGGGATTCGGGTTGGGGTCTTCCAGGCCCTCGACCCTGGGCGCAAACGCGGACAGGAAGCGATCCGTTGATTCCTGTGTTTGCGCGACCACCTCCGTAACGGGTTCTGCGTCGGCCTGTTCGGTCGTCTCGGCAACTTGCTCCTGCACCGGCATCGGGAACGGCTCGCCCGGCGACGTCGGCATGGGCGCGGATGCCGGACTGCCGTCGTCTCTCGGTATCACGTCCGCTTCCGTCATCATGGTTCCTTCAGGAACCGCGTAGGGGGCCGGCACATTGAACGGATCGCTGCCACGTTGCGCCCTGGCGCGGCGCCAGTCCGTCCAGGCGGCGAAAAAGTTGCCATCGCCAAGTTCAGTGATCGAAATGTAGTCGCCGTTGAATGCCACCTCATTGCCGCCGAAGGCCTGAACGTTCAACAGGTTGACCTCGCGTTCGACACCCTGATCGTCCACCACGTAGCGGGAAACTCGTTCAGGTTGCGGGTTTGGTACGGGGGCGCCGTTGCCGGCGATGTTGATGCGGGTGGTATAGACGTCAGCGGTGCGCTTGAACCGCAAGGTCTGATTCAACGATCCGTCGAATACGTCGAAGTCCTCGATATACGGGTTCGCTTCCCAGTGCTTTTGATCGACGCTCGATCCGATAAGGGCATCGTAGACGAGGCTTTCATTCCGCGTGTCGTACCAGAGCACGTGGCAGAATTCGTCGTTGCAGGCGATTGACTGCATGAACTGGAATGCGTGACCGGCGACCGGGCTGACTTCGACGGGATTGGACCACTTCGTCCCGTTCTGGGACGTACGCACCATCACTCGACTGCCCTGGTCCAGGCAGGCATTCGTGACCGGGTCTCTCGGACGTTCGGCGTAAACAAGTACGAACTCGTTTGCGGTGGCGCTGACCCAGGGGAAATCATTCGTGCGGAACGACACCGCGTTCCGTGATGACAATGGATCCGGTAGTGTGACCTGGTCAAACGCGCAGATCTCGGGGTTATCGCCGATTTCGAAGACCTTGCCCGGATTGCCGGCACCCGCCCTGTTATCAACGGAACCCACAATTGTGTCCGGCTCAGTGCCATCGGCAAACCGGCGCATCACATAGAGGAACTTGCTGCCAATGTTGGCGACCGACAGGCCCTGGTCGAGGCCGGATGTCTGACTGATCTGCCTGGGGTTGGACCAGCACCCGGCCGCCCCGAAACAGTCGTTGTAGGTTGTGTAGGTGCGGATGTTCTGTTGGCTTCCGTTGAAGACGGCAAAGGTGACGACGATGCGGACACGTTTCAATTCCCGCGTCACGGTCCGGCCGTCCTCGAGCGTCATCGTGACTTGTTCGGTGCCGCCGTTGGGATGATCGATCAGCCTGGCATCCGGCTTATCAATGAAGTTCGAGCCGCTGATTTTCGCAATTTCGAGCTGGCCTGCCTCCGAGTAAAAGCGGAAGCCGGTTTCCGTGTTCAGCTCGATCATGCGCTGGATCTGCATGACGCTGTTGCCGCCGCGGATGCCTGAAATGCTCGTGACGGCCGCAAAACCTTCCGAGACCAGCATCGTCGGGTCGGCCATGAAGCCCTGGCCGTTCCAGTTGTTCTGGCGGGTACCCGTCAGCAGTCGGCGGATGAACTGGCCGTCGCGCGATTCGGAGTAGCCGATCACGGTATCGCCCTGCTTGTCAGCAAGGTCCGACAACGAGTAGTCGTTGTAGGCGCAGAGCTTGTTGAGCTCGTTCAGCGGGTTGACCTTGCAGGACGGCTCGTTCTGCTGACGCCCAATCTGACCGCAGTCGAACTCGATGACGGTTCCGTCGTCCAGTTCATAAGACGGAGCGCAAACGCCTGTGACGTTGACGTTGTAATCCACAACTTGCGCGCCGAGTGGCGGTGAGGCGAGCCAGATCAAAGCTGTCACGATTGAAATTTGAAGTCTTATCGCCGACATCCGGCCACACCTGTTCGTGATTCCGTGCATTTTCCGCTCCTGGAAGCAGCCTGTTGTTTTGTAATTGGCCAGAGGCCGGTGGCTGTTCGTATTTAAAGATATTTTCCGATTATAAATGATCCGGCCGGATAAAAAGCAGATTCCGGAGTACAAAAGCGTATGGGTGAAAAAGCTCCTGATACCGGCTGAAATCGCGTTAAATATTTCGACACTGACAGCGGATGGCTAAGTTATTGTAATTATGTACAATATTTCTCCGCCAGAGCTTGCTTTTGGAACCTCTTCGGTGCCTGAAAAATCGTTGCGACCGGAACTCGGGCCAGCCGTCAGAATCGAAGGCTGAGTGAAAAGAATTGTCATCGCATCTCTGCTCTCGGCAAGTGGCGCATTCGCCGCAGCGGGTTGGTATTTCTTGACCCTATATGAAAGTGAGTCCACGCCTCAGGCCGACAACTCGATCGGGTTTGATGCAAGGCAGTCCGTCAAAAACCGACTTGCAGCGCTTGAGACCGCCGTCAGCGACGAGCGCCAGGCGAGACAGCTCTTGCAGGAAGAGGTCTTCTATCTTACGAGTGAGCTGGAGATTCTGGCCGACCTGCAAATTCCGTCCCGTGTTGAAGACTCGTCCAGCGAGTCGCGGGGTGAAGATTCCCGTGATTCCCGCCGCGAAGAAATACGACGCAGAAACAGCCGCGAGGGAAGAGCGGAGCAACTCGTCGCCGCAGGATTTCTGCCGAGCCAGGCGGACTGGATCCTGCAAAGAGAGCAGGAACTGCAGATGGCTGCACTCCAGGACCGCTTTGATGCAGAGCGAAGCGGCGAGCCAATAGACTGGATGGCGAACAGGAATCAGTCGGCAGACGCCCTGCGCGAGGAACTCGGCGACGCCGACTACGAGCGCTATCTCGAAGCCAACAATCGATCCACGAACGTTGCGGTATCCAGTGTTATCGAGAGTTCGCCGGCCCAGGTTGCCGGTCTGCAACCGGGCGACGAGATTTATCGATACGATGGTCAGCGCGTTTTCAGTATGACCGATCTGACCCGCCAGACGATGGTGGGTGAGCCGGGGCAGAACGTCGCCGTCGATGTGATGCGCAATGGCAACCTGATCCAGGTGGTCATGCCGCGCGGGCCGGTAGGGATTACGGGAGGACGTCGCCGGTACTAGCTGAAATCCTGGTCGCAGTGTTCGGGTATCGCGCTAATGATCAATCCGCGATCACCGGCAACGAAAGGGCTCGCAACGCAGGCGGATTGGACTGGCTAATCAATCGGCCCCGATGCAGAATGTGGGTCGGGAATAATAAGAACAACGACCGGGGCTCGGGTGGGCAAAAGACTCCGCTACACAATTCCGAATAGTTTTACCGCAACGAGCCTTCTAGTGGGCGTCGGCTCTATTGTGACCGGCCAGCTGGGGCATCTCGAGCTTGCCGGCTGGATGATCGTCTGGTGTGGCTTGCTGGATGTCATGGACGGACTCTCCGCCAGGATGCTGAAGGCCACCTCGGACTTCGGCGCAGAATTCGATTCAATGGCGGACCTGGTCGCGTTCGGGGTTGCACCCGGCATGCTGATGCTGCAGGCGGGCCTCGAGTATGGTGGTTTCGAGGTGTTCTCCCCTGCGTTCTGGGTACTACTCGCGTCGGTGGGCGTCTTTGTACTCTGCGGCGCAATGCGCCTGGCCCGCTTCAATCTCATCACCGAAGAGACCCCGACCGGCTGGTTCACCGGCATACCGATCACGAGCGCCGGTGGAGCATTGGTTTCGACCGCTTGTATCCTGCTTGTCCGTTACCCCGAAATTGCCTGGGCGATGCCGTTGCATGCCTACTTGCCGGTCATGATGTTTGTACTGGCCCTTGGCATGATCTCGCGAATTCGATTTCCGAAAGCCAAGCTTCGCGACAGCAAAATCATCAATGCCTTTCAGACCTTTGTTGTCGTTGCCACTTACTATTGCGGCATCACCCGGAGTTATCCGGAATTCCTCTTTTTCATGGGATTGTTTCTGCTCGTGTCCGGGATCATTGCCGGCCGAATAACCAGGGTGCAGTTACCCAACGACGAATAAGAGCGACTAATAAGAGCGAGACCGTCAAGGTGTGTCGCCGGAACATGATTTATGCCATCTGACAATGCGGCGATGATGGAGCGGCGAGCAAGGCTGCTCGGTTCAGCCTACCGGCTGTTCTACCGCGAGCCCGTTCATATCGTGCGTGGCGAAGGCGTGTGGCTTTTCGACGATGATGGAAACAAGTATCTCGATATGTACAACAACGTGCCGCATGTGGGTCATTGCCATCCGCACGTTGTCGAAGCGCTGACGCGTCAAATCGCGACACTCAACACGCACACTCGCTACCTGCATGAGAACGTCCTCGACTTCGCCGAGCGCCTGACGAACAAATTCCCGGCGGAACTCGATACCGCCATGTTCAGTTGCACGGGAAGCGAAGCCAACGAACTGGCGCTGCGCATCGCGAGAACCTGCACCGGTGGCACCGGGCTCATCGTGACCGACTTCGCGTACCACGGAAACACGAAAGCGATCTATGAGATATCGACCGAGGACATCCCGAAAGATGAAGTGCCCGACTATGTTGTCACGGTGCCGACGCCCGATGTCTATCGCGGTGAATTCCGTGGTGACGATGCAGGCGAGAAGTACGCGGCATATGTCAGCGATGCCATCGAGACGCTGCGAGGCCGTGGCATCAAACCAGCGGCTTTCATTGTCGATACCATTATCTCGAGTGGCGGCGTCGTTGCGACGCCGCCCGGATACCTGAAAAAAGCCGCAGAAATCACCCGGGCGGCAGGCGGACTGTTTGTTGCCGATGAGGTGCAGCCTGGCTTCGGCCGGACCGGTCACAATTTCTGGGGATACCAGGTCGACGATTTCGTGCCCGACATCGTCACGATGGGCAAGCCGATGGGTAATGGCCACCCGATGGCGGCGACCGTCACTCGCAGGGACCTCGTCGATGAATTTTCCGGACACGCTCACTACTTCAACACGTTCGGTGGCAACCCGGTTTCGTGTGCAGCGGGTCTCGCCGTTCTTGATGTCATCGAGAACGAGAAGTTGCAGGAGAACGCACTCGATGTCGGTCTCCATCTGAATGCAGGTCTTGCCGATCTTGCAAAGCGGCACGAGGCCATTGGTGATGTCCGCGGTGACGGCTTGTTCAAGGCGGTCGAGCTGGTGACGAATCGTGACACGCGTGCGCCAGCGTCCGAGCTCGCCGGCCAGATCGTCGAAGGATTGAAAGCGAGGCGTATTCTCGCAGGCCGCATCGGCATGGACGACAACATACTGAAGCTGCGTCCGCCAATGGTGTTCAGTCGTGAAAACGCTGACTACTTTTTGCAGATACTCGACGAGGTAATGACCGCCTCGCAATAATTGACCCGGAGTCCTGATGTTCAGACGCACACTTTTACTGATTCTCCCGGCGGTACTCGCAGCGTGCGGCCAGCCGCCCACCAGTGGTAACGGAGATATCACGAGCCAGCTTGGCGGTTTCGAGCATCTTGCCGGCTTTTATGATCTTTACTGGGACGAGAAAGCGGGGCGGCTGATTGTTCGGGTTGACGCCTTCGACGAACCCTTTCTTTACCAGGCCTCGATGGCTCGTGGCGTCGGTTCAAACGATCTCGGGCTTGATCGAGGTCAGCTCGGTGCGACGAAGGTCGTCAGGTTCCAGCGGTCCGGTCCAAAAATTTTGCTGATCGAGGACAACCTCGACTACCGCGCACAAAGCGATAATGTTGATGAGCAGGCGGCCGTCGACGAGTCGTTCGCCAAATCGGTGATTTGGGGATTTGAAGCGATCGGCGAAAGTGACGGTTCTGTCTACATCGATGCGACCGATTTTCTGATTCGGGACGCACACCGAATTGCCGCGCGACTGGCGGCGCAGGGAGAAGGAACGTTCAAAGCTGATGCATCGAGGTCGGCGATCTACATGCCGAACACGAAAGTGTTCCCGGACAATTCCGAGGTCGAGGCCATTGTTACGTTCACCGGCGAACCGACCGGGCCGTGGCTCAGAACCGTAACGCCGGATGCGGAAACGTTCTCCGTCCATCTGCACCATTCCCTCATTCGCCTGCCGGACGACCATTACGAGCCGTTCGCGTTCGAGTCGAGATCCGGATTCGGTGGCCGGGATTTTCAGGATTATGCGACGCCGGTCGGTGATGAGCTGGTCGTATCCTTTGGCCGCCGCCATCGGCTTGAGAAGAAAGACCCTGCCGCGGAGGTGAGCGAAGCGGTGGAGCCGATCATTTATTACGTCGATCGCGGCGCTCCGGAGCCGATTCGCACTGCGCTGGTCGAGGGCGCGTCATGGTGGAACCAGGCATTCGAAGCGGCGGGTTACCGGGATGCCTTCCAGGTGAAGTTACTGCCCGAAGACGCGGATCCGATGGACGTGCGCTACAACATCATTCAGTGGGTCCATCGTTCCACGAGGGGCTGGTCCTACGGCGGCGGAATCACCGATCCGCGCACCGGCGAGATCATGAAAGGCAAGGTCACGCTGGGCTCGCTGCGCGTGCGCCAGGACTACCTGATTGCGGAAGGGCTGCTCGCACCGTATGGCGACGAAGAACGCCCGGATATCCCGATGGAAATGGCGATTGCGAGGATCCGGCAACTTTCCGCTCATGAAGTCGGCCACACGCTCGGCATTCAGCACAACATGGCGGCAAGCACCCAGGGCCGGACGTCCGTTATGGACTATCCGCACCCGCTGATCCGGTTTAACGACGATGGCACGATCAACCTCGATGAAGCCTACGATGCCGGCATTGGTGAATGGGACAAGCGAGTCATCACCTACGGTTACCAGGATTTCCCGGACGGTGTCGATCCCGAGGCGGGCAGGGACCAGATCATGGCGGATACCATCGACCAGGGACTGGTCTATGTCTCTGATGGCGATTCCCGCCCGATCAGCAGCGCCCACCCGCTGGGGAATCTTTGGGATAACGGGGCAGACGCCATTGAAGAACTCGAGCACCTGTTACGCGTGCGGGCCTATGCGCTTGGCCGCTTCTCTGAGGAAAACATCAGGCCGGGGCGCCCGCTGGCAACAATAGAAGAGGTACTGGTACCGATTTACCTGATACATCGCTTTCAGCTGATCGCTACCGGCAAATTCATCGGTGGACACAATTTCAATTACGCGATGCGCGGCGACGGGCAGGAAACCAGTTCTCCCGTACCCGCGGACAAGCAACGGCAGGCCATTGCCGCTTTGTTGAACACGCTGACACCCGGCGTGCTTCGCGTTCCCGAAAACGTGCTGCAACTCATCCCGCCGCGACCGCCGGGATACGGAAAATCGCGGGAAACTTTCCCGACCAATACCGGTGTCGTGTTTGAACCGATTGGTGCCGCACAAAGTGCGGCTGCCCTGACGCTGGACGTGTTGCTGGAACCGAGCCGTGCCGCAAGAATGATCGCATCGAGCGCCAGGAACACGACGTTGCCGGGTTTCACCGAGCTGGTCGATGATTTGTTGCGCGCAACCTGGTTCGGGGCACGCCCGTCAGGAATGGACGGGGAAATTCAGCGTGCGACCAACAACCTGGCGCTTGAACGCCTGATGATGCTGGCAGTGAACGGCGATGCCGATGCCCAGGCTCGGGCGATTGCGCTTGATGCGGTCAATCGACTCGACCAGTGGCTCACGCCTCGTGTGTCGGGTGAAAACGACGCCGACTGGCGTGCGCACTACGCGTTCGCGAAATTCCAGATCGAGCAGATGCGAAATGATCCGTCGAGCATCGAGCAGATCAAACCGGTCACGGTGCCGCCGGGAGAACCCATCGGCACAACGCTCGACTGGCACTGATTAACAACGAGAGGAGAGGGAGATGTTCGGATTACCGGCAGAAACCGCATGGGTCGTTTTCGGCTTCCCCGTCTTTTGGATTATTTACACGGCGGTATTTTTCTACCGCTCGCGGAACTGGGCCGATGACGCATCAGAGGATGAAGTGTCATGAGTACAACCGTGATCTTGTTTCTGGTCCTGTACTACGTCGTGGTGCTCGGGATCGGCTATTGGGCAATGCGTCGTGGCGGAGGTGAGGACCTCGAAGGCTATCTTCTTGGCGGCCGCAAAGTCGGTCCGATGACGACAGCGCTTACCCTGCAAAGTACCTCGATGAGTGGCTACATGTTTCTTGGCGCCGGCGGGCTTGGTTTCGCCCAGGGGTACTGGGCCATGTGGTTTGCCGTCGGTGACATCGGTGGTGGCGTATTGAACCTGTCTGTCATCGGCAGGCGAATGCGCAAGCTGTCGCAGATGATGGGTGCGCTGACATCGATTGAGTACCTGGAAAAACGCTATCCATCGCCGGCGGTTCGACTGTTTGCCGGCGTGCTTGCCGTCTTCCTGCTCGGCTTTTACGTGCTTGCGCAGTTGATTGCGGGTGGCAAGGGAATGGCGCTGGTGACCGGTATACCTTACCCGGTGGCGCTCGCGATCGCTGTCGGGATCATCCTGGCCTATACCTTCATGGGCGGTTACCTGGCTGTTGCCTATACCGATTTTTTCCAGAGCCTGGTGATGCTTGTTGGCGTTATGTGGATCGTGATTGCGGCATTGTCCGAGCTCGGCGGTCTCACGGCGGCGAACAACGCCATAGCCAACGTTGATCCGACGCTGCTGTCCGTTTGGGGCAAGGACCTGGGATTCCATGGCCAGTGGGGGATTGTCGCCGGCGCACTTCTTATATTTTCTATCGGTCCAATGGGCTGGCCGCATGTGGTCACCCGGCACATGGCAATGTCACGGCCGGCAACCGCGAGAGGTGCGGGATTGTGGGCGATGGCCTGGAACCTGTTTTTTGTGCCGGCGCCGTACCTGGTTGGCATCCTTGCCATTCTGATCCTGCCAGGACTGGACGATCCCGAGATGGCTGTTTTCCAGGTCGCCGACAAGCTCTTGCCCGCAGCGGCGACCGGCCTTGTGATGGCCGCCATCATGGCGGCCATCATGTCGACCGCAGATTCCCTCCTGCTGCAAACCGGCTCAATTGCTTCCCGGGATCTCTACGAACGATTCATTAACCCGAACGCCTCGGAGCGTCAGATGGTGATGGTTTCACGGGGGCTGGTCCTGGCGATTGCTGTGATTGGGTATGTCGTTGCGCTCGTTGAGCCGCCTACTGTCTTCAGCATCGTCATTTTCGCGACGTCGATGCTGGGCAGCGCCTTCATGCCGGCTTATTTCTGCGCGGTGTGGTGGAGAAAGGCAAACACACCCGGTGCGCTGGCATCGATGATCGTCGGCGCATCGGTGGCGTTTCTCTGGGAATACCTCGGGCTTGTCGAGACGACCCAGCTGGCGCCGATGCTGACTGGCATCGTGAGTTCGACGACGACGATAATTGTCGTAAGTTTGTTGACGCAAAAAATAGCACCCGTGCCGGCGCACGTACGCGAGATCATGGATGAAGCTGCAACCATCGGACCGATTCCGAGACGGCTGGTCGCCGCAAGCGACATGTCACTCGGGCCGGAAGCCGCGGCAGTCGATGCTGCGCTGAACGGAGGGAGGGGCAATGACAAAGCGTGAACAGGTTGTGATCGCACGAAGTTCGTTCTCGTCAACCGAGGCGCTCTGCTTTGTTGCTTCACTGACCGGCGATATCGAGGCCAAGGTCGAGAAAGACATCGTCTATCCGTATTACTGCTTCGACGCGGATTGTTCCGTGCCAACGATGGTCGGAAGAAAGAAGGTTTCTTTGATTTGCATGGTCGATGCCGTGAATGGCGTTGGCGCAACGGCGGACAGTTTCGTGCTCAAGAACGAATCCGTGCCATTGTCTTCGCTGTTGCCGTCCGAGATCGGTGACGAGGAGGCCGCCAGGATTGCCAACCGCACCGTCTCCCATGCGCTTGGCAAAAAGTTGCGGACAATGACTTCCTTCGATGTCGCGCTGAAACCGCGAGGTCTCGTGCACAAGCGCTTCTGGATCGTGCAATCGAGCGAGGCGAGGGTCATGGTGGACAGTACGACAGGCGGACTGCATCCGCTGAAACTGAGGGCAGCGTAGTGAAAAGACTTATCCTTATGGCAGTCTTCGGCCTGGTTCTCGGTGCCTGTGAAAAAGCACCGGTAGATACCCGTACCGAGGTCGATACGATTCTGCACAACGGCAAGCTCGCGACGATCGATGCCAGCCTGTCGATTGCTTCAGCCGTCGCCGTCAAAGACCAGATTATCGTTGCAGTCGGCGGCGAGGAATTGCTGGACGACTTTGTTGCAGACAACACGATCGATCTTGGCGGGAAATTCGTCATGCCTGGCTTCGTTGACTCACACACGCACTTGCGGGGACAGCCGCAGCGGTACATCGATCTCACCAAGACGACCTCGATCGAGGAGATCAAGGGTCTTGTCCGGCAAAAAGTGGACGAACTGGGTACCGGTGAATGGATAAGCGGCTACGGCTGGTCTGAAGATTTCATGGCGGAGCTGCGGCGTCCTTTGCGCGCAGACCTGGACGAGGCGGCGCCGGAAAATCCTGTGTTACTGACTCGGGCGGGTGGGCACAGCGCGGTCGCTAACAGCGCGGCCCTGCGTCGCGCCGAAGTGGACGAAAACACGCTGCAGCCCGAAGGCGGTGTCATCGAGAAAGGTGACGACGGGCTGCTCAATGGTGTCATACGGGAGCGCCAGGAAATTGTCGGACACCTGATCCCTGAAGCAACCAACGAGGAGGTGCGCGAGAGCCTGATCGACACGCTGAAAGAGCAGCTCAGCCTGGGTATTACGAGCTTCACGCATGCGACCGGCTCGATCGAGGCATACCCCGAGTGGGAATACATTTACAGCCTGCATCGCGAAGCTTTGCCGCGCGCCTCAATCCAGGTTTTCTGGGAAGGCCCCGAGGCGATGACTGCGTTTGGCAAAAAGAGTGGGGACGGTGATGAGCATCTGCGCGTCGGTCCAATCAAGATTTTCGTCGATGGCGGATTTACCGGGCCGGCTGCGTACACCAAAGCGCCTTATAAAGGAGAGACGGACTATCGTGGCAAATTAAGTATCGATCCGGGCGAGTTGACGACGATCATTCGCGAACTGAACGCCGCTGGCTGGCAAACCGGGATTCACGCGATTGGTGACGCGGCGATCGAACTGGCGGTCGACGAGCTCGCGATGGCGCTGGATGAAACGCCGCGTGTTGATCACCGGCATTACCTGAACCACTTCACCATCATGCCGTCGGCCGAAACCATGAAGAAGATGGCCGAGTACGGCATCGCAATCACGCAGCAACCGAATTTTACGTACACCCTGGAGGGGCGCTACGTCGATTACCTCGACGGCGATCGTCTGGAACACAACAATCCGTTACGTACGCCGATGAATCACGGCGTGCATGTCGCGATGTCGAGCGACATCCTGCCGATCGGTCCGATGGTCGGTATCTATGCGGCGGTGACCCGCAAAGGCCTGTCGGGAAGGGTTTTCGCCGGGGAAGAGGCGCTGTCGGTGATGGAAGCGCTGCAGGCGTACACCCTGTATGGCGCCTACCTGTCGTTCGAGGAAGATATCAAAGGCAGCATCGAACCCGGCAAGCTCGCGGACATGATCGTTCTGGACCAGGACATTCTCGCCATTGATCCGGCTCATATTATGGATACCAACGTTCTGCAAACCTGGCTTGGCGGTAAACTGGTTTACGAGCGGCAGGACCAGGGGGGAGCATGAGCAAGCTCAACATTTCGCGCCGGGATTTTCTGAACGGCTTTGCGCTGAGCGTTGCCGCGGGGAGTTCACTGTCCCCGCTCGAGTTACTGGCGCTGGAGAGCGGCAAGTATCCACCGGCCATTACCGGGCTGCGCGGCAGTCATCCCGGCTCATTCGAAGTTGCCCACGCATTGTCATGGGGCGACGCCAAATGGTCTCGCCCGGATACACAGACAGATGATATCTACGATCTCGTTGTCGTCGGTGGTGGCCTGTCGGGTCTTGCGGCGGCATTAATGTACCGCCAGCGGGTTGGTGCGGATGCGCGCATTCTGATACTCGACAACCATGACGATTTCGGCGGTCACGCCAAGCGGAATGAGTTCGATGTCGATGGCAAATTGCTGATCGGCTATGGTGGCAGCCAGTCCATCGATTCGCCGGCCACCTTCTCACCAGCAGCATCGCAAATGCTCAAGGATGCCGGCGTTGATACCGAACCGTTTTACGAGTATTTCGATCGCAGCTATTTTCGTCATCGCAATCTCGGCCGGGGTATTTATTTCAGCAAGCAGAGTTATGGCGCGGACAGTGTCCACAAAGACGTACTGAGGGGTGCTGACGCAGCCACTCTCAACAAGACCATTGACGAATATCCGATCTCCGCGGAGGCAAAGGCAAGCTTTAAGGGTATCCTGGCGAGCGAAAAGGATTACTTCGACGGTCTTTCACGGGAAGAAAAAACCGCGAAACTGAAAGGGATGAGTTACACGGATTTCCTGCGCAAGCATGTTGGCGCACATGAAGAGGTTGTGCTGATTTTGCGTGACCTGATCAAGGGTTACTGGGGCGTCGGTTACGATGCGCTTTCGGCAATGGAAGGTTTTCGGCTCGGTATGCCGGGCACCGGGCACATGGGGCTCAAAGAAGAGAGCCATGGCCCGGCGGGTCGCGACGAGCCGTATATCTTTCATTTCCCCGACGGCAATGCCGGCGTTGCCCGGTCAATGGTTCGCAAGTTGATCCCCGCAGCAGTACCCGGCACCACGATGGAAGACCTGGTGTTATCCCGGATCGACTACGGAATGCTCGACCTGCCGGCCAACAAAACCCGCATCAGGCTGGAAAGTACCGCAGTGGACGTGCGCCATGCAGATGGTGACAAGTTTGTCGACGTAAGCTATGTAAGTGAAGGCAATGTTGCGCGAGTACGTGGCAGGCACGCAATCCTGGCCTGTTACAACAACATCATTCCACATCTTTGCCCGGAGATTTCGACGGCGCAAGCTGAAGCGATCAACGTCGGCGTCAAGATCCCGCTCGTATATATCAGTGTAGCGGTCCGCAACTGGAAGGCCTTTGAAAATCTTGGCTACCAGAGCTTCTACATTCCGCAACCGAAATTAATGCATTCGTTCGGCATGGATTTCCCGGTCAGTATGGGTGGCTATGACTTTACGCGGAAATCCAGCGAACCGACCATCATTCACGGCACCTATGTGCCAACAGTTCCGGACCAGGGCCTGACCGAACGCGAACAGCATGTGCAGGGCAGGCGAGATCTCTATGCAATGACATTCGATGACCTGGAGCGGGATATTGTCGGCGCGATGAGTGGTGCACTTGAAGGCGGCGGCTTTGATGCCGAACGCGATATCGCCGGCCTCACTGTGAATCGCTGGCCGCACGGTTATGCATACGAATACAACGAACTTTTCGATCCGCATGACTGGAATCCGGAGAATGGGCCGCACCTCAGGGGCGCGGCGCAGATTGGCAGGATATCTATCGCCAATTCTGACGCCGCGGCCTTTGCGTTCGTTAACGGCGCATTCGACGCCGCGCATCGCGCGGTGAACGAACAGCTGGCAACGTCCTGACCGGATGGAGTACGAAGGCGCGATCATCCTGGTACCGACGCTGGTCGTCTTCGTCCTCGCTATCCGGACGCACCGGCCGATCGAGTCCCTGATCGTTGGTTCGATCGTCGGTCTTATCATGATTCACGGTACAGGCTTCGTCGGTGGCTTCGCGGAATCCTCGCTCAGGGTGATGATGGATGAGACGGTCGCATGGATCATCCTGGTCTGCGGTTTTATGGGCAGTCTGATCGCCATCCTGATTCGTACCGGCGCGACGGTGTCGTTTACGCAAAGAATGTCCGGCTTCGTCCACACGGAGCGCAGTGCACTGATGGCGACCTGGGGCCTCGGCATTTTGATGTTTGTGGATGACTACCTGAATTCCCTGGCGGTCGGTTCCGCGATGCGAAGCCTGACCGACAAGTTTCGGGTGTCGCGTGAAAAGCTCGCTTACGTGGTCGACTCTACCGCTGCGCCGATCAGTGTCATCATCCCGTTTTCGACGTGGGGCGTTTTCTTTGCGGGGCTAATCGTTGCCAACGGTATCGCGCCGGAAGGTGAAGGCCTCGACTATTACATCAGCGCCATTCCTTACATGCTTTACCCGTGGGTCGCCGTCGTCATGGTGCCGGTCGTGATATTCGGTCTCATACCTTCGCTTGGCCCAATGAAATCTGCAGAAATGCGTGCACAGACAACAGGGGAGACCGTGCCACCCGATGCTCTGCACATCGAACAGGCAAATCAATCGATCAAGCCGCGTGACGACATCGAACCGCGCATGTCGATGTTCATCGTGCCGATGACCTTGCTGGTAGCGGCGACGCTCTGGTTCGATAAGGATTTCCTTGTTGGTATTTACATTGCGCTGGGGTGTACGACGATTTACATCATTGCGACCCGCATGATGGACATGCACGACACTTTCGATACGGTCATCGACGGATTCAAAACGATGGTCGAGCCACTGGGTGTGCTGGTAGCCGCATTTATCCTGAAGGACGTCAATGACGCGCTGGGGCTCGCACCCTACATTGTGACGTCGATGGAACCAATTCTGACGCCGGAGTTGCTGCCGGCGGCGATATTCGTATCGATGGCGCTCGTGTCATTCATGACCGGGTCAAACTGGGGTGTTTTCGTGATCGTTTTGCCCATAGTCACGGCGCTGGCGAACAACCTCGGCGCAGACATGGCGCTCGTTATCGGGGCGACGCTGTCGGCGAGTACGTTCGGCAGTCACGCCTGTTTTTATTCCGACGCTACGGTGCTTACGGCGCAGGCGTCCGGGTGCACGCCGTTTCAGCATGCAATCACCCAAATCCCGTATGCCATCATTGCGGCAACCATCACGATCGCGGGTTATCTCGCGCTCGCATATCTTTAATCCAAAGGAAGAACCGATGAAAAAACTAGTGGTAATGATCATTATTCTGGCCGCGGCAGCGGTCGCCGTTTCCGAGCACCACGAAGAGGCCGTGGTCCCGGCGAAAATCACCAGGGAAGACATGACCGGTGCGATCTTCAGTCGGGAGGACATGAACAGAACGGAACACGAAAGCGGCAATGTCACGCTCGATGTGACGTCGCTGCTTTCCAGTGATGGAAAATTCGCGTCCGGTATGTACCAGTCCGGCAAGAGCTACTTCGAAGCAACGGATCCCTATGGCGTCGATGAGTTCATGTACTTCATCACAGGCAGTGTGAAACTGACCTCTTCTGATGGCACGGTGCAGACGATCAACGCCGGCGAGGCGGTGACCATTCCCAAGGAGTGGACGGGAATCTGGGACACCGAGGGATATACTAAGATCTGGGTTATCTATTCGGCAGACGGATCCGGATTATAAGTTCGCCATTGGGGGAAGACATGAGCAGGTTTTCACGAAGGAAGTTTCTCGGCACGTCTGCGGCGTTGCCATTGGGTCTGGGACTGGGTGGCGGTGCCGCTGCACAGAGTGGATTGCTGACCGGTACGGCGTCGATGATCATCACCGGGGCGAATATCCTGACCATGAACCCGAGTCAGCCGCTCGCCAAAGCGATCGCACTTCGCGGCGACCGGATACTTGCGGTCGGTTCGGATGAAGAAATCCTGTACTTCGCGAACGCCGGCACGACGAGAATCGACGGGCGTGGCCTGACGGTGACGCCGGGCTTTATCGATGCTCACAGTCACCCCCTTTTCGCCGAGGAAGCCGTCGGCGTTAACGTCAATCTTCGCCGAATCGACGACGTCAAGGAGGCGCTTGCCGGGAAAGCGGCCAACACACCGCCCGGGCACTGGGTTCGCGGCGTCATGTATGACGACACGAAATTCGAGGATGAGCGGCCGCTCAATCGCAAGGACATCGATGACGTGGTCCCGGATCACCCGGTTTATGTCGGGCATCGCGGCGGACACACGGGCGTCGTGAATTCCATGGCATTTGAGATCGCCGGCGTCGACGATGACACGCCGGACCCGGATGGCGGGAGATTTTTTCGCGAAGACGGTGCGCTGACGGGCAAGGTTGCGGAGCATGCACGCGAGGTCTTTTTCCAGGTCGGTACATGGCCGGTTATGGATCGCGCTGTGCGGCAACAGTCCGCCACGATTTCATCGAAGAACATGGCGGCCTCGGGTTTGACGTCAACGACAGACGCCTACGGTAATTATGACGACATGGTGGCCTACCAGGACGCGCGCGATGCGGGAGAGCTGTATTTCCGGATTGCATTCATGCCAGGTGGCAATAGCAAGGTTTATGAAGGACTGAAGATCGCAGGGCTTCGTTCCGGATTCGGTGACGACATGATTCGTATCGGCGCGGTCAAATTTTCCGCCGATGGCTCCGCATCCGAACGCACCATGTATATGAGCACGCCTTACGAAGGTACCGACGATAACGGCATCCTGACCATGTCGCAGGAAGAAATATACGACGCGGTTGATGACGCTGTGGCACACGGCTTCAGGGTAGGAATCCATGCCAACGGTGACCTGACGATCGACATGGTGCTGAAGGCCTACGAACGGTCGTTAAAAGGTCGCTCCGGTCCGAATCCCAGGCATCGCATCGAGCACTGTTCGCTTATCAACCCTGATCTTCTTGCCCGTATCAAGGCGGCCGGGGTGGTGCCGGCGCCGTTCTACACGTACGCGCATTACCATGGCAACAAGTGGGTCGACTACGGCGAAGAAAAGATGGAGAGCATGTTCGCGCACCGAAGCTTTCTTGACGCCGGCATTCCGGTCGCCCCTGCATCTGACTATACGCCGGGTCCCTACGAACCCATGATGGCAATACAAAGCATGGTCACGCGCAAGGATATTCGCGGCCGTGTCTGGGGCCCCAGCCAGCGAATTTCCGTCACCGAAGCGATGCGGATTTGTACGGTGCATGGGGCCTACGCTTCATTTGAGGAAAACACCAAGGGAAGCCTGCAGGCCGGCAAGCTTGCCGACCTGGTCATTCTCGAGAACGATCCGCATGACGTCGATCCGGACTCGATCGTGGATATCAGGATTTTGCGTACCGTACTCGGCGGGCAAACTGTTTATGAGGCGTAGCTGTTTTGTCCTGGCCTGCCTGCTTGCAGGTTGCGGCCAGGCACCCGAGCCCGGTGTTGACACTGTTTTTCTGAATGCCTCCGCCTGGACGCTGAATCGTTCCATGCCGACTGCGGAAGCTGTCGCTGTCGATGGCAACAAGATCGTCTACGTCGGCGATAACGAGGGCGCGCAGGCGTTGGCTGGCGCAAAAACGGTTAGCCATGACCTCAACGGGAAGATGCTACTGCCGGGCTTTATCGACACGCATATGCATCCCATCAGCGGCGGTGCTTATGCCAGGGCGCTGAGTCTGAATACGTTTGGCACCGTCGATGAATGGGTCCGGGCCATCGCAGACTACGCCGCTGAAAATAGCGATACGCCGCTGATCTTCGGCTACGGCTGGTTATCGACAACGTTTGGGCCGGGAGGTCCGCAACGACAGATGATCGACTCGGTTGTGGATGACCGCCCTGTGCTGATCATGGATGAAGGTTTCCACGGCGCCTGGGCCAACACCCGCGCGCTCGAAGAATTGAATATTACCCAGGATACAGCTGACCCGGTGCCAGGCTTCAGCTATTACAAACGTGATGAAAACGGCGATGCCACCGGCTATTTGCTCGAAGGTACCGCCGGACTGGCGATGCAGAGTCTGAACGTGATCACTCAGGATGTGGTTGTGGATGGCACGGCGTACGTGATCGACACGCTCAACGAGTATGGGGTCACGTCCGCATACGACGCGGGCACCGGTGGATATGGGGATGAGCTGAATCAGATTCTTTCGCGCCTGGAGAAGGGCGGCGATCTCACCATCCGCCTGGTCGGGTCTTATCGACCGTCAGGTCCCGATGATGTTGACGTAGCCGTCGCGCGGGCCATGAAGTGGCGCGACACGATAAGGGGCGACAATTATCACTACCGCTTTCTGAAGATCATGCAGGACGGCACCGTCGAGGGCCGGACCGCGGCCATGTTCGAGGACTACCAGGGCGAGCCCGGCAATAGCGGGGAGTCGGTGTTCACGGAAGAAGAGATGGCGACAATGGTGGTCGGCGCCACCGCAGAGAACATTGACGTGCACATTCATGCTTTGGGTGAGCGGGCCATCCACGAGGCCCTGAACGCCATCGAAGTTGCTCGTGAAGCGCACCCGGACAGCGACACCCGCTATGCGATCTGCCACATCCAGGTCATCACCGATCAGGATCTGCCGCGGTTTGCCGAGCTCGACGTCATTGCCCAGAGCACGCCGCTGTGGGCTTCTTACGATACCTTTGGCGAGCAGTTTGTCAGCGAAGACCAGTTCAACCGGTTCTGGCGATTCAGAAGTCTCAAAGACCTCGGCGTGCGCCTGACCTGGGGCAGCGATTTTCCGGCCAGTGGCGCCGGTATGCTGGGAATGTCTCCGGTGGTGCAGATGGAAATCGGTCACACAAGGCAGAATCCGGGTGAGCCGGATGCGCCGATTCAGCCCCGCGAAGCGGAGCGCCTGGACCTCGAATCGCTGCTTCGCGGCTATACCATCGATGCCGCTTATCAGCTGCATATGGAGGACGAAATCGGCTCTCTCGAGGTAGGCAAGAAGGCGGACCTGGTCGTTCTCGATCGCAATCTCTTCGAGATTGATCCATACGAAATCCACCAGACGAAGGTCCTCATGACCATCCTGGATGGAAAGACGGTTTTCGAGGCCGGGATGTAACCAAAGTCGGCTGTGCCCCCTATAAGCAGCCAAATCACCGCTGTAATGAGGAACGAACATGAGCGAATTGCGCTTGGGCCTCCTGGCCCTGACTGCATTTATCCCACTGACCGCCAATGCAGGTGTCGCTGCCGGCGACCTGCCGGCCGGCACCATCTGGTACATACACGCAGATCTGGACGCCATGCGAACCAGTGAGGCTGGCAGCAAGGTCTATGAATGGTTCGAAGACGAGGTCGTCGTCGAGGTCAGGGAAGAAGTCGGCATCGATATCGGCAAAGAGGTCGATTCATTCACAGCGTTCGCGAACAGTGACGATGGCACCGTCATCATCGTCGACGGGCAATTGACCAAGGAAACCCAGGACAAGCTCCTCGCTCTCGCGGCCAAGCAGGGCCCTGTGGATCCGCGGGAGTACAAGGGCCAGACGTATTACTTCTTCGGCGACGAGGACGACATAGACGATAATCGAGATAACCCCTTCGAGGATCTCGAAGATGCGGTTTTTGTAAGCTTCGCGGTGAAGGGCAAGGCGCTCATCGCCGGCACCGCTGAGCAAATGCAGGGTCTGCTCGACAACAAGGGCGAAGTCTCGGGCTCCGGCAGTCACGACGGAGCGCTTCTGGTCCTCAGCGCAAACAAATCTTTCGTGCAGGCCGGCATGCAGACGGACGGCCTGACGGATGACGACGACGGTGACGACTGGGAGTCGAATATCGTGCGCAACACCGAACAGGCGGCCCTCCTGATGGCGGACGAGTCGGGCCAGATCGCCGTTCAGGCGCAGCTGGTGTCGACGGACCCGAAAATGGCTGAGGCCATCGGCGGTATCGTCAACGGGCTTATTGCGCTGCAGGCGTTTAATTCTGAACTCGGCCCGGAAATCCAGAGTCTGATTCGGAATACCAAGATCGATGTCACGGGCAAAATCCTCTCGATCAATATGGTGATTGACCCGGATCTTGTCGTCACGGTATTGAGCGACTGATCTATCGCCACCCGGCGATGGGAGTAAGCTGAGAAGCGTGTTGACTGATGAACAACTTGTGGAAGCGTCACTCCAGGGTTCCGCAGCCGCCTTCGACGACATTGTCGGGCGTTACCAGGAGAAATTGCTTCGCTTCCTGCTCACTCGCTCGTCATGCCAGGCAGACGCGGAAGATGCCGTACAGGATACGTTTATTAACGCCTATCGCTACCTGGCAAGCTTCGATTCGCGCTGGCGATTTTCGACCTGGATATATCGCATTGCCATTCGCAATGCGGCCCGGCAAAGGCGGCCCGAATGGCACGATTCGGATGTTGAGCTGGTCGATGATTCCGACCCGCTCAAGGAGTGCCTGGCACACTCTGAACAAGAGAACATCTGGCTTGCCGCGAAACGCCTGCTTTCCGACGACGCCTATGATGCCATGTGGTTGAGATATATCGAGGACCTGTCAGTAAAGGAAATTTCTTCGGCACTGGACAAATCGGCCTCATGGACGAAAGTGACGCTGTTACGGGGCCGCCGTCGTCTGAGCGCAGAGCTGAACAGCAATACGCCGGCTGCCGAACGGAGAGAGAGCTATGGATGAATTTGAGAAAAGACTGAAACGGGACGCAGATGCCATCCAGGCGGAGGTTTCGCCGGAACTGCGTGAACGTATCGATGCCTCAATCCGGGCTGCAGAACCGGTACGACCGGTCACTCCGGCAGCAGAACACCCGCCGGTTAATCCCTGGTGGGCAAGCAGCCTGACCGGGTTGGCAGCAGCCGTAATCGTCATTGTTCTGGTTAACTGGAACAGGCCGGAACCGGTGACTGTGCCGGCAGAACCTGTCGCCAGCGTGACGGTACCCGCGGATCCGGATCCGGTCGCGCGTCCGCCAATGCTGGACATTCGCACGGCTGACTTTACGAGCCCGCTCGAAGATGAGCTGGTAAGGCTGCAGTCGGACCTCGAAAAAGCCCGTGAAAGCGTCAAAAAAGACCTCGATTTCACATTCTGAACCGCTGTGGCCGGATCTTCCGGCCGCACAGGAATTCCTCCGCCAATTTCATTGCTAATCAGTGCCTTGGGCTGTGCGTTAGCACAATTTTCGATATCTGTCTCTAGTGGAAATCAGTTACCGAATCCACTATCCTGCGATGAGGCTGAAAGGTCCGTTTTGTGGGGAATCGGCAACGGCCGCGAATCAGTTCGCTAAAAAACAGAAAAAACGTCAACTCAATAGCTCGACCAGAGTTGCCACGGGGGAGTCAGACCAGAACTTACACGGAAGAACAACGCGTGCTGATCGATCTTATGACCGGCGGTTCATCTGTAGCCGCATCACCATTCGCGAATTCAAAGAAATAAGGATGCAATAGGTATGCCTATAGCAGTTGTGCTTATCTTGTTGGTTATTGGAACCCTGGTGTTCCATTTCGTCGCACCGTTAGCAGGCTGGACCTTTACAGAGCTTGCGTCTGACTGGGGTCAAATCGACGACACCATCAACATCACATTCTGGGTCACCGGTTTCGTATTCGTCGCCGTCAACCTGTTCATGGCATACGCTGTAGTGAAATACAGGGCCAGGGAAGGTAACAAGGCAACTTACGACCCCGAAAACAAAAAACTCGAGACCTGGCTGACCATACTGACATCGGTTGGTGTTGCAGCAATGCTGACACCCGGACTGTTCGTCTGGGGTGATTTCGTCAACGTGCCCGACGATGCCATTGAGATCGAAGCGGTTGGCCAGCAATGGCACTGGACGTACAGGCTGCCGGGCGAGGATGGTGAATTCGGTGATGTCAAAGCTGAACTCATCGACAATGACAATCCGTTCGGCATGGATCCTGAGGATCCGTTGGGACGTGACGATGTCCTGATCGAGAATGGAGAGGTCCATGTCCCGATCAACGTTCCGGTCAAAGTGAACCTCCGCTCCAAAGACGTACTCCATGACTTTGCGGTGGCCCAGATGCGGGTCAAAATGGACCTCGTTCCCGGCATGGAAACCTATCTCTGGTTTACGCCGACAAAATTGGGCACCTATGAAGTGCTGTGTGAGGAACTCTGCGGTATTGCCCATCACACCATGCGCGGTTCAATCGTCGTTGACGAGCAGGCGGATTTCGACGCCTGGGTCGCCAGCAACCCTACTTACGCGGATAGCCAAAACATAGCAGCCGGTAATGCCCAGGTTGGCGCTGCACAATATGCGGTTTGCGCTGCCTGCCACGGGCAGCAGGGCGAGGGCATGCAGGCGCTGAACGCACCGAAAATTGCAGGTCAGGAAGCCTGGTATTTGCGCCGCCAGCTGAACAGCTTCAAGTCGGGTCATCGCGGCACGCACGAAGACGACGTATTCGGCAGACAGATGGCGCCGATGGCGGGAACCCTTGCCAGCGACGCAGCCGTCGAAAATGTCATCGCGCATATCCAGACGTTTCCGGACAATCCGGCACCTGTGACGATTGATGGTGATGTCGTCAGCGGCCAGCGTATTTATAACGTATGCGCCTATTGCCATGGCCCGGATGCAAGAGGCATTCAGGCCATCAACGCGCCGCGTATGGCAGGCATGACCGACTGGTACCTTGCTACGCAGCTGAAGAATTTCCGGGCAGGAGTTCGTGGCGGACATCCGCAGGACTTCTACGGCAAGCAGATGGGTTTTATGGGTAGAAACCTGCAGGATGACAAGCAGGTGCAGGACGTCATCGCCTACATCAACACGTTGTAAGTGCGAGCTGCTGAATCACAATGACATTTCAAATTAGAAACAAGCCAGCATTAAGGGGATTTTGATGGCATACGTCTCAATCGCTGATCGTGACCACGAAGTAGAGCACCACGATCCGGATACATTCATTTCCAAGTACGTCTGGAGTCAGGACCACAAGGTCATTGCCATCCAGTATGGCGTCCTTGCGATTTTGATTGGTCTCGTCGGCATGTTGCTGTCGAGCGCATTCCGGTTGCAGCTCGGTTTTCCGGATATGTTCGAATTCATCAATCCCGAGAACTACTACCAGTTCGTCACCATTCACGGGATGATCATGGTGATTTACCTGTTGACGGCCTTGTTTTTGGGCGGTTTCGGTAATTACCTGATTCCTTTGCAGTTGGGTTCGCGGGACATGGTGTTCCCGTTCATGAACATGCTGAGCGTCTGGGTCTATGCGCTATCGGTGCTGATCCTCGTGGCCAGCTTCTTCGTGCCTGGCGGTGCAACCGGCGCCGGCTGGACCTTGTATCCGCCCCATGCCATTTCGCCGGGAACACCTGGCACCGACTGGGGCATCGTGCTGATGCTTCTGTCGCTGGCCGTGTTTATCGTCGCATTCACGATGGGCGGTCTGAACTACGTCACGACGGTGCTTCAGGCTCGCTGCAAGGGCATGACGCTGATGCGTATGCCGTTGTCAGTCTGGGGAATCTTCATGGCCACCATCCTTGGCCTGCTCGCGTTTCCCGCATTGCTGGTCAGCGCCATCATGATGCTGTTCGATAAATTGCTCGGCACCAGCTTCTTCATGCCGGCAATGATCCAGGCCGGTGTCGCCACTGATACGGTTGGCGGCAGCCCGGTATTGTTCCAGCACCTGTTCTGGTTCTTCGGCCATCCGGAGGTGTATATCGTTGCCTTGCCCGCCTTCGGTCTCGTTTCTGACCTGTTGTCGACGCACGCACGCAAAAATATTTTCGGTTATCGCATGATGGTCTGGGCGATCATCGCGATCGGTGGCCTGAGCTTCATCGTGTGGGCTCACCACATGTACGTCAGTGGCATGAACCCGTATTTCGGCTTTTTCTTCGCGACGACAACGTTGATCATTGCGGTGCCGACGGCGCTCAAGGTTTACAACTGGGTGCTGACGCTATGGCAGGGCAATATTCACCTGCGCGTTCCCATGCTGTTCGCCATCGCCTTCATCTTTACCTTTACCCATGGTGGCCTGACAGGCCTGTTCCTCGGGAACGTGACGATCGACCTGCCGTTGTCGGACACGTACTTCGTCGTCGCTCACTTCCACATGGTAATGGGTGTGTCACCCGTACTCGTGGTATTCGGCGCCATTTACCACTGGTATCCGAAGATGACCGGCCGGATGTACAACGAGACACTCGGCAAGTGGCATTTCTGGTTGACGTTCCTCGGTACCTACTCATTGTATCTGCCAATGCATTACCTGGGTTTCCTGGGCGTGCCGAGACGTTATTTCGCGATGGGCAACACGGAGTTCATGCCGGATTCCGCCGTAACCCTGAATGCCAGCATGACGATCTCCGCACTGATCATCGCGGCCACACAGCTGATCTTTATTTACAACATGATCTGGAGCCTGAAACACGGCGAGAAATCCGGCGGCAATCCGTGGAAGTCGACGTCGCTCGAATGGCAGACGCCGGACACGCCGCCGAAGCATGGCAATTGGGGGCATTCGCTACCCGAGGTTCATCGCTGGGCTTATGACTACAGCGTGCCGGGCCAGGCGGAAGACTTCACTCCGCAGACCGTGCCGGAGAGCGAGGTACCGGTCGGGCGTGATCACGGAGTGGATTCCTAGATGTATATCACGCTCATATTCCTGGGCATAATTATGGCGACCGTCATCGTATGGCTGTTGCGCCAGACGTTTAATACACAGCCCTGGATTTCCGAGGCCGCGGATAACGAGGTCTCCGGCGCATCGATGGACACGAACACGAAGGCAGTCGCTCTGACTGTGTTCCTGGCCGTCGCGACATCGGTATTCGCTCTGTTTATCAGCGCCTATACGATTCGAATGGAAGAACCAGACTGGCGGCCCATCACTGAACCGACATTGCTGTGGGCCAATACGCTTATGTTGATCCTTGCCAGTATTGCCTACCACTGGACCCGGGGTGCTGCGGTTAAAGGTATCGACAGCCGGGTCAAGCCCGGTCTCACTGTAGCGGGCGTATTGACGGTTTTGTTCCTGATAGGCCAATTGGTAGCCTGGCAACAGCTGAATGCTGCCGGTTATTACCTCGATCTGAATCCTGCAAACGCATTTTTCTTCCTGCTTACAGCGGTTCACGGACTGCACATGCTGGGCGGATTGTGGGTATGGGCAAGATCGACAATGAAAGTATGGACAGGCGCTGACTCGGACAGCGTCAGGCTGAGCATCGAGCTTTGCACGGTTTACTGGCACTTCCTGTTGCTGGTCTGGATCGTGTTGTTCGGCATGCTGTTATCTACTTAAGAAGGAAAGCGACAAATGTCAGATGCTGCAACGATGGACGGATTACCCGGCGGAACCAAGGGAGTCGTAACCGACTTTTCTGCCGACAGGCAAGCGTTCCATGTTCCCTGGGGCAAGGCCATGATGTGGATCTTCCTCCTGAGTGACACGTTCATTTTTAGCTGTTTCCTTGTTGGCTATATGCACGTGCGAATGGCAGCAACAGATCCCTGGCCGTTCCCCAGCGAAGTGTTCGCTTTGTCTTTCGGTGGTGACCCGATTCCGCTTATCCTGATTGCCATCATGACGTTCATCCTGATTACCTCGTCGGGTACGATGGCGCTCGCGGTTAACATGGGTTATCGCAAGAACAAGAAGGCGACTTTTTGGCTGATGGTTGCGACCGCCATACTCGGCGCATCGTTTGTCGGCATGCAGGCATTCGAGTGGACCAAGCTGATTGTTGACGAAGGCGTTCGCCCATGGGGCAACCCGTTTGGTGCGGCGCAGTTCGGTTCGAGTTTCTTCATGATCACGGGCTTCCACGGCATGCACGTGTCGGCGGGTGTTATCTACCTGCTGGTCGTTGCCAACCGGGTTCGTAACGGCTTTTACGAACAACGAGGCGACAACTACGAAATTGTCGAGATCGCCGGCCTTTACTGGCACTTTGTCGATCTCGTCTGGGTATTCATTTTTGCGTTTTTCTATCTTTGGTAAATTAGTTTAGGAGCAGGGCAATATGGCGAGTGCGGAAGGACAACAGCACCCTCTCGGTATCTACTACAAGATCTGGGTATTGCTGTTCGTAGTTAGTTTCTTCTCCTACATGGTGGACTATCTCAATTTGCAGGGTATGACGCGCTGGGGATTGATTCTGTTATTCATGTTTGTGAAGGCCGGTTTCATCATCGCAATCTTCATGCATATGAAATGGGAACGACTGGGACTGAAGCTGGCAATTCTGCTGCCGCCGGTATTTATAGCCGTTCTCATCTGGCTGATGGCCATCGAGGGCAGTCATACCGAGCTGACTCGTATCGAATTCTTCGGTGAAAGTACGATGGTTCCCGAGGAAGTGCACCACTAGGAAAGTCGCGCAATCATTGCGATTGAAAGGGGCCGCTTGCGGCCCCTTTTTCTTGGGTTACACTGGCACGATCAATCTCCCGGGAGCTACAGGTGGGAAGAGCAGTCATTCTCGTTATGGACTCATTCGGTATCGGCGCCACCGATGACGCCGACCGTTTTGGCGATGCCGGCGCCAATACACTTGGCAGCATCGCACGGCAAAGAGACGACGCCGGAAAGCCGCTCAGGCTGCCAAACCTCACCCGACTCGGGTTAATGCGGGCCGCAGAAGAAAGCAGTGGCGAACGCCCTGCGGGCGTCGGAGATTCGAGCGATATCATTGGCGCATTCGGCTTTGCCGCGGAGCTCTCGAGCGGTAAAGACACGCCCAGCGGTCACTGGGAATTAGCCGGTGTACCGGTGTTGTTCGACTGGGGCTATTTCACGGAAAGGACCGATACATTTCCGCCCGAGTTACTGGAGCGGCTGGTCGAGCGTGCTGATCTGCCTGGAGTCCTGGGCAATTGCCATTCATCCGGCACGGTGATCATTGCCGAGCTTGGTGAAGAACACATGGCGACCGGGAAACCAATTGTCTATACGTCGGCAGATTCCGTTTTCCAGATTGCCTGCCACGAAGAGTCTTTTGGGCTGCAGCGCCTGTATGATCTTTGCGATATCGCGAGGGAGCTGGTGGACGACTACAACATCGGGCGCGTTATCGCCCGTCCGTTCGTGGGTACCGACGGCAATAACTTCATTCGCACGGGAAACCGGCGCGATCTGACCGTGCGGCCGCCATCGCCGACAGTGCTGGACAAACTGGTCGACAGCGGCGGGGAAGTAATCAGTGTCGGCAAGATCGCCGACATTTACGCGCACCAGGGAATTACGCAGAAGATCAAAGCCACTGGTAACGCGGCGTTGTTCGACGCGACGCTTGCGGCGCTGCAATCCGCAGGCGATCGATCGATCGTCTTCACGAATTTCGTCGATTTCGACATGCTGTACGGCCATCGTCGTGATGTCGATGGCTATGCGGCTGCGCTCGAGTATTTCGATCAGCGGCTTCCGGAGCTTATTGATGTTATGCAGGACGACGATTTGCTCGTTATTTGTGCCGACCACGGTTGCGATCCGACGTGGCCGGGTAGCGATCACACGCGGGAGCACATACCGGTGCTCGTCTATGGCAAGTCAGTCGTTGCGGAATCGTTGGGTAAAAGGGACACGTTCGCTGATGTAGGCCAAAGTCTGGCGGTATTTTTCGGGCTGGAACCGATGGACTACGGAACCAGTTTCCTGGCGTAAATCAGTCTCTGTCGCTGTCATCGCCATCAATGAAAAATTTCTGATCATCCGCGTCTTCGGGTCGGTGTTTCAACCAGTTCTTTGCGTCGGCAACAGAAGAGAACATGGCTATAGGTATTCCGCGGTTCACTGCCACAGTTTCCGCAAACTTTGACATTGCGAATTGCTGGTTTTCGTCGACATAGGCCAGCGCCTCGAAAAAGCCCAGTGCGGTCGAACTACCTTTGCTAACGAGATTAAAAACCTCCATTTCACCCAGCCGTGGGCCATCCAGCTTTTCCTCGATGAGTACCCGGTAGCAGTCCTGCTTTTCGCACTCTGATTGTATGTCGGTCATGTACTGAACGACGGTCTCAGCCGTGTTCTGTCCGGTCACGATGGCATGAATGTAGTCAGGTCGTCGATCGAAATTGAGTTCGTAAGACATGCAGCGCAGATGTCCTTGGCAAAACCCGATTCAGCCGGGCGAGGCTCGTTCTTTATGCTAGTGGTCGGAAATGACCAGCGCAATCCGAAACTGTCGAAAGTCGTGATATTGGTGCAATTTGGAAATTGTTGATCGAGTCGCGCTGGTTCAGGGATTCTCGCCGGGATTTTCGCCTCTGACAGACTGCTCGTTCAGTATCGCTTCTTTTTTTTCGATCCGCTTTCGGACCATCTCGAGCTTGCGCTCGTGATGCCTGCGCTCCGCCGGCACAACGAAGAAGACCCAGATTGCGACAAATGCACCTAACGCGATGATTGCCAGGTATATGAGTTTCATCTTTCCGTCAGCCCTTTGATCGGTCTCTGCCACTTTGCGCCTGGCCATAATTCCTGGCGACGTATTGTTCGATGCTGCGGACCAGGTCATTCATGGCGGGGATCAGCAGAACGAAAAAGACGGTTGCAATAACCAGCATCGACAACGGTATATCATTGTTGCCAGCCGATATTATCGCGAGTGCGAAAAACCAGACACAAAGCAAAGTCGCCGAAATCCTCCAGTCGCGCCGGCTTCCTTTGTCTTCGGGTGGCTGGTTCATCAGGCGTCGGACCACACGGCCAGTTCGTTGCCGTGTGGATCCGCGAACTGAAATCGTCGGCCACCCGGAAATGAAAAAATGTCTTGTACGATCGTGCCGCCGCTCGCCGCCACTTTGTCCCGGGTAGCCTCGAGGTCCTTCGCAAATAGAATGACCAGCGCTGCGCCATGCTCCGTCATCGACTTTTCCTCGGCCCGGCGAAATCCACCGTCCAGTTTGCCGTCATTAAATGCCCGGTATTCAGGGCCGTAGTCGACAAATGTCCAGCCAAATGCCTTTTCATAGAAGGCCTGCACGGCGTCGAAGTCCGCCGCCGGGAACTCGATATAGTCGATTTTCTGATCTTCCTGAGCCATCGAATTGCCTCCTTCTGTCTTTGAATAGTATATACGGAGCGGCTGAACGGCGGCGAATGCGGCCTGATAAAGGACCTTCCCACAAACATCGTCCAGGTTGTTTTCCGGTTGTTTCATGGCCAGAAAGACCTGGTCCGGGGACGTCGTGATAGCACGGGATTCAGTATTTCCTGGCCCATCTGCAAGCATTATTCAAACCCAACACCAGGTTGAAGACGCTCGTTGGTCAGTCGTCTTGAGCGATATTCTGCACAAGGTGGTCAAGTACCTGCGGCCATGCCTTGAGATGCCCGTCTTTCGAGTCGGCGTCTGCAAAACCGGCATGTGCGAGCCTGAAGTGCGTTCCGCCATCCCGCGACTCCAGCTCGATGGTGACGACGGTTTCGGCTCCCTGGGTACCGGGATTCCCCGTAACCCACGTCATTTCAATCAGCTGATTTGGGACGAGCCTCAGGAATCTGCCGTAGTGCGGGTGGCGTTGTCCTTCGAAATGAGTCTCGAAAAAGAACAGGGCGCCGACTTCCGGCGTCATCGTCAGCGTTCCGGGCGCAGCAAACCAGCTATCAAGCCTGGTGGTGAATGCGCTATAGAGTGCAGCGGGCGATTCGCTCATATCGCGCTCCACTTCAAGCCGGAAGGGTCTTGCAGAAAGATCGGGATGTTGGTGCACCGCTCGTCTCCCTAATGCGAACTATTTCAACTGCTGGTGGATACCAGGACTTCAAACACGCTGACAAAGATCAGTGTCAGCAGTGAAACGTAAATGGCCTTGGCTGCACTCATGCCAACCCACGACGTGAGAAGCGGGACAAGTGCGATAAATGCAACCACGGTGGCCGCCACGGAACTCCATATCGGGATGCCAAATCCGGCCGTTTCAAGAATTTCGGGAATCATATCAATAAGGCGAATAGCAATGGCCGAACCAAACAAGCGTGAGTGTTCGGCCTCTTCGAACGCAATCTTGCAGGAAAAGAGCAATGCAAAAAAAATGATAACCGCTCCCAGGCCCAGCTGTAAAAACCAACCAAAAAGCACTGTTGACGGATCCACGTATCGTTACCTGTTTACCGGGAAAAAGATTACTACTGATTACGCTCGGCCAGCGCCGCTTGTATTCGTGCCGCAAGCTCGGTTGCTTCGCGCTTCACGCGCTCTGTATCGATAGTCAGGAACTCGCCGTCTCGCATTAGCAGGCGCCCATCGACAGTAACCGATGCGACGTCCTGCTCGTCGGCAACATATACGAGGTGTGAGATAACGTCATAAGTCGGGACGAAATGAACGTCATCAAAAGCGACCTGGATGACGTCTGCGCGCATGCCCGCTTCCAGTGCCCCGACTTTGTCACGAAGACCGATCGCCTCGGCGCCGCCACTGGTGGCCATGCGCAATACAGTGCTCGCGGACAACGCCTTGGGATCCATGGTGCTGACCTTCTGCAGAAACGAGGCCAGGCGCATTTCCTCCCACATGTCGAGATCATTGTTGCTGGCGGCGCCGTCAGTGCCAAGTCCAACCCGGACGCCGGCGTTCAGCATCTCCGTCACTGGCGAAATGCCTGACGCAATCTTCATGTTCGAGGTCGGGTTATGGATGACGCCGACCTTCCTTTCGGCAAGTATCTTGATCTCGTTTTCAGTCGGCCAGACGACATGCGCCCCAATCGTGGGCCCATCGAGAAAGCCGATTGACTCGAACAGTTCGATGGTGGTCATGCCGTAGGTGTTCTTTGAGTACTCAAGCTCGAATGGCGATTCCGACATGTGAATACTGATCGGGACGCCCGCTGCCGTTGCGGCAGCCCTGGTTTCCGAGAGTTGTTTCGCGTTCAGCGTGTAGTCGGCGTGCGGACCCCAGATCGGCGTGATGCGACTGTTTCGGCCTTTCCAGTTGTCGATAAAAGACCGGCCCTTGACGAGTGAATCGGCCGCGCTCTCCGCGTCCGGGCTGCGTTGATCGATGACGGTGGCAGAAATATAGGCTCTAAGTCCACATTGCTCGACGACCTGCGCGATCATATCCGGGAAGTAATACATATCGACAAACGTCGTCGTACCACCGCGAATCATTTCCCAACAAGCCAGTTCCGTGCCAATCCGAACGAACTCGTCGTCAACAAACTCGACCTCGGCAGGAAAGATGTAATTCTGCAGCCAATCCATCAGGTCAAGGTCATCGGCGACACCACGAAGCAATGTCATTGCGGCATGCGAGTGACCATTGATCAGGCCGGGCATAACCACTCTGTTACTGCCCTCGAGATGGCCGTTCGCGTGGTACGCGCTGTTAATTTCGGTGGCAGGCCCGATGGCAATAATCAGCCCGTCGTCGATAGCAACGGCGCCGCTTTGGATGACACTGCCGGAGTCATCCATGGTGATAACGTAATCTCCCTCAATAATGAGGTCGATCGCATCATCACTGAGTTCTGCCGCCGGCGCAGCCGGTTGTTCGGGCTCTTGCGGGGGTTCCGATTGTGAGCAGGCAGCGAGCAATACAAGCAGGGATATACCGCTCAAGCGTCTCAGGTGGCCGGGAAAGTAGCTTTTATCTGTCATTATTCTTCACTGGAATTGCGAATCCGTCTTACGCATTCTAACCCGTTCTCGTACCCATTGAGCATATTGCGGCACTTCAGAAGCGGCGCTGACGTATAATTAAACTATTGAAAAGTATGAAGATACAGGAGTTGCTCCGCCCTTGATCGAGACCACGCGCAAGTCACTGCCAAAGGTCAAAGCCCCCGAAGGTGGGCGCCTGACTGACGCCATGGTTGCCGAATTCCGCGAATCGGGTGTCATCATTCTCGAAGATTTCGTGTCAATCGCCGACTGCAATTCACTGAGGGCGCGGGCGCGGGAATTGGTCGAGGCATTTGATCCGGCGAAAGCGCCAAGCGTATTTTCGACGACAGACGAGGAACAGCTCGACGACCAGTACTTCATCGAGTCAGGCGACGAGATTCGATTCTTTTTCGAGGCCGACGCATTCGATGACTCTGGTCATTTGCGTCAGTCGATGGAAGATTCGCTGAACAAGATGGGTCATGCAATGCACGATCTCGATCCGGTATTCGACCGCTTCTCACATTCCGCGGAATTGGCAGAAATCGCGAAACGCATCGGCTTCAGGGATCCGGGCATCATCCAGTCAATGTACATATTCAAACCCCCCGGAATCGGCGGCGAGGTGCTTTGCCACCAGGACTCCACCTACATTTATACGGAACCTGAGTCATGCGTTGGCTTCTGGTTTGCACTGGAGGACGCCACGCTCGATAACGGCTGCATGCATTTCATTCCCGGTGCACACAAACTGCCGCTGAAGAAACGCAACTATCGCAGCGGCGAGTACAAACTGACCACCGAGGTACTCGATGCGGAGCCCTGGCCCGAGCATCTGAAGGTCCCGGCTGAAGCCAGTGCAGGTACCCTGGTGATTTTTGACGGCCGGGCGCCCCATATGAGCGGACCCAATAATTCGGCCAGGTCCAGGCACGCGTACACGCTGCACGTCATTGACAAGGTTTGTCGCTATCCTGCGGAAAACTGGTTGCAGCGCAGTGAGGACCTGCCTTTACGGGGCTTCGTCTGATCATGCTGGTAACGGACATCATCAGGAAAAAGCGTGACGGCGGGGAACTGACGCCGGACGAGATCTCATTCTTCGTTAATGGACTTGCGGACACCAGCATACCGGCGGAGCAGGTGTCAGCGTTTGCGATGGCGGTGTACTTTAACTCGATGACAGCTGCTGAAGCAGGGCGGTTGACCATGGATATGGCCAGGTCGGGTACCGTGCTGGATTGGCAGGATGCGGGCCTTGACGGTCCTGTCGTCGACAAACACTCGACCGGTGGCGTGGGCGATAAAGTCAGTTTTCTTCTGGCGCCCATTGCCGCTGCCTGTGGTTGTTACGTGCCGATGATCTCCGGCCGCGGCCTCGGGCATACCGGCGGTACGACAGACAAAGTCGAGTCCATTCCCGGTTACAACGCGACGCCCGAATTTCAGCTGTTCCGCAAAGTTGTTAAAGAGGCGGGTTGCGCCATCATTGGGCAGACCGCAGATCTCGCGCCGGCGGACCGGCGCCTGTATGCCATACGGGACGTCACTGCGACTATCGAATCTGTACCACTGATCACCGCGTCGATTCTTGCAAAGAAGATTGCCGCCGGACTGGATGCGCTGGTCATGGATATCAAGGTCGGCTCGGGCGCGTTTATGTCTGAAATGGACAAGGCCAGGGAGTTGGCGCGAAGCATTATTGCAACCGCTGCCTCCGCCAACCTGAAAACACATGCGTTGATTACCGATATGAACGAGTGCCTCGGGTCCACTGCGGGCAACGCCCTGGAGATTGCCGAGTCGGTGGAATACCTGCGAGGTGATCACCGGGAAGCGAGGCTGGACAAAGTCGTCATGTCGCTGTGCGCAGAAATGCTTATTGCGACCGGGCTCGAGGCGGACCATGAGTCTGCGTTGCGACGCACCGATGAGGCCGTGACGTCAGGCAACGCAGCGGAGGTTTTCAATCGCATGGTGCATGGTCTCGGCGGACCGGCAGACTTTGTCGGCAACTATGAGGGTTATCTGCCCGGCGCCAGGCTGCTTGTTCCCGTATTTCCGGAATCGGCCGGTTACCTGGCCGGCACCGACGCTTTCAGGATTGGCAACGCGATCATTGAGCTTGGTGGCGGTCGCAGAAAACTGGGCGATGCGCTGGATTTATCAGTTGGTCTGAGTGACGTGGCGGCGATTGGTGAGCGCGTCGACAACGAACGCCCGCTGGCGGTGATTCACGCGTCGTCGCAGCAGACCGCTGACACCGCTGCCGTGCTGATCAGGGATGCCTGCAGGATTTCGGAGTCAGCACCTGAGACCAGGCCGGTTGTCTACGAGACTATTCTCCCAGATTGATGGGCAATGAAGCAGCATTGCCGGTATCCTTGAGGCCGCACGAAAAACAATAATCAATAAATCCATATCACTGAGAGGGCTCGCCAATGTCGGGCAAACTGATAGGGCTCGTGGGCATCGCGGTACTTCTGGGCATTGCGTATTTGTTGTCCAGCAATCGTAAAGCGATAAATTTTCGCGTTGTTGGCGCAGCTTTCGCACTTCAGGCAGCCGTCGCAGCATTCGTCATCTACCTTCCCGCGGGCCAGGTCATTATCGACGGCATGAGCCGGGCTGTTCTCAGCGTCCTGGGATATTCCCGTGATGGCATCGAGTTTGTCTTTGGCGGATTGGCAACCACCGATGGCCTTTTCAGCTTCGCCATCAACGTGCTGCCGATCATTGTCTTTTTCTCAGCGCTGATGTCAGTGCTGTATCACCTGCAGATTATGCAGATCGTTGTGCGGGCGGTTGGCGGAGCTTTGCGCTGGGTCATCGGTACGCGGGCCGTCGAGTCACTCAATGCCGCGGCGAATATCTTTATCGGGCAGACAGAAACGCCGCTGGTCATCCGTCCCTATCTGAAGAACCTGACCGAGCCGCAGGTCTTTGCGATTATGGTTTCGGGCGTTGCTTCGATCGCCGGTACCGTCCTGCTTGCGTACGTTCAGCTTGGAGCCGAGCTAAAGTACCTGCTGGCCGCCAGTTTCATGGCAGCACCGGGCGGGTTGCTGATGGCCAAGATGATTATGCCGGATGACGATATGGAGTCGGCGGAAGAAGACGATGCCCATCTGAAACTGGCGAAGAGCGAGCACGAGAACGTGATTCTTGCGGCCGCCGTGGGTTCGGCCGACGGGGTAAAGCTGGCGGTGAACATCGGCGCCATGCTGATCGCATTTATCGCCCTCATTGCCCTCCTGAATGGCTTGCTGGGTGGCCTGGCGGGCCTGGTCGGCATCGAAGACCTGACGTTGCAGAAGATCCTGGGCTGGTTTTTCGCGCCCATCATGTACCTGATCAGTATTCCCTGGTCTGAGGCGCAGGCGGCCGGCGCGCTATTTGGCGAGAAACTGATTCTCAATGAATTCGTGGCCTACAGTCATTTGCAGGAATACCTGGCCGGCATGAGTGAGCGCACGGTGGCCATCGTGACGTTCTCGCTTTGTGGATTTGCCAACCTGAGTTCGATCGGAATCTTGCTCGGCGGCCTTGGCACGCTGATGCCGGAGAAAAAGGAGCTGATTGCCCGGTTCGGATTGAAAGCGATTGCGGCCGGTTCGTTGTCCAACCTGATGAGTGCTGCGCTGGCAGGATTACTCCTGACGTTCTGACGGTCGCGCGGCCGGGGTTCACAGGCTGAAAGAGGCGGGTAATAGCTCGTCTATCGAATAGCTGGTGATTTCGTTGCCGTCACCAAGCAGGACGATTCGTGTCTTGTCGTCGGCAAATTCGGCAATGCGCTGGCGGCAACCGCCACACGGCGTACAGGCTTCAATTTTATCTTTGCCGCCCACAGCCGCGATAGCCACTATTCGCCTGGCTCCGCTCGCAACCATCGCACCGATCGCATTCGCCTCCGCGCACGATCCTTCAGGATAGGCGGCATTCTCGACGTTGCATCCCGAATATATTTTTCCTTTTTCGTCGATAACGGCAGCGCCGACTTTGTACCCGGAATAGGGTGCGTGCGCATTTCTTCGTGCGTCGCTGGCCGCTTCGACAAGTTTCTTCTCGACTGCTGTCATGTCATGTGAGTCCATCGCTTTGGCCCAGACTAATAGCGGGCATCCGCAATCGCAAATCCGGGGCGAAAAAGGCAGAATCGGGTTCCTCGCCAATTCAGGCAGGATGCAAAGGAACATGATGCCGATTCGACGAATTTTTTTGCTCCTTGTCTTGACGATGTCGGCTTGCGTCGCTCAGCAACAGAAGCCGAGCGGTGTCCTGACTTTCATTCACGTCAATGACATTTACCGAGTTGATGCGGTGGAAGAAGGCCGGCGCGGAGGTTTCAGCCGGATCGCGACGCTCGTTCGCGAGCTTGAAGCGGCCGGGAACGACGTGCGGATACTGCACGGTGGCGATTTTCTCTACCCGTCGCTGGAAAGCCAGCTCTGGAACGGCGAGCAAATGGTCGAGGCGATGAACTTCCTCGACGATCTGGCGCCCCTGTATGCGGTGCCAGGCAATCACGAGTTCGACCCACGGACGCCGGATGAACTGATCAAACGCCTGCATGAATCGCGCTTCGACTGGCTCGGCGATAACATGCGTCTTGATACGGGTGATCCCGAGGCCGATCAACGCATGCGAACGGCATTTACGTTCAGGTCCGGGGACAAAACCGTTGGTGTTTTCGCGCTGACGATACATCCCGATCATGGCGGCAATGTTCGCGAGCACACCCGATTCCTGCCAGGAACCTATGTAGAAAATGCCGAGCGCGTTATTGCTGATCTTGAAGGCAAAGGGGTCGATATGATCATCGGCGTTACGCACCTTCATATTGGCGACGATATCGAAGTTGCGAAGCTCAAGGCCAGGCACCCGAATTTCATGTTCGTCGTTGGCGGACACGAGCATGAACCTGAATACAGGGAAGGCGACCCGGGCAACGCCGCAATCATGAAGGGCGCATCGAATGCGCGCACAGTCTGGCAGATCGACGTGACATTCGGTGATGACGGCCCGAGCATTGCGGAGAAAACGATCGCTGTTGACGAGACGATTCCACTGGATAGCGAGTACCAGGTAATTGCGGAAAAATGGCGCGCGCGGTTGCTCGAACTGATGCCCTTTTTGCCCAGTCGCGTGGGCACGGCAGCAGTGCCGCTCGATGCCCGTGAAGTTGCGGTCAGAAATGGCGACAGCAACTGGGGCATGTTCATTGCCGATCAGATGAGGATGGCATTTCGCGATCCACCAGCGGATCTGGCTTTCGTCAACGGTGGAACCTTGCGCATCGACGATTTCATTGCAGAAGACATCACGTTCGAGGATATCGGCAGGACATTCGGCTTTTCATCCTATCTGCGCCACATGACGATGGACGGCCGTGACTTCCGAAAACTCCTGGAGGCCGGCTATCGCGGCATCGGTCCGAGCAAAGGCTACTTTCCACAGATTTCCGGGTTTCGCGTTTGCGTAGACCGAAACCGGCCCGACGGCCAGCGAATCGTGCAGATGCAATTGCCAGCGGACGATGGTGACTGGCAGGAAATTGACGAGGACAAGGCGTACTCCGTGATTGTCCCGGACTTCATTTACCGTGGTGGCGACGGCTATGACTTCTCGAAGGCGCGTGACGTGTCGCGTCCTGGTTCGGAACTGATTTACCTGGTTCTGGATGCGATTATCAACGCGCAGGCTAATGGGGAGGAAGTAGGCGAACCGCTTGATCCGGGTAATCCGAGGTTCGCGATACCCGGGGACGGTCAGGATTTCTGCTTTAACTGAGGCAAAAAAAAGCCCACCTCGCGGTGGGCTTTTTTTGTCCTTCAGACAGGTGCCTAGTTGAAGCCGATTTCAATGCCGAGCTTCAGCTCCCACAAGCTGCGGAATTCCTGCAGATCGTTGATATCGCGGTCGCTGAAACTGTTGTAGATGTACTGTCCTGTAACAGGATCGATGCTGGTATCGATAATGTCCTGGCTGCCGAAAGGCGCATCATACTGCTTGCCCCAGTCGTCGTTCAGGAGATTGCCGAAGTTGTAGATCCTCATGTAGAGACGACCGTACAGGCTATCCGTGAACGAGATTTCCTGGGAAACCTGGAAGTCGAAGCGCGTGCTCCATTTCGCATGCTGAGCGTTCCTGGCCTGGAAGCCCGGGCTCAGGCCCTCTCTCGCTACGAAATTGAAGAAGTCCGTCTGGTCCTGAACACCCATGTTCCAGATAACGTTCGGGTCATTGGGCCCGGTCGGCACGTACAACAGGTGGCGCGGATCGTCTTCGTTGTCGCCCTCAAGAGACGCTGACGACATCACGTAGCTGGCTGGTTGCCCTTCCTGTGTGACACCGAACAGGGTGAGGCGAGTGGTATTGTTGCCAAACCACTCAGCTTCATATATTGCCCGCATTGTGAATCGATGCGGAACGACGTAGTTGGACGTTCCGGCAGACGGATAGTTAATGTTCGAAGTCGCAACGTTGAGGAAACTGGATCCTGCCGTTGAACTGGTCATCGGACTGACGTCCTTAGCGTCGGTAAAGGCATAGCCCAGTGACAAGTCGAGGCCCATATCGAAACTCTTGTTGAGCAATACCGAAATAAGAGTTGATGTGGTCGTCTGGTCGGAGTTGGTCAACATGAAGTTCCCTTCACCGAGCCCCGGTACAAAGCCAAAGACCGGCTGGCCAGCTGACGTCGTATCGACCCTGGCCTGGGAAAGATCAACATAGCGAACCGAGTCGACCATTCTGCCGTGAAGAACGTCGAAGTCTGCCGTGACGCCCCAGAACGGTGAATCCCAACTTGCGCCCAAGGCCATCTTCCACTGGGCCGGCTGCTTGTAGTTTGGATCAAGCAGCACGATGTTCGAGTCGTTGGCGTCAACTGAGGTTACGGCGGCGACCTGATCGAACAAGCTCTGTGGCACGTCATATCCGGGTCTGCCAGCGCCAATCAACGGCACCTCGCCGGCGGAGTCCGGCAATACGGCAATCGCGCCGTCAAAGTTATCGAGCCGGAACTGAGCGTTCGTCAAGCCATCGTTACTCCAGGCGTTCGACAACCAGACGTTCGGGTTGCCGCCGGCGTAGAGGCCGACGCCGCCACGAACCTGTAAGGTCTCAGATGCGCCCCATGTGAAGCCGAATCGTGGCATCACGAGATCGAGCCCGTCGATGTTGGCGTCGTTTCGAATGCCGTTTGCTGTCGAGAACGTCGGGTTGTAGTTCGGCCGGTCGTCACTGGTGAATGTCTCGTAGCGAAAACCTGCAACGAGCGTCAGGTCATACTGGTCGAAATAGATTTCATCCTGGATGTAGTAGCTGTGCAGGACGTTGCCGAAATTGGCCGCCGCATCGTCGGCGTTATTGGTTCCGCCACCGCTGCCGTAATAGATACGGCTCGGACGGCCCAGTTCGAACTTATCGATACCGGATGTCGCGCACGCCGGATCGTCGAAACGGCCCTGTGCAGACAGGGCCGCACAGAATGCCGGATTGCTGCCTGAGTCATCAAAATAGTCGTATTCACCACCACGGGAATGCTGCACGAACTTGTTGAAGACGCTGAGATCTTCACGTTCATAGCCGAACGTAATGACGTGATCTCCCGCAAGGTATTCGCCGATAAGCTTCAGGTATTCTGCATCCCAGTTCAGTGCGTTAGCCTGGCGTGAGTCGTCTGCTCCGAGGTAAACGGTTCCGTCCCGTCCGTTGACGCTGATCTGCATATCTGCGAAATCTTTGGGCCCGACGGTCACCTGGGAGTCGGCCATCTTGGCATTGTTGTAATAGATCTCGGTGGAGAATGCGTCCGTCCACTGCGAGTTCATCTTGACGGTCGTTGTCTCCATTTCCGCACCTTTCACGTAGTAGTGGTTCGGAAATTCGAATTCGTTAGGGTCACTATCGGACGAACGAAGCTGAGGGCCGTCAAAGAAATTGTGAATCAAAGAGACGTCGTGCTTGTCACTCACGTTCCAGTCGACACGGACCATGTAGGATTCATTGGTCTGGGTACCGTCACCCGGCAAGCCACCCGGGTCATACTGGTAAGTGTTATTCGAAATATCAACAATTCGCTGGTAGTCAGCCTCACTCAGCCAGGGCCGTTCGACGCCATTGCCCGAACCATCATAGCCTTGGGCGAGGAAACGCGGAAACTCGGATTCTTCGTAAGTGGCGAAGAAGAACAACTTATCCTTGATGATCGGACCGCCTGCGCTGAAGCCGATGGTCGTCTCTTCAAAGGGGAGGCTGGTGAATGTGCCTACGCCGCCAATCTTGTCACCACGAAAGTCGTCGCTGTGATATTCGTACAGGAAGCCGAATTCCCATTCGTTAGAACCGCCTTTGGATACGGCGTTGATATTACAGGCGGAGAAGCCGCTGTAGGTCACGTCAAACGGCGCCATCTCAACGGCGACCTGTTCGATGCCGTTAAACGGAAATGGCTGGCCGGTGGCCGTTGAATAACCGTTGCTATTCAGGCCGAAGCGATCATTCTGGCTGACGCCGTCAAGCGTCACGCTGTTAAACCGGGGATGCTGGCCGCCGCAATTCATCTCGAAACCGTCCATATCCAGGTTCAGCCGGGGATCGAGGCTGTAGACTTCCTTGATGTCGCGATTGAAGGCAACTGACGCCTCCAGGTCATATGCGGAATAGGTTGCAGCAGGTCCTGCCGCTACATCCGCTATTTGCGCTGTCTGGCCGATAACCACGATTTCCTCGATCGTCGCCGCCGACTGCATGTTGATGACCAGGTTGTAGTTGTCGCCCAGCGAGAGCGAGTCGACCATCACCGACTTCGTACCCGCAACCGTTACTCTGTAGGGACCGCCCACAGCGAGTTTGGCCGCGAAAAAGGTGCCGGACTCGTTCGATGTCAGGCTGCGCTGTGCGCCCGTCCGCATGTCTTCGATAACGACCGACGCGCCGGCAACTGCAGAGCCGTCCTCGTCAAATATCTTGCCGCGAATTCCCGCTGTGGTTTCCTGTGTGAATCCTGCAACAGGTAGCGCGCACAGCACGAATGCCACGAGCGTCGTCCGCCACACTTTTGCAAATGGAAGGCTCGAGTTTATTTTCATTTTTGATCCCCGAAAGGTATTAATTTGAGTCGTTATTCCAGGTAGGCATTGTGACGATTTCTTTGCGCCGCAAACGGCTGAAGCCGACCGGAGTGACGTTAATCGGCGTCATCGTCACCTGCTTTTTCACTAAATCTAGCGCAGCCCCATGGCCCGCGCAATAAGGCTTTCACTAGCGATTACCGGTACTTGTGGACAATAATTCAGATGTTAGAGAGGCAAAGGTCGAAACGTTGTTACGATGTGGGTACAAGGTGTTGTTTCTATTTTGATTCAACCGTCAGGACGACCGGCCAGTGGTCGGAGACACCACCACCGTCAGGCAGGCTGAAGCGGCGGGGTGATCCGTCCGTTCTTACCTGCGCGGCCGTCCGGTTTGCAGTCCTTACAGAATCTGCGCGAACCTGCCATGTTGTATCTTCGCCACAACACGGACGCCACAACACCATGTCAAGGAATGACCATGTGTCGTCGGCGGCGTAATACGAACTGCCCTTGCAGCCGCTGCAAAGATCATTGCTGACCGTCCAGTAGGGGCGTACGTAGCGGTCGAGCATTGCCCTTGCGGCATCCTCGGCTGAGGTCGTATTGAAGTCACCGGCTGCGAAGACATAACGATCACCAGGCAAATCCGCCAACAGATTGTTCAGGGTGCCATACGCGGCAACGCGCATTTCGGTCGGGTGGTAGGGCGCCGGGAAGTGGACAGAAAAGCCTGTCAGCAACGAGCCATCCGGCAGGAAAAAATCGGCCTGCAGGATGCCGCGAGTATCGCCGCCCCTTTCCCTGAAAGATTCTTCAAACTTGATGTCATGCAGTTGTGGGACGCCGTTGAGTGGCAGTCGGGAAAGAAATGCGACGTCGATGCCACGAGCGTCATTGCCTTCTATCAGAATGCCAGGCAGATAGTCAGCATCGCCCAGGTATTCGGTCCTAAGTCTCTCGAGGATGCCCAGGTTTTCGACTTCCTGCAGCGCGACGATATCCGGGCCGCGGCCTTCATTGACCTGCAGTATCGCGTCGGCAATGACGGTCAGTTTGCGTTCGATGATGTCGTCGGTCCAGTCGATCGTCAGGCAACGGTTGCGCCACGATTCGACCTCAACCCGGGCACAGGCTTCGCGATGCTCGTCGCTCTGTTTGGCCTGGATCGGCAGGTAGTCCCGATCGTCTTTACCCGGATCGTCCGAATTATCAAACAGGTTCTCGACATTGAAGGTCATGATCGTGACGGTATGGCCTGGCTCACTTGTGTGCTGTGAGCAGGCGCTAGCCAGCAGGACAATGACGAACGTCAGAGCCATTCGAAGTTTCGCCATAATCAATCTCGCGCTGCCTCGCCGAAACGAAGGTGCAATGAAAAAGGCCCGGCGATTGCTCGCCGGGCCTTTCACCTTACAGGTCACCCCGAACTGCAGGCTAGTTGCCCCAGTTCTTCCTGAATGTAATGCCCCAGATCCTGGGCTCGTTGTCGAAGGCGGTATTGTTGTTGAAGTCGATACCACCCTTCATGTTTTCTTCGTCCGTAATGTTGCGGCCGAAGACTGCAATTTCCCACTCGTTTGCACCGTGTATATATCCAGCCCGAACACCGGTTTCCTGGTTGCCGTTGGTTTGATATTCGGCAGATTCATAAAGGAAGAAGTTGGTCTTGCCCTGGCGGGCCCAGTCGGCGAAAAGGAAAATTTCACCAGAGTCGGTCGGCACGCTATAGCGGGCGGTGAGACTGAGCGTGTTGTCAGGCGCGCCCGGGAACGGGTTGCCATTGACGAAGACATTACCATTACCGTCAGGCTGATCCAGCGGTGTGCAGGCGCCCGAGCCACAAGGCGGCACCACCAGGGTGTCATCGCGAATCTCCGTATCCACAAAACTGAAGCCGGCCGTGACCACAAAGTTGTCTGTAATCACCAATGAAGCGTCGAGGTCCATACCGGTGCCGCTACCCTTCGCGGCATTGACCAGCTGAACGGCATTGCTTGCTCCGCCGATCGCGGTGAGCTGCATGTCTTCGATCGTATAGTGGAAAATAGCGCCGTTTATCAGGATCCGGTTGCCTGCCATGTTCGTTTTGAATCCAAACTCGTATGAAAGGATGGTTTCTGCGTCGGCAACCGAGGTACCGCCAAAGAACGCAACGTCACGGCCCTGAATCGATGGTGCGCGGAAGCCGTTGGCAACGCGACCATACAGGTTCACGTTTTCGTTAGCATCCCACATCAGGCTGAGATCAAAACTGGTCTGCTCACCATTAACCGAAACATCCGGTGTCGGAAGCGGCGGATTGATAGCTGTTACCTGTTTCTCGTCATCCGTGTAGCGCATACCGCCGGTCAGGGTCCAGCGTTCACCCAGCGGTATGCTGACCTGGCCGAACACTGCCCATGCGTCGTTAGTGTGATTCAGCTTCGATTCCGCTACGAAAAACGGATTGGTGAATATCGTGAAGTCCGAATTGAAGTAGAAATAACCGGCTTGCCAGAACATGCCGTCATCGGTTTCACCGGAGAAGCGAAATTCCTGCGTAAATTGCTCCAGGTCTTCCAGGCCGTCCGCTGTATGCGACGGAAACGGAATGAAGCCCGGACCGGTGATCAGGTTGCCGCCATCGATGTCGCCCTCACTACGGTTTTGAACTGTTTCGAGCCCGGTGATGGATGTCAGCGTGACACCGCTGTCAAATTCGAGTTCGACCCGCAGCAGCCCGCCATAAGCTTCCGCTTCCTGCGGATTGTTGTTGCCCTCGTCGAACCACACGGTATCGCGGTCGTAATTTGCGTTGAATTTGTTGCTGCTGGCGTCCAGCACGTTGGCACGGAATATCGAGGCGGTGCCGTCATAATCGCGCCCGTGCACGCTCAACAGAATGCTCAAAGCATCCGACGGTTCTGCCAGTAACTGGCCGCGCCAGGCGAGTTCATTGAATCCACCCATGGCATCACTGACACCGGTGAAGTCATTGTCAATCCAGTCGTTGCGGTTCTGGCTGAGAATCGAGAAACGGCCCATGAGGGTTCGATTGTCATTTAATGCACCACCGATGGCGCCCTCGACATTCAGCTGTCCCAGGGAGCCTACCGTCAACAGACCATATCCGTTGAAGTCCTCTGACGGCTTGCGTGAATCGAACTTGACGATACCGGCCGGCGTATTACGACCAAACAGGCTTCCCTGGGGTCCGCGAAGTACTTCGACACGTTCCACATCGAAAAGCGGGAAACTCTTCAGGATGACATTTTCCTGGACAACTTCGTCGAACAGTACGGAGACAGACTGGGATGCTGCCAGGTCGAAGTCGGTGTTGCCGAGCCCACGCATGTAAAAGCGCGGCGCAAGTCTGCCGTTTGAAGATTCTGCGTAAAGACTTGGCAAGCGCGTTGCCAGCGCACGAATGTCCTCGCCGCCCTCAAACAGCGCGTCGAGCTTTTCGCCGGACATGGTGGTCACGGAGAGAGGTACGTCTTTGATGGCCTGTTCGCGGCGCTGCGCCGTCACGATGATTTCTTCGATTTCCAGGCCCTGCGCAAACGCTGAACTGGCGGCAAACGGCAACGCGCCGAATGCAACGGTTGCGAGTGCTGCGCCCAGCAACTGGCGTGATAGATTCTTGACTGTTGGATTTGAACCACGCATTGGATATCTCCCTAAAGCAGTGGC
>JAHEFF010000024.1:0-6366 GCA_024640315.1 Woeseiaceae bacterium
TTCTCGATACCGATGAGCCGACGATGAGCCTCGTGACGTGCTATCCCTTCGATGCGATGCGGGCAGGCGGTCCGATGCGTTACGTTGTCTCTACGCGCTTGATATTCTGATCCGCGTAAATTCGCAGGATCGCCGCAACGCTGATGGCGTCAGTCATCTCGCCGCGTCCGATCATTGCAACAACCTCATGCAATGGCAATTTACGGATATCCAGAACTTCCATTTCGTCGAACCGGGTTTCGCCGACGCACAGGTCCTCGGCGACAAACACGAATCCGACTTCATCAGTAATCGAATTACTGGTGTGCAGCCGCATCAGTGAGGTCATGGTTTTTGCTGTCAGTCCCGTTTCTTCTTTTAACTCCCGGTGTGCAGTATCGAGCGGCTCCTCGTCAGCCTCCGATGCGCCCATAGGCACTTCCCAGGAATACTCACCAAGCGTGAAGCGATCCTGCCCGACAATCCAGGTGTTGCCATCCTGGTCGAGCGGCACGATAGCGATGGCCTTTTTTTTGAAGTGAACATAGCCGTAATCGTTCTCGCCGCCGCCCGGATTGATAACCCGGTCCTCGCGGACGGTAAACCACGGGTTGTCGTAGATGATCTTCGTCTCAAGTGTTTTCCAGCTCATGGTGCGGTGCCAGCCTCGTCAGTTTCAACCATTAGTTTGAAGCGTTCCATGTCACCTTCTGTCCGCTTGCGGATGACGCCGCCAATGAAAGGTGACATGAACCTCATGAATCCCGTGAACGTGAAGTTGCACCACGAAGACCATCGCGTCGTGCTTTCGTCCAGCGCTTCAAAGTGATTTACGATGATCGTAGAACCATGGTCGGATTCATAGCTGCCGGCCAAAAAGTCCGGTTCACGCCGTTCTGTAATCGTCTCCCTGAGTACGACCTTCCTGCCTTTTTCATCGAAGACAAGTTCGGCACCGGCGCCCGGTTTTCCGGGCTCTCCGGAAAGGTGCGTGTAGGAGAAAAAATTCTTTTGCCAGCGGCTCAGGTTGTCCGCGTTATCGAAGGCGGACCAGACTTTTTCCTGGCTCGCATCAATGGTTATCTCGTGCTTGTGCTTCATAGTGTCATCCTCCCGGTATCGGGACCTGCATGATAACGCGACCCGGATTTTTCGTTGCACGTGCCGGACCGCTCGTTCATAGTTAACCGAATCTGAACGTGCCACTTCCTGGAGCGTTCCTGACACTCGAACACCTGGATTCATCCATGGCATCACCACAAGCACGGCTCGCGCAGGGGTCTGTAGGCCGACACCTGGTCACGATGACTGTGCCGGTGTTGCTTGGGATTTCCGCCATGATGTTCGGGACGTTTATCGACATGTGGTTTATAGGGCAGGTCGGTGATCGCGAGCTTGCTGCGCTAAGTTTTGCGTTTCCCGTGCTGATGGTTGTGACCAGTGTTGCGATCGGGCTTGGCGCTGGTACCTCGTCCGTTGTGGCGCGGGCGATCGGCTCCCACAATCACCGCAGGGCGAGAAGGCTTGCAACCGACAGCCTAATCCTGTCATTCGGCATCACCGCCGTGGTTGGCGTCGTCGGTATCCTGACGATAGCGCCGCTGTTTCGTCTGCTCGGCGCCCCGGAGGATATGATTCCGCTAATCGCCGGCTACATGAATATTCTCTATATCGGCGTTCCCTTCGTGGTTGTCGGCATGGTTGGCATGAGTAGTATGCGCGCCACCGGTGACACGAAATTGCCGAGCATATTGATGGTGGCGGCGTCGGTTGTGAATGTCATCCTGGACCCGATTCTCATCTTTGGCTTTGGCCCGGTTCCAGTCATGGGTCTGAATGGCGCCGCGCTGGCGGCATTACTGTCGCGTTTCGCAATCTTTGTCGGAACGGTTTACCTGATGAAGTACCGCCTCGACATGCTGACCCTCAACAGGCCCGACAAAAAGGAACTGCTCAGTTCGTGGCGCGACATTCTGCACGTTGGAATCCCGGCCGCGGGAACCAACGCGATAATCCCTGTCGCCACAGGTGTAATCACCGCCATGCTGGCGCGCTATGGTCCGGAGGCGGTGGCCGGGTTTGGCGTGGCCAGTCGCGTCGAATCGCTGATGCTGGTCATTTTCTATGCGCTCTCAGCCATTATCGGTCCGTTTGTCGGGCAGAACATGTCTGCCAATCGTCCCGACCGGATTTTTCGTGCGCTGCGACTGTGTGCGCTTTTTTGCCTTGGCTCGGGTCTTGTCATCGCAATATTGCTTGCCTTAACGGGAGGCTGGGTGTCAGGACTCTTTAGCGAGAACCCTGCAGTCACGGACGTATCGGCGCTGTTTCTTCTGGTCGTTCCGATCAGTTATGGTGCGTACGGCATGGTCATGGTGATGAATGCCTCATTCAACGGCATGGGCAAGCCGATGCCGGCCGTCCACATCAGCGTCGGCAGGATGATGATCATTTACGTTCCGCTTGCGATTGTTGCCGACAGACTCTTCGGCGTGGTGGGTATATTTACCGCCTACATGTTGGCGAACATCATCACCGGATTGCTGGCCTACGTGTGGGCCAGGGCGTCTGTTCAGGGCCAGTGTGATGCCAATGGTACAGCCTCTGCGGTGGTGGAGCCGACCTAGGCTCGAATGGCTCTCAGCACACGAGTGCGGTAGTAGTAGTGCATGCCGATTCCCCTGCTGGCCAGAAACAGCGTCAGTGCAAGCCACAGTCCGTGATTGCCGAGGAAGCTGAAGCTATACCAGGCGGGCAGAAATACGAAAAATGAAGAAATCAGCATGATGTCACGCATCTCGCGCGCCCGCGTTGCGCCCACGAATACACCATCATAAAGATAGGACCACACTGCTACTAACGGCAACAATACGAGCCAGGGAAGATAGATGTAGCTGACATCGATAACAGGCTCCAGGTCCGTAAGCAGGCGTACCAGTGGTCTGCCGGCAATCAGGAAGAACAGGCTGAAGAGCACCGACACGTAGAGCGACCATCGGAGTGCAAGCGTAACCGCGCGTTGCAGCGCATCCCTGTCCCTGGCTCCGACCGCCTTGCCAACCAGTGCCTCCGCCGCATGGGCAAAGCCGTCCAGGGCGAAAGACATCAGGTGCAGCAGATTCATTAGTACCGCATTTGCAGCCAGAATCAGGCCACCGAGTCTCGCGCCCGCTGCCGTAATAAAAGCAAATGTAAACATCAGTGCCATCGTGCGAACCAGCAGGTGAACGTTTACAGCGAAGAACGCCTTGTACTCCCTGAGCGTTACCAGATGTGACAAGAGCATCTTGCCGCTGTGACGTTTCAGACAGGAAATTGCAAATGCACCGCCGACCGCGAGCCCGGTGAATTCAGCAATTACGGATGCGGCGGCGACACCTTCCACCTTCATGTCGAGGAGCAATACGAAAGTCAGGTCAAGCACGATGTTGGTGAGGTTGATGGCGAGGACGATATACAGAGGAATACGAGCATTCTGCAGTCCGATGAACCAGCCGATCAGTGCGTAGTTTGCGAGCGTTGCGGGTGCGCTCCAGATGCGAATAAAGAAATACTCGTCAGCCAGCGTGGCGATGCCGGCATCCGGCCCGAGGGCCCGCATCGACAAACCTGCTATCGGCCACTGCAGCAATAGCAGCGCCAAAGCTATTGCAAGAGACACTACCAGGGCCTGGCCGAGAGCAACCTTCAGGCCATCGCCGTCATTCGCGCCGAATCGCTGCGCGGTGATGCCGGTTGTTCCCATGCGCAGGAAATTGAATCCGGCGTAGAGAAAACCAAAAATGGTCGAACCAATGGCGACAGCACCGAGATAAGCGGCGTCATCGAGGTGACCGGTGACGCCGGTGTCTACCATACCGAGAAGCGGCACGGAGATGTTCGACAGGATCATTGGCGCGGCAATGCGCCAGATATCGCGGTTCTTCGGCAGTGAATCAGAAAGCATTGACGCCGGTCAGTTCCTTACCGACGACGAGTTGGTGAACGGTCTCCGTTCCCTCATAGGTGATGACGCTTTCCAGGTTCAGCATGTGGCGCACGGGGACGTACTCTGCGCTAATACCGGCACCGCCAAGGATGTCCCGGGCATCGCGTGCAATATCGATGGCAGCGCGGCAGTTATTCCATTTCGCGACAGACACCTGTGTAGGCGTCATACGTCCCTGGTCCTTGAGGCGACCGAGCTGCAATGAGAGTAACTGTGCAGTTGTGATGCGTCGCGCCATATCTGCGAGACGAATCTGGATTGCCTGGTTGCTAGCCAGTGGCCTGTGGAAAAGAATCCTGTCCTGCGTGTAGTTCAACACTTCGCTCAGGCAGGCTTGTGCCGCGCCAATTACGCCCCAGGAAATACCGTAGCGCGCCTGTGTCAGGCAGCTTAAAGGACCCTTCAGCCCGATGACGCCAGGGAGCACGCTTTCGTCGGGAACGCGTACATTGTCGAAAAACAGGGCGGACGTTACGGATGCACGCAGCGAAAACTTGTTCTCGATTTCCTGGGCTGTAAAACCAGGCATATCCTTTTCGACGATAAACCCGCGAACTCCCTCTTCTGTCATTGCCCAAACCACGGCAGCATCTGCCAGGTTGCCGTTCGTGATCCACATCTTCGAACCGTTCAGAATCCAGTCGCTGCCGTCGCGCTTGGCATGGGTTTTCATATTGCTCGGGTCCGAGCCGCCCTGGGGTTCCGTCAAACCGAAGCAACCAATTGCCTCGCCTCTTGCCATGGCCGGTAACCAGCGCGTCTTTTGTTCTTCTGATCCATAAGCGTGAATCGGAAACATGACCAGGCTGGATTGCACGGAGACGAAGCTCCTCAGGCCACTGTCACCGCGCTCCAGTTCCTGGCAAATGAGCCCGTAACAAATCGCATTCAGGCCGGCACAGTCATAACCCTCTATCGAGCTGCCGAGCAGCCCCAGTTCAGCAACTTCCTGGACCAGTTCGCGCGGGAACGTATGATTCTCAAACGCCTCGCGAATTACAGGCAGCACCTTGTCGTCGACAAGGCGAGCGACAGAATCCTGCACCATGCATTCTTCTTCGGATAATTCGGCACGAATATCGTACAGATCGAGGGGATTCAGTTGTCTCTTGTCAGCGGTGGCCACAGTGTCTCCCGGGCAGGGTCAGGTATGAAACGGGCTGGCAATTCTACCGGAATGATCTGATGCCTAATAGGGTATTCCGAGGCGCTTGTAGAGAATTGACAGCAGCCAGACCGGGGCAATCATCGTCAATTGAATGTCATGAACGAGAGCACGGTAGCCGCCTTTGCCGCGGTGGCCCATCCAGAGCCCTGCCAGGCTCACAGCCAGCAGGACGGCCGAGACCCTGAAGACGGAATACGGGGACTCAACCAGCCACATCTGTATGGCGGCAATGCCGAAAATGAACGGCAGCATGCCGACCGCCAGGGGTATGGAAATAATGAAGTAATAGACGACGGCGGCCATCAGGAAAGCGCTGCCCCAGTTCAGCAGCGGAGATATTCGTACGAACTCCTCGGGAATAGGCAAGGACCACAGGATGCCGACAATACCGAGCACCAGCGTAAGTACCGCGACCCAGTAAATTCCTGCGAAGCCGATGTCCCGGTGGTTCTCACCATATTCGGTAAGCCACCTGTCTGTCTCGGGCACCCCTGCCTCCACTGCTCCTGCAATATATAGCAGTCATTCTACACGGCGTCGGCGGTGCGGTGGCCAGACCTGAAACTGAGACCTGTTGCACAGTTTTGCTTTCTCGACCCTGCGGTAGTGCCCGTACCGGACTGTTTCAGCGTTTGTTCAGCAACAGGATGGGTACAATGGCGGTGTTAAATTCGCAAAGGGCCGTCGCCGATCTGAATCGGTGGCAAAGAGGAATGACAATGGACATTAAAGCAGCAAAAGTATTCATGATTTCAATGGCGGCAATGGTGGTACTCGGTGGTTGTCAAACACTGGATCCTTATACCCAGGAATCAAAGACAAGCAGCGCGACGAAGGGTGCCGTCATTGGCGCGATTGCCGGTGCGGTTGTCGGCCTGGCATCGGGTGATGATGCAGTTGAGCGTCGCCAGCATGCAATGATCCTGGCAGGTGTGGGCGCGATTGCCGGTGGCGCAGTCGGCGGGTACATGGATCGCCAGGAGGCCGAGCTTCGGGCGGAACTCCAGGGAACAGGCGTCAGCGTTGCGCGCATTGGCGACAACATTACTCTGAATATGCCGGGACATGTGACCTTCGCAACGGACAGCTCGGACCTGAGCCCCGCATTCTTCGACGTGCTGACTTCTGTCTCCAAGGTACTGACAGAATTTGACCAGACGGTTGTCGAGGTAGCAGGACACACTGACAGTAGCGGCTCTGATGGTTACAACCAGGCGCTTTCAGAGCGGCG
>JAHEFF010000024.1:6466-47923 GCA_024640315.1 Woeseiaceae bacterium
CGGATCGAAAATGGCGTCGCGAGCTGTCAGGCGGCGTTCCATTTCCGTCACTTCTTTCGGGTTTACGCCAAGATCTTCTGCTACTGCTATGGTCTCGGCATGTGTCAACCATGCGAGGCTCTTCTTTGACTTTCGCAGGTTAAAGAATAGTTTGCGTTGCGCTTTGGTGGTGGCAACTTTGACGATGCGCCAGTTACGCAGCACGTACTCGTGAATTTCGGCGCGAATCCAGTGCACGGCAAACGATACCAGGCGTACGTCGAACGCGGGGTCGAATCGCTTGACGGCCTTCATAAGGCCGACATTGCCTTCCTGAATCAGGTCAGCAAGCGGCAGGCCATAGCCGGTATAGCCCTTCGCGATGTGGACCACGAAACGCAGGTGCGCCATAACCAGTTCGCGTGCGGCCTGGAGATCTTCTTTATCGCGAAAGCGGTGCGACAGTGCCTGCTCAGCTTCTTTGCTCAGAACAGGAATGCCACCAACGGCCTGGATGTACGCGTCCAGGCTGCCTACCGGGCCTTTCAGTGTCAGGTCATGATCGAATGTTGTGACTGCCGTTGTCATGAGTTTTGTGTACCTCCCTTGTAGTGCCGAATTTTAGCACTCCCGACCTTAGAGTGCTAACAATTGGCTTTGGTTCCGAAGAAAGTGGATCTTAAATATATATAAAAACAAAGACTTACTAAGAAATCAGTCCCTGCGTCATGCAATAGGTCTGAAGCATTCGCCCGGCGGAAAGGTCAGCGGGGCTCGATTCTGCGCATGTGGCGAGCGGCTGCAATCCACGAACCGAACAGGCCCAGGACGACCCCGGATCCGACGATGATCAGGCTCTCCGTGAAGCCGAGGGCCAGCACGTCGAACGCGCTTTCGTAAAGCCCGGACAATCGCGAGACGGGCTCAGAGAGTGCGAACATTCCGTAACCAACCAGTGCAAGTGCCAGCAGGCCGCCACCCAGTCCATACCAGAGCCCTATGTAAAGAAACGGGCGGCGCACGAAGGCATTACTGGCACCAATCAATTTCGTGACTTCGATTTCCTCCCGGCGGTTCTGAATATCGAGCCGAATTGTATTTCCAATGATGACAATGATGGCTACACCGAGCAGACCGGCACCCATCATGATGGCGCGCTCGAGGATATTCAGAATCGCGTGAAATCGCTGTACCCACTCTGTATCTACCTGGACGAAATCCGCCTCGGGCAGGTTGCCGAGCTCTTCATTGAGCAAACCCATGGACACTTCAGTGTTGGCGCTTCCAGGACGGACAACGAGAGTATGTGGAAGCGGGTTGTGGGTCAGGTAGTCCAGCGCGTCACCAAATCCGGATTGTTCGCGGAACTCGACCAGGGCGTCATCCGCTGCAATCAGGGTTACAGACTCGACATCTGCACGTTGCCTGACGAGCCCCGCAAGCCGCTCTGCCTGCTCAAGCGTGACGTCGGTTTTCAGGTAAACCGAAAAGTCGAGCGCGTTGTCCCATGATGCGCTGATGGATTGTGCATTTTTAATGACGAGGTGCATTGCGGCCGGCAGGGAAAGCGTTACGCCGATAACGAGCACGGTCATCAGGCTGGCGAGCGGCTGGCGCGACAAACGCCCAAGCGCCGCGGTCGCTGTGCTCGCATGAAGCACGAGCCAGCCGGAAATCCTGCCGGTCTTGCGAGGGGGGGCGAGGGCATCTGATGGTTTCACTGCGGCCATGGTTCCCAGTCCTGCTCCGCTTCGAGCCGCTCGGCGTACTCGGCAACAACGTCATCTTCTTCTTCAACCTGCAACGAACCATCGGCAAGGGCAATGCGACGGCAACCCAGTTGATCGATCAGCGCAATATCGTGACTTGCGATCAGCAGGGTTACGCCAACTTCGTTAAAGCGACGAAAGATCCGCATGACTTCGAGCGACAGGTCCGGATCGAGATTGCCCGTCGGCTCATCGGCAATCAGCAGCTTGGGGCGGCTGACAATTGCGCGGGCGATCCCGACTCGCTGCTGCTCGCCCGAGGACAGCGTTTCCGGGAACTGCTTTTCCTTGTTGAGAAGACTGACCTGGTCAAGTGCGGCCCGCACTCTCCGGCCGGCTTCCCGGTAGCCGAGCCCCGCAATAACCAGTGGCAGGGCGACGTTGTCGAAAACGGGGCGATCGTACAGCAGCTTGTGATCCTGAAATACCATGCCGATCTGGCGGCGGTAAGCCGGAATACGGCGCCGCGTGATTTTGCGTGTGTTCTGACCGTCAACGATTACCTGGCCTGTGGTTGGGCGGTCGATTAGGGCTATGAGTCGAAGCAGCGTGCTCTTGCCGGCACCGGAGTGGCCGGTAACAAAGACCATCTCGCCCTTGTCGACCTGCAGGGAAAGTCCCTTAAGCGCATCGTGTCCGCCGGGGTAGCGCTTTGTGACCTCTTCAATTCGAATCAAGGTGAATCATTCCAGTGTCAGGTCTCGTCCGAAAGTAATGCCCCGACGTAATCTTCAGCGTCAAAAGGTTGCATGTCATCCGCGCTTTCACCAATGCCGATAAAACGTACCGGGATACCGAGTTTGTTGGCGATGGCCAGCAGGATACCCCCTTTCGCGGAACCGTCCAGCTTGGTCACTGTAATCCCGGTAAGGCCGAGCGCATCGTGGAACTTTTCTGCCTGCACCATGGCATTCTGACCCTGGCTTGCATCGAGTACGAGCATTATTTCCTGGGGTGCATGCTCATTGTGACGGGAAAGCACACGTTTGATCTTGGTCAATTCGTCCATCAGTCCCTGCTGGTTTTGCAGTCGTCCCGCTGTGTCCGCAAGCAGTACATCGATCTTGCGCGATCGCGCCGCTTCATAGGCATCGAAAATAACCGCGGCCGGGTCTGCCCCGGCTTGCTGCGATATCACGGGCACTTTATTGCGTTCACCCCACGCCTGTAATTGCTCTACTGCTGCTGCCCTGAACGTATCGCCGGCAGCCAGCATGACGCTGTGGCCCTCGTCCTGAAACCGTCGTGCCATCTTGCCAATTGTCGTTGTTTTGCCCGCGCCGTTGACACCAACCATAAGGATGACAAAGGGCTCCGCCTGCTCGGGAATTTCAAGATGTTTCGCGACAGGCGAAAGAATATCGATCAGCGAGTCCCGCAGCCCTCTTTTGAGGGATTCGACGTCCTTCAATTCCTTTCGTGCGAGACTTTTCTGCAGCCCCGAGATGATACGTTCCGTCGCATCGACGCCGACATCGGCCATAATGAGTTCCGCTTCAAGATCGTCGAGCACGTCCTCGTCGATCTTTCCGCCGGGAGCGAGATTAGCAAGATCATAGGTCAGCCAGCTGTCGCCCCGATTAAGTCGGGACCTGAGTCTTTTTACGAACCCCTGCTTTTTTTCAGCGCCCGGCTCTTTCTTTTTTCCAAACACAAATTTCTTCCTGCAGCGATCCTGGAGTAATCTCGGCGGTGTCCGACACGATCGAATGCAGGAACTGAGCGTTTGAAAAAGCAAAAACGCGGAACCCGGGGATCACCATCAGGACGGCTGCGTATTGTAGCCGGAAAATGGCGAAGTCGCCTTTTGCCTGTTGCAAATGAGCCCGGGTTGCGGCCGACGGCCGAAAGGGTTCGCGAGACCCTGTTCAACTGGCTTGCACCTGTGATTGAAGGAGCCAGGTGCCTGGACCTGTTCGCAGGCACCGGCGCCCTCGGCCTTGAGGCTTTGTCGCGAGGCGCGAGTGCTGTCACGTTCATCGAAAAGGCGAAAACGGCCGTGGCCGGCCTGAACGCGAGCATCGGGGAACTGCAGGCAGACGGCGCCACTGTAAAGCAAACCGATGCGCTGGCCTGGCTAACGACAGCTGAGCCGGAACTCTTCGATATTGTGTTTCTGGACCCGCCATTCGCTGCCGTTCATTACGAAGAATTGTGTAGACTGCTGGCAGAACGAGCTTGGCTTGCTCCAGGAGCGCACGTCTACCTGGAGCAGAGCCGGGACCGGCCAGTGCCGGAATTACCGGACGGGTGGGAGCTGTCAAAAGAAAAGACAACTGGCAACGTTCGTTATTCACTGATCAAAACGGCGAATTGAGGGGGCAGCCGATGACAGTTTCAGCAATGTATCCCGGGACGTTTGATCCGATCACGCTCGGCCACGAGGACCTGGTGCGACGCGCATGCCGGATTTTCGACAAGGTCGTACTCGCAATTGCGGCCAATCCGAGTAAAGAGCCGATGTTCACGCTGGAGGAGCGCGTGGCGCTGGCGCAGGCAACACTGGCGGACCTCGATAATGTCGAAGTATCCGGTTATGACGGCCTTACGGTGGATTTTGCCCGCGATAATAATCTCGGTGTGATTTTGCGTGGGCTGCGAGCCGTTTCGGACTTTGAGTACGAGTTCCAGCTTGCCAACATGAACCGGCATCTTGCGGAGGATGTCGAAACCGCATTTCTCACGCCCACTGAAACATACAATTTCATATCATCGAGCCTGGTGCGCGAAATCTGCAGCATGGGCGGCGACATTTCGGAATTCGTTTCGCCGGTGGTCAACGAGGCATTGTTGAAGCGGGTAGGTTAGGCCCATACCGTTGCACCTGCTGGTCGGTCAGCGCTGGCAGTTCTTGCAGTAATAGGTCGAACGTTGACCAAGCACAATTGACGAAATGGGCGCTTTGCAAACAGAACACGGCAGGCCGTCGCGGTCATAGACATCCAGCTGTTGTTTGAAATAGCCTGGCTCGCCATCTCCTCCATGAAAATCCCGCAGTGTCGTACCACCAGCTTCTATCGCCTGCTTTAGTACGAACTTGATTGAATTTCCGAGCACCATCATGCGTTCTTTCGATATTCTGCCAGCCTTCCTTTTAGGATGAATCCCGGACCGGAACAGTACTTCGCTCGCATATATATTGCCAACACCTACGACGATGACGGCGTTCATGATGAACTGCTTGATACTAACCTTGCGGCCTCTCGACATTTGCCACAGGTAGCTGCCGTCGAATTCGTCGGACAGAGGCTCCGGTCCAAGGTTGCGCAGTAATTCGTGTTCGAACGGTTTCTCTGTCCATAGCAGGGAGCCAAACTTTCGCGGATCCCTGAACCTAAGCGCTTTGCCGCTGTCGAAGCAGATATCGACATGATCGTGTTTTCCGGCCGGCTCATCGATGTCAATGATTCTCACACTGCCGGACATGCCGAGATGAAGCATTGCCGTACCGGCAGCCGTATCGAATAACAGGTACTTCGCCCTCCGTTTTACACTGCGTATTTCCTGGCCGGGCAACTTGTTGTCGATATCGTCGGGCACAGGCCATCGCAGGCGGCGATCCCGGACAATAACGTTGTTAACGCGCTGCTGCTCGACCCACGGTGCGATGCCGCGGCGGCTGGTTTCAACTTCTGGTAATTCGGGCATTTGGATTGATTTTTGGAACTGTGAACGCAATATAGTCGCAAGACGACTGACAGCGCTACATTGGTTATAGTACGGGTCGTCGCCCCACCAGCGGAAAAATACATGGATTATCTTTACGGAATACTCAACCTCGATCTCTGGGGTTACGTTTTGGCAACCCTCATCATGGTGCAAATCACGATGATGGCCGTCACGCTTTATTTGCATCGGGACCAGGCGCATCGCGCAATTGACCTGCACCCGGTTTTGCGACATTTCTTTCGCTTCTGGATCTGGTGTACATCCGGCATGCTGACGAGGGAGTGGGTTTCCATTCACAGGAAGCACCACGCTTTCTGCGAAACGCCCGACGACCCGCACAGCCCGCAAATTTACGGACTCAGAAAGGTGCTTTTCGAGGGTGCGGAACTCTACCGTGCGGAAACCGAGAATATGGAGACGCTCGAAAAATTTGGGCGGGGCACGCCGGATGACTGGCTGGAACGAAACATCTATCTTCGCGTTCCCTACGGCGGCATCATATTGATGTTCGTCGCCAACCTGCTGCTGTTTGGCATACCGGGCATTACGATTTTTGCCATCCAGATGATGTCCATGCCGGTGTTTGCAGCGGGAATCATTAATGGCGTAGGTCATCACTCCGGTTACCGCAATTTCGAATGCGACGATGCCGCCACTAACATTGTGCCATGGGGTCTCCTGATTGGTGGCGAAGAATTACACAACAATCATCACGCTTTCCCGACGTCGGCAAAATTCTCCATTCGACGCTGGGAGTTCGACATCGGCTGGCTTTACATCAAGGTTTTCTCCGCATTTCGCCTTGCGAAGGTCAATCGCGTGGCACCACAACCGGTGATTGAGCCAAAGCCGGATGCCGAACTCGACGTCGAAAACCTGCGAGCAATTATTGTGAATCGCATGCACGTGCTTCGCGACTACACCAGGCAGGTAACGCTTCCTGTTTTCGAGACTGAAAAAACAATTGCCAGGGGCAATGCGGCGTTTAAGCGAGCAAAGAAACTGCTGATTCGAAGCCCGAACCTGCTGGACGAGAACTCGATGGACAAGCTTGGCAAGCTGCTGAATGACAGCGCGGCACTCAGGACTGTTCACGAGTATCGGGAGAGGCTTGCGGAGATCTGGAGCGGTGCGACCGTGAGCAACGAAAAGCTTTTGCAACAGCTGAAAGACTGGTGCCAGGAAGCCGAAGCAAGCGGCATCAAGGCACTGGAAGACTTCGCTGATCGGCTGAGGTCTTATCACCTGGCGCCAGCCTGATCGCCTCCGTCGGAGCATGCTTCGATCGTAAAAGACGGAACAAAAAAAAGCGGCCTTCAGGCCGCTTTTTTTATTTGATCTTCGATTCCTTGTACATCACGTGTTTTCTGACCACGGGATCGTACTTCTTGGTCTCCATCTTTTCCGGATGCAGACGCTTGTTCTTGGCCGTCGTGTAGTAGTGACCGGTGCCGGCGCTGGAGACGAGTTTGATTTTGTCACGCATTAGTCTTCCCTCCGGTGATTAGACGCGCTGTCCGCTCGCGCGCAAGTCTGCGAGCACCTTGTCGATGCCGAGCTTGTCGATGATTCTGAGGCCCTTGTGAGACAGGCGCAGCCGGACGAAACGCTTCTCGGATTCAACCCAAAACCGCTTGTACTGCAGGTTGGGCAAAAAACGCCGCCGCGTCCTGTTGTTAGCATGAGAAACGTTGTTACCCGTTTGCGGGCGCTTCCCGGTGACCTGGCATACCTTGGACATGATCTTTAAGTCTCTGATTTTACAAAAGGATGCCCGCGAGCGGCGGGCACAGAGCGGGACTTTATACCAGCCTTGTAGCGCGCGATCAAGGGCGTTCTTACTGATGTCAGATCATACCCCGGCTGGCCAGGGAAGTGGTCATGCCGTCGCCAATGACGAAGTGGTCCAGGAGGCGTATATCGACCAGCTCCAGGGCCGATTTAACCCGCCTGGTGATGCGCTCGTCTGCCTGGCTGGGCTCGGCTACGCCGGATGGGTGGTTATGCGCCAGGATAATGGCGGCTGCATTGACGGCAAGCGCCTGTTTGACCACCTCCCGCGGATAGACGCTGGTTCCGTCGATGGTCCCCCGAAACAACTCCTCGAAGTGGATCACGCGGTGCCGGTTGTCGAGATACAGGCAACAAAAGACCTCGTGGGGCCGGTCCCTGAGCTTCGCCAGCAGGAAGGTCTCGGTATCCGCCGGACTTTTGATGGCCTCACCCATTGGCAGGGTTTCCTCGAAATAACGCCGCGCCAGTTCGCGGAGCGCCTGCAGCGTCGCCAGCCGGACGTCGCCGATGCCGCTGACCGCCAGGAGTTCATACGGCGTGGCATTCAGGGTTCTTCTCAAGCCGCCGAATTCCTCCAGCAGCCGGTGCGACAGGGCGATTGCCTGCCCGTGTTGCGGACCTCGCTGGAACAGTACGGCCAGTAATTCGGCCTCCGACAGGTCTGTGGCGGCCTGTCTCAGTAAACGCGTCCGCGGCACAAGCGGTTGTTGCCTGTCCTTTGCTGGCATGGGCCATCCCTGTCCCTTGTTGGCTGATGCAGCGCTAAAGACTGCTGCCGCCAGGCATGTGATGCAAGCCTCAAAACAGCACCGGGAGGGTCGATTTGCTGGTAATTCGGTGATGCAACGAGCTAAGCTTTCAGGCCCTTTGACGCGATGAGCTGCATGAGCAGGCAAAAGATTATATTAGGCATTACCGGCGGAATTGCTGCCTACAAGACGCCCGAACTGATTCGGCGCCTGAAGGATCGCGGTGCCGACGTCCAGGTAGTGCTCACACGGTCCGCCCGGGAGTTTGTGACCGAAACGACCCTGCAGGCCGTTTCCGGCTTGCCAGTGCGCACAAACCTGTGGGACAAGGAGGCCGAGGCCGCCATGGGTCACATCGAGCTCGCCCGCTGGGCGGACCTCGTGCTTATCGCGCCAGCCACCGCCGAGATCATGGCGCGACTGGCATCGGGCGCTGCACCGGATTTGCTGACGACACTTTGCCTGGCGACCGGGGCGCCGATCGCTATCGCGCCCGCAATGAATCACGTCATGTGGTCGAATCCTGCCGTACAGGAGAATCGGCAAAAGCTGGCCGATCGCGGTTTTCGAATTCTGGGCCCGGCTGACGGCGACCAGGCGTGCGGAGAGTCGGGTCCCGGTCGGATGCTCGAACCGGACGACATCGTCAAAGCGGTAACCGCGCCGATCGCCGTAGCCGAAGTCGGTCCGGCACCACTCGCAGGCAAAAACGTCATGATCACCGCGGGACCCACCATCGAGCCAATCGACCCAGTGCGTTTCATTAGCAACCGGAGCTCCGGCAAGATGGGATATGCGCTCGCAGCATCGGCGCGTGACGCCGGAGCCAGCGTTATATTAATTTCGGGCCCGGCGAATATTCCGCTTCCCGATGGCGTCGATAGTATTAGCGTGGAAAGTGCCAGGGAAATGTTTGCTGCGGTCCATGCCAATATCGATGACGTCGATATCTTTGTCGGCGCGGCTGCTGTCGGTGACTATCATGCGGCTGACGTCAAACCGGAAAAGATCAAGAAGTCGCACGAGAATCTGTCGATTACTCTCGTGAAGAACCCCGACATACTTTCGTCCGTGGCGCGTCTCAAGGATGGTCCCTTTACGGTTGGCTTTGCCGCCGAAACAGAAAACCTGCACGAGCATGCGTTCGGTAAGCTCGAAAACAAGAACCTCGATATGATCGTTGCCAACCTCGTCGGCAAGGGTCGTGGCTTTGACAAAGATGATAATGCCGTCGAGGTGTTCTGGCACGAAGGTGAGCGCGCTTTTCCGCTGATGAACAAGAAAACCCTGGCCGGCGAACTTGTGACTTTAATCGCCGAGCGTTATCAGGTAAGCCTGCAGACGGACACAAAAACCGAATTGCCCTCCATTGCGGTCAGGGACTGACGAGCGAAAAAATTGAGATCAATTGAACTGAAAATACTGGACTCGCGGATTGGCGAGAGCATTCCACTGCCACATTATGCGACGGACGGCTCGGCTGGCCTTGATATGCGGGCATGTATTGACGACATGCTCACGGTCGAGCCCGGCGCAACCATTCTGGTTCCGACCGGCCTTGCCATCCATATTGGCGATCCCGGTCTTGCCGCTGTCCTCTTGCCACGTTCAGGCCTGGGCCACAAACATGGACTGGTTCTCGGTAACCTGACCGGCCTCATTGATTCCGATTACCAGGGCCAGGTGTTTGTTTCGATCTGGAATCGAGGATCGAAAGCCTACGAGATTCAGCCAGGCGAGCGCATTGCACAAATGGTATTTGTTCCCGTTGAACAGGTGAAGTTCGAGGTCGTCGACGAGTTCGACGATTCGAGTCGCGGCGGCGGAGGTTTCGGCCACTCCGGCCAGACATAAAAAAAGCCGCACGATGTGCGGCCTTTTTTTATGTGTTCAGAAAACTAGTTCAAACCTTTCAGCTGCTTGAACCGGTCAATGTCGCCATCAAAACGGGAAACAATGCTTTGCTCATCCGATTCGAATTTGCGCAGGTTTTCTTCGTGGCGAGCAATCGTTTCTTTGGTCATGGTCATATCGTCTGCGAGATCCGGATCGATCATCGGCGCTTCCGGATCAGCGCTGTACGGACGAAACTTTGAAGCCTCTTCACGCAGCGAATCCATGCGCCGCTGCAGGTTTCTCAGGTAGAGTTCGGTGACACGGGCCTGTGCCTGAAAAAGTTCGACCCGGCGATCGCGATGCATGACGATTTCATCGATGGTCAGGTAGGTTGCCAGCAACGCCTGGTCCTGTCGGCGCTGCAGCGCGGCTTCGACACGAAGTTCTTCAAGTCTTGCATCCTCGGCGAGTTCTTCTTCGGTCTTCTTCGCCTGCATCACGTCGACCGTGATGCCGTGCTCGTTCACGACCTGCCGCTCAAGCTCGGCGTATTCAGCCGGTATGCTGTCGCCGTAATGCACGACGCCCTCGTTGTCGACCCAGCGGTAAAGTTTCGAATCTTGCGCAACGGCAACGCCTGATGCCAGGCAGAAACTCAGCAGAATTGAAGCTCTCAACAAATACATCATCGAAGTATCACACAATCTGGCGACGGCAAAGAGGGACTGGTTCGCGAATTTCAAGCATAGATGGCGGCCCACAATCTGTAAACACGGATAGAATTGCTATTAGAAACAATCATTTATGATTCAGAACCATATTGTCGACGGTATTTCACCACCGGCTCGAGAAATTCCGCGTATTCCTCTGATTCTTCCAGCAAATCGACCAGGTCCTCGAGCTGAACGATACTAATGACCGGAATTCCCAACGATTGCTCGAGCTCCTGAACGGCAGATCGTGAATCGCGACCTATCTCCTGGCGGTCGAGCGAAATGACAAGGCCGGCCACTTCTGCCCCGGCATTGGCGATAATCCGGGCAGCCTCCCTGACAGCCGTCCCCGCAGTGATGACATCGTCGACGATGAGTACTTTGCCAGCCAGTGGAGCGCCAACAATGCTGCCGCCTTCACCATGTCCTTTCGCTTCCTTGCGGTTAAAGGCGTACGGAACATCAACGTCATGGTGCTCCGCGAGTGCGGCCGCCGCGAGCGTCGCAAGCGGGATGCCTTTGTAGGCCGGACCGAACAACATGTCGAACTCGACTCCGGATTCAGCGATGGCCGATGCATAGTAACGACCGAGTTTCGCCGCCGCGTAGCCCGACGAAAAAAGTCCGGCATTGAAAAAGTACGGACTGACTCTTCCGGATTTCAGCGTAAACTCGCCGAATCGCAGAACGCCGAGTTCCAGCGCCAGCTCGAGAAATTCACTTTTGTAGGCTCGCATCTTGTTGGACTTATCTTCAGCTTAGGTATCATGGCTCGCTTTCGGCAAGCCGTCGGATGAATGACATCCTGCGAAAATGACCGTTGAGTATGACACAGGGTTTTGGCAATTTCTTTACGTACAGGGTCGTAACTTCTTGTGAAACCACGTTTCCTGACCAGTTGGAGTAATTCATTTGTTTCGCGTAATCAGTCTGAATGCCAACGGCATTCGAGCGGCGGCCCGCAAGGGCTTTTTTGAGTGGATGGCAAGGCAGGATGCCGATGTCGTCTGCATCCAGGAGACCAAGGCCCAGGAACACCAACTCACTGACGATTGTTTCAGGCCGGCGGGTTATCACTGCTATTACGAGGACGCCGTCAAGAAGGGTTACAGCGGAACCGCAATCTACACCCGACATGAGCCCAGGAAAGTGGTTCGCGGCTGGGGCGTTTCGGAGTTCGACGATGAGGGCCGTTACCTGGAAGTACAGCTGGGCAGGATCAGTGTTGTATCTCTCTATCTTCCTTCGGGTTCTTCAGGCGATGTCAGGCAGGAGGCCAAATATCGCTTTCTGGACGGGTTCACGCCTTATTTGCAGAAGCTAAGGCGACGTCGCTCGGAATATATTCTTTGCGGAGACTGGAATATCGCGCACAAGAAAATAGACATCAGGAACTGGCGCTCGAACCAGAAGAACTCTGGCTTCCTGCCCGAAGAGCGGGCCTGGATGGACGATCTTTTCGGTCCGCAACGATATGTCGACGCGTTCCGTGTCGTTAATGAAGAGCCGGACCAGTACACCTGGTGGTCGAACCGGGGTCGTGCATGGGATAACAATGTAGGATGGCGGCTGGACTACCAGGTTGTCACCCCCGGGCTTAAGGACAAGGTTATTCGTACCGATATCTACAAGGACGAACGGTTTTCAGACCATGCGCCGCTGACGATGGATTACGACTTCGTGCATGGCAGTTGACCCCCATCTGAATCGCGCACGTCAGGAATCCTTTAAAGAGGCAATCCTGAACCGGCGAATGCTTATCTGCCTGTTTACCGGCTTCACGTCTGGTCTGCCGCTGTACGTCTTGTTTCAGCTCGTCCCGGGCTGGTTGCGGGTTGAGGGTATAGGCCTGGCCGAGATCGGGTTCTTCGCACTCGTACAGTTTCCCTACACCTGGAAGTTCCTGTGGTCACCCGTCATGGACAGGTTCACCTTGCCTTTCCTTGGGCATCGGCGCGGCTGGATGTTGGTCACCCAGGTGCTGTTGCTCGGCTCGATGGGCATCATGGGTTTCATAAAACCGGACCTGAATCTCTGGACCGTCGCGTACTTGTCGGCGGCGGTAGCGTTCTTCAGTGCAAGTCAGGATATTGTGCTCGACGCATACCGTCGTGAGCTGCTGCCCGATGTTGAACTCGGACTCGGCAATTCCATTCACGTCCAGGCCTACCGTTTGTCCGGACTCGTGCCCGGTGCGCTCGGGCTGATTCTCGCCGATCATTTCGAGTGGCACGTCGTGTTCATCATCATCGCGTTATTTATGCTCGTCGGCATCGTCATGACGCTGGTCATCGACGAAGCGATCGATGAGCCGACGCCACCGAAAACGATTCGCGACGCTGTTATCGAACCGTTCAAGGATTTCATCGGCCGGTCCGGTCTGGGACCGGCGATGCTCGTACTCGCGTTCCTGTTTCTTTACAAGCTGGGCGACAATATGGCGACCGCCCTGCAAACGCCCTTCTTTATCGACATTGGTTTTACGCTGACACAGATCGGGGCGATCGCGAAGACGGCCGGGCTCATCGCCGCGATCATTGGTGGTCTCGTTGGCGGGATTGTCATGATCAAGGTGCCGATTAATCGTGCGCTATGGTTATTTGGCGTCGTACAGATTGTCAGCATTCTCGGTTTTGCCGCGCTATCGAAGATAGGTGCCAATCCCTGGATGCTTGGCGTCGCTGTCGCTTTTGAGTACCTGGGCGTGGGTCTCGGTTCAGCGGCGCTCATTGCCTTCATGGCTCGAACGACCAATCCGGCGTTTGCGGCAACGCAGCTCGCCCTGTTCACAGCACTCGCCTCGGTTCCGCGTGTGTTCGCCAACTCGGTTACCGGCGTCATCGTGGAGCGGGTTGGCTGGACCGAGTTCTTTCTTATTTGCATGGTGTTGGCGGTGCCGGGGATGTTGCTCCTGTTCAAAGTTGCGCCATGGAATGAGGACGTCGTTTGAACGAGCAGGAGGTTGAAGTTGGCCGTCTCGACGAACTCGAAGACCCGGGTTGCCGCGAGTTTCAGATAGGCGAAGGCGACTGGCCGTTCAAGGGCTTCGTGGTGCGCCGCGGTGACGAGGTGTACGCCTACCAAAACTACTGTGTACACGCCGGTCACCCGCTGAACTGGCAGCCCGATCAGTTTCTGACGGAAGATGGTGCACAGATTGTTTGCGCATCACATGGTGCGGTTTACGAGATTGATAGCGGCGTTTGCGTGTCGGGCCCCTGTCCGGGTAAAACACTGCGTCCTGTGGACGTTGATATCAGGGATGGCCGGATCGTAGTGAAAGGACCGACGGGAGTCAGCTAGCCGCGAATTCCTACTCGCCTTTTTCGAGGAGTTCGAGTGGGTCGTGATAGCCGGAGGGCATTTCACCTTCAGCCTGGCCGGAAAAATCCTCCGGATCCATGTCGACCGATCCGGACCAGTCTTCCGGGGCAGCCACTCTTTCTATCAGTAGTCTGGACCAGGTGTCCCGGTCGACCTCATCAATCGTGCCGTCGAAGAACTGCAACTCTATGGTTTCGTCATCGTCATCGACCGCGACGACTTCGAACAGTTGGCCATTGGTCCGCCGGTACCAGCGGCCTATGGCAGGATCAGGTACGGGAATGGATTTGCGGGCAGACATCGGAATACCCCTGTTGGAACCCCTGTTCCTTATATTTATAGAGCATAGTCGGATTTCTGCAAGTCAGGGTTAACCGAGGGTTTGCCTGTTTTCTTTGACACGCGGTCAGACGCTGACGAAGCGCCAGTCCCAGATATGATGACCGCGTTTCAGACCCCTGGTCTCGAATTTGGTGGTTGGCCTGTCGAGCGGTTGGTCACCACGATGCTCGCGCCGTTCGTCGAGCTTGAAATACGCTGACGCGCCCACGACTTCGTCGATATGTTCGGCATAATTTTCCCAGTCGGTCGCAATGTGCAAAGCGCCACCCGACCTGAGCTTGCTTGCTGCCAGTTCAAGGAACGCCGGCTGCACTATCCGGCGTTTGTGGTGCCGTTTCTTCGGCCAAGGGTCGGGAAACAGGAGATTGATTCGTGCCAGCGATCCGTCAGGCACCTGGTGCCGCAGGACCTCGATCGCATCGTGTGACATAACGCGCAGGTTTTCGATGCCAAGGTCACGGGCTTTCAACAGGCAGTGGCCGATGCCGGGCTCGTGCACCTCGATGCCGATGAAGTCTGAGCCCGGGTTGCCTGCGGCGCTTTGCACGAGTGTCTCGCCATTGCCAAATCCGATCTCCAGCACAATGTCTGCGCTTCTGCCAAACAGTGCGGGAAAATCCAGCGCTTTGGTTTCATAGTCAATTCCATACCTGGGCCAAAGTGCCGCGAGCGCGCGCTCCTGGGACGGCGTCATGCGCCCTGTGCGGCGCACGAAGCTGCGAATCGTGCGATGGTGAACGTGCTGTTCCGTCATGTCTGCTTACCCGGGTTCCAGAACGGCCTGGAAACTTTGCTCAGGCGCGCGGGCGTCCGGCAACGGCAGCCGCCGCACCCGCCGCTATCAACACCCAGCCAGGCCAGGCGAGTGATCCGAGTGTCAAAACCAGCACTCCGGACACAAAGGCCGTTGCGCCGGTTGCAAGAAAATAGCGCTGCCGTTGCTGCGCTTTCAGCTGCTTCCTGATGTCATCGAGCTCCGGCGCGCGGACATCGAAATGCAGTTTGTCGTTGGCGATCTGCTCCGACAGGTAACGAACAACCCCCGGAAGATCCCGCAAGGCATCGCGAATCTGTGGCAGATCTTCCTTGATTCGCTTCAGTGCCGCGCGGCCACCCATCTGGTCCGCCATCCATTGCCGCAAAATCGGATGCGCGGTCTTCCAGAGGTCGAGCTGTGGATAAAGTTCGCGTCCCAGGCCCTCGATGTTGAACAGCGTCTTCTGTAACAGGATTAGCTGCGGCTGGATTTCCATATTGAATCGCCGCGCAGTTTCGAAAAGCCGGATCATGACCTGCGCGAATGATATTTCGGAAAGTGGCTTGTTGAAGATCGGTTCGCACACCGAACGCACGGCAGACTCGAGTTCGTCGATGCGAGTCTCTGGTGGTACCCAGCCCGAGTCGATGTGCAATTTCGCGATGCGATGATAATCGCGATCGAAAAACGCCAGGAAATTGCCTGCAAGGTACTGCTGATCCATCGGGCTCAGTGTCCCGACAATGCCGAAGTCGACGGCCGCGTACTTTGGTTTCTCCGGGTCATCGATGAGAACGAATATGTTCCCCGGATGCATATCTGCGTGAAAAAAATTGTGCCTGAATACCTGGGTGAAAAAGATCTCGACGCCATTCTCGGCGAGGACCTGGATATTGACCCCCGCCTTTCTGAGCGCATCCATGTCGCTGATCTGGGTGCCATAAATTCTTTCCTGGACCAGCACCTCCGGGCGGCAGTAGTCCCAATAGACGTCCGGGACGTAAAGTAGTTCGGAGCCTTCGAAATTGCGTTTTAGTTGCGCGGTGTTGGCGCCCTCACGTGCCAGATCAAGTTCGTCGATGATGGTTTTTTCATACTCAGCGACGACCTCGAGCGGCCTCAGCCTCTTGCCGGTATCCCAGTACTTGTCCGCCAGTCCGGCGATCGCATACATGACATCGAGGTCCTGATCGATCAGTTGCCGAACGCCCGGGCGCAGTAGTTTTACAATGACCTCCGTGCCATCCTGCAGCGCCGCGGTATGTACCTGGGCGATTGAGGCCGCAGCGAACGGCTCCTTGTCGAAGCGGGAAAAGATCTCGCCCACCGGCCGGCCGTAAGCTTTGTCGAGTATCGCAATGGCTTCATTCGCAGGGAACGGCGGAACCTGGTCCTGCAGCATGGCGAGTTCGTCCGCGATATCCGGTGGCAACAGGTCCCGACGCGTGGAAACGGCTTGCCCGAATTTGACGAATATCGGCCCGAGTTCGATTAACGCCAACCGAATGCGCTTGCCAAGCGGCTCGGTGGCGTCCTTTGCTTTGGGGAACAGGTAGAAAAGAAAGCGCAGCGGGCGCAGGAAATGCGTTGCCGTGATGATGTCGTCCAACCCGTGCCTCACCAGCACGCGCTGAATGCTGATCATCCTGAGCAGGGTTTTTCTCCGACGCATGATTATGTGCGTTCCTGTTCGAGCTTAACCAGGCGCGCTTCGAATCGTGCCACGTCATCTCGCAGCGTGTTGACGTCACTGCGAAAGTTGTCGACTTCGTACCGGCCGGGAACAGAGCGGCTCTCTTCCTGAAGATATTCACCAATATTCTGTCGCATGGTTGAACCAGCTTCACGGCCCCATTTGCCGACGCCACGGACGAATTCCCCTATGCCGTGTGCGGCCATGTCGCCGATCATCCCTGAGAGTTCTTCTTCGAGGTCAGGGCGGCCGTACCGAAGGAGTTTCTGGAATCGCTGCGCCAGAATGGCATCGCCGGATATCTCCACGTCGCCGGCCCGGATCAGGTTTTCGCCTGCCGGACCTGCGAGTCTCGCCAGAGAAACAACGGACCCGGCAATGACGACGTCGGGGTCGTCGCAGAAACTTCCTGAAATAAGCACTTGCTCGCCCTGCACGACCAGGTACATGGCGAGCGCCGTGTTGGGAACCCGCAGTGCGAGCACCTTTCCTTCCAGCTCCGAACATAGTTGGCGCGCCGGTGTTTTAGCCTCGATTTGCCGATTGATCATCGAGGTTGCCGGGCGCAGCAGGGATTCGAGAGCATTCATTGAGCAGCTCTAGATCTTGTAGCCAATGTGGAGAGCGACCACGCCGCCGACGAGGTTATGAAAGCGGCACCGCTCAAAGCCAGCATCCTGCATCATGGAAAGCAGAGTGTCCTGGTTCGGATGCATGCGAATCGATTCGGCGAGATACTTGTAGCTTGCCTCGTCACCTGCAACAAGTTTGCCGAGGAACGGCAGCACTTTGAAGGAGTAAAGATCGTAGGCCGGTCGCAACGATTTGGCGGGCTCTGAAAATTCGAGAATCAGAGCCTTGCCACCCGGTTTTAAAACTTCGTACATCGAGCGAAGCGCAGAATCCTTGTCAGTAACGTTTCTCAAGCCGAATGCAATGGTGATGCAGTCGAAGCTCGATGATGCGAATGGCAGGTTTTCTGCATTGACCTGGACGATCGACAGGTTGCCGGCGACGCCGGCGTCAGTCAGCCGTCGCCGGCCCTCCCGGAGCATGCTGGCGTTAATGTCGGCGAGCACGACATGACCATCGCGTCCCACCTTGCCGGCAAAGCGTCGTGCAAGGTCTCCGGTCCCGCCAGCAAGGTCCAGAACCGATTGACCGCGGCGAACGGCCGCCTGATCAATCGTGAAGCGCTTCCACAACCTGTGCAGGCCCCCGGACATGAGGTCATTCATCAAATCGTAATTGCCGGCAACGGAATCGAAAACACCGCGAACCCGATCCGCCTTGTCGTCGACGGCTACCGTTTCATAGCCGAAATGCGTTGTTTCCTTGCTCATCTGTCGCGCCGGATTAATCGGGCTGACGAGCATACCCCGCCTCGGTCAGGCGGTCGAGATAAGCCTGCCACCTGGCCTGCATGTCCGTGCCGAGCTCGTACAGGTATCTCCAGGAGTAGAGGCCTGTGTCATGACCGTCGTCGAAGACGATACGAAGCGCATAGTGGCCAATCGGTTCCAGTGCGGTGATATCCACAGATTCCTTGCCGGTTTGCAGTACTTCCTGGCCCGGTCCATGGCCGCGAACCTCTGCGGAAGGGGAATGTACACGCAAGTATTCGAAGGGCAGTTCGAACTCGCTGCCGTTATCGAACCCGATCACGAGCAGTCGTGACTTCTTCCTGAGGCGGATTTCGGTGGGGGAGAGTTCCATGGCGGTTACAGGATGTACCGGCTGAGGTCTTCGTCTTTCGACAATTCGGCAAGGTGCTCGTCGACATATTCGCCAGTCACCGTTACGGCGGTGCCGCTCTTGTCGGATGCCTCGAACGAGACTGTTTCCAGGAGTCTTTCCATCACCGTATGCAGCCGGCGAGCACCGATATTCTCGGTATTCTCGTTGACGAGGAAAGCGACCTCTGCAAGGCGCCGTACCGCATCGTCGGTAAAATCGAGTTGCACCTCCTCGGTGCCCATTAGCGCGGTGTACTGAGAGGTCAATGACGCATCGGGTTCGGTCAGGATTCGTACGAAATCGCCTGTCGTCAGAGACTGCAGTTCAACCCTGATGGGAAATCGACCCTGGAGTTCCGGAATCAGGTCCGACGGTTTGGATACATGGAAAGCGCCGGACGCAATGAAAAGAATATGATCGGTTTTGACCATGCCGTATTTGGTATTGACGGTGCAACCTTCGACCAGCGGCAGCAGGTCTCTCTGTACGCCTTCCCTGGAAACGTCTGCACCAACGGCGTCCGACCGTCTTGTCACCTTGTCGAGTTCGTCGAGAAAGACAATGCCGTGCTGCTCGACGGCTTCAAGCGCACGGGACTTTGTCTCTTCCTCATCGACCATCTTCGCGGCCTCTTCGTCCGTCAGCATACGTAACGCGTCTTTGACTTTGAGTTTTTTCGTTCTTTGCCTCGCACCACCCATGTTCTGGAACATGCCCTGCAGCTGACTGGTCATCTCTTCCATGCCGGGCGGCGCCATGATTTCTATGCCGACCGGAATCGCTTGCACATCAATCTCGATTTCCTTGTCGTCGAGTTTCCCCTCGCGAAGCATCTTGCGAAACTTCTGGCGCGTGTCGCTATCGCGGTTGTCGGTTTCACTTACGGCGGTGAAACCCACACCCGATGCGGGTGGTGGCAGTAATGCATCCAGGATGCGCTCTTCAGCCGCGTCTTCCGCGCGATGGCGAACTTTCGACATTTCCTCCTCGCGGGTCATCTTGATCGCGACGTCCATCAGATCGCGAATGATGCTGTCGACTTCACGGCCGACATAACCGACCTCTGTAAACTTGGTTGCCTCGACCTTGATAAAAGGTGCTTTTGCCAACTTGGCAAGACGCCTCGAGATTTCTGTTTTGCCGACACCGGTCGGGCCGATCATCAGAATGTTTTTGGGCGTAATTTCGCTCCGGAGTGGTTCTTCAACCTGTACCCGGCGCCAGCGATTCCTGAGCGCAATGGCCACCGAGCGCTTTGCCTCATCCTGGCCAACGATATGCTTGTCCAGTTCCTGGACGATTTCTCTGGGTGTCATTTGTGACATGGGACTGATCCGTCAGGAAGCTCCAGCTGACTAGAGTTCCTCGATTATGATGTTCTGATTGGTATATACGCAGATGTCGCCTGCGATCTGCAAGGCTTTTTCGACAATGTCCCGCGCTTCGAGATCCGTATTCTGCAGGAGTGCCATCGCAGCCGCCTGTGCGTAGGGGCCGCCCGAGCCGATTGCCATCAGATCATGCTCCGGTTCGATGACATCACCGTTCCCGGATATAACGAATGAACACTCTGTATCAGCCACGCAAAGGAGCGCCTCGAGACGGCGCAGGCGGCGATCGGTGCGCCAGTCTTTGGCCAGTTCAATGGCAGCCCGGGTCAGCTTGCCGTATTGCTCCAGCTTGGTTTCGAAGAGCTCGAAAAGCGTGAATGCATCTGCGGTGCCGCCAGCAAATCCCGCTATGACGCTCCCGTCCGCAAGTCTCCGGACTTTGCGGGCATTACCCTTCATCACGGTATTGCCCATGCTGACCTGGCCGTCTCCGCCGATGGCTACTTTCCCATTGCGGCGTACAGAGACAATAGTTGTCCCTCGAAATTGTTCCATCCTTGTGCTCTCTGAATTGAGGAGCTCAGATTCCTGAGCCGGGCTCGCCCCTAGGTTTTGTTTCTGGCCCGCGCCCGCGGGTGAGTTTGATCGTATATCTGGGCCAGATGCTGGAAGTCAAGGTGAGTGTAGACCTGAGTTGTACTGATATTCGCGTGGCCGAGCAATTCCTGGACGCCCCGAAGGTCGTGGCTGGACTCGAGCAGGTGCGTGGCGAAAGAATGCCGAAACAAATGCGGGTAGACCTTTGTGTCAATTCCCTGTCGTTTTGCCCAATGGTCGACGCGTGCCTGAACCGATCGCGGGCTGAGCCGTGTACCGCGCTGGCTGACAAACATCGCGGTTTCACCGTGCGCCGCCATCTGGCCGCGTTCTTTCAGCCAGGCGCTCACGGCCTGTCGCGCGTATTTTCCGACCGGAATGATGCGGTCCTTGCTGCCCTTGCCGGTCACCGACACCGTTCCGTCCGCGATATCTACGTCGCCAACATTCAGTCCCGTCAATTCGGCCAGCCGCAGCCCGGACGAATACAGGAGTTCCAGCAAAGCCCTGTCGCGGACCACGAGCGGCCCGTCACCAGGAATATCGAGGAGTCGTGCCATGCGATCGGCGTCAAGATTTTCCGGCAATCGCTTGCCTGCTTTTGGCGCGCTGACAGACTGCGCCGGGTTTGACCTGACGTGTCGCTCGCGCAGGAGGAAACGAAAAAAGGTTCGCGCTGCCGACAGCTGTCTCTGGATGCTTCGGGGCGAGAGCCCTTTGCGGTAGCAGGCGGCGGAATACGACCTGACATGCTCGCCGTCGAGACCGGACCATTTTTCGACGCCTATCTTATCGCAGTATGCGGCCAGCGAGATGAGGTCGCGTCCGTAATTCTTGACCGTAAGGTTTGACAGGCGCCTTTCGTAAGTCAGGTGCCTCAAGAATTTTTCGATCCAGGATTCGTCGGTCTTGTGCATCGACCGCGCTAGAAACGCCTTAGTGCTTCGGTGACGAGCTCGCCGAGCCGGCGCAGGAAATCAATGCTCATGCCCGGGTGAAAGCGATCGGATTCCGAGCTGCCAATCGCCAGGAAACCAAGTTCCGCCTTGGTGCCCAGCGGGATGAGTGCCGCGGAGCCAATTTCGTCTGTCTCCTTGCCGAACAGGAAATCTCGCTGGGCGTCACGAATCTGGCCACAGCGGGGCCCGCTGCCTTGCAGGAATGTGTCGAATGATTTCAGTGCCTCATCGTTTTTGGATACGGCGACAAAAAACCGGCCGACATCGACGCCACTAAAATGGTCAGCGTTGCCAAATAGCACCAGGATGGACTGATCAGCGTCAAAATCTGCCCGCAACGCCTCTTCAAGGTTGCGGAGAGTCGATATGAGGTCGGCGGAGGACAGGAGTCGCAACGTCAGGCGATGAATTTTGCCGGACAGCGAATCATTAGCCCTCGCGACCTCCAGCAGTTCTTTCAGTTTGCGTTCGTGTTTAAGGTCCTTCTGGCGCAACACTGAAACCTGCCGTTCGACCAGCGATACCGCGGCGCCGGAGCGATGTGGCAACTTTAAAGTGCCCAGCAATTCGGCATGCCGCTCGAAGAAATCCGGATTTTTTACCAGGTAGTCATGGATGAGGTCCTCCGACAGTGCCGCATCCGTGAATTCCGTCTTTCGCTGGGTGCTCATTGGCTGTCTTTCCCCTGGTGTCCGTGCCCGTTTCGCCTGACGCAGCTTATCACGACTGGCTCGAGGCAGCCTGCACTGCAGGCTCGCCGAATTTGCGTTCGAAACGTCCTGTTGGACATTTCCATCCCGCAGCGGTAGTTTACATAAACTCAGAAATACACAAAAAAAACGTCTCCTGAAGGATTTCCAATGCGGCACATAATGGTTATGAACGCCAAGGGTGGCTGTGGCAAAAGCACCCTTGCGACGAATCTTGCTTCCTACTACGCGGACTGCGGCTACGGAGTTGCACTCGCTGACTACGACCCCCAGCGCTCCAGTCTCGACTGGCTGGACCGGCGGCCGGAAGATCGGCCCAAGATTGCGGCTGTCGCCGGGTTCAAGGACGGGCTGAAACACGTGCCGCGCGGCGCCGATATCGTCATTATCGATGCTCCGGCGCGTTCGCATGGCAAGGAGCTGACCGACCTGGTCAAACACGCCGAAACGATCATTGTCCCGGTTCTTCCGTCGACCATCGATATCCAGGCCTCGGATCGTTTCATCAAAGAGCTTAAGGCTGTCGGCAAAGTCGATCGCAAACAGGCCAAGATCGGCGTGGTTGCCAACCGCGTTCGCGAATACACCCTGATCTTTGAAGAACTTGATGAGTACCTCACCAAGCTTCGCGTTCCTTACCTCGCGTCACTGCGTGAGGCGCAAAACTACGTCAGGGCCTACACCCGCGGCCTCGGTATTTACGAGCTGCCGGAGTACCTGGCCTGGCCGGACTGGGAGCAGTGGGATCCGCTAATTGAGTGGGTCGATTCCAAACGTTCGCAGCCCTGAGATTATCAACCTTGGCGAACGCGATGATTGATATTGCACTGAAGATCAATCCGCGTTTACCAGATTCGTTATTTTCCGGACCGCAGGCGGATTGGGTAGATTCCAAACGCTCGCAGCCCTGAGATTATCAACCTTGGCGAACGCGATGATTGATATTGCACTGAAGATCACCGATTCGCCGGGAGCGAATCGGGACGCGAAGCGCCTATGGAGTAACCAAAGGTCGCAAACAGGGACGTTTGTGATCAATCCGCGCTCGCCGTCCTTAGATGATCATCCTTAGCGCGCAATGCTTGAAATCGCACTGAAGATCAATCCGCGCTCACCGGGACCGTTATTTTTCGCACCGCAGGCGGATTGGGCTATAGGCTCGCCTGGATGCCCTCTTCCGGGTTGGCGTAGCGGGGCGTGAAGCCCAGGACCTTGCGCATTTTTTCGGTGCCGAGGATTCGCGACTCATTCAGGAAGGAAAGGCGGGCTTCGCTGAAGCTTTGCTCTGCGCGGGCCCGAGATATTTCTGTTGGCGCATCGAGACCTGCCAGCATAGCCACTTTTTTCATGAACCAGGTGCTGCTTCTGTGGTCGCCGTCGCCGACGTTGTAGATGCCGGGCGGCGCGTCCTTTCCCAAAGACCGAACGCAGCACGCGGCAAGATCGTCGACATGAATACGGTTGCCAGGATTCGCCTCCGTTTCCAGAATGAGCGGCGCGCCTTGCCTGATCCTGTCGATGCCGAGCCGATCCGGGCCGTATATGCCGGGGACGCGAAGGATGACCAGCTCGACGCTTTTACGGACACACCAGTCAGTCAGCAACATTTCCGCGGCCAGCCGCCGTCTCGCCCGCTTCGTCGCAGGCGCGGGAGTACGGTTCTCGTCAACCATTTCACCGCCTGCATTTCCGTAGACGCCCGACGTGGAAAGGTAGACGATGCGCTCGGGCAAAGGCCCGAACAGTGACAACAAAGCGGCCAGGCGCGTGTCATTTTCAGAGTCTGTTCCCGGTGGCACCGTGTAGAGAAGGGCATAGGGCTGCGGCAGGTCCGGCAGGGTTTCCGGCGGCATGTCCAGGTCAAATTTGGGCCGGCTTAAGCCTGAAATGGATCCGCCTGGGAGTAACGCGAGGACACGGCGGCCCGTGTAGCCAACGCCGACAACTGCAGTGTGCACGGTCTCAGGCTTTGTTGGGGTCGAGGTGCGGGATAGCTGGCAGCGGAGTTCCCGCGACGAGGCTCAAACCCTCGCGGTAGGCCTCCGCGGCGGCTTCGCCTTCGCCGAGTTGATTCAGGAGCCGCCCGTATTCCTGGTACGCATCGGGTGTCGGCCGAATGGCGATAACGGTTTCGAGGTAACTGCGAGCCTTGCCCCACAGCTCCAGATGCAAACAGAGCCTGGCGGCCGTCAGCAGAAGATCCGGATCTTCCCCGTGGTTCGTGAGCCAGCCTTCGGCGTGTTTAAGTCGACGTGCCGCATCGCCGCCCTCAACCAGGCCGTACAGTCTGATCAGCGGGCTTCGCCATCCCCGCTTCAATTCAAACGCAATGTCCTTCTCTGCTTTTTCGTGCATGCCGGTTCGGATCAGGCTCGAAAACCAGCTTTCGAGCATGTCTGTGTTTCGTTTCAGGTCCTTGGGCACGTTCTTCCAGGCCTCCAGAACGGCTGGACCATCGGTTGCGGCGGTCAGCTGTTCCTGGTGAACCCGGATCGACCATTCGCTGAGGGTGGCAGGGTCGATTCGTCCGTATTTCTTTAGCTTGGGTAGCAGGTCCGAAAGGTGCTTCCAGTCCTCCAGGCGATAGTAAAGCCGGCCGAGCAGCATCAGTGCATGGCCGTGGTTTGGCGCGCCCTCCTCAATCTTGCGAAGTGTTGCCAGCGCCTGCTCATACTGTTTCTGATCGAGCTGCAATTCCGCCTGCGTCAACAAGACCGCATTGGCCGCTCCCGGTAGATTCTCGTATGCCTGTTTCAGCCAGGTGTCCCGACGCTCATCCTGGCCCAACAGGTGCGCGGCTCGTGCCGCCTGCAGATAGTTGAGCAAGGGTGCTTCGCTGACGCCGGCTGCCCGCGCGAGAAGCCTTTCTCCCTTGGCGAAGTTTCCTTCGGCAACTTCGATGACACCACGGGTCAGGCGCTGGCCGGCGCGACCGCTGCGATAGCGTCCTGCCGCTTCGCCGAGTTTTCGAGGTGCTCGAAAGACCTTGACCACTAACCATATGCCAACGAAGAGCGCGATGATCAAAGCAGCAAGCACTGGCACCGACATCTCGACGACGTAGCCACGAAAATTGATGACGACATATCCCGGATCCTGCAGCAGGTAATTGGCTGCGAGGGCGCTGACGATTAGCGCACCGATGACGACCAGGCCGAATTTCATTGATCCTGCTCGGGTTCTGGAATTTCTGCTGCCTCGTCGTCTTCGTCCGCGTCTTCAGATCGGGCAGTCGCGGCCGGCGCTGCGGCATCGGCCAGGTTGTTGAACTGGCGCAGCAGACGCAATGAACCGGAGATGTCCGGCATGGCGATCACAAGTACGCTGTCGCGAATTCCGGCGATGGTGACCCTGGCACTCTGCACCGCGGTGCTCTCCTGATCGTAATACTTGCCGAGCCAGTCATCGACGTCATCAAGGCTCCGGCGAAAGACCACTTCCTCGCCGCGCAGCAGGGCGAGCCTGGCTGCCTGAAATTGCAGCGCGAGGTTAGCGCGAAGGAAATACTGGGCTTCCGGCGCGATCATTGGTTGCATCTCTTCGTCTGCGCGCCTGACGGAGACAATCCCGTCCACGGCGTTTCTGAGAGAGGCCATCGCCCGGTCCATGCCGGTCAGCTCCGGATTGACGCCGGTCCCGGTCGTTTCACCTTCGCGAGCGGCTGTTTCCTGCTTCAAAGGCAGCGACTCAACGGTGGCGGCAAGACTCGCCAGCGTTAGCGTTATGCCAGCCGTATCCGGCGTGTCCATCGCTTCGAGCGCACGCCGCTCGTCGGACAAGGTCTGGCGGACATTCATCAGGCGTGGGTCGCCCAATTGGCTGACACGCTCGTCGGCGTGTTTCAGGGCCAGCGCTGCGAGCTCGGGGTTTCTGGCGAGTTGCAGCTGTGCGTTCGCGATTTGCATGTAGTACTCGGCTTCTGCAAGCAGCCAGGCGTCCCGCGCGCCCGTGGAAATGCCCTGCAGGGACGACATCGACGCTTCGATGGTCGACAGCCGTCCCGGCAGCGACTCGAGCTGGCGCAGTCGATCATTGAGCTGGCGCCCGAAACGGTCGAGCGCCGCGCCGCGCTCTGCGTCCAGCTCGCTGAGCGCCGACACACTTTGTTCCAGCGACGACAACGCGTTTTGCGTCGCGTTCACGGATGCGGTCAGGGTTTGCAGTTCCGCATCGCTTTGGGCGGATTCGCCAGCCGCTTCCTGGTCGCGAAGATAATCCAGGGCGACCGCTGCGATGGCGAGGATTGACAGCAAAAGTGCAAGCCACGTAAGGACGCCGGTACCTTTCTTCTTGCCGCCCTGGCGAATGGCCTCCGGGTCCGGGTCGCGTTCGAAGTCCTCTGCCGGCTGGTCCGTCACGTTGTCTTCCTGTGGATCCGGTTCCGCGTCGACGGTCTCTTGGTCTGCCGAGTCATTGCTGGTGGTTTTGTCGCTGCTCATCAAATCTGCCCGGAATGTCGCAATTCTTTCAGCGCATTCAACATGTCGGCCGCTTGCGGTCCTGACGCCAGTATTGCTGGTATGCCCGGTACCAGCTCCATAGCCGTTTGTATCACACGTGCGCCGGGGGCGACCAGTGGCGTTTGCCGAAGTAGTTCTAGCGCTGCCGGTGGCAGCAGCTGCAGCAGGTACTCCAGGGTTTCGACGCTCAAAACGGTAACGCAGTCGATACGGCCGTTTTGCCAGGCGTCATCCAGCCTGGCGATCTCGTCTGCGGCTACGTTGTTGATTTCACGCCGGTAAACGGGCAGATAATCAACCTGTGCGCCGCGTTTCTTAAGGCTGTCGCCGAGCAATTCCCTGCCGGACTCTCCACGGATTATCAGAACGGTTTTGCCAGCGACGTCCTGCAATGCCGGGTGCATTAGAAGGTGCTCGCTGTCGAAGCCGCCCTCGGGTGTAATGTCGACCCTGCTACCGGCATTTTCAATGGCGCCGGCCGTCGCGGGCCCGATTGCTGCAATCAGGGCATCACTGTCGCGAATTACAGAGATCCCGTACTCAACTGCGTTGCGGCTGACAAACACGACGATATCAGGGGGAGGCAAGTCACGGAGATCTCTCTCGATGAGGTCAGGATCGCGTCCCGAGATACTGATGACCGGGAAGTGAACAGCTTCTCCGCCGGCATTCTCAATGAGTGATACCAGTTCGCCGGCCCGGTCTGTCGGACGCGTTACCAGCACGCGCAAGCCGGCAAGCGAATTGCCGCTCATTCACCGTTCCCGGCAAGCAGTGCGCCGGCGCCTTGTTCGAGCAGTCGGCTGGCGACATTGATTCCAAGTTCTTCCGCGTCCGCAATGTTTCCGGACACGCTCTCCCGCATCACATTGCTGCCGTCGGCGCTCGCGACAAGCGCGTGGATAGTCAGCGTGTTGCTGTCGACGACCGCAAAACTGGCCACGGGCGACTGGCAGTTGGCATCGAGGGTTGCCGCAACGGCCCGTTCGGCAACGGTGGTCAGCTTTGTTTCGGGGTCTTCCAGCAAACTGAGCACCGCAAGCAGATCTTCGCGATCCGCGAGACACTCAATGCCCACAACTCCCTGCGCTGCCGCCGGGAGCATCTTTTCCGGAGTGAATTCTTCGGTGATGTGCTCCTGCAAACCCAGTCGCTCAAGGCCGGCGCTCGCAAGGATGATCGCGTCGAATTCTCCTTCTGCGAGTTTCCTGAGCCGGGTATTTACGTTGCCGCGCAGAGGAACGACTTCGATATCAGACCGGCACGCCATGAGTTGGGCCTGCCGCCGCAAACTTGAGCTGCCAATGCGACTTCCGGGTGACAGATCTGCAAATCCCTTGTCGCTGCCAGAGACGAAAGCGTCGCTCGGATTAGCGCGTTCGAGAACTGCGGCAATACAAAAGCCAGCGGGCATTTCTGCCGGCACGTCTTTCATGGAATGAACGGCAATATCGGCTGCGCCTTGTTGCATGGCCACTTCAAGCTCCTTGATGAACAGGCCTTTGCCGCCAATCTTCTGCAGGCTTTTGTCGAGGATCTCGTCGCCCCGGGTCGATAGCGGGACCAGCGATACCTTTGGCGCTTGGGGTAACGCTGCCAGTTTTTCGGCAACATGCCTGGCCTGCCACAAGGCCAGTTCGCTCTTGCGTGTGGCGATTCGGATTTCCACCGGTTTATCCTTTTTTCAGGCGGCGCTTCACATCGGCAACGTGCCTGCGACTGACGATCAATTCATCGTCGGTGGCGCCATCGCGAAGCATAACCCGTGTGCGACCGTCATCGTCCTTTTTCAGTGTGCCAATTGCGGCCACGGCAACAACCGCGCCGCGGTGAATACGCACGAATTTGTCGTCGAATTCCTGCTCCAGCGATTTAAGCGAGTCCTCGATCAGGTCTCGGCCTTCTTTGTGGACAACGCTCACATACTTCTGGTCCGCGACAAAATAGTGAACGTCCTTTACGGGAATCAACTTGAGTTCATCATGCAAACGCGCACAAATATGCTGGCGTTGACCGGAGACTCCCGGTTGTCTGCCGAAGTCGCTGAGGACGTCGTTGGTCAGTCTCGCTGCCTGACTCAGCGCTTGCTCCAGTCGTTCCCGGCGCACCGGCTTCAAAACATAACCGATCGCATTGGCTTCGAATGCGTCGATCGCGTACTCATCGTAGGCGGTGGTGAACACAACGGCAGGGGGAGTCGCCGTTTTGTTCAGATGGTGCGCGGTCTCGATACCGTCCATGCCCGGCATGCGGATGTCGAGCAGAACGACGTCAGGGCTTACCTGTGTTGCGAGATCCAGAGCCTCATGGCCGTTCGCGGCCTCACCGGCAACCTCGTGCACACCGGTGTCTTCCAGCATTTGCCGGAGCCGGTCACGTGCGGGTGGCTCATCGTCGACAATCAGAACTCTCACCGGGCACCTTCTTCATAAGGAAACACGATGTGCACAGAATATTCGGTTTCCGACTCCCGGACTTCAACCTCCGCTCGATGGCCATATGCCAGCTCGAATCGCTGACGGATATTGGACATCGCCATCTTGTTGCCGCCGGTCTTGCGGGTCTGGTCGACCGCGACCGGGTTGCTTATGCTGATATCGAGCACGTCGTTGTTTCGTTTACCAGTAACCCTGACTTCACCGCCATCCGGAAGCAATTCTATTCCATGATAGATCGCGTTTTCGAGCAGTGGCTGAATGGTGAGCCCTGGAATCAGTGCGCGCATGGGCAGGTCCGCAACATCCCACTTCACCTTAAGGCGATCTCCGAGCCGAAGTTTTTCAATGCGCTGGTAGATGGCGGCAGTTTCCAGTTCTTCCTTCAATGTCGTCCGTTCACCCGACGAATTGAGGTTGGCGCGCATCAGGTCAGCGAGGTCCTCGACTGCCTCCTCGGCCTGCTGAGGGTTGCTGCGCGTCAGCGATGCAATCGTGTTCATGCTGTTGAAGAGAAAATGCGGGCGGATCAGTGCCTGCAGCGCACTGATCCGGGACTGTGCTTCCAGTACGATGCTGCGACGCCACTCGCTCGATATGTAGAGGTAGCGCATGGCCAGAGCGATGACAATTGTGCTGGTCGCAAACGTCCGGACAAGAAAACCGAAATGTGTGTCGTCGATGATAACCGCCTGGCCAAATATGTTGGTCAGTTGCCAGGTGATTTCGGCCATCACGAGACACATGATGCCAAGGACGATAAAACAGATCACGAATGCGCGGGTGTTGCCCTGGCGCTCGGCCCACGGGCGAATCTGGCAAAGAATGATGGTGCCGGGAAGCGCAAGCCACAACACAAACATCGACATCTTCGAAAGTTCAGTGAGAAATGCGCCGGGCTCGAAGGAAACAAGCGTGAGAAGAATCGCAACGAGTTCGGCGACCAGCAGGATAACGAGCACGGCACCTGGCGCACAGAAATCGGGCAGGTAGGCCTGGGCTTTTTTGTCGTCGGCTTCGGGTGCTGAGGCCAAGATGGTCCTCCTCACGAATGAAGCCGGCATTGTAGCGCGAGTGACGCGTGACAGAGGCGGGACCCTGTCACGGATGGGTGATGGAAGTTACGCCCGTTTCAGGACCTAAGGGCTGCAGTATTCAGTGATCTGATCTTCGACGCGCTTGCGCGCTGCCATTGTCTGGGCTTCGTCGAGGTAAACCCGTTCGCCAGACTCATCTTCACGATACAGGCGCCGCGAGGTAACGAAGGTCTGCATTTGCTGCCGGGACTTCGCACATTTCTGCGCACGCTCTTCAGCCTCTGCGCGCAGCTCATCAGCGGACGGCCCTTGCTCTGCGGTCGCCGCCGCAGCTTCGGCAGATTCCGTCCTGGCCTGGGCGCGCGCCTGGTTCATCGCCATAATCCTGGCCGGATCTGTCGGCGCGGAGTCGATAGCAACTCGCTCGGTCTGAGCGTTGACCATCGGCTTGTCTCCATAGTGGACGTTACCGTCTTCATCGGTCCACTTGTAAATATCGCTGGCGAAGACAAAACTGGTCGCAGTAAGTGCAAGCAGCGAAGCGGTTGCAGCGATTATTTGCTTCTTCATGATGACAATCCCTTGAAGTATTCCCCGGATCTGTCCTGCCCGGTTTGGATTATGCGTTGAATCAATTAGACCATGTGTATTAAGGCAGTGGAGTGATGCTCATCACAGCCGTTTTTGTGGGCTGTTTGGCAGAAAAAACTGGCCCGAAGGCCCGCCCGGGTTGATCGCGCTAATCCATTGTATCCATGAGGTTTTTTGCAGTCTGAGACTCAACTGGTGCTGCGGGGGGAGATACATCAGTCGTGAGGCTCGCTGCTAATTGGTCATAACAGACCGTTTGTGGCATACATCCTGTTCGGCAACCGCGCTTGCACCGAATGGGTTGGTGTCGCCAGGAAATTCTGTTGTTCACCCTGTTTTCGGCGCTGGCGTTTTCGAGCGGACTGCGGTATCAACCGCCTATGGCAAAGGAATCAATAGAAAAACTGGCGAAAGCGCTTGCGGAAACCCTGCCCGAGGGCTTGCGCTCGGTCAGGGAAGATCTGGAAAAGAACTTTCGCTCGGTACTTCAGGGCGGTCTCGGCAAACTTGACCTGGTGACCCGGGAAGAGTTCGAGGTTCAGGAAGCTGTGCTCAGACGAACTCGCGAGAAACTCGAAGCGCTTGAGAAGCGATTGTCCGGGTTGGAGAAAAAAGAGCCGGCAAAGAAGAAGCCGGCAAAGAAGAAGCCGGCAGGGAAGAAAGCGAGCAAGAAAAAGAGCGCCTGATTACGACAATACTCATTGCCACGGAGCGGCGATGTCATTTTTCAAAACGGTCATTCACTGAAATGGGCCTGGCAATACTGAGGAGCCGGGCGCAGATTGGCGTCGAAGCGCCACCGGTTACGATTGAGGTCTTCCTGTCCGGCGGCCTGCCGAAATTCAATGTGGTCGGCCTGGCCGAAACCGCGGTACGTGAGAGTAAGGATCGTGTGCGCGGCGCAATTCTCAGTTCCGGATTCAAGTTTCCGCAGAAGCGCATCACCGTCAATCTTGGTCCCGCCGACATGAAGAAGACCGGCGGCCGTTTCGACCTGGCGGTAGCCCTCGGTATTCTCGCGGCCAGCCGGCAAATTCCGCAGGAGCTCCTCGAGCGGTACGAGTTTTACGGCGAGCTTGCGCTGAACGGCGCACTCAGGCGAATTCCCGGCGCGCTGCCGGCTGCTATCAAGGCCGCGGCGGCAGGCCACCCGATTGTGGTGCCCGCGCAAAACGGGCCCGAGGCGATCCTGGCGGAGGGGGAGGTATACGCTGCGAACCATCTCGTCGAACTGACTGGAAAATTGAGCGACGGTCGCCACCTGCAACCGTTGTCCGCGGGCGACTCCGTTCCCCTGGCCGTGGTCGGGCCGGATCTCGCGGACGTTCGCGGTCAGCGTTTCGCCAAACGTGCGCTTGAGGTCGCCGCCGCCGGTGCACACAACCTCTTGTTCATCGGACCGCCCGGCACGGGTAAGAGCATGCTGGCCCAACGTTTGCCACGCCTGCTACCGGCGATGAAAAACGCGGAAGCCATCGAAACGGCGGCCGTCACGTCGGTGCTGGGGCATGAGGTCAGCGCGGATACACTGCATCAGCGGCCGTTCCGGGCACCACACCACACTGCATCCGCTGCGGCGCTGGTAGGGGGTGGCTCCGACCCCCGTCCTGGCGAAGTTTCGCGCGCCCACAATGGCGTTCTGTTCCTCGACGAACTGGCAGAGTTCAGCCGGCACGTGCTCGAAGTCCTCAGGGAGCCCGTAGAGAGCGGCCGGATAACCATATCCCGCGCGAATGGTCAGGCTGATTTTCCGGCCCGGTTCCAGCTTGTGGCGGCCATGAATCCGTGTCCATGCGGTTACCACGGCGACAAGAGGGGTAACTGCCGTTGCAGTGCCGATGTCGTGCAGCGCTACCGCGGGAAAATATCAGGACCGCTTCTGGACAGGATCGATATTCACATTGAGGTGAACAGGCCGTCCGTCGAACTGCTGCGCCCCGATGCACCCAAAGCAGAGCCCAGTAGCGCTGTAGCCGAGCGGGTCGCCGCGGCGAGGGTGATCCAGGATTCGCGATCGGGAAAAGTGAACGCGGCGCTCACGGCGGCGGAACTTGCTGCAGTGCTTCAAGCAGACAAGGAAAGTATCGTTTTGCTGGAGCGGGCCACCGAAAAGATGGCATTGTCTGCCCGCGCATATCAACGCATTCAGCGAGTCGCCCGAACGATCGCCGATCTTGCCGGAGACAAAGCCGTCAGGCCCACCCACATGGCGGAAGCGCTGAGTATGCGGCAGTTAGACCGCGGTGCAAATTAACCACCAGCCGTTAGTTACCGGTTTCTTCAACCATGAAGTCCACTGCGGCCTTGATGACGTCATCTGACAGGTCGAGGCGGCCACCTTTGGGTGGCATGTAACCAGATTGTCCGGCGTAGCCTTCGATTGCGTGCAGGTATAGCGTGTCGTTGCCCTGGGCAATTCGTGACGCCCACGCGCTTGCGTCGTCGAGCATTGGCGCGCCACCGACACCACTGCCGTGGCAGGCGATGCAGGCTTCGTTGTAAACCTGCGGCCCGGAAAGAACGGTTTCGACCGGCGCAGTGGCGGGCGCCTCCGTTACCCTCGGCTCACCAGCTGCTGCTTCTTCGCCGGGCATATAAATCTGTCCCAGCGGGCGGATACGTTCGGCGACAGCCGCCTGGTATTCAGCAGTATCAGACGTGTAAATACCCTGTGTCAGGTCTGACAGTTTCATTGCGCCCACCAAAATCAGTAAGGCGATAAATGCCAGTACGCCGATTACCAGCGAATACATGTCGAAGAATTTCTGGTCCCGATTCAAGGTCCTGCTCCGGAAGTCATACAAATATGGTCAGAGACTATGCAGAAACGCTGCGAGCGCAGCAATTTCTTCATGGTCTCTCGGGGCGCGCATTATATACCAACCTATTTCTTATTCTAGATCCGCAAATTGCCACTTGTCGTCGGACTTGAAGGTCAGGCTGTGAACCTTGCCACCGGTGGAGATGTTGACGTGATTGACCTGCTCCGGAAACACGTCGCGCAAAATGTCATTTCGTATGGCGATACGGGCCGGCAGGCTCCCTTCGAACTCCTGGTAAACAAGCACATAATCCCCATTGAGTTCCGCGCCAACCAGTTCAAGGGCAATGGGTGGTCCAATTCCGTCGTCGGTCACGCGCGCAACGATGAAGCGTTCCTCTATATACAGCGCCAGTCGGGCCCGGCCCTCCAGCTTGTCGAGCGTTTGGCTGCGGTCGCCATGCACGGCGATGATCCCAAGCTCCGCATCGTGATTGTGCAGGCGGTGAATAACCTCGATGTTAGCCGTGGTCGGGCTCGTCTTTATAGTCGACAGACTGCCGGGCTGACGGTCTGCGTAAGACAGGGCCGCGATGCTGAGCATCGCGGCCACTGCTGCGCTAGTTCTGAATCGGTTCGAGAGGAACGTTTTTGGATTCGTCATTGTCACCGGTCTTGCGCAGCGTTCGGAGCATGTCCGCGATCATGTCGCGGGACTCTTCATCTTCCTTGAACAGTTCCAGGCGGGATCGGTCGACGCGGCCCGGAAAGTGATTGTTTGAGAAATCGGCATCTGCCGTTTCCCGGCGCGGATCGACCTCGATGGATACGATTGGCTTGTCACGAATCAGCATCTTCGACACGTTGCGATCGTTCTGCCGCCAGATTTCTGCCGGGATCATCAGGAACTCTTCCTCGCCATCCGCATTCGTTAGCAGCAGCGGCAGAGGAGAAACCAGGCCGCCGATGTTCTGGAAGTCGACAAAGTAGACATAGTCGTCGTCGACAATAGCGCGCTCCAAAGCTGCGCGTTCCCAGTCTTCGAGGGCTTCAATCGTCTCGGTGTATTTGTTTCGATCCGCGTTAGTAACCGTGTACTCGTCGTTCTCGTTGTAGAAGTCGGCCAGTTCGGGGAAGCGCTCGAGCCGCGTGGTGCGACCCTCTTCACGGTTACGAATCTGACCCAGCGTTTCGGGAATCTCGTCGGCGCGCTCCTGGCGGTTCAGATCGAATTCGATATCGGGGTCGAGGCTCGATACTTTGTATTCACGCATGCCGGTGATGGCGAGGTCGACGTGATCCGTTGAGTAGTACCAGCCGCGCCAGAACCAGTCGAGATCCACACCGGATGCATCTTCCAGCGTACGGAAAAAGTCTGACGGTGTCGGGCGCTTGAATTTCCAGCGCTGCGAATACTCGCGGAAAGCGAAATCGAACAGTTCGCGACCCAGAACCGTTTCTCTTAGTACAACGAGTGACGCGGCTGGCTTGGTGTAGCCGTTCGGGCCGAACTGCAGAATTGAATCCGACTGCGTCATGATCGGCACCTGGTTCTCGCTGATCATGTACTCCGCAATATGCTCGAGGATGGAGTAGTTCTCGCGGTGGTTGTGAAAGTTCTCTTCCCATTCGAGCTCGGCAAGATACTGGAGGAATGAGTTAATACCTTCATCCATCCAGGTCCACTGACGCTCGTCGGTGTTAACCGTCATCGGGAAGTAGATATGTCCGATTTCGTGGATGATGACGCCCACCAGTCCGTGCTTGGCTCGCCGCGAGTAGGTTCGTTCGGGTTTGGAGTCCGCTTCGGGATCGTCCTCGTCCGGCTCAAATGGCTCCGGGCGGCGCCCATTAAACGTGATCATCGGGTATTCCATGCCCCCGCCTTCCCAGGCGTTAACTGACTGTGCAGTCGGATACGGGTAGGGGAATGAAAATCGCGAATACACTTCGAGTGTATGCACAACGGAATGCGTTGAGAATTGCGACCAGAGCGGCTCGGCTTCCTGTGGGTAGAAGGACATCGCGAGCACCTCGTCGAACTCGCCGCCTTCCTGACGGTGGATCATCGCGTCCCAGATGAATTTTCTGGAGCTCGCCCAGGCGAAGTCACGTACGTTGTCCGCTTTGAATACCCAGGTCTTCGTATCACCGGTGCCTTCCTTTTCGTTCTCGATGGCCTCTTCCGGCGTCACGATAAAGACAGGCTTGTCAGCCGAGCGCGCCTCGTTGAGGCGTTGGCGTTGTGCCGAGGTCAGCACTGCAGACTCGTTCTGCAGCACGCCTGTTGCCGATACGATGTGGTCGGCCGGAACGGTTATCGCAACTTCGTAATTGCCGAACTCCTGCGTGAATTCGCCGGCGCCGAGGAACTGCTGGTGTTTCCACCCGCCGTAGTCCGTATAGGCCGCAAGTTTCGGATGCCACTGGGCAAGGAAGTAGATATAGGTATCGTTTTCCGGAAAGTGATCGTAGCCACCGCGGCCACCAATGACCGATTCCTCGATAATGTTGAAAGACCAACCGATCGAAAACGTCGTTTTCTGGCCGGTGCGCAGTGCCTGCGGCAAATCGATTCGCATCATCGTGTCGACGATGGTGTATTTGAGATCTCTGCCACGGCTGTCGGCGACGCTTTCAATCGTGAATCCATGTTGCACATCGGCGTGCCGCTGTTCCCTGGCGAGAGTCCCGTAACTCAGGATGTCTTCACTAGCGGTTTGCGTCAGGCGATCTCCTGAGCCCTCGGCGAAACGATTCTGATCCAGCTGAATCCAGATGTAGCGCAGCGTGTCCGGAGAGTTGTTGGTGTACTCGATCGATTGTGTCGCGCTGATGCTCTGGTTCGCTTCATTCAAGGTCACCTTGATCTTGTGATCCGCACGTTGCTGCCAGTACTGCGTGCCCGGAGCACCGGATGCTGTTCGATAAACGTTTGGTGTCGGCAGGTCGACGTCAAGCTGGCGAAACGCATCGTAGTGGTCGCTCTTCGTTTGTCGAATGGCGTCGGCAAAGGTGAGTTCGGCAGTCAGCAGTGCAACCACCGCCAGGAGTAATGGAAAACGCATGGCGAATCTCTGATTTTTCGTTCTGTGAGCGGGCCAGTAATGTATCACCTCAGGCCCATTCCGGGGCACGAAATGGTGCAATCAGTTGCAGCTGAAAGTCTCGGACTTCGCAAAACCCTCATTGCAAAGCCTGTCACCCGGTGCGAAAGTTATCGGTCCACTCAGCGGAAAAAGAGAAATGTCCAGAATGAATTACACCTTATTAATTGCCTCGTTGCTGGCAATCACCATTGCCGGTTGCAGCCGGGATTCTCAGGACGCGACGGCGCCGGCAGCTGCGATCCCGGATGTCGCCCCCGCAGACCTGGTTCTGCGAGGTGGCACCGTCGCCACCGTCGATCCGGCGCTCGGCAATGCGGAGGCGATTGCCGTAAACGGCTACCGGATCACGGCGGTTGGCAGTGACGATGAGATTGCTGCCTACATTGGCCCGGAGACCGAGATTGTTGAGTTGAACGGCCGGTTTGCGATGCCCGGGTTTATTGAGGGCCATGGTCACTATATGGGTCTCGGTCGGTCGAAGCAGATTCTCGACCTGCGCAATGTCACCAACTGGGGCGAGGTTGTGAGCATGGTGGCCGGCGCGGTGGACAAGGCGCAGCCAGGGGAGTGGATCTTCGGTCGTGGCTGGCACCAGGACAAGTGGGACAGTGTTCCGGAGGACGCTGTCGACGGTGTGCCTCGAAATGACTCACTCAACGCCGTGTCGCCGAACAACCCGGTCAGCCTGGGACACGCCAGCGGTCATGCCGGGTACTTCAATGATGCGGCGCTCGAAGCCGCCGGTATTGATGACGACACGCCAGATCCGCCGGGTGGCACGATTGTTCGAGCTCCGGACGGTCGCGCAACCGGTCTCATGCGTGAAACGGCGCAGCGATTGTTGAGCGAAGCGATTGGCATTTATCAGGGCCGCCTGACGCCGGAGGAAATGGAACAGATCGATCGCGAACGCGTCGTGCTGGCTGCGGATGAGGCGTTGCGCCATGGCGTGACTTCTTTCCAGGATGCGGGTACGTCGCTCGAAGGTATTGAGTTTTTCAAGAAGCTGGAAGAGGAGGGCAATCTGCCTGTCAGGCTTTATGTGATGGTGCGTCGCGCATCCAACGAAGTGATGGACGAGGTGCTACCGCAATACAAGATGTTGCCCGAGGGCAATGACTTCCTGACAGTGCGCTCTATCAAGCGCCAGATCGATGGCGCGCTCGGCGCGCACGGGGCCTGGTTGCTGGAGCCATACGCGGATCTGATCGAGACCGACGGCCTGGTGCTCGAAACAGTTGAGGATATCGAGCGAACGGCGGAAATCGCCGTCAAGCACGGCTTCCAGGTCAATACGCATGCGATCGGTGATCGGGGCGTACGCGAAGTACTCGACCTTTACGAACGCGCGTGGAAAACCATGGATGTGGATGGAAAGGATTTGCGCTGGCGTATCGAGCATTCCCAGCACATCGATCCGGTCGACGTGCCCAGGTTTGGCCAGCTTGGTGTGGTCGCAGCCGTACAGGCAATTCACGGTACGTCTGACGGTCCATGGATTCCGACCAGGCTCGGCGATGAGCGCGCGAAAGCAACTTCGCAGCCCTGGCGCGACCTGTTCAATACCGGAGCGATAGTGACGAACGGTACCGACGTTCCGGTCGAGCCGATCGACGCGCTTGCTTCGTACTACGCATCTGTTTCGCGAATGATGGTGAACGGCGAGAGGTTCTATCCCGAACACGCAATGACTCGTGAGGAAGCGATGCAGACCTACACGATCAATAACGCGATTGCCGCGTTCGAAGAAGATATCAAGGGCTCACTGACACCCGGGAAATACGCGGACATCGTTGTCTTGTCACAGAACTTGCTAACGGTCGAGGAAGAAAAGATTCCTGACACGACCGTGGACATAACGATTGTCGGTGGTGAGATCAAATACAAGAGAGGCATGTAATGACAGATATTGACGAACTGCTGGAAGAGCTGAAGCAAAAACGTGATGAGCTTCGCGTAAAGATGCACCTTGCTTCGAAAGATGCGAAGGACGAATGGGAAGAACTCGAAGAGAAGATGGAGGAGTTTTCGGGCAAAGCAAAGCAATTTGCCAATGACGCGAAAATCAAGGAAACGGGTGAAGGCCTCGGCGATGCGCTTGGAAAACTCGGCCATGAGATCAAGTTGGGCTATGAACGTGTCCGGGATGCCATCAAGGACTGATGCTCTGTCAGGCTGACGGAATGTTATGAATCGAGTCGAGCGCCTGATCGCCTCCCCGGTGGGTGCGATGATTGCTCGACCGTGGTTCGATCGTTTCACGATCCGGTTCTTTGAGCGGTGGTTCTTTCCATCGTCCAGGCTGTGGGCGGCTGCTCGTGCTGCCAATGGTTCCGTTGAGGTTTTTTACGAGCAGATTCCCGCCAAACCGGTTCCCCGGGTTGCCGGGAGGATTGCTTTGCTGCTCGAACGCTTCGAGAAAGAGCGCAGCCGGGTTTTGACGGCCGAGTCCCGGTGGGAAGAAACTTTCTTCGGCGATCGTGACGTTCCTGTCGCTGAACGTATTGAATGCGAAGCCCAACGACTTAATCGGCGGGCGGACTACAACGGCTTGCGTCGGCGATTCACTTTTTTGACCCGCTATGCCGAGATTCCGTCTGTTCGATGGGAAATTTCCTCGCCGATGGAGCTGGCCGCGGACTATGCACGGGTAGTCAGGGGTGTGGCCCACCCGTTTGCGGCGCCGGACAGCATGCCGGAGGTCGTCGTTTCACGGACCGTACCTGCAACTTCCTCCGTCGACTACTGGATACGTTTCGAGTCGCCATCCGCTATGGGCGATACGGTCGTTGCCAGGGTCAGCGAACCGGCCGGTGCTCGCAATCCGCCCACCCTGATCTTCCTGCATGGTGTCGGTGTCGAATTTGATCACTGGCACGGCATGATCGACGAGGCGGCGCGCCTCGTCCGCTCGGGATTTCGGGTCGTGCGGCCCGAGGCGCCGTGGCACGGCCGCCGGGTTCCGGATGGCCGCTACGGAGGCGAAAAGTTCATCGCCACACTACCGCGTGGGACATTGGAGTTCAGCAGTGCGCAGGTTCGGGAGGTCGCCGTATTGATGGACTGGTGCCGAAACAACACTGAGGCACCGGTTGCGTTGGGCGGCAGCAGCCTCGGCGCCCACATCGCAAGGGTGGCGGCAGCGCGATCGCGCGATTGGGAACAGCGTCTCAGGCCGGACGCACTGTTCCTGGTCACGCCATGCGGACGCCTTGAGGATGCAGCCATTGAGGGTTCGTTCGCGCGCATCTGGGGTACCGCCGAAGCGGCAGGCGCCCAGGGCTGGAGCCCCGTCCTTCGCAGCAAATGGTTGTCACTCATTGATCCTGTTCAACCGCCCGCAGTGCCGCCGGACCGCATCGTCGCGGTGCTTGGGCAGCGAGACCGGGTTACGCCATTCGAGAGCGGCCGAAGACTTGTCGCAGACCTGCGTATTCCCGATGCCAATGTATTTTCCTGGCCACTGGGACACTTCAGCATTCCGCTCAACATGGTCAGGGACAACGCACCGGTTGACCGATTTCGGCAGGTGCTCGACGGAGTTTCCTCAGCGTGACCGGTCCGGCGAAGCAAAGCAGGCTGGTTGCGGAGGCGAATGCCCGCCTGGCATTGCCAGTGCCTGACTTTGCGTTGACCGATCGCCAGGAAATCATCAACAGGCTTTTGCAGCAGCCTGAGCTCCTTGCTCATATCAGGGAGCGCGCTGCGGAGTTGAATACATCCGAGGATGAGTTGCTCGCAAACGCCCGGCGGTACGCGAACGAGATTGGTCCGAAATTCAGTCCATTTTTCTATTTTCGTTTTGCCCACTTCCTGGCGAGAGCCTGGCTGAATCTTCACTACCGCATTCATTCGCTGGCGGTTGATGAGTCTGCGTTTGGTCGATTGTCTTCCGATGCCACCATTGTTTTTGTAAGCAACCATCGCAGCAACTTCGATCCCCTGCTGATCACCTATCTGGCGTCCCGGCATTCGACCGTCGCTTTGTCCGCAGGAGAATGGGCTCGCTTGTGGCCGCTGCATCATTTCGTACGTGCAGCCGGTGGATTTGTTGTCGACCGTGACTCGGAGGATCCTCTCTATCGTCGCGTCCTGGTTTCCTATGTCCAGATGGCTGTCGCGTCCGGATTACATCAGGCTTTCTTTCCCGAAGGGGAGCTGGCCCGGGACGGCAGAATGCGTTCACCAAAACTCGGGTTTCTCAACGCATATTGCAGAGCCTGTTGTGAAGATCGGGACATCGTCTTTATCCCCGCTGGCATAAATTACGATCGAATCCCGGAAGACCGTCGCCTGGTTCATGCAACGGGCAACTTCGGGAATCCGAGCGCATTTTTCCTGGTTGGGTCATCGCTCCGTTATCTCGCGTCCGTAGTGACGCTGCCGTTCCGGAGGCGGTCGACGCGTTACGGAAACGCCTGCGCAGTTTTTGGAACCCCGGTCTCGCTGCAGGAATGGCTGGCCAATAACGACGTGGACCTGGCCGGTCTGCAAAAACCGGATCGCTACACCTGGCTGCCGGACTTCGCCGCTGACCTCATGGCCGCCTGCGCGCAGCAGATACCCGCGTTGCCCATCCCGTTGATTGCCACCGTCTTGTGCCAGGACCTGGAGCGGGAGTCCTGGGCGTTTGAAGACCTTGCGGCAGATGTTCGAACATTGCTTGATCGGCTGGCATCCACGGATGCCCGGGTGGTCTTGCCCGGCGGCGTGGATAGTGCGCTTGGCGCCGCGCTCGATCTACTGACGAGCAGCAAGCTTGTTCGACACGCTGACGGAGATCGCTACCTCGTCGTACATTCCGGGTTGCCGGTGCTGCAACACTACGCGAACTCAATCGGTCACCTGGTCTCATGAATATTTCGCGCTGGATCTCCTGGTGGGCGGATCGAATGCCGGATAAGGTGGCGATTCGATTTGCGGGCTCACAAATCACTTACAGCGAGTTCGCAGCCGATATTGACAGAACCGCATGTGCGCTCCAGCAGATGGGTGTGATGAAAGGGCACCGCGTTGCCTGGCTCGGCTACAACAGCCCCGAATTCCTGAGTGCTTTTTTTGCCTGTGCGCGGATGGGTGCCGTTATCGTGCCGCTGAATTACCG
>JAHEFF010000065.1 GCA_024640315.1 Woeseiaceae bacterium
GCCGCCCTGACCTCCGCATCGGATGCCGGCGGATCAAAGTTGAAAAGCGTTTTGATATTTCTGCACATGACTATCTCCTGACCTCAGGTGGTTTTGCCGTTTTTCGTCAGGTCAGCGCGAAGAGCCGCATTCGCAACTTCAGCATCCTCGCCCATTCGCTGCATGAAATAGATACCAACTTCATTCGGATCGACAACCCCAAAGTACTTGCCCCACTCGTACGTCGCCATCTTCCAGCGGATGCCGGCACCGTTCCTGAGCAGTTTTCTTTGCCAGGCATCGGCATCTTCGACCAATATGACGACCATAAAACTGCCGCGGGGCGGTGCTGCCAGAGCTGGCTTGCCCCTTGCGGCACCAAATATCTCGACAGCCCCTCGATCAGCGCAGGAGAGAAAAACTCCCCGGCCATCACTCCGGTCCCAGCTCACACCAGGCGAGAATTCCAGGACGTCTGTATAAAATGCGACTGTCTTATCGAAATCCTCTGCATTATATGCAACGCAGAATTCCTGAACGCTCACCAGACACCGCCATCCGTCAGTGTAAACTCGCACGAAAATGCTGCGTTGTTTCTGTTTTTATCCTCTACGTTGTCGGCGATATACAAAACGTAGGTTCCCTGTTCACCAAGCACCTGTATCACCTCGGGTTCACTCCAGTCATTGAACCAGGTTCCCTGTGTCCTGGCATTCAGCTCAAACCCGGGCATGTTCCCGAAATCATCACCGTGTGGATACTCGTAAGGAACCTCCGGTCCCCGAAGCCATATCAAGCCGCGTTCAGGCGTCATGATCGCCATCTGGAGCGGGTGTGGAACGACCATTTTGACTTCAACGACCACAGCCGGGCCGGTTCCGTTGACCTCGCACTCTAGCGGCTGGCCTGCAAAGCTTTTCGCAATCGAAAAAACCGAGAGAAGCAGAATTCGCAATACTTGTCTGGTCATATTACGGGGACCCAACGGCCGACCCATTGCCGAGGCGGCCTCCCAGTTGCGTGCCGATCCAGGCCATCGGAATATAGGCAACGATCAAGTCGAGGGCTATGAACCACGCAGGTGCAGGAATGATGGTGCTCGCGTAAATACCGCCGACAAGAAAAAGCGCTCCGACCGCATACGCGACAATGGACTTGTAAGTTCCGGCGATGACATAAGCGGTCAGTGCGCCGAACAAGGTACCCAGTGAATGCGCCAGGAACGGGACTACGAAGTGCTTTGGTTCAAACAAGTGCATAGATGCGGCAATCGACTCCGCATTGGTGACGTCGACGCCCGCAGGTGGCGGAACGATTGATGGGCCCAATATGATCAGTCCCATATTGATTCCGCTGCCAACAACCAGCCCGATCAGGCACGCCAGAATATCTCTCACGATGGTTTTCATTGAACCCTCCTGGTGGTTGATCTCACTTCGTGATTGACACGAATTCTGGTAGAAACTCAGTTCAACGAGTTTTCGATTTCGATGAGAATTTGATCGATTGCATCCAATGCTCTTTCAATTTCTCCTTTGAGATGAATCTTGTACCCGTAGCGAAGCTCGGCAATGACTCGAAACTCCGGATCGGTGAGCAGGCGCTCGAGCGAATCCGCATCATCTTTAATGGATCGTGACTTGATCGGCCAGGCAAAGCTGAACGAAACAAAGGCAGCACTAACCGGCACACCGTTACGCATGAAATATGGGACGATCTGCTCCAATACCATCTTGCTGTTATTGGCCTGGTCATCCCTGACCTCGTCGAAAATTCCATTCCACGCGGCAAGCTTGTTCCGTAGTTCCTTGTTCGAGAGCAATTCGATTCGCCCGGCGTTTACCAGGGCATCAAAAACACCATTCCCCAAATCACTGGTACTCGGACTCAGCATGTCGCCGATCGCAACGTCAATTGGGATTTCCTGTTCATTCCAGACCCCGCTATCTATTGCCTCGAGAATTGCCACCAAAATTTGAGTATTGGTCGCATCAATCAACATATCCCGCTCTAGCCGCTCACGATTCTGCGCAAATTCGTCGTAGAGACCATGCAGTATCTCCTGTTCCTCAACCCTGTCTTTTCGCTCTTCCCACCAGGCATCGATGCCGAAGGCCAGCAGGATGCTGGAAACAATCACCAGGGCTTCGAAAAACAGGCGCCCGACTGGCCATCCGGCTGGTTTTGTCTTGATCGAAGCGCCGGTCAACGGTTTCTTTCGGTGAGCGCCACGAATGTGCCGCCATTTCTTTCACACAAAACACGCATCAGCCCGGCAAATCGCTGCGAACTGGTCGGGGGGGTCCCTGTGAAGTTGTAGGGAAATCCGATCGCATGAATCCGGACGCGGCGATCGCCATTCTCATCTTCAATATTCACACGGTCTATGGCCCGCAAAACGGACTCCATCGACCCGCCCTGAAATTCGTCACCGAGAACGTAAATACTGATCTTTTTGTCTGGCGCCCAGAACGTCTCGATTGCGTACTGGATGCCATCGGTTGGGTCGCTGTCGCTAAACGGTGCCCACGTGCGCATCGCCTGCTTGATTGACGCGCGAATCTGTGGCGTGTCCTCGATCCAGCTCCCTCCGTAGTGCTGGAACATATAACGCCCATTATCGTTCATAATCTGCAGGCCTTTTACGCGCGGGTATACATCGAGAACCTGCGCGAGTTTTTCTTCGGCCCAGCCCCACTTTGCCTGCATGCTGCCGGAGGTATCGATAACGAAAATGATGTACTCACTGTCGACCGGGATTCCGCCGACCGCGTCGTCCGGCGTTCGCCGGAACGGCCGCAGGTTCATCATTTCTTCGGTCAAACGCTGTCGGGCTGCCCGAAGATCACCCTCATCCAGGTTCAACAGGGGATCATCTGTGCTAATCAGATCGTACTGGCCCTGAACGGTGTTGAGCTCTTTTTGTAGCGTGCTCAGCCGCATTTTCGTTTCAGACGTTTCCAGCTGAACTTTGCCGAGCGCACGATTCATCACCTCCGTTTCACCGCGAATGTCGAACAGCTCCTCCTGCAGCTTTGCGATCAGCTGTTGCAGGTCTTCGTTGGTCTTTTCGAGGATGGTCGGCTCGTATATCTTGCTGAGTACGAGCAGCAGAACGATCGCGCCGAAACCGCAACAAATGCAGTCGAGAAACGACAGGCTGAAAGCTTCTATGGCTCTTTTCTTTCTTGCCATGACTACGGCCAGTCCTTGCTGATGCTCATGTACGAACCGCCCGTCTGGTATGCGAGCAGCCAATAGGCGATGGACGCCTGGTAGTCTCCTTCCATCGGGTAAAGCAGAATATTGACAGGCACGCCGGTCGGTATGACATCAATCGCGGCATAGTGATAGCGAAGCCTCTCGGCGCCCGTCACCATGCCACGCTTTGCTTCCGGCGAATCCATCGTTGGCAGGCTATCGACCAGCATGATGACGTTGTCCGGCGCCGGGTTGAGACTGTTGATCACCTCATACGCGGCCTTCATGTTCGAGCCTTCCTGCGGAACCGTACGCCTCAGTTTGCGTATGGCCTCATCGACCTGCTTTCCATCACCCACTTCCAGCCAGACATTGTCGCTACCGTCGAGTACCGCCTTCGCCTCGTTGTTAAACGTGTAAATCTGGAATTTGCTCTCCGGCGAGAACTGGGCCGAAAGCCAGTCGACGCTGGCCACAGCCTGACGCCATTTCAGTGAGCGCAATTTGTTCGCATCCGGCATGTTTCTCCGGCGCAGAATATTGACGATCTTCCGGTCCAGCATGCTGGCCGAAGAGTCGACAAGAATCAGAACCCGATCACCGCCTACCCTGAGTCCCGTTAAATACTGTCGATCACCGTCACCGACGAATGTGCGAACCCGCGTACCTTCGCCTTCATTTTCCTTCTGCTGCGCCAGCAAACGCTTCTTCTCGTCCTCGAGCCGCTCGATATCGGACTGCAATTTTTCGACACGCTCGAGCTTCGCGAGCGTCGTTTCGTCGTTTTGCTCGAGCTCCTTCTTGAGTTTTTCGATCAACGCAATGATCTGCGCAATCTGGTCTTCCGCCCGAACTTCTTCGTCCTCGAGTCGCTCCATGGTATTTCTTGCCAGCACCAGGTTCTTGCGCTGATTCAGGATTTCATATTCCAGCTTGACGGTCTCAGCCTGGGACTGCTCCGGGGGTGTATCGGATTTATGCACCACCTGCGAGTTGATGATCATGAAAAACAGGATGACCGCACCGAAACCACAACTCATACAGTCGAGGAAAGACATGCTGAATACTTCCATTGGGCGGCGGCGTCTAGCCATGCTCTGTATCCGTAGTGATCAGTTGAAACTCGAATCCGGGCGATCCTATTCTTAACGAATCGCCTGCTTGCAGCACGGATGATCCATCAACCCGATGACCGTTCAGAAACGTTCCGTAACGGCTGTGATCTTCGACCACGCACTGACCATTCTTGCGCAGCAGCGAACAATGCTTGCGCGATACGCCGGGCATCTCGGAAGCCAGGGCGACATAGCGATCATCTCCACTATCCTGAGACCCCAGAACCAATGGCGAATTCCCGATGGAATACGCCCTGTGGCCATACAGCAAATGGGTCGGCAGCCCCGCATCCGGGTTTTCGACTGAATGAGCGCCGATATCGATGGCCGACTGGTCCCAGGGCAGCTGCCGCAGCAGACTGACACCCTGACCGGCAGCCGTGTTGCCGCGGCAGCGGGCATACGCGCCACGCGCCGTTGCCCCCGGCTCCAGCACGAACACTTCACCACCGACCCTGGCTTTTAGCATATCGGTCAATCCAGGCATGCGCGCAATGCGGTCAGTCACCTGGATAGCTGGCAGATCCTCTGCCCTGAACAATGACCGGAGTACGCTCGCGATTTGCTGATACGCCGAAGCCGCCGCGCCAATCAGCGCCAGCGATTCGACTTCCGCCGAATAAGATGTGTTGCCGGATTCCAGTTCCATCGTGACACTGTCATGGCTCGATGCCTGGCGCAGCCATCCGCCCAGACTGTTCAACAACATCTGCTCGGTTTCTGCCGTGTGCAGCGGATCAAAACGCGATTGCTGCACGAAAGCTTCCGCCACCGTGGTCAGCCAGGTGTCGTAGAGCGAGTAAAGCCCGACATTGTCGAGAATTTCGATTCGATCGGTTTGCGCCATGCCCGGCTGCGCAATTCTCGTTAATGTGGTCTTGTGCATACTCAGATCGATATGAACCGGGACAGCACCTTTGTACTCGCGACGGGTTGACGCAACCGCGGCGTCCACCATTGCGACAACCGGCAACTTGAGTTCACTGGCGATCCCCAGAAACAGCCCCAGGCTCTCCGGGCTCATGTAGGCCGGCACGGCCACGATCAATTCATCAACGCCTTCGCCCTTGGGCTCCCAGATTTGCTCCAGCTGCCGAATCGCGAGGTCCGCCGCGCTAAGGTGACTGAAACGGCTATCGGAAAAGGGCACGGTATTGAGGTCTGACCAGTAGTGGTGCTGAATACGCCGCGGATCGATACGTGAATGCGCAAATGCCTCGCTGCCGGTGATCAGGTTTTCATGACCCAGATAGGCGAAACCGGGTTCGCGATACGTGACCCGCTCTCCATCAGAGAGCGTAATGTCGGCATCATTGAGATGTATGGCGAGGCGAGTCACAGCGAGGGGAACCGTCAGTCACCCTTCATGTGACGAATAAGCTTCTCGTCGAGATAAGCCTGGCTGTCAAAGACCAGGCGTTCCTGGAGAAGCTGAAGCTGATAGACGAGAAACATCAGGAAGATACTGATCAGCAACGCGATGAATGTCGAGTTGAATGCCACACCCAGACTTTGCGTAACTCCCGCAATATCTCCCTGGACCGCTTTGTCTGCCTGTGCCAGCGCTTCACCAATACCGCGCACGGTGCCGATAAATCCTATCGACGGGATTGCCCAGGAGATGTAGCGGATCATCGACAACTCGGATTCCAGCCGATCGGCTTCGGATTCCATCACGATATTGGTGCTGGCAGAAACGTCCTGAATATTGCGCGTGGAATTGAAGCGCCTGAGCGCGTTCATTAACGCACGTGGCAACAGCATCCGCTGATTGTCCTCCGGAAGCGCCTGAACCTGCCTGGCAAACTCACGTGTATCCTCCGGCAATATTCGCATTCCTTCTGCAATCGGTACGAGGTCTACATCGAGCAAATTGCGTTCACGAATAATATCTCGAGCCTTATACGCCATGATCGCCAGCGCCCAGAACATGAGCACAAAACAGGCCTCCTGCTCGAGATCCTTGATCAGGACCCAGTTCGACCGCTCCCGAACGTAGTCGGGATCGTTTTGCGCCTCGATTGCCTGCTGAGCCAGAACCTCGGCAGCATTCGGCCTCACGAGCGACACGTAAAAGGCGTGGACGATAATGATCGCGATAATCAGCGCGAACAGCTGATAAACGAATTCAACCGGGATGTTCTGTTTCTTCATCGGGTATTTCTCTCAGGCTACCTTGCCAGTCGGGCGCATGATTCAGATATTTGAAGGGAAAGGAATAGGCTCATCCGCGGGTATCTCCTCGGTCGGCACGAAATCGTCGTCATCTTCTTCATAAGTCTGTATATCGAGGTCGGAATCGTCAGCCTCTTCAGCGTCGGATTCCGCGGCGCCGTCTTCTTCCCCGGCAGCGACGGTATCCGCTTCAGGCAGAGCAGTATCGGCGGATTCCCCGGCCGATTCTTCTTCCTGTGTCCAGGCTGGGAGCGCCAGGATTGTCAGTAACATCAGGGTAATCAGGTAATTCGGCATAACAGTCTCGCTTCAGGTTTGCTGCACTTAACTAAGACAGTCAAAGCACCGAAAAGTCCGAAGTTTTTACTCTACATTCCTTGCGATGCGGAAGCCAACGTCGGGGCGCCCGCTATTGCCAAAATCGCGGAACCCAAGCCGCAATTGCATGACGCCGGCATGCATCCAGCTGGACCCGCGGATCACCCGGTTCGAGCCGCGTGGCGGGCCCTGGGGATCGCTGACAGGATCGGTGCGTCCGGCCGTGGGGACCGAATAGTAATCCTGCACCCACTCCGCGACATTGCCGCCGCCATCGTAAATACCCAGTGCATTGGGCCTGAAGGAGCCTACCGGAGCGGTTGAGGCAAAGCCGTCATCCCAGCCGGGCAGGATGGTCGGCACCAGCGTGCTGGCAGACTGGCCAGCATAATTGCCGCTGTCAGCCCGGGGCGGCATTCGGCCACCCCAGGGGAAACTGGCCGCCGTGGGTCGGCCCTGGTAACGAATTGCCCAAACCCACTCCGCCTCGGTCGGCAACCGGTAACCATTGGGTGTCGGCCGCACCGGTTGCCAGCGCTCAAATACTTTTTCATAAGCGGGCGTCAAACCTTCCTGGGCACTCAACCAGTTCAGGTATTCCACTGCATCGTCCCAACTGACATTCGCCACCGGATTCAGGTCACCGGCCAATGAAATATGCAGCGCGCCACCGGAATCGTGGTTTTGCCGGAATCGCCGGAATTCACGATTCGTCACCTCCTTCACGCCGATATAGAACGGCCTGGTGACAATCACAGGCACAATGACCTCGTTGGCGCGACGCCCCTGTTCGCGCCGCGACGTACCCATTGTGAATTCACCAGGCTCGACGCGCTTGAGCTCCTGGCCCTGGGAGGTCGTCATTGAATTTGCGGTGCTGCGCGCGAGTACCTCTTCATCGGATAAAAGCCGGACGTTGATCGTCTGTGGATAGCCCGGGCGCGGCGTTATGCTTCGGGAGAATGTCGAGTAGCCGTTTCTCTTCACCTCCAGCCGATGCGGCGCAGAGGACAACTTCATCGTCAATGTACCGGTACCGCGTGCCTGACCATCGATATACACGGTTGCATCACCGGGCAACGCGGCGACGGTCACCTCACCGGTTCGCGCCGTCATGTCGACGGTGATTTCTTCTGCCGCGGCGGCCTCAAGGAGAACGCGGCGGGTCACCGACCCGTAGCCGGCTTTCGACAAGCCAATTTCATAGTTGATGTCGGGCGACAAGGCAATCGTCACCGGCGACTGCCCCCGGTAGCGGCCATTGACGGTCACGTTGGCGCCTCTCGGAATTGAGACCACACGAAGTTGCGCGTTCGCCGGTTCCAGTTGCACGGTTGGCAACACCTGGTCAACGTTCGCTGCGGCATCAACATCAAAATCCCATGCCTTAAAGCCGTCCTTGATCATGCTCAGCGAATGCGGTCCTTCCATCAATTCAAGACTCATGGGTGTCTCACCAATCGCCTCTTCGCCCCGGTAGACCACGGCACCGGAAGGATTCGACGAGATTTCGACATCCGCCCACAACGGCACAAGCTGCACGTCGAGCTGCTGATGCAAGCCAAGTCCGGGGACGGCCAGGCGCTGCGAAAATGGCAGGAAGCGATCCGCTTGCACTTTGATCGAATGCATCCCGGGCTCGAGTTCAACAGGACCGAACGGTGCTTCGCCGATGCGTGTGTCGTCGACAGTGATGATCGCGTCGACTGCCGGATCAACGGTGACTGTCAGTTGCCCCGGCAGCTTGCGCATTTCGATGACGACGGTTCGGCTTGGCGTAGCGTCGATCTGCAGGTTCTGGGCAACGTCGTAGTAACCTTCTTTTCTGACATTGACGGTGTAATCGCCTTCGCGCATAAGGATGCGTTCGCCAACCGGCAGCCTGAACCAGCCACCCGTCACCGACACCTCGTCCGCGCCGGCAGGTTGCACGTCGAACTGAATCGACTTTGACGTAAACAAAAGCCAGGAAATAAGTACCAGGGTCGCAATAACGCCGCCAACGACGGTCTGCCAGCGAAAGGCCGAGCGCTTGACTTCAACCGGCGCGACACTCTGCTGTCGACTAAACGCGGTGGCGACAATGGTTTCCTCTGCCGGTCCGGCGGCAGCGCCCGGCATCTCCGGCGGCCTGGTTACGTAGGCGCTGCCCTCAAGCATGACATCCAGTTGCAGCACATCATCGGATTGACCGATAAGCACGCGCGTGCCGAAGAACTCCAACTCATCACCGACAGACAACTTGCGAGATGCCCGCAGAATGTCGCCATTGATTTTAAGCGCCCCGCCAGACCCGACAGGCTGAACGAACGGTGCGCCATCGAGTTCATCGAGAAGGGCCACGGCATTGCTACCAGGTCCGGGAAGGCGGATCTCGCAATCCGTACCGGTACCCAGGCGCAGCGGCAGCGCGGCCTTATCGAGGCGTCGCTCTCCCGCACTATCCCTGACGATGACGGTATTGAACGTCAAATGGCTTCCTCACACTGAACAACAACCGGCTGCATTTCGATTTCGGGCGCCACCCGGAATTCGATTCGGACGTCACGGTAGCCCGGCCGAATGCCGACGGCAACATAATTTCCCGGTCGCAACTCCAGTTCATGAGATTCAAAAAGACCGAATCGGCCAATCTTGAAAACGGATACCTCAGTTTGATTGTCCGAAACAAGTTGCACGCGTAGTGGTGTTGCTGCCCGCTTAAGCAGCCTGGCCAGCTCATTTTTTTGGTCCTCGAGGCGCGGCCCCATCGGATCGATTCGCGTCATGTCGAGCAACATCCGCGTAGCATTTTGCATAGTCGCGTCTTCACTCAGGCTGTCAGGATCGTCGATGAATTCCTGCAGGCGCGAATGAATCGCTGCGCGAGAGCGCGCCAGCGCCAGTCCTTCGTGAGCAAACTGCAGGTCAGGGTCGATTTTCAGAATATCCTGGTAGGTCGCAATAGAGCTTTCCCACTGCTCGGCCTCATTCAGTTTGTTCGCCTCATCCTCCATTCGACGAATATCCGCCAGCCGGGCTTCCTGGTCGACCTGCAGTAACCCGTCCGCAGGTTCACGCGAGGCGGGATTCAATAGTTTGGCCGCATTGAAAGCAGCACGCGCTGAATCGAAGTCGCCGTCATAAAGGGCATCAAATCCCTCGGTCATTCTTTGCGCAAAGGATAAGTTTTTGATGGCGACTTTTATCCGCTCCAGCCCCAGTGATGCGGGTTCCCACAGAGGATCGATCGAGAGCGCATTTTCGAACGCCAGTTTTGCCGCATCGAGTTCCAGGTCTTCCTCGTAACGAATGCCCTGCTCCATCAATGACAATACGGAATCGAGATTCTTTGCCCGTTCGAGACCAGCCTCTGCTTCCCGGTGCCCGGGCGTTATTGCCACTGCCAGGTCGAAAAGCCGGACTGCTTCGGATGGATCGCCATTACTCAACGCATCCTTCGCGGCTGCCAGGGTCTCATCGAATACGCTGTCGATCTGATCGAAGAATGGCTCCAGCAAACGACTTGCCTCGCGATACTTCTCGCCTGCCAGGCGGTAATTCTTGTCGACATAGGCCTGGTCGCCCTCCGCGTAGACATTGACGGCATCCAGATATGGCTGGCCGCCCCAACGATCAATTGCCCGATAGCGCAATCGTTCGAGCTGCGATAGCAGGTCTCCGAGCGCCTCATCCGCGGCCGCCTTGACACCTCCGGCAGCGACGACGTTTTCGCTAAATGATGTGTCGCTGCCCGGAATTGCCGACGTTCCGTCATCGTCGTCGGGCAAACTTTCAGCGACTGCCTCGATTTCTGCTCCCGACTCTGCGGATTCGCTCGTTGCGCTGGTTGCGCTGGTTGCAGACGGCGGCTCCCGATCAACGACTGCGGGCAACACAAAAATAACAGCGAGAAATACCGCCAGTGCAGCGCCGAGCGCCCCGTACAGTACCTTGGGTGGGATGCCTTTGGATTCTTTTGGTGACGCCGGGGACGACAGCGGCGCTGGCGCCGCCCGTTTGAAATGTTTTGCCGGCTCTACGGTCTGGTGGATTTCCTCCGTTGCACGCTCGCCGGACGCATAGCGGGCGGGAGCTGGCCCTGCCGGGAAACCTGCTTCAGCCAGTCTTGCCGCTACAGCCTCCGCAGCAGGCCTTAGCGAGGCGTTGGACGACAACATATCGCTCAGCAAGGACCTGAGCGAAGCGGGGATCGGCCTGCCATCCTGCATTGCTGCGGCAACTTCCCGCATTTCAGTGCCGCCGGGTGGGCTACCCGTCAGCAATTCATGCATGAGAACGCCCAGCGCAAATATGTCGTCGGAAAACGCTGCGACGCCACCGGACTGCTGCTGCGGGCTCATCGCAATATCAGAGCCGCTACCCGCAACCGCCGCGTCGCCAACGTTTGCCGCAACGCCGAAATCCACGAGATAGGGAATACCCCGGCTATCGAGCAGTACATTGCTTGCCTTGATGTCTCGATGCACCACGTCTTTGCCGTGTGCATAACGCAATGCGTCCGCAATAAGGCCAATCGGCCGCATGGATTCGGCCGGGTCTTTGCCGCATAGCACGCCAATGTTTGATTCGCCCACATACTGCAGACCGAAACACGGCCCGTCCGGGTCATCGTGAAATTCGAAAACGCGAATGATGTTGGCGTGCATCAACCGGCTGCCGATGCGCCACTCTCTTTTCAGCAGCTCCCTTTGTTTGGGATCCGACGCAGCGTCGCCGGCAAGAAACTTCAGCGCGACCCGGGCATCCGACCGTTGGTCGGATGCCAGCCATATCTCTGACATGCCATCGCCGCCAAGCCGCCGGATCAGCGTATATCTGTCCGCGAGGCGCGTACCTTCGTTAAGGATCCGCATAGATCGTTTGGAAAATTAGCCGGACGGTTGCTGCGATCTGGCAGGATCACCAACCTGGATGGATTCGGAGAAGCCGGTGTCGGTCTCGTAGATCTGCTTGAGCAGCTTGCGCCAACTTTCGTACTGCGCCTCAGCCGTGCCTGTCAGCCGCATTGACTCACCCTGAACCTCTACAACCATCGGCGCCGCTTCTGCAACAAACGACTCCGACAATTCCTTGATCTCTTCCCGGTGAATTTCAGCCGCACGATGCTGTTGAAGCGCATCCATAATGGTCCGCCAACCGCGATCGATGGCAACGGTTTGTGCAATGCGTTTAGCCCGATAACCTGAGTAGCTGGAGCTGCCCGTGTCCACGGCCATCGAACCTGCCATGACGGCTGCGCCAATCAGTGCGCGTTGCACAGCCGACTTCCTGGTCTGCCGATAAGCTACGGACTGTTCACGGGTACGCTTGCGCCAACCTTCATAAGGCAACGCAATTCCGTAGTAGAAATTCGCATAGTGTTCATTAAGCGTGTCGACCACCAGCCGGTCACGTTCCCGGATTTGCCGCAAACGATCGACCATCGGGTCGTTTTCCGCAGGTAGCCTTTGCGCCTCGAGGTAGCCTTCTTCATTCGTAGCCAGGTGCTCGCCAAAGGCACTCGGTGCCATGTCTCCAAAGAATTTGAGTTCGGAAACATCTCTGATACGTGCAACGTATTTCGGTTCAAACGTCATCACATGAGCGTGCAAATCGTTTGCGAAATCGTTAAATACTTTCTGATAGGGGTCCTGCGCACGATCGCGATATTCGGCGTAGGAGGCAATCCCGGTTTGCATTGAGTAAGACTTCTCAAACCAGAATCGTCCGGTCGCATCCTCGGCCTTCAGTTTCAACTCAATAAATTCACCGTCCGACTCTTCAATCGTGCCGCTGACAATCACATCAGTCGCAACATTAGCCGACGGAATAACGCGAACCGCGCCCCAGAAGCCCGTACCCTGCAATGTTGTTTTTATATGGTATGGCAAGTAGCGCGCTTCAGCTTCACGCACCTCGGGGTAGATGCGGGTTTTCTCCACATCGTTTTCTTCCGGAATGCCAGCATCGAAATGCAAAATTCCCACGTCCAGCAACAGGCTTTCGGAGATCTGTAAGGAAGCGACTTCGAGTTCCGAGGTTTCTGCATAAATGACCTCGGAGACGGTGCAACCACCGCCAACAAGGCCAAAAGCGAATGCAGTAAGGATAAGTTGCAGTTTCGTTTTCATATTGTCGATAAGCCGTATACGCATTTATTGTTTTAGTTCAGGTCGTTATACATCCGATACTCTTCCCAGAGCCGCTCCCTGAGCACGGGATCATCTTCTGCCAGCGCCGCTTCACGCAGCTGCTTGGCAACAATGTCTTCACTGACGAGATCCGGGATATCCTCCGGTGTCCGGGCCTGAATTTCTTCTTCGGTGAGCCCGCCAACCGAGGCTTCTTTCGGCTCTTGTGGGCCAGCGATTGAACCGGCCGCTCCTGCGCCGCCACCGCCACCGCCGCCACCGCCACCGCTGCCGCCGCCACCCTGCGAGCCAAGACCTACGCGGCCAGTCCCTCCTCCGTCGGCGCCGTTGCCAAAGCCTTCCGTGTTGCGGCCAACCGTGGAAATCTCACGTTGCTCCTCTGCCAGTACTTCGTCGAATCCTCCGACGGATTCTTCGAGTGTTCTTTCGAGACGCGCCTTGCGGTCCGCCTCACTCTCTCCGGGATACTGACCAACACTGCCATCACATTCCGCGTCAGGTCCGCCCCAACCGCCGTTGCCCTCTGGATCGCAATTTGTTCCGGCCATGTCTCCTCCGGCAGCGCCTCCTCCAGCACCACCGGCACCACCGGCACCACCGGCACCACCGGCACCACCGGCACCACCCGCACCACCGGGACCAGGAACGGGCCCACTGATACCGCGAATCTGACCGCCGCCTCCTCCACCGCCGCCGCCGCCG
>JAHEFF010000066.1 GCA_024640315.1 Woeseiaceae bacterium
AGGTTGCCTTTTGGAAACTTTTCGGTTCCCTTTACAGCGGTTCCGCAGTGAATACAGTCACCCGGCTCCAGGGTGAACCAGAGACTTGCTTCCGACAACACGCGTTCGACAGAGAAAAAATAACTGGCAGTAGAGTCGTCCGCGTACACCTCTCCGTCGATATAGCCCCGGACATTCAACTTGTTGGGATCGTCGACTTCGTCGGCTGTGGTAAGCCACGGCCCCATCGCGGCGAAGGTGTCGGCAGCTTTGGACCGGGCGTGGTAGATGAAATAGAGATAATTGTCATTCTCGAAGCGGTGGCGCCACTCCATGTGATGAGGATGAATCAGATCCGGGTTCTGGTTGAGCGCAATGGAATCTTCACCAAACTTGATGCCGCTGGCCGTGCAATCGTTCGTCATCGTATAACCGAAAACGTGATCGAGAATTTTGTCTTCGCCGATATCTTTGGCCGTATTTTTGAATACGACAACTGGCTCTGGCTCCGGGATTGTTCGTCCGTGACGGGCGAGAATTTTGATCGGCTTATTGTGGCCGGTCAGGGCGGAACGTCCTTTGGTGAAGAACATTGGGCTCTTCATCGGTCGGTAAGCAACCTTGTTCAAATGATTATTGTTGACGGCGCAGCCGAGAATTTTCGAGGCTCGTGGGTTTGGCGCCATCCAGTCGGCGTTGCCGAGGCCGATCAGGTCGACATCTCCTGCGCGGCCTTTATCGATCGCGTCTTGTGCATCGTCAAGTGCTTTCTCGCCACCTGCGATCATGTCTTCCATTGTCGCTGGCACCAACGCAACCGCATTCGAGTCGTCCACCCTGCCGATCACGGTTTCCGCGCCGTTCAGTCGAATGGTTGCCAACTTCATTTTGTACTCCTCACCACGTGAGCCGTTTTTCCAGCCTGATGCTACGAGTACAATTTTGACAGGCCGGGATCATTAGGCAATAACTTGTTGCGTACTGCGATATAATTCGGTCAGCTGCAGGGCACGAAAAAGAGCTCACTCGTGTGCGCGGCCAAACAGCAAGTGTCGAGCGAATCAGTGAATAGCAAAAAGATAAAATCCTCCACAGTTCACAGCGTCGTAGTGGCGTCGCAGCTATTGGAGTTCCTGGCGGAAAGTGGCCGGCCGCAACGGGTGACCGATATTGCGGCACATCTGGGCATGACCAAGGCGCGAGTGTCCCGGCATCTGAGCACCCTTTCTGACCTGGGCCTGGTTGCAAGGATGCCGGACAAGAGTGGCTACCGACTCGGTCCGACCCTGTTCAGGCTGTCCAACGCCGCACTGGACCAGTACGAGATCACCAACGTTGCCTATCGATACATGGTTCTGCTCCGTAACCAGATCCAGGAGTCCTTGTTGCTGGCAATTCCCGCCGGGGGCGATGCGCTGATTGTGTCCACTATTTCGAGCGGCAAGCCACTGTCACCCCAACTGGTTCGGGGCACGCGCTGGAGTATTCCAACGTCGCCAACTGCGTCGGTAATACTGGCATTCTCGCCGGAGTTTGTTCGCGAGCGGGTGCTGGCCCGTCGGACCGAAAGAGAGCCAGAACGCGAGGTGATCCTGGATTCCGACGCGCAACGCGCTGAATTCAGCCAGATCCAGCGCGACTTTCATGCCTTTAATGAAGATCCGCACGATGCCGGGTTTTCCGTCCTGTCGGCGCCGATTTTCGATCACGCGGAGCGCCTCGAGGCAGCCTTGTCCGTCGTCATGAATCGACGCCCCGGGTCGGTAAACCAGGAATTGCGGTACCTCAAACAATTGAAAAGCACCGCACTCGAGATTTCACGGGCGCTTGGGTCGGTTGAGATGGCGGAAAAGATGGCCGCGACTCTCTAGCTGCTTTTTCAAGAACAGTCAGCATGCGCATCATCTCTTTTGAAAACGACAACGGCATTCGCCCGGGCGTAATGATTGATGATGATCATGCCCTCGACTTTCGGTTGGCAGCGGAACGACAGGGCGAGCCCGTCTATCGCTCGGTGCTGGCGCTGATTGAAGCTGGCAAAGCCGGTCTCGAGACTCTCCACGCACTGGCCGGCAATCCTGTCGATGAAGCCATTCATTCACTCGCGAACATCAGGTTGCTTTCACCACTTCCCGTGCCGCAGCAAATCAGAGACTTCGCAAACTACGAGCAGCATTGCCTTGCGGCAATGGACGCGTCGATGCGCTTGCGTTCCTCGCTGGAAGCTGACCCGGATGCTGCGTACCAGCGCATGAAGAACAGCGGGGCGTACCGGCTACCGGAGATCTGGTACAAAATACCGCTCTACTACAAGGGCAATCGCTTTGCCATCAACGGGCACGATGGTGTGGTCGAATGGCCGCCCTTTGCTGAAAATCTGGACTACGAACTCGAACTTGCGTGCGTCATCGGCAGCAAGGGCAAGGACATCACGGCGTCCTTCGCGCGTGATTACATATTTGGCTACACGATCTTCAACGATTTCAGCGCCCGCGACATCCAGGCTCGCTGGGAAGGGCAATTCCGTATGGGGCCGGCCAAAGGTAAGGATTTCGATACGAGTAATTCCTTTGGCCCCTGGATCGTTACCCGGGACGAGATTGATGATCCGTACAACCTGGAAATGTCCGTCCGCGTAAACGGCGTGGTTCGCGGTGGCGGGAATTCCGCTGGTGCGCAGCATAGTTTCGAACGCTGTATTGAGCAGGTCAGTCGCTCGGAGACGATCTTCCCCGGCGAGATTCTTGGTCTTGGCACAATTGAAACCGGCTGTGGCTTCGAGTCGCTTACCTGGCTAAAACCAGGAGACATTGTTGAGCTCGAGATAGAGGGCATCGGGATTCTCAGGAATACCATTAAAAAGCCGGCGGCGAAGCAGTCGCGCACATGAGAACTCGAACGCGATACCAGCGTTATAGAAAGACGGAGAAATTAGATGGCAGTCATTGATGTACACACGCACATGCTTACCCGGGAATACCTGGATTACCTGACTCAATACGGTGGGCCAAAGTATGAGTGCAAGCCAACCCGGGCCGGCCAGGAGAGCATCTATATGCAAGGCGCGCCATTCATGACCCTGATGCCGGAGATGTGGGACTACGACGCGCGGATACGGGATATGGATGCAGCAGGCGTGGATCTCGCCATTGTTTCGTTGACCTGCCCGAATGCCTATTTCGGCGACGAGCAAATCAGCGCCACGGCCGCGACGATGGTGAATGATTCAATGGCGGAACAGCAACGGGCGCGGCCGGACAGGATTGGGTGGTTCACGTCGTTGCCGTGGCAGTACGCGAACAGAGCGATCGCCGAACTCGAACGAACGATTGCGGACGGCGCCATCGGCGTGATGGTTATTGCCAACATTGACGGGATGAATCTTACGCACCCGGATTTTGCCCCCGTATGGAAGGCTATCGACGATCGCTCGCTCCCGGTTCTGGTGCATCCGACGGCTCCCCTGGGCACCCCGGATATGAGCCTGGATGAATATGGCCTCGTCCCGCCAATCGGCTTCATGATCGACACAACGCTTGCGGTGTCGCGAATGATCCTTAATGGCTTCTTCGATCGTTACCCGAACCTGAAAATCATTGCTTCACATGGCGGCGGCACCCTGCCATACCTGGCAGGCCGGCTCGATCGGTGTCATGAAATGATCCCGGCCTGTGCGGACGTCATCAAGGAAAAGCCAAGCACCTACCTCGAGAGGATTTATTACGATTCAGTTGTGTATTCGCAGGGGGCACTGAATCTCTGTGTGGATGTAGCCGGGCCGGACAATGTGCTCTACGGCTCCGATTACCCGCACAACATCGGGGACATGGCGGGCTGCCTCTCCCGCGTTAACGCACTGGCGCCCGACGTAGCCCGACGCGTGAGCGATGCAAATGCCAGGCGAATTTTTGGTATCTGATTTTGACGATCACTGAAGCCCCGGATCAAGAGAAAGTGGCATGGCAAAAATCGTACTAGGCATTGGCTGCGCACATACGCCGCAGTTACATACTCCCGCCGACCAGTGGGAAATTCGCGCCAGGCGCGACACTCAGGACGGTGTCCAGATGTGGTACCACGGTGAGCGCATGAAATACGCTGACGTATTGGCGAAGCGCGAACACCTCCGGCTGGAGAAGCAGACGGCAATGGAGATTCGCGAAGAACGATTGACCAAATCGTTTGCAGCGATCGAGTTCCTTGGAGATATCTATGACGCCGCGAAACCGGATGTGACGGTCATATTCGGCAACGATCAGGCAGAGATGTTTCTTGACGACATCAAACCCGCATTCACCATAATGGGTTGCGCCGAATTCGAGAACCTTCCACGTACCGAGGATCAGATATCGCGATTGCCGCCTGGTATCGCACTGGCGGATGTCGGGCATTTGCCTGACAGCGACCGGTTAGTGATTCCCGGCCACCCGGAGCTCGCCGCTTACCTGGCGAGTTGTGCAATCAGGAAAGGTTTCGACATCGCCTGGTCAAACAGGCAATTTCATCCCGACCCCGCCAGTGCACAGACCAGCGGGATGCCGCATTCATACGGGTTTATTTACAAGCAGGTTTTCCGCGAAAACCTGACGCCACATGTGCCAATCGATACGAATACTTTCTTTCCGCCCAACCAGCCGCTGGCGCCCAGGTGTTACGCACTGGGCGAGGTGATTGGCGACGCCATTCGTGCCTGGGATGATGATCTGAGAGTCTGCGTGATCGCAAGTGGCGGGCTGAGTCATTTCGTCGTTGACGAAGAGTTCGATAAGGACATTATGCAAGCGATGGAAAGAAATGACTTCGAGCACTTGCTGACCTACGGCGAGGGGTACTACCAGGCGGGGTCTTCAGAAATCAAATCGTGGCTCGCGGCTGGTGGTGCGATGCGCGGATCCAATCTGCATGGCCACATTGTCGACTACCATGCGCTATATCGGACGCCGGCAGGAACAGGCAGCTCGACTGCATTCATGTACTGGCAATAGCCCCTGCAAGCCAGGAGTCGCGGAGCTTGTCAATTTTCCCGAACGCCGGGATGGAACTGGATATGACATTCCTCGCAGGGTGGATATAGCACCTCGCCGGCAGTGTACATGGCTTCCAGGTCTTTATTTTCAGCTGCAATGCGCGCATCAACGCCTGCGCCCTGCAGCCGATCGGCAAAGGCCTGCCATTCCGGATCTGCCGCCCACTGCATATCGTTTTCCCCGGTTCCGCCAACTTTTATCGTCCTGGCCGACTCAATAACCAGGTTTGCGGCGTCGATAAAAACCTGCCAGTCCTCATCCGACTGAGGATCTTCAATTCCCCAGAGGGTATTTGTCGCCGGAGTGACGACGGTCTCCATCAGTTCGTTGACGCTCATGGTGGGTACGGGAGCTGGTTCGTCATCGGCATGACCGAGCATGCACGCGCCAAGTGCCAGATGGATGGATAACAGGAGTATGGCTCTGAACATGGCGAGGTCCTTCATGCGTGGATAGCGGACAAAGACAAAATCCTTATATCGCGCTGGGCCCGTCAGGCGGGATCCGGACATGTACTTACACAACCTGTGTTGGCATTCGGCAATATATGTAGGCACATGCACTTTTGACCCAGGGTGAATTTGCTGGTTCGCAGAGCGAATCAGGACGGCGACAGTGGCACCAGACCACGTTACAATTTTCCAATAATCAAACAATGCATAACGAATAACGAGATACTGATGCATTGCGTTCCCAGGTAGCACAAAAACAGTGAACTACACAGATCTCCTGGACCGACTGATATCACTGGACGCCTGCGCGGTGTCCGACGCACTGGACAGCCTGGGCGTTTCCGGCACCGTGGACGGACTGGTACGCAGATCAACGAAGGAGCGGATAGCCGGCCGGGTGCGGACGATGAAACTTGAAGCCGGAGCTTCCCCTGGTGGATCGACAACGCACCTCGGTGTGCGTTCCATTATGGAATCCGGAGAGACTGACGTCATTGTCGTCGAACAGAAGACTGGCATCAGCGCAGCAGCCTGGGGAGGTATGCTGACCCACGCTGCGAAACTGCGGAAAATTCGCGGCATCATTGTCGAGGGTCCGGTACGGGATATTGATGAGTGTCGGGAAGTCGGGCTCCCGGTATTTTCGAGATCGACCACGGCCAGGTCCGCGCGCGGCCGGATACATGAAGCAGGGGTGGACGTTCGCGTCGAGATTGGTGAAGTCATTGTTGAACCCGGGGATTTTGTCATCGCAGACGGGACCGGCGTGGTTTTCATTCCTGCGGCAATGGCCAGCGATGTGCTCGACAAAGCCGAAACGATTGTAGCGCGGGAAAGCTCGATGGTCGACGCGATTCATGAAGGCAAGCCCGTGGACGAGGTGATGGGAAAAGATTATGAAGAACTGCTCGACGGATCGAAGTAGCGGTTTGGGCATTCATTGATCGCAGAGCGGGAAATGCACCATTAAAAGGTAAGGAGTGCGCCATGTTTGAATGGCTGGAAGGTACGGCGGTAGCGTTATGGGTGGGAGAGTCCCTGTACGGATACCCGTTTATGTTGGGTTGCCATGTTGTGGGTCTGGCGATTGTTGTCGGCCTCTTCGTGATGCGTGATCTCCGACTGATCGGTTGTTTCGAAGGAATCAGCTATGAGTCGCTGGACAGCCTGAGAAAACTTGCGTGGACGGGCTTCGTTATCAATGCGATTTCGGGTTGCTTCCTGTTCACGTCACAGGCGACGATGTTCGTAAGTAACACAGCGTTTCTGCTCAAGATCTCGATGATATTTTTGGCAGCCATTTGCGGCGCGATTATCCAGAACAAAATGCGTGATGAAGGCGCAACCTGGGATAGTTCGGGTGCCGTTGTCGGGTCTGTGAAGTCTCTTGCGATGTTATCTATCGCATTGTGGATGGGCGCCATCATTGCTGGTCGTCTGACCGCCTACGTTTAAGAGATCGGGAGAGGCAAATGGAAGCTTTTGTAACAGCAGTAGAGAGTAGCGCGATCAATGCCTGGGTTCACAATTGGGCGTGGACCTGGCCGATCATGGAAATCATTCATTTTATGGGTCTGTCCCTCCTGCTTGGATCGTTACTGGTCATTGATCTGAGACTCGCGGGCTTCATTCGGCAAGTCAACATTGTGGCGACACACAAGCTGTTGCCCTGGGTATTTATCGGCTTTGGTCTTAACCTGGTTACCGGATTCTTATTCCTGATGGGCGACCCGGCGCGTTATACGGCGAACATCGGTTTCTGGTGGAAGATGTTCCTGGTGTTCATCGCCGGCCTGAATGCGCTCTGGTTCTGGTTCAAAATAAACCCCGTTATGACGACCTGGGAACCGCATGCCGACACGCCGGCAATCGCAAAGGTCATTGCCTGGGTGTCGTTGAGTTCCTGGTTCGGTGTTCTGCTGCTTGGCCGCTTAATTCCTTATATTGGTACAGGCTAGAGGAGCGTCGTGACATCAGCCGTCAGTTACGGCTGATGCAATGAAGGCGGGTATGGCATCCAATATCCGATAAGCTTCTGTCATGAGTACTGACAGCTATTCGGCGTTGTCCAGCAAGAATTTCCGTACCTATCTGTACGGGAACATGCTGTCCGTGCTCGGCGTATGGATCCAGCGTCTGGCGCTTGGCTGGCACGCGTGGCAATTGAGTGAATCCGCCCTGACGGTCGGGCTGGTCGCCGCAGCACAGTTCCTCCCGCTTATCCTGCTGACTGCATTTTTCGGAGTTTGGGTCGACCAGGTCAACACTCGCGGCGCCGCTATCGTCATGCACGCCGTGCTGGCGGCGGTTGCTACAGGCCTTGGTATCCTGACGTTGACCGGAAGCATGACGGTCGAGTGGCTTTTGGCGCTCGCTTTCTTGCACGGCCTGGCCAACAGCGCGTATTCGCCGGTACGGCTTGCGTTGATTCCGGACCTTGTCAACAAGAAAAAATTTCCAAGCGCCGTGGCAATTTCGTCGATGGTGTTCAACATATCGCGATTCATCGGACCGGGTGTTGCGGGCGCTGTAGTCGCCTGGTACGGGTTAGGTGCGGCCTACCTGATCAACGCGGTCACCTATCTGCCCGTCATATTTGTGCTCGCCATCATTCGCATCGACCCGCACGAGCCATATCCTGCGAACCAAAAGTCCTATTTCGCAAATTTGGCAGAAGGGCTTCGCTACACACGTGACCATGCACCAATCCGACAGATTATTTTGCTGGCAGGAGTCAGCAATTTCTTTGGTCGAGGCATTCTTGAGTTGATGCCGGCTTTTGCGGCATTAATTTTCGCGGGTGGCAGTGGTGCGCTTGCAGCACTCATGTCCGCCGCGGGAGTTGGCGCGATACTCGCGAGCCTGGTTTTTTCTTCCAGGACGTTTCAGGCCCATTTACACAGGTTGGTCGTTGTTGGTGCGCTGGGCGTAGGAATCTCGCTTGCCTTGTTTGCGTTCGCCGCAACGTTGCTAACCGGTGTCCTGGTTGTCGCCAGCCTCGGCCTGTTCGCAAGTCTCGTCTCGATTGGCTCGCAAACCGAAGTCCAGATTCATGTTGAAAACCGGTTACGTGGAAGAGTGATGAGTCTGTGGACACTGACGATCATGGGTGGGCCAGCGGTGGGCAGTGTCGTGGCTGGTGGCCTGGCCGGAATCATCGGATCAACCCGCACATCGCTGGCGTTCTCGGGCGCGTGCCTGCTATTTGTGCTGGTCGTTGGTATAAAAAAGCCGGACCCGCATCCTGCTAGCGAAATCCTGTGATCGAATAGTTTGACCGGCGGACGATCAATTTGCGTGTACGATTCCGCAGGCTATGCCGAGTTCGGGAGCGACCGTGTAAAAATCCCTGACTGGTGCAGAACCGCCCGCTGCGCGATGCGCAGCAGCAGCTGCAATCCACGTGTGCAATTCCATTGAACCAATGCCGGCTTCTTCGACCAGCTTTTGCTGGTCCCAGTCATCGAATTCATCCAGCCTGTTGCCGCAAAACACGTCCAGAAAACGCTCGTCAGCTTCCTGGTTCAGTTTCATGTCCTTCGCCGTTCTTTCGCCACGAACAATCATTTCTGCGCCTTCGTGGTGCATCACTTCCAGCAGGTCGATCCATTGCCCGGGGCTCAGAGACTCCGGGTAGTCGCCGCCGGACATTTGCCAGGCAGTAACCTCGGGACTCCCGTCGCCAAGTTCGGGATAGTAACGGCGCGGATTGTGGGACATCCCCCCGGATGCGAGAAAGAGGACACGCTTGCCGGAACTCGCTGCGAAACGGCCTATGGCTTCACCCAACAGGCGTGTTCGTCGGAAGGGTACGAAGGGCTCCGCAATCGCATTGATGAATATCGGGATGGTCGGTTTTGCATCGAGGCCGCCGAGCATATTGTTGATTGTTTGCGAAAAGGCATGGTCGATGGTCATATCGGTCGAAACCGCCGGGTCCAGATCGTTTCGGCGAATGTAGTGGACGAGTTCCGTAGCAATGTCGAGAGGTACGTCCAGGGCACCGGAAAAACCACCGATATCGCCAACCGCGGTTGCTTTCAGTCCAACGCAGAAAGCTGGCATGAGTTTCAGGAAGAAGCCGTTGAAGTGGTCAGCGCCGAAAGCGATCACCAGGTCCGCATCGAAAGCCTGTGCGGCTTCTTGCCGCGCTTTGAACGCTGCCTGCAACGCCTCCCAGTCATCGGGCGCCTTCGCGTAGCAATAGAGCAGGGGGCTGTGCGACGCGCAGATCATTGAAGTTGTCATTCTTTTTCACTCCGCTGCAGTCGCCATTGACCTATCGCCTGCTCTTCAATTTGGACCGGGTTGCTCAATGTGCCCAGCCCGCTGATCGAAACCTCGACGGGTCCCGCCACCTGCTGAAAATTTGCATGGTGAATCGATTTTCTGTCTTTCGAAGGTTTGAATGCCGTTCCGCAACTCACTACATCTCCAGGGTCGAGTGTCAGAAACTGGCTGATGTAACTAATCAGTTCGGCGACCTTGTAGTTGTAGTACCGGGTGCTGTCTTCGGCGATTGTTGCGCCACCAACATGGCAATACACATCCAGGTTATCGGGATCGCCGATTTCATCTGCCGTCACCAGGTAAGGTCCCATGCAGCCAAACGTATCGGTGCCTTTGTAGCGTGCGGCGTAAGACAGGTGTTGTTCGCGGCGGAGCAATTCATCGGGATTGTCCGGATCGGTGTACAGCGCCCAGTAATGGAACAGGTCCTCAGCGCGCATGCCGTTACCGGTAATGTCATTAAAGATGCTGTATCCGAATACGTAGTCCAGCGCATCCCTGGCATCAATGTCCCGGGCTTCCCTGCCGATTACGACGGCGAGTTCGGGTTCCGGATGGACACTCCCGTAGTACGGTCGAACGCGCACGGCTTCCTGGTGACCAACCAGGCAGGATGAGGGCTTCAGGAAGAATGCGGGATGTTCCGGCGCACTGATCTTGCGCTCGTTGCTCGCGGAATTGTTCATGGCTACGCCACAGATCTTTCCTGGCTTTCGCACGGGTGGGTACCAGCGGACATCCGCGCTGCGGATTACCCGGTCGGAATTCGTATTTTGCAGCGCTTCTTCCAGGTACTCTCCGCCGATTGAGCCCATGCCGATCAAATCAAGCATGGACAGGCCCCCGGCTATTTCGACGATCTCATCGTCGTTCTTCAGCAGACCGATACGGTCTTTGCCGTTAAATTGAAAGCTGGCAAGTTTCATGTGTCGTTGCCTTCCCGTCTTCCGGGCCAGATCATGCGAGCGATGGTATCGTCAGAATGAAACATCAGGTGTTTAAGGGCGCCACCGACGTGCAGAACGACCAGCCAGACAAGGAGCAGCGCTGCGTTCGAGTGGATGAAGTATGCCAGATCTCTGGTGACCGGCGATTCGCCAAGCGGGCCTGGAACCGAAAACCAGCCGAATACACTGACTGGATTTCCGCCAGCCCACAACATTGTTGGGCCGGAAACCATCATGAGGAGAATGACGATCAGCATGACATAGTGCGTGGTTTTGGCGATTCTGTGGATCCGCGGAGTCTGACCGCGCACGTGCGGATGCCCTGACCGGAACCGCCAGATTACGCGAAACAGGAAAAGCGCCCACGCACTGGCTGCAATAGAAACATGCAGCGCCCGGCGCGAACCAATTTCCTCCGGCGCTGCAGAGCTGATGCTCTGACCGACAAACCACAATGCAATGATGATGATCGCAGTCAGCCAGTGCAGCAGGATGGAGATCCAGCCATACACTGAATTGCGGTCATACAAATTTGATTGTGCAGCCTGTAATTCCGTTTCCTGTCGCATTGAGCCCTGGACCGCCCGACAATCGACGGCCATTTCAACACAGCCCTCCCGAATATTCGACCGCTTGTTTCGGCGGGCGATACGATTCCAGCGGCCACTGAAACCGGGCTGTACAATCTGTTCATCGATGTTGGAAAACCCGGGTCTGCCATATGAGAAAATCTAGAATCGATTCCAAAACCCGCCTGATCATCGCCTCGGCATTGACGCTGATGGCGGGCTTCGCCTTTGCTCACGGCGTGGCGGACAGAGACGCGATATTTCTCGAGCAAAACCCCGGTCGTGCGCTGGTCGCATTCGCCTATCTTGGCGCCAAACATATGATCACGGGCTACGACCACCTTCTATATCTCGCCGGCGTCATCTTTTTTCTCTACCGGACCAAGGACATCGCACTTTATGTCACCCTTTTCGCGGTGGGTCACAGTGTCACTTTGCTGGCCGGCGTCCTTGGCGAAATCAATGTCAACGTCTATATCGTCGACGCGATTATTGGTCTCTCGGTTGTCTACAAGGCGTTCGAAAACCTGGATGGCTTTCAGAAGTTCTTCGGCAGACAACCAAATCCGAAGATTGCTGTTTTTTGTTTCGGACTCGCGCATGGCTTTGGCCTGGCAACCAAGCTGCAGGCTCTAACGCTCTCAAAGGAAGGCCTGATTTCAAATATCGTCAGCTTCAATGTCGGCGTCGAGCTCGGCCAGCTTATGGCGCTGGCGATACTGCTCGTGCTGATTAACACCTGGCGGGCAACCGGAGGATTTTCCCGGCACGCGACGGCCTTCAATTTCACCCTGATGTTTGCCGGGTTTCTGCTCACCTATTATCAAATGGCCGGTTTCTTACTCGCTGCATGATTGGGCATTGCACGGCTCGCCGGGGCATATTTGTTCATGATCAATCGCAAACCATTGTCTTTTTGTGCGGTGGCGGCGTTTCTCCCGGCCGTTATGCCGGCGTTGGCCCAGGAGACAGGAGAAGGCGGGGAATCCGGGACTATCGAGGAGGTGCTCGTTTTTGGCCGTGCGATCGATCTGGTTGGCGCGGCGGATTCGGCTTCTGAGGGAATTGTCGGCTACGATGACCTGACGACCCGACCGCTGCTTCGGGTCGGCGAGCTGGTCGAAGTGATTCCTGGCCTGATAGCAACGCAGCACAGCGGCGGCGGCAAGGCCAACCAGTACTTTTTACGTGGCATGAATCTCGATCACGGCACGGACTTCTCGATTCAGTTCGAAGGCATGCCGGTAAACTTAAGAACCCATGCCCATGGCCAGGGATACCTGGACATGAATTTCATCATCCCGGAGCTCGTTCGGACCATCGAGTATCGAAAAGGTACGTATTCCGCTGACGTTGGCGATTTTTCAGCGGCAAGCTCGAGCAAGTTCGACACCTACGACCGGTTTCAGAAGGGTTTTATCCAGGTTGCATGGGGAACAGAAAACTACTTTCGTGCGGTTGCGGCGAACTCCTGGGATATCAAGGCGGGAACAGTGCTGCTGGGTGGGGAAATGCGGCGGTCGGACGGTCCATGGGAGAATGCAGAAGATGTCCGGCTCTTCAACGGGTTCGCGAAGTTCACGACTGAATTTTGGGGCAGGCCCGCAGAGCTGATAGGAACCGTTTACACGAATGACTGGAACGCGACCGATCAGATTCCCGAACGAGCTGTATTGTCTGGTGACCTGGGGCGATTCGGCTTTGTCGACCCATCCGTTGGCGGCGAAACTCATCGGTTTAACCTGATTGGTAACCTGACCGGCGAGCGCACTAACTACCAGGCATTCTTTTCTGACTATTCTCTAAACCTGTTCGGCAACTCCACATATTATCTGAGTGACCCGGTCAACGGAGATCAGATCGAGCAGGAAGACGCGAGGTGGATCGCGGGTGGTCGCATTGATCACAATCGGGGTCTCGAATGGGCCGGCAAGGCGGTCGTGCTGCAGGTAGGTGCCGATACACGGTTCGACAAGATATCAAACGTCAATCTGTACCGGACCAGCAACCGGATTCGACTTGGCCGGGTTCGAAATGACTCGGTGGATCAATTCAGCGTGGGCGCCTATGGTGATGTAGAAGTGAACTGGACCGAACGCTTGCGCACAACGCTGGGTGTGCGAGTAGATCACTTCAGCTGGGATGTCACGGCTTTGCGCCCTGAAAATTCCGGTTCCGGTTCGGATTCGATCGTCAACCCCAAGCTCGGCATTGCCTACAATTTCAATGATCGGTGGGAAATATATGCAAACTTTGGCGGTGGATTTCATTCGAACGACGTGCGCGCCGCAGAGTTGAGCGTTGACCCGGTTACAGGTGACCCTGCGAAGCCGTTTGATGCAATTGTAC